>NZ_SJVA01000020.1:0-29092 GCF_004337195.1 Exiguobacterium sp. SH0S7
ATCGAGTACTACAATCATCGTCGCATCAAGAAACGACTAAAAAACCTGAGCCCGGTGGAATACCGGACCCAGGTTCTCGAAGTCGCCTGACAAATTATTTAGTGTCTAACTTTTTTGGTTCAGTTCACAGCGCTCCTTTTTGTTAGCCATTCAAATACCCATCCCAATCATAATCTTGGATTTCTTGAAACTTCCCTTCCTCGTCCCGTTCATACGCACAAAGCGGTGGTTGTTGGGTGAACATTAGGATCGAGTCATCAATATTCAAGATGACTCCAATCGGCACAATTCGAAAGTTTTTGGCGTCACTTAAGTACGCATCGTCCTCGTAACCACTCAAAAACGACCAACCCGAGTCGCCTTCCCCATGAGGCTCATCGCGCAACATGAAATGAAATTCTTCTCGTTCTAACACGTCCGCGCTGACCGTCACGAGCGTATCGGAATAATAATCCCATTTGGCTGCATCTGGATCCTCATATTCAGTCTGATTAATGTGTTCCACCCCGAACGACACGATGGTACCCAGCGTTATCGGTAAGCGCTCCGGCTCATTGTCTAGAGCACCCTCAAAGTCATTCCCGTTGATCTTTGTGATTTGAACCCACATTCGTTCACCACGATACCCGTCAGATTCAGCGACTTGAGTCGTAAAAATCAATTTTACGTAGTCATCAACTTTCAACTGATTCAACACGTCTTTGCTCGGAATATAGAACGTATATGGCGCTTCTTTATGTAAGGATTCAACATTGTCCAAATACCAGTCCATCCAATCCCCTCCTCATAATCATTCCTTTTGAATATCAGTCTAGCATAGCTATCGTCGCGTATAAAAAAACTCAGTTCATTGAAGAACTGAATTTCTTTTTTTATTTCGCCGTGACGCCCCCGTCGACCGGTAGTTCGATGCCGGTAATATGGTTCGCCTCGTCTGACGCGAGGAACAAGACGGCTGCTGCCACCTCATGTGCCGTCCCTAAGTTTGGTAAGGCGACTTGATTCAAGAAATGCTGTTTATAGTCTGGATGCTCCATATGCGGCGCGCTCATCGGCGTGACGATATAGCCCGGGTGGACCGAGTTGACGCGAATGTTATGTTTGCCGTAATCGACGGCTGCTGCTTTCGTGAGTGAGCGGACCGCACCTTTCGATGCCGTATACGCTCCTGCTCCGGCCATACCGGTCAACGCCGAAATTGATGAGATGTTGACGATCGAGCCTCCGAAATTCTTCTCCATGAGCGGGATCGCGTATTGCGTTCCGAGCATGACGCCATCGATGTTGATGCGATACGTTCGCGCCCAATCTTCTTCTGTCTGCTGTAAAAATGGTTTAGCGAGCGCGATGCCAGCGTTGTTGACGAGAATGTCGAGCTTGCCGCACGTTGCTTGGACTTCTGCGTAAACCTTCTCCCAATCTGTACGTGATGTTACGTCATGGCGAATCGCAAGCGCCTCCCCGTCCTGCGCTCGAATCGACTCGACGACGTTCGTTACTGCTTCAAGATTGATATCGGTCGCGACGACCGTCGCCCCTTCTTTTGCGAACAATTTCGCCGTCGCTTCTCCCATACCACTGCCTGCACCTGTGATGACCGCAACTTTCCCCTTTAATCGCATTGAATTCTCTCCATTCTTAAATTACGATAGTCTAACTATCATAATAATAGACGAGGCACATTTGATTCTCAACGAAACTGCCTGAACACGTTATAATGACGAGACAACAAAGAGGTGATTAGATGAACAAACGACAACAAAATAAAGAAGAGCGCTTGAATAACATCATCAATCAAGCTGAGACACTTTTTTTAAAAGACGGGTTTGAGCGCGTCCAAATGCAGGACATCGCCGACGCTGCAAACATCGGGGTGGCAACGCTGTTCCGCTATTTCCCGAAAAAAGACCAACTGATCGTCGCGGCCGCCATCCATAACTTGACACCGACGCTGCATGTCTTCAAGGAATTGACGGCGCATCCCGGTGACGCCTATTCAAGACTAGAAGCAATCCTCGATTATTTGCTTGGGCAACAGCTGCGTCAGACGAGCCACTCCCGATTCCGCGAGGCGTTCGAGAGCTATGCCTCGTTCGTCGCTTCCCCGCTCCCAGGAATCGATGGCTATATCGAACTACAGCGCCAAATCATGGCGACGCTCGAGCCGCTCATCCAAGACGGGCGGACGGACGGGTCGTTCCGGCACGATATCGACGTGAAAGAGACGGTCATCACCGTCATCAACGCGTTCGGCACGTTCGGCAACAACATCATCTTGAAGTCGCACATCAGTTATTTAGAGAAAGATATCGACCCAATGATCCAACAACGTGTCTTAAAAGAGATGCTGCTCGCTTACGTGCGGGCATGACAAAAGCCCCTTCGCAATTGAAGGGGCTTGATGTTTAGGCAAAAAAAAATGAGCACCTCTCTAAAGAGGTGCTCTCGAAAAGTCTACCGCGTCGAACCACGCTCCACAACGTGCTCCCGAAGGAATGTCCGCCGTCTTACATAGACCAGCTCATCGCATGTACTCAACAATACTCGAATCACGCTTCGTCGTCAATCTTTTGTTTTCTCGCACCTTGACATCTCTCCAAAAACTAGGATAATGAAGAGTGTTAGCACTCTTATGTAAAGAGTGCCAAAATCGAACGGCAAAGGAGAATGGTCATGACAAAAAAACAGTTTCAAGCCGAATCGAAACGAATTTTAGAGTTGATGGTCCACTCAATCTATACACATAAGGACATCTTCCTGCGTGAGCTCATCTCGAACGCGAGTGACGCCATCGACAAGATGTATTACCGCGCCCTCTCGGACGAGGCGATCGACTTCAACAAGGACGACTATTTCGTCAAAGTCGAACTCGACAAAGACGCACGCACGGTCACAATCCGTGACACCGGGATCGGGATGACGGAAGACGAACTCGAATCGAACCTCGGGATCATCGCCAAGAGCGGTTCGCTCGCAATGAAGCAGGCGACGAAGATGGAAGAAGACCACAGCCTGATCGGTCAATTCGGCGTCGGTTTCTACTCCGCGTTCATGGTCGCCGACCGTGTGACGGTCCGGACCCGTTCAGTCGATAGTGACCAAGGATATCTTTGGGAGTCAGACGGCATCGATGGCTATACGATCGAGCCGACGTCTAAACAAGAGATCGGAACAGAAATCGTCTTACACTTGAAAGCCGACACCGAAGACGATACGTATTCTTCGTTCTTAGAGGAATATGAGATCCGCTCGCTCATCAAGAAGCATTCGGACTTCATCCGCTACCCGATCAAACTCGACGTGACAAAACACCGTCCAAAAGACGACTCGGAAGAATTCGAGGACTACGTCGAAGAAGAGACGATCAACAGTATGGTCCCGATTTGGCGCAAGCGGAAGAACGAACTGACGGACGAGGACTACACGACGTTCTACCACGAGAAGCGCTACGGTTTCGACGAGCCGCTCAAACATCTCCACTTGAACGTCGACGGTTCGATCCGCTATCAGTCGATCCTCTATATCCCATCGACGGTCCCGTACGACTACTACACGAAAGAGTTCGAGAAAGGGCTCGAGCTCTACTCGAACGGCGTCTTGATCATGGAGAAATCGCCTGACTTATTGCCGGACTACTTCGGTTTCGTCAAAGGGATGGTCGACTCAGAAGACCTATCGCTCAACATTTCCCGGGAGATGTTGCAGCAGGACCGCCAACTGCGCGTCATCGCTAAGAACGTCAAGTCGAAAATTAAAGGCATGCTCGAGAAGATGCTTCAGAATGAGCGCGAGGACTACGAGAAGTTCTTCGACGCGTTCGGCCGCCAAATCAAGTTCGGCGTCTACGACCAGTTCGGCGCCGCGAAGGATGAGTTGAAGGACTTGCTCTTGTTCCACTCGTCGAACGAGAAAAAGCTCGTCTCGCTGAAAGAATACGTCGAGCGTATGAAAGAGGACCAAAAGTACATCTATTACGCGACGGGCGAATCGATCCATCGTATCGACCTTCTTCCGCAAACGGAACGTTTGAAAGAAGAAGGCTTCGAGATCCTCTACTTCACGGAAGAGATCGACGAGTTCGCTATCAAAGTGCTCCAGTCATATGAAGACAAAGAGTTCAAGTCGGTCGCGAGCGGTGACCTCGGTCTCGACGATGAGGCGGCGAATTCGCTCAATGAAGACAATAAAGACTTGTTCGCCTTCATGAAGACCGAGCTCGGCGAACGTGTCAAAGAAGTGCGCGCGTCAACCCGTCTCAAGTCGCACCCGGTCTGCTTGACGGTCGCAGGTGACGTCTCGATTGAGATGGAGAAGATCATGAACACGATGCCGAACGGCGGCGGTATGAAAGCAGAAAAAGTGCTCGAAGTGAACGCCGACCACGCCATCTTCCAGACGTTGCAACGCGTCTACACGGAAGACGAGGCGAAAGCGAAACAATATACCGATCTTCTTTACCAGCAAGCACTCCTCATCGAAGGGTTACCGCTTGAAGATCCGGTAGCGTATTCGAATGCAGTATGTGCGTTGATGGCAGAGTGATGAATCAAGGCAGAGGGCGACCTCTGTCTTTTTATTTTTCCCGATAAAACCAGCGTTTCACCGCTTCGTTGAGCAAGACATAGCCGACCAGCAGCCCGAGTAACGTGAATAGAATCGGGAACGGTAACGGATAGAGGCCGAGCAGCGACGCGTTCGGCAAATAAGGCACGACGATCGCGACCGCACCGACAAGGATCGACGCGAATAAGAGGATCGGGGCCGGACGACTGTGATACAGGATCCGCCGTGTCCGCATGATCATCAAGATGAGCAGCTCGGTCAAAATCGAGAAGACGAACCAACCGCTTTGAAACACGGACTCGTTCGCATTGAATAAGACGATCAACACTAAAAACACCGTGTAGTCGAATAAGGAACTGACGAGTCCGAAGACGATCATGAAGCGCCGCACTTCTTTCAAATCCCATCGTCTGGGCACACGCACATCCTCGGTGTCGACTCTATCTTGCGAAATGGCCAGGGCCGGGAAGTCGCTCAAGAAGTTGATCATGAGAATCTGTTTCGGTAACAGCGGCAAAAACGGTAAGAACAACGAGACCCCGGCCATGCTGAACATGTTCCCGAAGTTGGCGCTCGTCGTCACCATAATGTATTTGAGCGTGTTCGCAAACGTCGTCCGGCCGAGCACGATACCACGCAGCAAGACGCGCAAACTCTTTCTAACGAGTACCAAATCAGCCGACTCTTTGGCGATATCGACCGCATTCTCGACCGTCAGACTGACGTCGGCCGCATGGAGCGCCGGTACGTCATTGATTCCGTCACCCATGTACCCGACGACGTGACCGTTTTTCTTGAGCGCCAAAATAATCCGTTCTTTTTGGTTCGGGTCGACCTCGGCAAAGAGTGTCGTCGTCTCGATTTTTTGCCACAATGCCTCGTCCGACATTCGAACCAAGTCTTTCCCGGTCAGGATACCGGTGACTTGCAGACCGACGGCTTCAGCGGTGTGAAGCGCGATCGAAGCGTTATCGCCTGTGATGATCCGGAGGTCGACACCATAGACGGCAAGTTGACGGATCGTTTCGGCGACATCAGCTTTCGGATGGTCGAATATGAGCAAGAAACCGATGAACGTCATACCGGTCTCATCGTCGACACTGTACTCGTCACGAATCGTCACTCGTTTTTCCGCAACCCCGAGCACCCGGATACCCTCGGCGCTCCAGTTTTCAAATTGAACTTCTAGCTCCATTCGCGCGAACGAGTCGAGCGGGTGGCTCGTCGCGTGCTTCCATACATGGTCGCACGTATCAAGAACACTATGGAAGGCACCTTTCGCCAGCATGCGAACGTCCTGCCCATCTTGCACGATAACGCTCAAGCGCTCTCGCATGAAGTCGAACGGGACTTCCCCGAGACGCGTCACTGCCGCCACGTCGATCTGGCGGTGACGGCGAATCATATCATCTAAGTCGTTCTTCATTCCCGTCTGGAGCGTGGCGTTCAAATAGGTGGCTCGGAACACCTCTTCCGAGGAGACACCGCTCGCATCGACTGCATCGTCGATTCGAATTTGTCCTTCCGTCAGCGTCCCCGTCTTGTCCGTACATAGTACGTCCATGCCCCCAAAGTTCTCGATGGCGGTCAATTTGCGAACGATGACCCCTTCTTGTGCCATTGCTCGTGAACCTTGGGATAGTGTGATACTGATGATGGCACTGAGAAGTTGCGGTGTGATCCCGACCGCAAGCGCCACAGCAAACAAGAGCGAGTCGATGACATCCCGCTCGAACCAAACGTTGATGGCGAAGACGACAAGTGTCAGCACGAGCATGATGCGCGTCAACAGATAACCGAAATGACGGATTCCTCGTTCGAACTCCGTCTCCGGAGGGCGGAGCGTCAACCGCTTCGCGATTTCACCGTATTCGGTCGTCCGTCCCGTGTGAACGACGAGCATCGCCGCGTTCCCGCTTTGGACACTTGTTCCCATATAGACGCAGTTGAAGCGTTGTTCTAACGACTGGTCAGGCGCCGTCACGCCGACTTGTTTTTTGACCGCACCCGACTCCCCGGTCAGCATCGACTGATTGACGAAACAATGCTCGCTCGTCAGAAGAATCCCATCAGCCGGCACCAAGCTCCCTGCCGACAGTTCGACGACGTCGCCTGGGTACTAATTCAATGGCAGGCACGTCGATCAAGTTGCCATCACGCCAAACTAAGACGTGGACTTTCACTTTGTCACGCAATTCTTCCACCGCTTTGCTCGCATGAAGTTCTTGAAAATAACTGAGGACGGCACTCGCCAAGATGATCGTTAGAATGATGCCCGCATCGATATAGTCACCCGTCAGTGCCGAGATGAGCGTCGCACCGAGCAGAATGAGAATGATCGGACTTTTAAATTGCCCAAGCAATAACGCAAGCCGGGTAAAGCGGCGTTCTTTGGCGAGCGCGTTTAATCCAAATTCGACTTGACGACGCTTGGCCTCAGTAGAACTGAGGCCGTGAGTTGATGAGTCGAGTGCTTGGATTAAGTCAATAGAAGGACGGGACCAATATTCATCTGTCTGGACATCTCTCATGACCATTGCCTTCTTTCATAATGAAAATGAATATGGACGTGGCTACATGAATTGTATTCCCGTTTTTAGATGAGATGCTTGATTTGTTTTCGTTTATCCTACAAACAGAATCACAAATAGACATGATACAATTGAGCAGGATAATTGTAGAACAACTAAACAAACGAGGTGACATATGCTGTTCGAAAAAAACAAACTATACAAACGCTCTGTCCTTCACGATCAATACGGCGGGAGTCGTCAACGTGGAATTAGTACTCCGAACAAACATAAGCTAATCTTTATTTTTGATAGCGGGATGGATGAAGAGTTTGGATACAAGAATGGCTGGAGTGAAGACGACGGTTTATATTATTACAGTGGTGAGGGTCAGGAAGGAAACCAATCTTTTTCTTTTGGAAACAAAGCTCTTCTAAACCATATCGAAAATGGAGAAGACGTCTATCTCTTCGAATCACTTGGAAAAGGTAGTTATCGCTTCGTGGATCAACTTATTTTAATCGGTTACGACATTCAATTCGGAATTGATAAACACCATAACCAGCGCGAAGTAATCGTTTTTGCATTCGAACCGCTACACGTTGTTCAAGAAGAAGCCCATCATTTTGCATCAACTATGCGCTATAAAACCGTTGAAGAGTTAAATGAAATTGCTTTACGTGATCCGAAACGAGCTACTGGTTTAAGTATGCCAGCTCGAAAATTACAAGTTCGCGAACAAACAGCAGCTCTTTATTACGCTGTGCTGGCTCGGGCAAATAATTGCTGTGAAGCTTGTGGAAACCAAGCCCCGTTTGAAACAGAAGAAGGTCCTTATCTCGAACTCCATTCTTTATATAAAGAATCAGATGATGGATTATCACGTCCCGATCAAGTGGCTGCATTATGCCCAAATTGCCACGCTCGCATGCACAAAGGGAAAGACGGAGCGGACTATAATAAACAACTGATTCATAAGTTAACAACTTGACGAACCTTAATCCAATCTGGATAAGGTTTTTTTGTATGCAATTGATAAAATGTTGATTATTTACGAGAATGAAGCGCTTAATCTCTTCTTTACTCTTTTAACCAATAACTGTTCTACTCATTTTATATGAGTTTAAAAAAACAAATTAGCAGTTTTCATGTAACCGTTCTCTTTACTGTTATGATGCGATTTTACATAAACACCTTGATAGATCAACCTTTTAGGCAGCATGCATACGTCTTGACAATTTCGCCTAGTTATATGAAATTAGTATTACATTATAATTATTCTAGTAGAGATACAATTCCGCTAGAGTAAAAACCCAAGGAGGACATACCCCATGTCATTAATCGGCAAAGAAATCTTACCATTCACAGCACAAGCGTTCCAAACAGGAGAATTCCTCGAAGTATCAGACAACAACCTTAAAGGTCAATGGAGCGTCGTTTGCTTCTACCCGGCTGACTTCACATTCGTCTGCCCGACTGAACTCGAAGACCTTCAAAACGAATACGCGACATTGAAAGACCTCGGTGTCGAAGTCTACTCAGTGTCTACAGACACACACTTCACGCACAAAGCTTGGCACGAAACGTCAGAGAAAATCGGCAAGATCGAATACATCATGATCGGCGACCCGTCACACACGATCTCACGCAACTTTGACGTCTTGAACGAAGCAGATGGCCTTGCTGACCGCGGTACGTTCATCATCGACCCAGACGGCGTCATCCAAACTGTTGAAATCAACGCAGACGGCATCGGCCGCGACGCGAGCACGCTCGTCAACAAAGTCAAAGCAGCACAATACGTCCGCAACAACCCAGGCGAAGTTTGCCCAGCGAAATGGGAAGAAGGCTCAGCGACACTTCGTCCAAGCCTCGATCTCGTTGGCAAGTTGTAAGGAGCGGATTCCATGTTAGAAGCAGATATTAAACAACAATTAGACCAATACTTGCAGCTCATGGAGGGCGACGTCGTCCTCCGTGTGAGCGCTGGTGATGACGCGGTCTCTAAAGAGATGCTCGACCTCGTGAACGAACTTGCGAGCATGTCGTCACGTATCTCCGTCGAAAACGTCACACTCGTTCGCACACCGAGCTTCAGCGTGAACCGTCCGTCTGAAGAGACGGGCATCGTCTTCGCCGGGATCCCGCTCGGTCATGAGTTCACGTCACTCGTCCTCGCGTTGCTCCAAGTGAGCGGCCGAGCGCCGAAAGTTGACGCAGATGCGATCAAGCAGATCCAAAACATCCAAGGCACGTACCACTTCGAGTCGTACATCAGCCTCAGCTGCCATAACTGTCCGGACGTCGTCCAGGCACTGAACGTCATGAGCGTGCTCAACCCGAACATCTCACACACGATGATCGACGGCGGCGCGTTCAAGGCAGAAGTCGAAGCGAAAGAAATCATGGCCGTCCCGACCGTCTTCTTGAACGGAGAAGCGTTCGGTAACGGACGGATGTCGCTCGAAGAGATCTTGGCGAAACTCGGCACGGGTCCTGATGCTTCAGCGTTCGAAGACAAAGAAGCGTATGACGTCCTCGTCATCGGTGGTGGTCCGGCTGGTGCAAGTGCGGCCGTTTACGCAGCTCGTAAAGGCATTCGTACCGGCATCGTCGCTGAACGCTTCGGTGGTCAAGTGATGGACACGATGGGCATCGAGAACTTCATCGGCACGTCGTACACGGAAGGTCCAAAACTCGTCGCGAGCTTAGAGGAACACGTGAAAGCATATGGCGTCGACGTCATGAATCTTCAACGCGCGAAGCGCCTTGAGAAGAAAGACCTCGTCGAAGTCGAACTTGAAAACGGAGCGATTCTGAAGAGTAAGAGTGTCATCTTGTCGACAGGGGCACGCTGGCGCAACGTCAACGTCCCAGGCGAAGCTGAGTTTAAAAACAAAGGTGTCGCCTACTGCCCACACTGTGACGGTCCACTCTTCGAAGGCAAACGTGTCGCGGTCATCGGCGGCGGTAACTCTGGGATTGAAGCGGCCATCGACCTCGCCGGCATCGTCAAGCACGTCACGGTACTCGAGTTCGCATCTGAACTGAAGGCCGACCAAGTACTTCAAAACCGTCTTCACAGTCTCCCGAACGTGACCGTCGTCACGAACGCCCAGACGACTGAAATCACAGGTACGGACAAAGTGAACGGAATCTCGTACATGTCTCGTGAGACGAACGAAACGCATCACGTCGAACTTGAAGGCGTCTTCGTCCAGATCGGCCTCGTCCCGAACACGGACTGGCTCGATACGGTTGAACGCAACAACTTCGGAGAGGTTATCGTCGACCATCATGGTTCGACGAACATCTCAGGCGTGTTCGCGGCAGGCGACTGCACGAACAGTGCCTACAAACAGATCATTATCTCGATGGGCTCTGGTGCGACAGCCGCACTCGGTGCTTTCGACTACATGATCCGCAACTAACGAAAAACTCGTCCTCCACGTGGGGACGAGTTTTTTTATAGTTCAAACGACTTCCCAGTATCCGGGATGAACAGGATCGACTCCCCCGTTTCCGTTTCAAATACATAAGCGACAGTTGGGGTGAACGGATTCCATTCGTCCCCGTTCGTTCGCACACTTTCCGTATAAGTGACACTCCCGTACGTTGTGAACAGTTCTTGTTCCGCGGCAGCGACCGAGTAAGTCGGAATCGAAAGTACGATTGTAGCGCCGACTAAAAACACACTCACAAATGCGGACCATACTTTACTTCTCGGATACGTGAGCTTCACTAAAATCAATATCGAAATCATCCAACCGATCGGCACACCAAATGTCGCCGCACCTCCGTACCACGCGTCATTCACGTAAAGTAACGTAACCGTCACTGCCAAACCAAGCGCCCACCACCATTTCATCCCAATCACCTCACTCCAATTATCCCAAAAACAGGAAAATAGGCAACTGAATTCCGGTTTCCTAATACTTTTATTCATAATTGTTGTACATCACACTATAGTGTATAATATACAGTATAAAAAGAATCGAAGGAGGCAAAGAGATGTCTGATGTAAAAGCCTCATTGATGACCGAGTTACGACGAGGCACCTTGACGATTGCAGTCTTGAGTCAACTGAAGACACCACAGTACGGGTATTCACTTGTTCAGGCGCTTCTCGATGCCGATGTCAGCATCGATCAAAGCACGCTCTATCCGCTCTTAAGGCGGCTTGAAAAGCAAGGGCTCGTGACAAGCTCGTGGGATACGACTGAGAGCCGGCCTCGCAAATATTACGTCCTCAGCGCAGAGGGAACGGATATGTTGCAGGAGTTGTATGCGGAATGGAATAAGATGTCGCTCACATTAAACCGTTTGATAGAAGGAGGAAACGACCATGAACCTTCGTGATGTGTATATTGCAGAAGTGACGTCTCGAATCCCTGAGTCGATGCGAGAAGATGTTGCGCTTGAACTCGAGTCCACGATTGATGATATGACGGGAGACAATCCGTCCGAGAAAGCTCTCTTGGAGGCCCTCCGTCAGTTAGGTGACCCGAACATACTGGCCGCACGGTATGCCAATCGCCCGCTCCATTTAATTGGTCCAGCCCTATTCCCAGGCTATGTGAGTATTTTGAAGACCGTCTTGCCAATTGCTATCACACTCTCGATTATTCTCGCAACTATCGCTTATCTTGCTGATGCGAATGTTGAATCATCATGGGTACAATTCATCATCCAAGGACTGGTTCAAATCAGCTCTGCAATCTTCGAAGTCGTGATTCAGACTTTCTTCTGGATTACGCTTGTCTTCTTTATCATCGAGCGGGCTTCCCCAGAAGGAGATGTCCCTTTATCGAAATGGTCACCAGAAAAATTAAAGAACGTAAAACCACGTACAAAGTTCATTCCTCTCAGTTCAATCGTATTTGATTTTGTTATGGTCGTTGTCTTGATGATGCTCTATGTGAACACTGATCAATGGATTCGCTTATCAATTGATGGAGAGACATTCCCCCTCATTAACCCGGAAATATTGGATCGATTTTTCCCGTTCGTAATTGCGCTAGCCGTCTTTGACATCGGAATCGGAGTTTATAAATGGGTTGCCCGTTATTGGACGAAACCGCTCGCCCTATGGAATGTGGCCTTGAACGTTCTATGGATTGGAGTGACGGCACTGATTCTGCTGCAACCAGAGCTCATTTCATCGGAAGCTCTCGCTCTACTAGCCGAACGAACCAGCGTCGCTCTCACGACACTCACACAATGGGGTGTATGGAGCATAGTACTGACCGTCGTTGTCGTCTGTCTCATCGATTTGATTGAAGGATGTTATAAAGCGTTTCGTCCTTAATTAAAATACTCATCTCGCATTCAAACGTTTCATTCCCCGGGAAAGTGGAATAGCCGAGAAGAGAACGTATTTCCACGGAGGAGGCATTTTATGAACATTCCGACCATCAAACTACACGACGGTTACGAGATTCCGGCTATCGGACTCGGCACTGTCTTCTTACGAGGTGAGGCCGGTGTCGACGCCATCACTAGCGCGATCCGTAACGGTTATCGTCTCATCGACTCAGCGATTCGCTACGACAACGAAGGTGCGCTCGGCGAAGCGGTCCGCCAGTCCGGTATCCCGCGTGAGCAGTTGTTTTTGACGTCGAAACTGCGCGGCCAGTATTTCGACTATGACGAGGCACTCAATATGATTCAAGAGTCGCTCTATCGGGCCAACCTCGACTATTGGGACTTATTTTTACTCCACTGGCCGAATCCGAAGCAAGATAAATACGTCGAGGCATGGCGCGCGCTCATCCAAGCGAAAGAGAACGGGTGGATCCGCTCAATCGGCGTCTCGAACTTTATGCCTGAGCACCTCGATCGTTTAATTGAAGAGACGGGCGAGACACCGGTCATCAACCAAATCGAGCTCCATCCTTACTTCTCGCAAGTGGAGCAACGTCAAGCCGACAAAGAGCGCGGCATCATCACTGAGGCGTGGAGCCCGCTCAGCCGGGCCCGGACCGTCATCCATGACGAGACGATCACCGAGCTCGCCAACCAAAAAGGTAAGACGGTGTCGCAAGTCATCCTGCGTTGGCACATCCAACTTGGCGTCATCCCGCTCCCGCGTTCGTCGAGTGAGCTGCACCAACAAGAAAATCTCGACGTCTTCAACTTTGAGTTGACCGAGGACGAGATGGAGACCATCAATGCGTTGACGAAACCGGATGGCCGCATCGACAACCAAGACCCGAGAGAATACGAAGAATTCTAAAAAAAATGAGCCGCATGGGCTCATTTTTTTTCGTTAAAACGCCGGGATCGCCGTTTCGTCGTAATTCTCTTCTAAGAACGCACGGACTTCGTCGCTCGTGAGCGCTTCACCGAGTTTCTGGATCGCTTCATCGTCCTTATTGTCTTCACGGGCGACGAGCGTGATGGCGAAGTCGTTCTCGACCCCTTCCGTCAAGAGCGCGTCGCTCTTCGGTGTAAGGTTGAGCGGTGCCGCGTACGCCGGCGTCATGAGGACCGCGTCGACGTCGTCATAGGCACGCGCGAGCATGAGAAGGTCGACCTCTTCAAACTTAAGGTTTTTTGGGTTGTCCGTGATGTCCGCTTGCGTGTAGTACGAGCCATTCTTCTCCCCAAGTTTGATCACGTCGTGTTGCGCGAGGAGTGAGAGTGACCGGTCGATGTTCGAGACGTCGTTCGCGATTGCGATCGTCGCGCCTTCTGGGATGTCGTCGATGTTGTCGTACTCTTTCGAGTAGACGCCGTAGTTGGCGAAATAGATCGGTTCGATCGGGACGAGGTTGGCGTCATTGCTGCGGTTGAACTCTTCCATGTACGGGACGTGCTGGAAGAAGTTCGCATCGACTTCTTTCGCCGCGAGCGCCGTGTTCGGTTGCACGTTGTCGCCGAGGACGACGATTTCGAGTTCGATGTTGTCTTCTGCGAGCTGGTCTTTTGCGATCTCGAGCATGTCGGTCATCGGTGGGATGAGCGAGGCGACTTTGAGCGTCTGCGGCTCGTTCGTCGGTGCTTCCGTCGTTGTTTCGTTGTCAGTTCCACACGCCGCGAGGACGAGAGTGAGTGAGGCGAAGAGTGCCATCAATTTTTTCATGGATTTTCCTTCTTTCTATAGATGATTAGCGTTTGTCGATGACCCGGGCCACCGTCGTACCGGTGAACTGGATCAGCTGGACGAAGACGAGCATGATGAAGATCATGTACAGCATCAGCTCTGTCTTGAACTGTTGATAGCCGTAGCGGATGGCGAAGTCTCCGATGCCGCCGCCCCCGACCACCCCCATGATGGTCGAGTACGAGATGAAGCTGATGATCGACGTCGTCAGCCCGAGGACGAGTCCGGACCGGGCCTCGACGTATAAGAATTTGAAGATGACGTCTTTGATCGACGCCCCCATCGATACGGCCGCCTCGACGACGCCGCGCGGGACGTCTAGGAGCGACTGTTCGACGAGACGAGAGTAGTGGGCGATGGCGATGATCGCGAGTGGCACGGTCGCTGCCGCCGTCCCAAGCGCCGTTCCGATGATGAGCCGCGTAAATGGAATCAAAAACACGACGAGGAGCAGGAACGGGAACGAGCGGACGATGTTGACGACCAAGTTGAGCACCGAGAAGACGGCCCGATTCTCGAGCAACTGCCCTTTCCGGGACAAGTAGAGCCACGTCCCGAGCGGTAAGCCGACGAGGACGGCGGCGAGGATCGAGACGCCGACCATGATGAACGTCTCACCGATCGAGCGCCAAATCTCGGTTTGATATTGAACGAGCACGTCAGGCATCCGGCTCACCCGCCTTTCGCAACTCGTTGACGAACCAGGCCGGATTATTGTCGATTTCCGGGACACCACGCGGGACGAGATCGAGCGTCTCGTACACCGATCCATCCGCCATGACGGTCACGCGGTCACACACTTGCTTGATGACGTCCATCTCGTGGGTGACGATGACGATCGTGACACCGAGCGCCTCGTTGATCGACTTCAGCACGCCGAGAATCTCGGCCGTCGTGTTCGGGTCGAGCGACGAAGTCGGCTCGTCACATAACAAGACGTGCGGTTCGTTCGCGAGCGCTCGGGCGATGGCGACGCGTTGCTTTTGCCCGCCGCTCAGTTGGGCCGGGTACTTGTCCTTGAACGACTCGAGTCCGACAAAGCGGAGGCATTCGAGCACCCGCTCCTCATGCTTCGTTTTTGGTCGCCTGGCCAGTTTGAGCGGGGCGACCACGTTGTCATATACCGTCTTGTTGCCGACGAGGTTGAACTGTTGAAAGATCATCCCGATGACGTGTCGCTGTTCGCGGAGTTGCCGGCTCGATAGACTCGTCAGTTCGTTCCCATCGACCGTGACCTTACCTGCGTCCGGCGTCTCGAGCAAGTTCATCAGGCGCAGCAGCGTCGATTTGCCGGCACCGCTCGCACCGATGATGCCATACATCTCGCCTCGCTCGATCTGAAGCGAGACGTCGCGGACCGCCTCGTCACGACCAAACTGTTTGCTTACATTCGTTAACGTGATCATAGACCGTCCCTTTCTTTTATGATGAAAAAGTGGATGATAACCGTTATCCATTTTAGCGAACTAAAGTAAAAATGTCAGTTGAAGCGCTTCAATGAAAAAAGAACCGCTCTCACGGTCCTTCAAATCGGATGCCGCTTGAAATGCTCGGCGATGTGATACCGCATTGCATCACGGTTCTCGGCGAAAATACGGTGCCGGTGACCGTTACCGCCTGACGGATGCGGAAACCCGCTGACAACCCGTTCTGACGCAAGAAGCCCACGGTCGACAAGCGTCTCGACGGCCCGGCGCACGTTGACACCCATCGGCAAAATGAGCGCGTCTTCGAGGACGGCCATCTCGTCAGCGAAACTGCCTTCGACGTAAGAACGGAACAGGTCCGTTCTTAATATGTCTGGACTTGAGCCGTTGTAGTTCTTCCCTTTATAGAACACCGGATAAGGCAACACGGCCGTATTTTGGACGAGATGGTTCGCCTCACCGAACAAGTCGAGCGTCGTCTCGATGTTGAGATGGCGATGCAAGTCCAAGTCATCGAGCATCGTCACCAAGTTCTTACGGATCGGACCTGAGAAGCTGCCGCGCTGTTTAACGACTCGTAACGCTGTTTCGTCCGAGGCATCAGCCAAGTCGCGGATCGCCTCGAACGACTGTCGCATTTGATATAGACCCGGCGTGATGCCAGCAATGACGACTTTGGCGTTCGGATTGATGTATTCGAACGGGGCATAATAAATGGTCAATTGCTTCTTCGGGTCTTCCTCGAGAAGAAACGTCTCGCTCTTCAACGTCGTTTCGTCCATGTCAGGAAGCTCAATGATTTTCTGTTTATAGGCTTGAAACAGGTCGGTTCGTGTCGGCACGATTCATCCTCCTTTCGTGTTCTGTCTTATACTGTTCCCCAAAATCATTATGTGAAAAAAGTTCATGAAAGCGACAAGACTTCGCCTTTAGTTAAGCGTTTTCATTCCCTTTTTTATGCTATTCTTTTCTTGTCAGTTTGGTAATTATATATCTTTAATTACCTATAATTAGGATGGGGAGCGTGGGATAAAGTGAAAGCAGTCGTAGTCAATTCATCTAACAAAGCGAATATCGAAGTGGTTGAAAAGGAGTTGCGCCCACTAAATTCTGGAGAGGCGCTTGTCGACGTCGAGTATTGTGGCGTATGTCACACAGACCTACACGTTGCCGCGGGAGATTTCGGTGATGTCCAAGGCCGCGTACTCGGACACGAAGGCATCGGGATCGTTTCAAAAATTGCTGACGACGTAACGAGTTTGAAAGTCGGAGACCGCGTCAGTATCGCCTGGATGTATCATGCCTGCGGGCGTTGTGAGTACTGTACGACTGGACGCGAAACGTTCTGCCGCCACGTACAAAACGCTGGATATAGCGTTGATGGCGGGATGGCCGAGCAAAGTATCGTAATGGCCGATTTCACTGTCAAAGTACCAGACGGACTCGATCCGGCACAAGCTTCGAGTATCACGTGTGCCGGTGTCACGACGTATAAAGCCATTAAAGTGGCTGACGTGAAGCCAGGTCAAATCGTTGTTATCTACGGATGCGGTGGTCTTGGTAACCTGGCAATTCAGTACGCCAAACACGTGTTCAATGCGTACGTCGTCGCAGTCGACATCAATGACGACAAACTCAAACTCGCTAAAGACAGCGGCGCCGATATGATCATCAATCCAGTGACAGAGGGCGCTGCGGACAAAATCATCCAAGAGCAACTCGGGGGCGCACATGCAGCGGTCGTCACGGCCGTTTCAAAAGTAGCCTTCAACTCTGCGGTCGACGCTGTAAGAGCGTGTGGAAAAGTTGTCGCGGTCGGACTTCCGTCTGAAACAATGGATTTGAATATCCCACGTCTCGTCCTCGATGGCATCGAAGTCGTCGGATCACTCGTCGGTACACGTAAAGACTTAGAAGAGGCTTTCCAATTCGGGGCCGAAGGAAAGGTCGTACCGGTCGTCCAGAAACGTTGCCTCCACGAAGTCCAAGATATTTTCGAAGAGATGGAACAAGGTAAAATTCAAGGACGAATGGTCATCGATTTCAAAAATAAAGAATGCCAGTAAAAAAACGAGGCCATTTGGTCTCGTTTTTTTACTGGCGTCTAAACCGGGTCATCGTATGACATGATCATCTGTTCAGTTGAAATTGAGATACTAGCGCATTGACGCGCCCTATCCGCTTTTGTATAGTTAGGAACGACAAAATAGAATAGGAGTGACCAATTTGACTCCATACGAACAACTTACGCCAACGCACCTTTTGGATTTGCTCGGTGAGCGCCACGATCAAATCCGACGCATTAGCGAACGGGCATGGAACGAACAACATGATATTTACATCTCCAACTCGGAATGGTACATCCTCACCCGCATCTACCGAAAGAATCCGACCATCTCCGAAGTGACACGGAACGTCCATGTGTCACGCCAGGCGATCCATAAACTGATCAAGAACTTGAAGACAAAAGAGCTCGTCACGGTGACCGACCACCCGACGAGCCGAAAAGACAAATGCATTCAGCTGACCGACCTCGGTATCCGCTGTTATGAACAAAACGAGGCGCTAAAAGCCGATCTCGAACAAAAAATTGCCACGACACTCGGCGACGATGCGTTTAATCAATTGCAGACGTTGCTCCAAACCGACTGGAAACTGTGATCTCTTCTCATCATAAGAAGAGGTTTTTTCCGTCTGTGCGGCCTTCAATGTCAACCGGGTTGACAATTTACATCAATTACC
This sequence comes from Exiguobacterium sp. SH0S7, assembly GCF_004337195.1. Lineage (NCBI taxonomy): Bacteria > Bacillati > Bacillota > Bacilli > Caryophanales > Exiguobacterium > Exiguobacterium sp. SH0S7. Next base: position 18,348 of record NZ_SJVA01000020.1, read on the forward strand.
TCTATAATGGATATTAGGAAGAGGTGATCGATTTGTTCAAAATTGATGATTTAATCATCTATTCGACCCACGGAGTTTGTCGCATTGACGAAATTTCCGATATGACGGTCGCAGGTGAGACGAAGTCGTACTATACGCTCCATCCAATCAACAACGCGCAGAAGCTACAGATCAGTATTCCGGTCGATAGTGACAAAGTCATGATGTTGACACTCTTGGAAGCTAAAGAAGCAAAAGAGATCCTCGAATCGTTCCGCTCTCCTGGTGTCGAATGGAATCCCCATCCGAATAACCGGAACCGCGAATTCTTGCATGTCGTTCATTCGGGCAACCGTCACGACATCGCTCAAGTCATCAACACGCTTGCTCGGAGACAAACCGAAGCAGTTTCGTTGAACAAAAAGTTATATGAACAGGATCGTAAGATTTTAGAAAACGCTAAAACGATTCTTGTGAAAGAACTTTCACTCGCGCTTCATTTGTCGGAAGAAGTCATCGATCAACAGATTGCCGCTTATTTGAGCGCTGAACCTGTTGCCGCCACTTGATTGGACCCTTCTATATGAAGCGGTCTTTTTTTTATGTAAAAATTCAAAAGAAAAAGCGAGAACATTTTCGCATTCTCGCTTCAACCGATTCAATTGTGTACGACACCCTTTTCTTTCAAGCCGAGCGCCATTGCCGTCGATTCGTGGATCGTCTTGAACAGCTCAGGATGATCTGAGAGCGAGACGCCGTACGATGGCACCATCGCCTTGATCTTCGGCTCCCATTCCGGCAACTGCTCAGGGAAGCACTGCTCGAGCACTTTCAACATGACGTGGACCGCTGTCGACGCACCGGGTGACGCACCGAGGAGCGCCGCGACCGAACCGTCTTCCGCACTGACGACTTCTGTCCCGAATTGGAGCGTGCCTTTGCCTGCTGGCGTGTCTTTGATGACTTGCACACGCTGACCAGCGACGACGATTTCCCAATCCTCGTTTTTCGCGGTCGGAATGAACTCACGGAGCTCGTCCATCCGCTTGTCGTGCGACAAGAGCACTTGCTCGATCAAATATTTCGTGAGCGGCATCTCTTTCGCCCCGGCTGCAAGCATCGTCACGACGTTGTACGGTTTGACCGATTGGATGAGGTCGAGGTTCGAGCCTGTCTTCAAGAACTTCGGCGTAAAGCCGGCGAACGGTCCGAACAAGAGCTCTTTCCGTCCATCGATGTAACGTGTATCAAGATGCGGCACCGACATCGGCGGCGCGCCGACTTTCGCCTTGCCGTATACTTTGGCGTGGTGCTGCTCGATGACGTCACGGTTTTTACAGACGAGGAACAACCCGCTCACCGGGAATCCGCCGATATGCTTCGACTCCGGGATACCCGTCTTTTGCAACAGCGGCAAGCTGCCGCCACCGCCGCCGATAAAGAGGAACGGCGCCGTATGTGTCTCGATCGTATTCGCCTCGATGTCCTTCACTTTCACTTCCCATAGCCCGTCTGGCAACCGTGTCACGTCCTCGACGCTATGCTTGTAGTTGACCTCGACATCATGATTCGTCAAATGGTCAAACAGCACCCGCGTGAGCGCGCCGAAGTTGACGTCCGTCCCTGAATCAATTTTCGTCGCGGCGATCGGCTCATCGAGCGTGCGGCCTTCCATGACGATCGGCATCCATTCGCGCAACTGCTCCGGATCGTCCGATAAGACCATACCATCGAACAACGGATTATTTGTTAGCGCTTCCAAACGTTTCTTCAAGAAGCGGATATCTTTCTCCCCTTGGACCATGCTCATATGTGGGATCGAGCGGATAAAGTCTTCCGGTTGTTGGATCAATCCTTTGTTCACCAAATGCGCCCAAAACTGTCGTGAGATTTGGAACTGCTCGTTGACGCTAATCGCTTTTGAGATGTCGAGCGTACCGTCCGGCTTCTCAGTCGTATAGTTCAACTCGCAGAGGGCGGCATGCCCGGTCCCAGCATTATTCCATTCGTTCGAGCTTTCTTCCCCTGCGCTTGCGAGCTTCTCGAACACTTTGACTTCCCACTCCGGTACGAGCTCTTTAAAGAGCGACCCGAGCGTCGCGCTCATAATTCCCGCACCAATCAAAATGACGTCTGTTCTCTTCTGGACACTGCTCATTAAAACCCCATCCTTCTCCCCTGGATTTGTGTATGAAACGATTCAGTAAATCCCCATTCGCCGATCGTTTCTTTGTAATCGTTATACTGATTATAACGCTTTTGTGATGAAAGATAAGGGTTAAGTAGTGAAAATAGAGATGAAACTTTTTATCGAGTTTACACTTCGGAAATCGCCGACGTCACACTTTGTTTCGAATGGTATGATGAAGGCAACTAAACGAACAGAGCGAGGTCAGAAGTATGAAAAAAAAAGTAAAAGTTGTAGCCGCTGTAATCGAAAATGAGAACCAAGAGATTTTGTGCGCACTTCGCTCAACCGATATGCTTATCTCAAATATGTGGGAGTTTCCTGGTGGGAAAGTCGAAGCTGGTGAAAATCTACAAGAAGCACTTGAGCGAGAAATTCTTGAAGAGTTAAACTGTGAAATCACAGCACATGAAGTGATTAATGAACACGTTCATGAATATGAGACGTTTATCATTCAATTAATTTCACTGCGTGCTGAATTGAAGTCAGGCATTCCGGTTGCAACGGAACATGACGCTTTGATCTGGTTGAAACGAGAAAACTTACATTCCCTCGTCTGGGCGCCAGCAGATATCCCTGCCGTAAATGACGTCATCAATCAAACGACGGAAGCCGAGAACGTGTAAAAAATACGTCTCGGCTTTTTTCAATGCGTTTGTTCATGAAGGTAGTCGTAGATTTGTTGATCGACGCTTTCCTGTAAAAGTAAATTCATCGTTACTACGGGCAATTCCTGTCCATCTTGATTCAGCATTGTCGTATCTTGAACTGATTCCAGATCCGGGGTCACTTCTCCTAAGTAGTAGAAATCTCCACCTTCATCGTCATCTTTCTTCACAAACAGATGAACGTCGATGTCTCGCTGTTTCGAATTTACAATTTTAATAACTTCTTCTGACTTAGTTGTTCTGCGACTTCTCGTAAACCAATGGAATACTTCAGGATTGATAAATGTATCTCCATAGTTCACACTTGCTTCCACGTTTTCACCTTTATGATACGTTACAAAAATCGGACACGTTTGATGTTTAACTTTGTAGCCGTATATCGTTGATTGCTCTTCTTTATCCCAGTTCAAAAGCCGGCACGCATCTTTTCTCGTATATTTCTCAAGTCTTGTCAAAGGTTTAGTTTGATCGTAACGCTCACTTCTTGCGAGCGAAGACTGTAACACGTCGTTAAACAAGCGGTAGAACCATTCATTTGTTAATAGCGACTGTAAGTGCGAAGACAACTGATACGCTTCATTTTCCAATGTAATGAGCGGGTGACCTCCGTATTTCAATTGATCTGCATCTTTGAAAAAGCCTAACGATAATACATTCTCTAAAGATTGCAACGTTGCTTCATCACAACGAACACCTTGTTCAAGTAACAAGTTCATAAACTCTTGTTTTGTCACTGTCTTCCGGTGTAGAAGTGCTTGTAACAACAAAACTTCATGAACTCGTTTCCCTGATAATAACTCTTGAGTCACCATCAATAATACTTGCGAATGAGAATGTGGAAGATTCGGAAGATCACGCTCTACTGTATTTAACAGTTCTCCATAGTGCCCCTTTTTCGTTCCCACGACAATTGGATCCATCGAATGATTTTTGATGAAATCAAGAAGCATTGGTATACGGCCTAAACGGTTCTTTAAGTTTTGATAGGCTTCCTTCAATACTTTTAAATCCGTTAATCTTGCTTGGTTAATCGATTCATAAATACGTTCTTTTGCAATTGCTTCAAAATTGATTGTCGATGTTCCAGACATATAACTACGATCAATCACTTTCCGTCGAATCGAATCTTTATTTTGAGAATGGTCATCCGATAAAGCAACCGGAATTAAATAGTTATTTTTATAGTTTGCGATGAAATCGATTACTGTGACATACCGTTTCGAGTCATGTTTGCGCAATCCTCGTCCTAACTGTTGAACAAAAACAATACTCGACTCTGTCTGACGAAGCATAACGACTTGGTTAATGCTTGGAATATCAATTCCTTCGTTGAAGATATCAACTGTCAGAATATAATCTAAGCGCCCTTCTTCAAGATTCGCAACTTCAAGTCGCCGTTTCTCTTGTGAATCATCTCCAGTTAATGCACAAGTTCTAAATCCACGCCGATTCAATTCTTCAGATAATCGTTTTGCCTCTCGTTTTGAACTACAAAACATCAATCCGCACAAACGTTCTCCAGAAAATCCGTAGTAATCAATTTTTTCCACAATTCGTGTAACTCGCTCTAATGAAACGAGTTGATTAAACATATCCATTTCAACTTGATTTCCACTCACCGCAAGATCTGTCACCCCAAAATAATGAAACGGGCACAGCATATCTTCTTCAAGCGCTTCTTGTAATCGGATTTCATACGCAATGTTGTAGTCAAACAGTTTAAACAAGTCATATCCGTCCGAACGCTCGGGGGTTGCCGTCATACCAAGTAAAAATCGCGGTGTAAAATACTCAATCATTCGTTGATACGTATTCGCACCGGCGCGATGACTTTCATCAATCAAAATATAGTCAAACGTATCAGGATCAAATTGATTCAACGTCTCTTGTTTTGAAATCGTTTGAATCGTTGCGAACATATATTTAGCATTCGTTGCTCGGCTTGAACCCGAAAGGATACCAAAGTCTTCATCTTTCCCGCCAATTACTCTTTGAAAATCTGCTTTTGCTTTTTGAAGAATTTGCTCTCGATGAACGACAAACAGCATTCTGTTCGGACGATAACGGCGTACATCAAAAGCGGCTAAATATGTTTTTCCTGTACCTGTAGCGGAAACGACGAGGGCACGCTGATTTCCTTGGGCACGAACTGCTTCGATTCCGTTTAAGGCAGCGAGCTGCATCGAATTCGGCTCTACTCGTAACGCGTCTTCGATTCGATTCACATCATACCGATTTGGAAATTCGGCAACCCGATCACCGAAAATCGGACGATAGACTCGTTCATACGCTGTAATCCATTCTGTCGTCAGCGGAATCGACTCATTCCACATGTCCTCAAATTGTAGTAAGAAGTGTTCAACAATTTCCCCATTCTCATGAGACGTCAATTTTACATTCCATTCATAATTCGTTTTTAACGCTCCAGACGTCAGATTGGAACTTCCAACAATTAATGAGTAGTATTCATTATGCTGAAAAATGTAACCTTTTGAATGAAACGCCTCAACTTCGGCGATGCGGACCTCAACGTTTTGAAGCTTAAGTAGTTCTTTAAAGACTTTTGGTTGGTTGAAGAATTGATACGTCGAGGTCATGATTTTTCCGCGAATTCCTTTTTCATGTAAGTCGAAGAGCGTCGATTTTAGTGTCGCTAACCCCGATTCGGTGATGAATGCGACAGAAAATAAAAAGGACCGACATACTTTTAACTCATCCGTCAAAGAAGTTAAGACGTCTTGCCGCTTGCTCTTCTCATTGACGAGTAGCTCTGGTTTAAATGGGCTGATATGATGATGATTCTTATCAAGAAACCCTTTTTCCAATGAATTTTTTAATTGGTCTGTAAAATGGCTCATTTAATCCTCCAGCTTGAATTATAATAAATTGAAATAATTCCTATTACATGAAATCGTTTTACATATATTTCATTATTATCTTCTCATCAAAAATGATCAAGGAGAATCCATTATGCCAACCATCTACCTCGTCCGTCACTGTTCGGCCACCGGTCAAGAACCTGAGGCTCCGCTCACGGAAGCCGGTCAAATCCAGGCGATCGCCTTGCGCGATTTTTTCGAAGACGTCCCGATCGAGCGCATCATCTCAAGCGATTACACTCGGGCCATCGCTTCAATCACACCTGTCGCTAAAGCACGTAACTTAACGATCAAACAGGAACCGAAGCTTCGTGAGCGCATCCTCTCGCTCGAACCGCGGGCTGATTGGTTCGACCTACTCCGCCACTCGTTCGACGACCCTTCGTTCAAGTTACCCGAAGCTGAATCGGGCCTAGACGCAACTGCTCGGATTTTGGACGTCGTCACTCAAATAAACAGTCCGACGATTCTCGTGACACACGGCAATTTGCTCGCGCTTCTGTTACAACATGTGGATAACCGGTTTGATTTCGAGACGTGGCGGAATCTTAGTAATCCGGACGTCTATCAGTTGAAAATTGTGGATAACTTTTTTTCAGTCAAACGCGTCTGGTCGGACCCGACCTGTGGATAACGTTATCCACAGAAAAAGCCGTCTCATCACGAGACGGCTTCACTGTTTCACTTTTCCACAAAGAACATCGAGATCGCACCTAGGCCGACGTGCGTGCCGACCGAGACACCCATCTGCATCAGATAGATCTCACCTTCGAAGTCCGATTCGGCTTGGATTTTCACTTTCAAGTTCTCAGCGATTTTCTGGTCCGATGTATAACCGATGATGATAAAGTTCGTGATGTCCTTATCGTAGCGTTTAATGAACTCGTCCGTGTAGTGCTTGAGCACTTTCCGAGTTCCGCGTTCTTTGGCGACGATGGCACCTTTCCCGTTCTTCATGCTCATGATCGGCTTGACCATCAACAGCTTGCCGATGATCGCGCTCGCGTTCGAGATGCGGCCACTCTTGATCAAATGATCCAAGTCGTCGACCGACAAGAAGTGCTTCACTTTTAGCTTATACGCCTCATTGAAGTCGACGAGTTCCTCGAACGTCGCACCCGCATCACGCATCTGCGCACTCTTCATAAGTAGCCAACCACTGCCGTGGCTCATCGAACGGGAATCAACAATATGAATCTTCACCGTCGAATCCGGATGCGCCTCTTCAAAATATTCTTTGCCGAGCACGGCCGATTGATACGAACCACTCGTCCCACTCGACATACAGATACATAAAATTTCGTGATGGCCGGCCGTGACGGCATCTTCCATCAGTTTCAAAAACGTCGCCGGGCTCGGCATCGCCGTCGTCGGAAATTCCGGTAGCGCTTCCAACATTCCGTAAAACTCATCGGGCTGAATATCGACGCGGTCTTCATACGATTTATTGTTCATCGTGATGATGAGCGGAGCTACACCGATATCATATTTTGCTAAAATGTCGTCTGATAAATCGCAAGTTGAGTCGGCTAGTAATTTAATCATAATATCCTCCAAAATGTCTCCTAAGGTGACGGGAATCGTCCTAGTTCACTACGCCGATTAAGACGTCAAGACAGGACACCTTTAGTGTACCAAATATAGAGGGTTTGATGTTTTTTTACTAGGCTCAATGTGCGACTTATTCATGTTTTTGAATCGATGTGCGAATTCGGGTCGTATACACTACAGGATTCACTATTCCTCACATGCAAAACAGCATATAATGCTAACACTAAGCTTGTAGCCGTAAGGAGAAGACATGATGCAAAAACGACTTTCTTGGAAGCAGCTGAAATGGTTGGTTCCATTCCTATTGATTGGCTTGATTCTTTATCAGAGCGGGCAAGAACTACAAAACTTATCGCTCGCAGCCGCCTTCTCGGCGTTAGAAAAACTGACAGGATTCGAACAATCCAGCTTGATCCTTCTTGGCTTGCTCGCTGTCCTGACGATGACCGGATACGACTACTTTTTACTCCGCTCATTGAACGTTCATATCCCGGTCCATAAGCTGCTTCGTGCGGCTTGGATCACCAACTCGATGAACGGCATGCTCGGGTTCGGCGGCGTCATCGGCATCGCACTCAGGACCTCGCTGTATCGTCCGTACACGGATACATTGCGACTGCTCCGGGCTATCGGTTGGATGACACCGACGCTGATCAGCGGACTGTCTCTACTGTCGATCGGGGTCCTCTCCGGCCTATTTCCGGCTACAACGCTGATATCGACGAAGCAGTGGATTTGGCCCATATTGCTGGCAACGCTAGCCGTCTTGCCACTTTACATCTATATGACCCGCAAACGATCGAACTTGAGCTGGTCGACGTTACTCGGCTACATCGCCACATCATTCGCGGAATGGGTGACAGCAGGACTCGTCGCCTTGTACGCCTTGTATCTCCTCGGCGGGGACGCCCCGATTGCTAGTATGCTGGGCGTATTCATCGTCGCCACAATCGTTGGGGTCGTTTCACTCGTCCCAGGCGGAGCCGGCTCATTTGATCTATTGTATTTGGTCGGGATGACGCAGCTCGGCATCAACCAAGAGATTGTGTTGTCGTCCTTGATCGTCTATCGGTTCGTCTACTTCATCGTCCCGTTCATGATTGGTTTGTTTTTAGCCGCGATCGCCTTCGGGGACCAGGTCGTCAAACAAATCGAATACAAACCGATCATCGGCTCATCGTATGAAATCGGGACGGTCGTCTGGCGCACCGTGTTGCGGACACTCGCCAAGACCGGTCGGATCGCCGGCAGTCTGATCGCTTTGATGACGAGTCTCGTCCTCTGGTTTCAAACGCTGCTCCCGAGTGTGGCCCCGCTTTATGTGACAGCCCCTTGGATGCAATGGGTCGGGACGCTTTGTCTGTTCGTTGCCGGACTCCTGACGTTAGTGAGCACCTACGGCATGTATATCCGCACGAAACGGGTGCTGTGGATCACGGCTGTGTCGTTCTTCTTCGCGACGCTTGGTATATTCGCACGCGGGTTCAATTTGTTCGAAGCGTTGGTCGTGGTCGGATTTGCCTTGTTCGTTTGGCTGACCCGAAACCAGCACACGCGGTATCGCTCGATCCTGACCATCAGCCGCTTCTTCCGAAACGTGTTGTACGTCAGTCTATATGTCGGGACACATGCGATTTTGCTCCAGTCGTTCAGTCAAAGCGACACGATTTTCTTTGAACCGGATCAAGCTGCCCTGTTAAGCGTGAGCGCTGTTATGATATCAGGCCTGCTATTGAGTATCCTGTTCGTCTTGTTTAACCGTCTGAAGCGTCCCCGTCTTGGTGAGGCGTTCGAACCGGTGCGCTTTGAACGGTTCCAGACGACGCATGCGACATCACACACGTTTGATTTGGCTTACATGAATGACAAGCGCGTCTATTATGGGCCTGATGACAAAGCCTGCCTGTTGTTCGCGTTATCTGGTAATCACGCAATCGTTTTAGGAGACATACAAGGTGAGACGAGTGCCGCCTCCGAGCTGTTGATTCAGTTCATTGAGGCGACCGATCATCTCGGCTATGTCCCGTTGTTCTATCAAGCCACACCGAACTGGATGCCGCGCCTGCATGACGCTGGCTTCACGTTTTTCAAGCTCGGCGAAGAGGCGACGATCAATGTCGATACGTTCTCACTGACAGGTAAAAAGCGCGCGAACATGCGCTCCCTAAACAACCAGTTCATAAAAAAAGGCTTTACCGTGGACGTGATCACGCGACCGAACGAGGCGATCATCACCTCGTTAAAAGATATTTCCGAAGAATGGATCGGTAATCGCAGTGAGAAAGGCTTCTCGCTCGGATTTTTCAACGAGCAGTCCCTATCCCATTATCCGACGGCGCTGCTGAAGGACGTCGATGGACAAATTGTCGCCTTCATCACGCTGCTGCGCGGGCATGGTACCGTATCGATTGACTTGATGCGCTCGTGTTGTGACGCCCCGCCCGGCTCAATCGAAGTACTGATTCTTCACGTAATCGAGTGGGCGCGGGAGAATGAGTATGCCGATGTCGGGCTCGGAGTCGCCCCACTCGCATCGGTCGGTGAGCATACGTTCGCTTACTGGCCCGAGCGGATCGCGGCGGACATCTTCGAGAACATCAGCTACATTTATCCGTTCAGTGGGTTAAGGCAATTTAAGAACAAGTTCAAACCGACGTGGGAAGGCCGCTACTTGGCATTCCGGCAACGACGGACGCTCCTGCCTTCCTTGTTGCGCACGGCCCGGCTGATCAGTCGAAAAAAGATACAATGACAAAAGAAAGGAGCGCTACTGATGTCTCATGAAACTCCACGTATCGGTTCTGCGGAAATCAATAAAGTGATTCGTGAACACTTGTCTCCGGCGTTGCGAGAGCAGGGTTTTCAAAAGGTGAATACACGGCACAATTGGAAATTTAATGAGCACAACATTTGGGTGATTGATGTGACAGCGGTCGGGTCATATTTCTCCGATGTAACCGGTTGGCCGTCAATGTCTGTCTTTGTCGAATGCGGAATTTACTATCCATTTTTAAATACTGGCGACTTTGATGTGAAAATAGGAAAAAAAGGAGAATCGCTACCGAGAGTCCACCATTGTTACTTGCGCCTATCCCTCGACAGTACACTGGACCAATCGGCTTACACACAAACGTTAAAGAATCAAGCTGAGCGAAGTCGAAAAGACCTTTGGTGGATTGAGCCCGATGGTTCAAATGTTGACGATGTAGTCATGAACATACGTGATGTGGTTCTCAATCAAGCCATCCCTTGGTTCGAGAAGTATGTGGACTGGTCACTCGTAATGGAACAGTTCAAAAACAATCACAGCCCTTCATTCTTTCAAGAACTAAAAGGGAAGATCGATCACTATCTGAACTGAGCCCCGTAAAATGGACAGTTTAATAAAAAGCCCGTATGTCCTATGCGGCGATTAGATGGCCCCGATATTGTTCCGGGGTCATCTTTTTTAGGTTCCACTGACCGCGTTCGCAGTTGTAA
>NZ_SJVA01000021.1:0-19286 GCF_004337195.1 Exiguobacterium sp. SH0S7
CAATTCCCTTGTCTGGTGGCGATAGCGAAGCGGCCACACCCGTTCCCATGCCGAACACGGAAGTTAAGCGCTTCAGCGCCGAAAGTAGTTGGGGGTCTCCCCCTGTGAGGATAGGACGTTGCCAGGCCATATGAAGGACGACCAAGCACATGCTTGGTCGTCTTTTTCTATTTCTAAAACCGATTATTATTGGCTTGTCTTTCCGGTAACGTGGACAAATTCCGAATGATTTGAGAAGGATTCAACAGGAATGAACACAATTCTGAACTTTCTGAACATCGTGAATTGAATTGCACTTTCGAGCCATACCTGTTACCATTACAGAAATATTTCGAAACAAAGATTCGGGTCCGATAGAGAAAGGGGCAATCGATTTTTATGTGGGAAAACAAGTTTGCAAAAGAAGGATTAACGTTTGATGACGTCTTACTCGTACCGCGGTTTTCAAATGTCTTGCCAAGAGATGTAAGTCTGAGCACGAAGCTATGTGAAGGGCTTGAGTTAAACATTCCAGTCATCAGCGCTGGTATGGACACAGTGACGGAAGCACCGATGGCAATCGCCATGGCGCGTCAAGGTGGTCTTGGCGTCATCCACAAAAACATGTCGATGGAAATGCAAGCAGAGCATGTCGACCGTGTGAAACGTTCGGAGAACGGAGTCATTACGAACCCATTTTATTTGACGCCAGAGCGCCAAATTTATGATGCCGAGTATTTAATGAGTAAATACCGCATTTCCGGTGTCCCCATCGTCAATTCTGAACAAGAACGGAAATTGATCGGTATTTTGACTAACCGTGACCTTCGCTTCATCAGAGACTATTCGACTGTGATCGAAGACGTCATGACGACAGAAAATCTTGTCACTGCCAAAGTCGGAACTTCTCTTGAAGAAGCAGAGCGAATTCTGCACCAACACCGCATCGAGAAGTTACCACTCGTCGACGATGCCGGCGTTTTAAAGGGCTTGATCACGACGAAAGATATCGAGAAGGTTGAGCAATTCCCTCACGCTGCGAAAGACAAACAAGGGCGTCTTCTTGTGGCGGCAGCTGTCGGGGTAACAAAAGACGCTGCTTCGCGTGCTCAAATCCTTGTCGATGCAGGCGTGGATGCGCTCGTTGTCGATACAGCACACGGCCACTCGGCTGGTGTCATCGAGAAAGTGAAAGAGCTACGTGATTTGTTCCCGACACTTCCAATCATCGCTGGTAACGTGGCGACGGCAGAAGCGACACGTGCTTTGATCGAGGCCGGCGCTTCAGTCATTAAAGTCGGAATCGGTCCGGGTTCGATTTGTACGACACGGGTTGTTGCCGGAGTCGGTGTCCCTCAAATCACGGCAGTCTATGATTGCGTGACAGAAGCACGAGAACACGGCGTCACGGTCATCGCTGACGGTGGAATCAAGTACTCGGGCGATATCGTCAAGGCAATCGCTGCTGGCGCAAGCGCTGTCATGCTCGGTAGTCTCTTGGCTGGCGTAAAAGAAAGCCCAGGTGAGATGGAGATCTATCAAGGTCGTCAGTTTAAGACTTACCGTGGTATGGGATCGGAAGCTTCGATGAAGCGAGGCAGTCAAGACCGTTACTTCCAAGAAGCGGACAAAAAATTCGTCCCAGAAGGCATTGAAGGACGTGTCGCTTATCGAGGTGAGCTGGCCGATACGGTGTATCAACTCATTGGTGGTCTCCGTTCAGGAATGGGTTATTGCGGAGCTGCCGACATCCGAGCGTTGCGAGAAGATACGCAATTCATTCGGATGACTGGAGCCGGCCTGCAAGAAAGCCACCCACACGATGTCCACATCACAAAGGAAGCACCAAACTATTCACGTTAACAAATAAGCCGTTGTCTCCTGAAAAGGGACAACGGCTTTTTGCTGATTATTTTTTAGACTTCGTGACGAGGATTACCGTGCCGCCTTGATCTTGCGCTGGTAGGTTTACGGTCACCTTGCCATCGCGTTTGACAACGTACGTCCGCCCGCTGTAGCGGTCGACGAGTACTGTGTTCTGCTTATGTTTTGTTTGGAATGTTGCCGTTTGAGCCGACTCTTTCGTGTTCAATCCGACGAGGACAGACTCTTTTCCGTATGTCCGTTCAAAAATCGAGTAACCGGTGCTCGAACCGCCGGCAACGACCGAACGTGTTCCTTTGCTGAACACTTTTGAATAGTCCGCCCGAATGTTGAGCAACTTTTGATAGTGGGCGTGCATGTCTTTGCCTTCACCGTTCACCCGTTTCCAGTCAAAGTCGTAACGGTTTTCGTTAAACTCGCCTTTGTCCATGTCTAAGGCATGTTTCCCAGATTGACCGATCTCTTCTCCATAGTAGATGACCGGTTGCCCTTTCGCCGTCATTTGGAGCGAGGCTGCGACCATATGCTTACCTTCATCGCCGTCAGCACGAGAGATGAGGAAGCCATCTTCATCGTGGCTGCTGAGGAACTGGCCGAGTGTCGCTTCGTTTGAGAGTTGGGTGTTCCGGTATTGAAGAGCGCTCTCGACCCCATCAATGTTCCCGTTGATGAAATTTTCCGCTTGGTACTTGAAGTCGAAATCAAGCAACGAATCCATCTGGCCGCTCCGGAGATAGCCGCCTGTGTTGTTCACACTCGCCCCGTAATGCTCACCAATCATTTTAAAGTCTGGCTTGAGCGCTGTCAGTTCATTCTTAAACGATTTCCATGTCGTCGCATCCACATGCTTGACCGTATCGACACGGAAGTAATCAATCGTGTTTCCTTGTTTCGTCTTCGAACGCTTGATCCAGTCAGTCTGCCATTTGACGAGTTGTTCACGGACGGCAGCTTCCTCTGTCTTAAAGTCAGGAAGGCCGGAGAGCGACATTTTCAAATCATCCCCGTCGACAGGCGTGTCACGAATCATGCCTTTAAAGGCATCACGTTCCTTGTTCGTAGGGAAATTCGTCGCCCCTGTGCTGTCGGCGCCTGGTTCCATTCCGTAGCCTGGGTGGTTCAAGACGACGTCGACCATGATCTTGATGCCGCGTGCGTGGGCCGCATCGATCAGGCGATGGAACGCCTGCATGTCTCCGAGATGTTCATCAAGTTTCTCGAAGTTTTTGGCCCAGTAACCGTGATAGCCGTATTGAGAGCCATCTTTACCGTAGCGGAGATCCCAATCGATATTATCGACGATCGGGGTGATCCAAATCGTGTTGATCCCGAGCTTGTCGAGATAGTCGAGTTTTTTCGTGATCCCGGCGAAATCGCCGCCGTGATACGATTCGAGATGATCTTGGTCATAATATTCACCGTTCGGATTATTGTTCGTCTTGTCGCCATCGTGGAAACGATCCGTCAACATGAAGTAGATCCGGGCTTCGTCCCAGTCGAACGCTTGCTTGTCTTTCATCGTGACCGGTCGGACGTTTACGGAAGCCGTCGTTTTATGGACGTTGCCGTATTGGTCCACAGCCGTGATCGTCAACGTCTTATTGCCTGGCTTGACCGTATCTTTGACCGCGATCGTCTGTTTATTGAGCGCCGGATCGATTGAAAGTTTAGCCGGTCCGCCAAGTGGGCGGGCATCGATATAGAGTTCACGAAGCGTCACGCCTTTTGGTAACGTCGGTTTGACATGAACGACGGCATTCTCCCGCGAACTGATTGCTTTCGATGCGAGCGAAGACGTGAGTTTGATGGCCGGGCGACGGTATTCGACGGTTGACGCTTCGAAATTGGGGTCCGTCACTTCGGTCGTGACGCCGTCTTTTGTGACGAGGAACGTATAGTCATGCGTCCCTTCCGGAAGACGGACGGTATGACGGTACCATTCGTTCTTGTCTTCATACGTCATCGGATAGGTCACGCCATTCACGTTTAAGGCGACACGGTCGAGTTGATCGAGCTGTCCTGCCTCGTACAAGTCTTTGTCCCGATAGAAGAACGTGACGGTCCCGTTCTCGAACACCGGTCCTTGAATGGTTGGTACTTGGTGGAAGGTGCCTTGGCCGCTCGCGACGACGACTTTCGTGACACGATCATTTCCGAGTTTCACGTAACGGTCTTCACCGTAAGCGTCCTTGACCGCCCAATCGGTTCCTTTACGGATGACAAATCCGACGTTCGTCGCATCTTTCCCGACCGGAATCCGGAAAATGGCGCCGTCTTCCGTAATTTTGTAGGGATCCACTTGTCCATCTTTTGCCCCGGTGCTCCACGTCCACAAGTTCCAATCGGTATAGTCTTGATCGGCGCGGACGTACAGCATTTCGATGTACCGCTGCGTCTTCCATGGATCAGCCAGCTCCGTGACGGTCTTGAACGAAGTCGTCAGCGCGGGTAGCGTCGTGGTCGATAGATTACCTTTGACGGCCCCGGCTGGCAATGTGGCCGTGTATGTTTGACTGAGTCCGAGTTTGCTCGTCGGCGTGACGGTCACGGTCGAACCGTTTGCTTCGGCAGTGAACGGGATGGCCGTCTCTCCGCTCATCAAGCTGACATTTGAGGCGTCTAACGTCACCGGTTCATTGAACGTCCAGGTGATGGGAGCAGATACGTCGGCAGCTTCAGACTGATTCGCCGGGTCGACGTTCGTTACTTCAAGCTGCGTTACTGTCTCGACGCCGCTGAGCGTATAGGCCGGGCTGTACACAGATTGAGTCGACGGGTTGGCCGAGACGTTCCAGCTGTCGGCTAGTTTGTTAGATCCGTTGCTCGGAATCGTATCGAATGCACCGTGTTCACCGGCATTGTTTCCGCTGAGGACGGTGAGAGCACGGACCGTGTCGTCATTTTTTAAACCGAGCAGCGACAACGGGATTTTCCCTTCGAATCCTGTCGTCCGGTCGAGGGCGAACGAAGCACCGTTCAAGTTTGCCAAGTTCGCGAGCGGGGTCGTCTTCCCAGCTTCATAGAGCGCGGCTTCTTTGACAGACTTGTCCCCATCGACACGAAGTAAAATGTGATACTGTGGTTTTTTGTCTGTTTGATTAAAGTTGAACGGATAACCGAGTGGGTTCGTGGCGACGCCAGAATCTTCATCGTTCACTTGGAGGGCGATGTTTATGTATTGGCCGTTGTCGCCCCAGTTCGGGACGTTGAACGCATCGACATAGAAGTACAGGTTCGTTTTGTCATTTTGAAGATAAAGATTGCCGAGATCGAAGCCTTGCCAACCAACATCTGCCGATGACGCCAGCGCCGAGACGTCTGTCCAATCGGTTTTATTCCCATCGACTGCCACCGTCGTCGGTTCGGCCAAGACGTTCACCGGGACACCGGCTTGAATGAGCAGGACAGAAGATAAGAGTAATGTCGTCGTACGTCGTGCCGTATTGTTTTTCTTCATGAGAGCACCTCTTTCGTAAAATAGGTCGTCTACAGGGCAACGGATTGTCAATTTTGTGCAAACGGTTCCAGAAATAGTTTAGCTGATTATGTAAGCGCTCACAATATGTTTTTTGAAAAACAATAAAACGTCCTTCGTGTGGAAGGACGCTCAGTTAGAGATATAAGGTGTTGTCTGCACGAGCTCTCCCTTGACGATTAATCGTTCCGTCGCATCGAACGTGCACGTGATCAAGGTAATGGTCGCATCTGTCGTCTCGTCAAGCACGTCGATCCGTGTCGGGGGAACGGTCTCGAGTGCCTCCGTCCGGTATTGATACGTGTTCGTCAAATCGGTCACGTAAATCATCGTTCCCGTCTTGATCGTATGGAGCGGTCCGAACAAGGCTGTCGGACTTTGGGTGTAATGACCGGCTAGTGCGTAATTCCCACGCCCCATCTGTTGGGAAGCGCGCATCGTACCAGCCCCGACTGCCAAATTCTCATTGTCGAGACCGTACAAAATTGGTAATTCTAAATCGATATCTGGAATCGTGATCATGCCGATTGTCGGCAAATCATGAAATCGATTGCGCACGTTTAACAAGTCGTCCCACGATAACGGTTCGACCGTTTCGAAGTCGAATTCGCCCCGATCCGGCTGTTGGAGTTGAATCGCTTCAGTCACACGTTTGCTGTTCGAGGTGGCGACACGGTCTTTCCACCATGACTCGGTCAAAAAGAGGCTACCGATCAACAAACAGACGATGCCGATGACGTAGCGTGAGCGTCTGATCATTGTTTCATCGCGAGGTTTTCCCATATGGCCCTCCCTTCCCGATATTCCAACAGGCCATCAACTGGTCGATCGCCGTTTGTAACGTCGCTTCAGGCAGGGCGGCGAAACCAAACAGTAGTTGCGGTCTCGTGTCGCGTGAATTGATACGATAGTCGGCCATCGCCTTTATACGAATGCCTGACTGTTCAGCGAGTTGCTTCAATTGCTCGCTAGTTTGTGCTGTATCGACCGAGAGGACGATGTGGAGACCAGCGCTGGCGCCAGTGATTGTGACGAGCGGCTCGTATGGTTTGAACGCCGTGATCACGGTCTCGAGTTTGCGGCGGTACGTTTTGCGCATCCGGTTCAAATGTTTCTCGAAATCGCCGCTCGCCATAAACTCGGTTAGCGTATGTTGCTCGAAACGCGGCACGCTACAGGTGAAATGGCGATACCGTTCCCGATAGCGGTTTAACAGTGGGGGCGGAAGCACCATGTAACCGATGCGGAGCGAAGGCATGAGCGACTTCGAAAACGTGCTCAAATAAACGACACGTTCGTTTTGGTCCATGCTTTGCAGCGACGGAATCGGCTTGCCGCTGTAACGAAACTCGCTATCGTAATCATCTTCAATGATATACGTTTGCCGCTCGGACGCCCAGTTGAGGAGGCGCTGGCGACGGCTGACGGACAGGATCGTACCGGTCGGGAACTGATGGGCCGGGGTCACATAAACCGCATCGATTGCCTCTGCCTCGAGTCGGTCGACAAGGACCCCGCTGTCGTCGACCGGGAGCGGGACGTAGCTTCGATTTTGGTGTTCGAACAGCTGTCGCGTGAGCGGATAGCCCGGGTCTTCAATCCCGAACGTCGTCGCGTCGGTGAGCAAGTCGAGCAGTTGAGGCAACAATTGCTCGGTCCCAGAACCGACGATGATCTGCTCGGGCGAACAATGAACGCCACGGGAGTGATACAAGTACGTGGCGATTTCTTGGCGGAGCACGAGATCGCCTTGCACCGACCCGAGTGCGAGCAGTTCATGATTCTCCTCGGCGACGACTTGTTTCAAGTGACGGCGCCAACGTTCGAACGGGAATGCGGTCGTATCGATCTGACTCGGGTATAAGTCGAACGTGTATGTTTTTTTCGTCGGAAGCGGTTCGATCGTGCTGGTGCCACGCCTGACGTACAGCTCTTCTTGCGGCAAGACGTAAAACCCTTTCCGTGGCAGCGACTCGATATATCCTTCCGCAAGCAGCTGGGCGTAAGCGAGCTCGACCGTCGTTTGCGAGACGTCCAAAAATTGGCCGAGCTTCCGTTTTGACGGCAGTTTCGTCCCGGTCATGAGCGTATCGTCGACGATTGCTTGCCGGATGTGTAAATAGAGCTGTTCATAAAGCGGGGTGCTCGATTCGGGCTCGAGCGAGAATGTGAGCATATCCATAAGTTGTCCTTTCTTCTGTCAGCCGAAGAAAACATAGAGCACGAATCCGATGACGAGAATGAACGAAATCAGTCCAGGCTTCCCGTAAAAGGAACGGTTTTCCGCTTGATCTCGCGGGTCCCATTGGTCCATAAAACATTCCTCCCTTATACGTAATAAGATTCGAGGAAACGAGCATGAACCCTTCTCTTAAAACTGACCACTTTAAAAAATATAAAACTGGCACTTTCAATATAGTCAAATCAATCTATACTTGCAAGTAGACTAGCTTAATGGAGGCGATTTATATGGAAAAGAGACAAGTAGGGACAGATAAAGTCAAACGTGGAATGGCCGAAATGCAAAAAGGTGGCGTCATCATGGACGTCATCAACGCTGAACAGGCGAAGATTGCTGAAGCGGCAGGAGCCGTGGCGGTCATGGCGCTCGAGCGCGTACCATCAGACATTCGTAAAATGGGTGGCGTCGCCCGGATGGCAGACCCGACAATCATCGAAGCTGTCATGGGAGCGGTATCTGTACCGGTCATGGCGAAATGCCGCATCGGACATATCGCCGAAGCCCGTGTCCTTGAATCGATGGGGGTCGATTTCATCGATGAGAGCGAAGTGTTGACACCGGCCGATGAAGAGTTCCATCTTTACAAGCGTGATTACAATGCGCCGTTCGTCTGCGGAGCGCGTGACCTCGGAGAAGCTTCACGCCGCATCGGTGAAGGTGCAGCGATGATCCGGACAAAAGGTGAGCCAGGGACAGGAAACATCGTCGAAGCGGTTCGTCACATGCGTACTGTCCAAGCACAAGTGAAACGCTTGCTTTCAATGAGCATCGATGAAGTGATGACAGAAGCGCGCGATCTTGGTGCCCCGTTCGAAGTGCTCATGCAAATTCGTGAAGCGGGCCGTCTTCCGGTCGTCAACTTCGCAGCAGGTGGTATCGCGACGCCGGCAGACGCGGCACTCATGATGCACCTCGGTGCGGACGGCGTCTTCGTCGGATCAGGTATCTTCAAAGCAGAGAACCCGGAGAAATTTGCCCGTGCCATCGTTGAAGCGACGACATACCATGACGACTACGAGCGAATCGCTCACTTGTCAAAAGGTCTTGGCGAAGCGATGAAAGGACTCGACGTTCGCACGCTCAAACCAGAAGAGCTCATGGCGCCGCGAGGTTGGTAAGATGACGACGATCGGTGTACTCGGAATGCAAGGTGCGATTCGTGAACACGTCCGCATGCTCGAGGCGCTCGGTGCAGATACGCTCGTCGTCCGTTCGGTCGATGACTTGGACCGCATCGACGGACTCGTCTTGCCAGGCGGGGAGAGCACGGCGATGCGTCGTCTGCTCGACCGCTATGACCTGCTCGAACCGCTTCGTGCGAACACATCGTTGCCGATGTTCGGCACATGTGCCGGACTGATATTACTCGCGACCGAAGTGGAAGGGTATGATGCCCACCTTCGCAAAATCCCGATGACCGTCAAGCGCAACGCGTTCGGGCGTCAAGTCGACAGTTTCGAGGTCGATTTACCTGTCAAAGGAATCGATGACGCGGTTGAAGCGGTGTTCATCCGGGCCCCGCAAGTAGCAGCGGTTGACGCTAACGTCGAAGTTCTCGCCGAGGTCGAAGAAGCGATCGTTGCAGTGCGCTACGACAAATATGTTGCCTGTTCGTTCCATCCAGAACTGACGGATGACTTGTCGATGCACCGCTACTTCTTAGAAATCGTCAAGGCGACGAAGCATCAACTCGCATGAGTCGAAGACTCCCTGTAACTAGGGGGTCTTTTTCTGCTACACTGTAACGAGACACGTACAGAAAGGGGCAAGACTGTGAAAGATAAATGGATTGCATCGGTGCTCATATGCGCTGTCCTTATAACTATTGTTTTTCCGATGAACGCTTCAGCAGCGCCTAAAGTCGAAGCGAGCGGTGCGATGCTCGTCGATATGACGACCGGGCAGGTTCTTTTTTCGAAAGATGAAGATGCGATGCTCCCACCGGCGTCGATCACAAAGCTGATGACCACTTTCCTCGTTCGGGAGGCAGTCGAGTCAGGAGAACTGAGTTGGAACGAAGAAGTGACGCCGAGTGAAGCGGCATTGGCCTTGACGCGTAAACCAGGGCTCGCCCGCATCCCGCTCGTCAATAAACCGTATACAGTCAAGGAACTATATGACGTGGCGCTCATCCGCTCGGCGAACGAGGCCGCGGTGACACTGTCCGAGGCGGTGGCGGGGTCGGAAGAAGCGTTCGTTCAACAGATGAACGAGCGGGCGACCGAGCTCGGCATGACCCAGACGACGTTCGCGAACGTCTC
The DNA here is from genome assembly GCF_004337195.1 of Exiguobacterium sp. SH0S7. Lineage (NCBI taxonomy): Bacteria > Bacillati > Bacillota > Bacilli > Caryophanales > Exiguobacterium > Exiguobacterium sp. SH0S7. The sequence goes on from NZ_SJVA01000021.1 coordinate 9,842, forward strand.
GGGACTAGATTCTGTATCAGCAGGTCGTCCAGGAGAAAACTTGACGTCGGCGAATGATTTGATTAGGCTCGCGCTCGCCTACTTGACGAAATTTCCGGATGTGCTCGACGTGACGAAGCGAGCGTATGTCGACATTGACGGCGTCAGATTCGAAGCGACGAATCGGATGCTTTCAGGCCGCGATTTGGCGTATCCAGGGATGCTCGGTTTTAAGACGGGCACGACGGATGACGCCGGTTATTGCTTCATCGGCGTATCGACACGAGATGGTCGGACCGTACTCTCCGTCGTCCTTGGGGCCGAGACGGACAACGGGCGCTATGAGGCGACGAAAGCACTTCATGAGTTCGCTTATCGCGACTTTGTCATGACACCGATTTTACGGACCGGAGAAATCGTGCCGGAGAATGTATTCGTCGCCGAGGGAGAAGTTGAAACGGTAGCTGCGCGGACGACAGCGGCGTTCGAAGTGCTCGTCGAGAAAGGACAAGCCGTCCCTGAACCAGTCTATGACCTTCCGGACACGAAAGCACCGGTCGCAGTCGATCAACAAGTCGGGACGGTCACGATTGAACCTTCAGAGAGCGTCCGCTATCTTGACGGCGAGAGTCCGCCGACAGGAACACTTGTGACTGCCGAATCAGTCGAGACCGCTTCATTTTTGACTCGGATGAGTCGGGCCTTCGCAGACTTTTTAGAGGAGGTTCGACTCGTCCTAGGAAAACTGAGTCTTGTCGATAGAGTCGAGATGTTGTAAAGTAAGATTAATTCAATGACAGATGCAACGATGAGGAAAAGTACGTTACAGTCATCTACTTACAGAGAGCTAGTGGTTGGTGCAAACTAGTGGGACGACGTAACTGAATCGGCCTCGGAGCATTGACTTGGAAACAAGTCACGTCACGCACACGTTACGTGCATCGAGTGGCCTAGTTTTAGGCAACGAGGGTGGCAACGCGGATCCAAGGTGGTTCGTCCCTTTCCTACGGGAAAGGGGCGTGCCACCTTTTTTATGCAAAAAAGGAGGAACTAGTTATGTTAGACATCAAACGATTACGTCAAGATTTTGAAGGGATTAAAACCAAGCTCGCCCAACGCGGTGAAGACTTGAGTGCGCTCGACCGTTTTCCGGAGTTAGAAGAGAAACGCCGGGACCTCATCAACGAGGTCGATGTGAAGAAAGCAAAACGAAATGAAGCGACGAAACAAATCGCTGAGCTCAAGCGCAATAAGCAAGACGCGGAAGCACCGATCCTTGAAACACGCCGACTTGGTGATGAGATCAAGTTGCTCGACGAGGAATTACGTGAAGTGGAAGCCGAGTTGAACATGATTCTCCTCAGCATCCCGAACATCCCGCATGAATCAACGCCGATCGGTGAAACAGAAGACGACAACGTCACGATCCGCGAAGTCGGAACGAAGCCCGAGTTCGATTTTGAGATGAAACAGCATTGGGACGTGATGGAAGACTTGAAAATTGTCGACGTCGAACGCGCCGGTAAAGTGACGGGAAGCCGTTTCGTCTTCTATAAAGGATTAGGTGCTCGCTTAGAACGGGCGTTGATCAACTTCATGATGGATATGCATGCCGATGAGCACGGCTATTCTGAAGTGCTCCCACCGTACATGGTTAACCGTGACGCGATGACAGGGACGGGTCAGTTGCCTAAATTTGAAGAAGATGCGTTCAAAGTGGCCGACACGAATTACTTCCTCGTCCCGACAGCGGAAGTACCGGTGACGAACATGCACCGCGATGAGATTATCGCTGAAGCGAACTTGCCGATCACGTATACAGCTTACAGCGCTTGCTTCCGTTCAGAAGCGGGATCTGCCGGTCGTGACACACGCGGTCTCATCCGTCAGCATCAGTTCAACAAAGTCGAGCTCGTCCGCTTCGTCAAACCGGAAGAGTCTTACGAACAACTCGAGTTGTTGACAGGACACGCGGAAGAAGTATTGAAACGCCTCGGTCTTCCGTATCAAGTACTCAGCATGTGCACAGCCGACCTCGGTTTCACCGCAGCGAAGAAGTACGATATTGAAGTATGGATGCCGGCTCAAGGTGTATATCGCGAGATCTCATCTTGCTCAAACTTCGAGGACTTCCAAGCGCGTCGTGCCGGGATCCGCTTCCGTCGTGATGTGAATGCCAAACCGGAGTTCGTGCATACACTCAACGGTTCAGGGCTTGCCGTCGGTCGGACCGTCGCCGCGATTTTAGAGAACTTCCAACAAGCCGATGGATCTGTCGTCATCCCAGAAGCGCTGCGTCCATACATGGGCGGAATTGAAAAAATTGAACTTCCCCGTTAAACGAGGAATGGCCTATCCGAACGTATCATTCCGGATAGGCTTTTTTTTAAATGTTTTTTTACAAAAGGGTTTGACATCTGCTTGCTGAGTTGGTACTATAAATCATGTCGAGCGAGATGTTTGTTCGTCAACTGCATATGAGCCGTGGAGGTGTACCCAAGTGGTTTAAGGGAACGGTCTTGAAAACCGTCAGGGGTGTAACAGCCCGCGTGGGTTCGAATCCCACCACCTCTTCCATTTTTATTTAGAGGCTCAACAATTGCATACATCGTGGAGGTGTACCCAAGTGGTTTAAGGGAACGGTCTTGAAAACCGTCAGGGGTGTAACAGCCCGCGTGGGTTCGAATCCCACCAACTCCGCTTTTTAGGCGTCTGCACAGGCAGATGCGTTTTTTTTTGTCGTAGACTACGGTCTGCGGCTTTTTTTGTTTGTGGCGAAACAGCGAAAAGTGGCTAATCTCGGCTTGAATCGGGAATCTTAATAAGGTAGAGACTGGTGGCGCGTTAGGAAGGAGAGGAGCGTCATGGACTGGATTGAAGCGTATGTTGATGAAGTGGTCAGGCATGTCCCGCCGAAGCGGAGAGACGAAGCTGCCGTTGCGATTAGGGAGGATATCGAAGCGAAGCTGCCGGATCAGCCGACCGAGACGGAAGTGAAGCGCGTGCTCGAACAGATGGGACATCCGGCCATCGTTGCTGCGCGTTATAAAGACGGCCAGTATTTGATTGGACCTAAGTTTTTCCCGATGTATGTCAATGTGGTCAAGCTCGTCGTCCCGATCGTGATGGCTGTAGTCTTCTTCGGTTTGCTCATGGCGAGCATCCCGACATTCTCTGGACCGGCCATGCCGACAATCGGAATCTTTCTCACGAATTTGTTCGACACGTTATGGGACGTTGGGATTCAACTCGTTTTTTGGATCACGCTCGTCTTCTTTTTGATTGAGCGTTACGCGCCGAGCGATGCGGTCGCCCCTGACATGAGTTGGAATGTGTCCACATTGCGTGATCGGGACCGCGGAGGACGGATCAGTAAATTGGATGCCGGATTCGGATTGTTCTTTACGGCGGTTTGGTTCGGGGTGTATTTGAACGCCGAGCGGTTTCTCGGGATTTATGAGTCGACAGGGGACGGTTTTTCGATGATTGTCCCGATTTTTAATCAATCGTTCTTGTTTGAAGTGGTCTGGTTGTTCTTAGCCGTCATTTTGCTTCAAGTCGTCCTCGGTGTTTGGAAATGGATGAAAGGACGTTGGACGTATACACTCGCCTCGTTCAATTTGATCTATAACGTGGCCTCGGCCGCCTTTATCATTTGGATGGCGGGTTCGTCGCGCTTGTTCGACCCGCGCTTTATCGACTGGGTCGAACTAAATGTCCCGAACGATGTGTTCTCGTTCGGGTGGGTGTTTGGATTGGTTGTGGCCATCACGGTTCTGGCGGCTGTGTTTGATACGATTGACGGGTACCGGAAGGCTTGGAAGACACCGACACATCGAAAACGCCCGATTGCCCAGCCGTAAAAAAGATGATGCCTCGCTTTTGAGCGGGGCATCATCTTTTTATCTTACTTTTGCTTCACGAGCGACTGTCAATTGTTTCCCGATTTTTTCAAGAATGAGTTCGACTGAATCCGGATCGTTAATCAAGTCATATTCTTCAATTGATAGACGAAGTACCGGGCACAAGTTGAAGTTGTTGATCCATTCCGTGTAGCGGGCGTACATTTCTTCCCAATACGCGATCGGTGTTTGTTGTTCCATCTCACGGCCACGCAGTTGAATGCGGTCGAGCACTTGCTCGAATGAGCCTTCGAGATAGATCAGTAGATCAGGGTGTGGGAAGAACGGCGTGAGCACCATTGCTTCGAACAGGCTTGAGTACGTCTCGTAATCTGTCGGCGACATCGTGCCTTTTTCATAGTGCATCTTCGCGAAGATGCCTGTATCTTCATAAATCGAACGGTCTTGAATGAAGCCGCCGCCGTATTGGAAGATTTTCTTCTGTTCTTTGAACCGCTCTGCCAAGAAGTAGATTTGAAGATGGAAGCTCCAACGCTCAAAATCATGATAGAATTTATCGAGGTATGGGTTCGTGTCCACTTTCTCGAGAGAAGTGCGGAAATTGAGGGCGTCGGCAAGCGAGTTCGTGATTGTCGATTTACCGATTCCGACCATTCCACCGATCGTAATGATCGTGTCGTTCGGAATGTTATATTTTTCATTCAGGGTCATTTTAGTTGGGCTCCTTTAGTCAATTCTAGTTCGCGTTCAATCGTCGTGAGAACGTGCGTCAAATCGTCCGGGTTTTGGACAAAATCAAGTTCGTCTCCGCTGAACGAAAGAATCGTCACTTCGGGGTGAGTCGCACGGTACGATTCGACAAACGTTTCGTAATCCCGGGCGAGTTGTTCGAGGTAGTCGCGAGACATGTTCTCTTCTACTTCACGTCCACGCAACGCTACGCGTTTCATAAGCGTCTCGATACTGGCGTGCAAGTAGATGACGACATCGGGTTTCGGCATATCATGTGTCAAAATCTTATAGATTTGCTCATACTTGTTCAAGTGGGCTGGTCTCAGCGAACGGTGGGCAAAAATCAAGTTCTTGAAAATATGATAGTCTGAAACGACGGATTGCTGTTGGCTCAAGTGGTGTTTGTGGATATCGTCTAATTGCTTGAATCGATTGCATAAGAAGAACATTTCCGTTTGGAAACTCCATTCTTCGATATCTTCATAAAACTTGCCGAGAAATGGGTTTTCTTCTACAATTTCATTCAGCATCTGCATTGAAAAGTGCTGACTGATGATATGGGCCAGTGACGTTTTCCCGACACCAATCGGTCCCTCTACCGTTATAAACATATGATGTCATCCTCCATTATCCAAAGTGCAAGTTCCATTCTAGCACACAATGAAGAAGATAGGGCGAGCGAAATGATTTTCATTTTTTTTCATACTATGTGACAAGAAACGGGGTGTTAATATGGAACGAGATGAACGATTTATGAGGCTCGCCATCGCCGAAGCAAAGAAGGCGGAAGCAATCGGGGAAGTCCCGATCGGTTGTGTCATCGTTAAAGGAGAAGACGTGATCGCGACCGGCTATAACCGGCGTGAAACGGATTTATTGGCGGCGGCGCATGCCGAGATGATTGCGATTGAATCAGCGAATACGGTACTCGGTAACTGGCGGCTTGAAGACTGTGAACTGTTCGTGACGTTAGAGCCTTGTCCGATGTGCGCGGGTGCGATCATCCTCTCGCGCGTGAAGCGTGTCGTGTTTGGTGCCCGCGATCCCAAAGGCGGATGTTGCGGGACACTCATGAACCTTCTTCAAGACGATCGGTTCAATCATCAAGCTGAAGTGACCGAAAACGTTTTAGCAGAAGAATGTGGAGAGCTACTAACAACCTTCTTCCGCGGCCTTCGAGAACGGAAGAAGCAGGCTCGGCTTGAACAGAGAGGTTGCAACGCATCTGATTAAACAGTATAATGTAATAGCACTCGAAGAAGTGCTTAACTTCATTTACCCATTTGCCGTGCTAGGCGGGGAGGTAGCGGTGCCCTGTAACTCGCAATCCGCTATAGCGAGACTGAATTCCGATTCGAGGGAGTGCATTGGTGTGGCCCGTCCTCGTGTAAGTGGCGTTGACGTCTGAGTCCTGCGCAACGGTCACCCATGAACCAGGTCAGGTCCGGAAGGAAGCAGCCTTAAGTGGTGACGTACCGTGTGCCGCAGGGGTGCTTGGGCCGAGCAAACTGCATGAGTAACGCACATTGACGTGCTTTCAGAAATCGGTGCGCGGCAGATTTATTTAATAACTTTAATCTACGGCCCCAGGGTTGTAGATTTTTTTGTATGATGAAATAAAAGATGAAACGATGAAAGGAGGCAGGGACATGGCGTATCAAGCATTGTATCGGGTCTATCGTCCGCAGTCATTCCAAGAGGTAGTCGGTCAAATACACATCACACGCACGATTCAAAATGCGTTACTCGAAGAACGGATGTCACACGCTTATTTATTTTCTGGTCCGCGAGGTACGGGGAAGACGAGCCTCGCGAAGATTATCGCGAAGGCAATCAACTGCGAAACGGCGCCGACGAGGGAACCGTGTAATACGTGCCCAACCTGTGTGGCGATTACGGAAGGGACGAGCCCGGACGTATTCGAAATCGATGCAGCTTCAAACAACGGGGTCGATGAGATCCGCGAAATTCGAGACAAGGTCAAGTATCCGCCTTCGCAAGCGCGTTATAAAGTGTATATTATCGATGAAGTGCATATGCTTTCGACAGGGGCGTTCAATGCACTATTGAAAACGTTGGAAGAACCCCCCCCCCATGCGATCTTCATTTTAGCGACGACGGAGCCCCATAAGATTCCGGCGACCATCATCTCACGTTGCCAACGTTTCGATGTGAAGCGGCATGAAGTCGGTCAACTCCAGACACGAATGGCTTACATTTTGAACGACCAAGATTATGACTATGATCCAGAAGCGCTCAAATTGATTGCCCGTGCCGCTGACGGCGGTATGCGTGATGCACTGAGCCTGCTTGACCAAGCGCTTGCGTTTAGTGACGGCCGTTTGACGGAAGAGGCAGTGCTCGAAGTGACGGGTGCGGTTACGGATGACGCTCTTCTTGATATGGCATATGGATTGCAGCAGAGACAACTCGATCAAATTCTGAAGACGCTTGAGACGATGTTGCGTGAAGGGAAGGACTTGAAACGGTTTATCGAAGATCTCGTGTTCGTGCACCGGGATGCCCTTCTATTAAAAGCATCTCCGCAAGCGGTAGATTTACTAGAACGAGCCCGTCCAAACGAGACGTTCCGCCAATTCGTGGAAACGACCTCGACGGATGAGCTGTTTCAAGTGATCGAAGAATTAAATGAGTGTCAGCAACAGATGCGCTTATCCAACCATCCGAAAGTATTGGTCGAGCTGACGTTCATTCGCATTGCCGAGCAAGGACGGACGATGACCGAACAAATGAAGCAGCTTCAAGATCAAGTACGTGAATTGAGTCGTGAGTTGAATGAAGTGAAGAAAAATGGGGTGGCGGTCACAGAGGCCGCTGTCGAGAAGCCGAAAGTGATGAAGCGGACGCAAGTTCGTGTTCCGAAAGAGCGGATCCGCCAGTTGTTGCAACGGGCTGAGCGGCAGCATTTGAATGCAATCCGTGATAGTTGGGAAGACATTATGGTCAACATCCGCACGGTGGACGGCCCGATTTTCGCGCTGTTCTATGAGAGTGAAGCTGTCCTTTGTGCAAGTGACACCTTACTGGTACAATTTAAAGATGGGATGACATGGCACTACGAGCAGGTCAGTTCAAACGGCCGGACCCGCGATGTGATCGAGCAAGCGTTGTTCGAAGTGACGGGGATTCGTCGAGAAATCATGGCCGTGCTCGAGAGCGATTGGATCGAGTTAAAAAACGAATTCATCCTTCGTAAACAATCCGAACGTTCAGACCATAAAGAAGAAGAGAAGGTCGAAGAAGACCAGCTCATTGTTCAAGCTGTCGAACGATTTGGAGATGTCGTTGAAATCGAAGAAGTTTAAAAGGAGGCGCTCGATATGCGTGGAATGGGAAACATGAACAACATGATGAAACAGATGCAGAAAATGCAAAAAGATATGGCGAAAGCGCAAGAAGAATTAAAGGACTTGACGGTTGAAGGCACAGCCGGAGGCGGGATGGTCAAAGTGATTGTCAGTGGCCATAAAGAAGTAATGGATATCATCATCGCGGAAGAAGCGGTCGACCCAGATGACGTCGATATGTTGCAAGACCTTGTTTTAGCGGCTGTCAATGACGCCATGAAACAAGCCGACCAACTCGTCAACGATAAGATGGGACGTTTTACGCAAGGGATGAACCTTCCAGGTTTTTAAGTGAAGAAAGGAAAGATGCGAGTTGCAATACCCTGAAGCAATCGGACGCTTGATTGAAAGCTTTACAAAGTTGCCAGGAATTGGTCCGAAAACTGCCATCCGGCTAGCGTTCCATGTATTAGATATGGAAGAGGACGATGTATTGACGTTCGCCAAGGCGCTTGTCAGTGCGAAGCGTGATATTAAATACTGTACAGTGTGCGGACATATTACAGACGTCGATCCGTGTGCGATCTGTAAAGATTCGCACCGAGATGAAACGATCATCTGTGTCGTGCAAGATTCACGAGACGTTATTGCAATGGAGAAGATGCGGGAATATCGAGGGAAGTATCATGTGTTACATGGGGCGATTAGCCCGATGGAAGGGATTGGACCTGAAGATATTAACGTATCGAGTTTGCTGACGCGTCTGCAAGAGAACGAAGCGGTCAGTGAAGTGATTTTGGCGACCAACCCGAACATTGAAGGGGAAGCTACGTCGATGTATCTATCGAGACTGCTCAAACCGACCGGGATTAAAGTGACGCGTCTGGCGCACGGACTTCCTGTCGGGGGCGATTTAGAGTATGCGGATGAAGTAACCCTCTCCCGGGCGATGGAAGGTCGCCGAGAACTATGAGGTGGTTTCGCAAACCTTTGCGGGATAGTTATGATCAACGGTTTCTAAGAGAACTGTTAGATGCGAAGGCGAAGTACGAAGCGAAGCGCTACATGCTTGAAGTGAGTGTTGAAGACACTGGTGAGTTGGCTGCTCAAGTGAAGCAGGCTGAAGCACTATACTTTTTTTATCTAAAGGAAGCAAAGCGACGACAAGTGTCCCTTTCTAATTTACGAACTTGAGACGAGGCGAAAGTCTCGTCTTTTTTCTCTATATAATGAAGGAACTTGGGAGGGAAACGTCGCAGAGTGTAAAAAAATAAAGAACATTTCTCGTTTTTAATTTTTTTTTAATAAAGCTATTGCACAGTTAAAGTTTTATTGATATATTAATAGACGTCGCCGAGAGCGAATGAAAAAAACAATCTTAAAAAAGTTATTGACCATTCGGTTAAAACTTGTTAAGATATAAAAGTCGCCAAAGTGCGACAGACGAACTTTGAAAACTGAACGATGAGGCAAAAAAAGTTTTACAAGTTTTGAATGAAGCGCAAGCTTCGTCATTTTCAAGAGCTATATCAAATTCTTTGGAGAGTTTGATCCTGGCTCAGG
>NZ_SJVA01000022.1:0-16527 GCF_004337195.1 Exiguobacterium sp. SH0S7
TTCCAGCATACGTAGTGCACTCAGTTTTTGTTCAATCGAATGCCGACTTCTCGCCATAAAAAAACACTCCCCAATTGATAAACAGATTTGTTATTTCATCTGTCTACCTATTGGGGAGCATATCAAACGTTCAGCCGGGTCTCTTTGAATTAGTTCGATGAACGCATGAATTGATGAATGCCGGAAGCAGTCGCATCAGCCATCCGTTGACGATATGTCGTACTCGTCAGATGAGCGCGATCGTTCGCATTGCCAATAAATCCGTATTCGACGAGCGTCGACGGGACGGTATTCTTTCCGACGACATACACGTTTTGATACTTCACGCCACGATTACGGATCGTCGGGATCCTTACACCGAGTTCACGGTTGATGGCCGCGCCTAAATTGCGACTCGCCGAGACGTAAGGGTTCGTCGTGTAGCTCTCGGTCGTTGGGACGAGCACTTCATGGCCATGGTAGGCCGTACTCGGTGCCGAGTTGGCATGGACGCTTATAAAAGCGCTCCCTTTATAAGACTTTGTCAACGAGACGCGCTGGGCGAGGGATAAGTAGCCATCGTTTGCACGAGTCATTTTGACGTTATAGTTGTACGTGCTCGATAGTGTGTTCGCCAAGCGCTTAGCGATGTCGAGTGCAATGACTTTCTCTTGGACAGATCCGTAAACTGCACCAGGATCGTTCCCGCCATGACCGGCATCGATGACGACGGTGCGTCCTGATCCGGTTGAAGTAGTGGGTGTCGTCGTTGTGCCCGCTTTCAAATAGCGCGCTGCGACGTAGCCGGTCTTCCCACCGTAAGAGACTTTATACCACGAGCCATATGTCCCTCGGTAAGTCACCTTACGGCCAGATGGGATGGTAAGCAATACCGTTCCGGTCGTCGAGGCACTCTTCCGCAAGTTCAAGTTGACAGTCGTCGTATAAGCTTTTGTCGAGCTTGTCGTTGTCGATGGACTTGAAGCTTTTAAATATTGTGAGGAGACGTAACCGGTCTGTCCGCCATACGTCACTTTGTACCATGAACCGTATGTGCTGACATAAGTCACTCGTTTCCCTGTTGGAATCGTCAATAGAATCGTACCTCTCGTCGAGGCGCTTTTCCGTAAATTTAAGTTGACGGTTGTCGTATAGGCTTTCGTTGAACTGGTCGTCATCGTCGAAGCGGTTGTCTGCTTCACATACTGTGAAGCGACGTAGCCGGTCTTGCTACCGTAAGAGACTTTATACCACGAGCCGTACTTGCTTATGTATTTGATCGTCGCGCCTGCTGGGATTGTCAGAAGGACTTTGCTCCAAGTCGCTGCACTAAGGCGAAGATTTAAATTGGCTGTTGTTTTATATGTAGTGGCCGCTTCGACACGAGTTGATTCAAATCCGGTCTGTGAAAGCTCGAGCGGTACGACTGCTGCGCCAGTGAAGACGAGGGATGTGCTAAGTAAGAGTTTTAAATGCCAAGGTGTTTTTTCTATGTTCAATCGTGATTCGCTCCTTTTTCTTGAATCTTTGAAATAACGATGAAATGAAATCGTCTTCATGTCTTCGCTATTATATAAGTAAACAAGAAAAAAATGGAGATTAATATGTAAATTATTTATCTTTTTTTAAAAATAGAACGATAGTCGCATTTGGAATAAAAAAAAGAGACACGAAGATAAACTAAATTATCTATATATCTATCTATAAAAACACCTCAAGAAAGTTGGACTCTTAAGTCCGAACTTCTTGAGGTGTTCATGTAAGAAACGCTTTTTAAAATTAGATAAGGCGTGGAAGCTCTTCAGAAAAGGGTTTAGCTGTTTCTACTGCTTGAGTAATACGTGGAGCTTCTTCAGCAAACTTTCTGATCGGTGATTCAACTTTAGTGATGCGTGGAGCTTCTTCAGCATATTTTAAAACTGGAGCTTCGATTTTGGTAATACGTGGAGCTTCTTCTGCTAGTGGTTTAAACGAACTTCCTAGTAGAAAAATTGCTGCTGCGATAAAAAAGAATCCTGTTGCTTTTTTCATGATCAAATTCCTCCTATGTGTATTGGTTTATGTGGATAAGCTATGATCCCTAGTATGATGTTGCTCAGTAGTCAGAGAGGGGAGATTCTAGCAATGTGTAGATTGCTTCAGATTGTTGAGCAATCCGTGATTCAAAATCTCCGATGAATTGTTGTGGCATGTTCGGTTCATAGAGAGTAACTTTGTCAGACTCTTCTGTCGTAGCAGATGACAAAATTGGAACATGGGCTTCTTGACTGAGCAGTGTGCTGCAAAGAGGAGGAAATTGATTTTCAAACTGTTGGAGCGGTTCAGGTCGCCAACAGATTGATGCTTCTGGAAGAATGTATAGGATGTGTCCTTCTTTCAATAAAGATAGACACTGGCTAATGACACTTTGTTGCTCCTGTTCAATGTTGATATAGCCGAACTCCTGAAAATGTTTCTCATAGACGGTTTTTGAACTGCGCTTTAGAATAGAGAGAGACAGTTCAGGCCCAAGAATATACAGCTTTCTATGAGAACGATTTTCTTGAAGCGTTCTAGCAATCAGTTTCGGTAAAGCCTGATAGTAATCAATTTGAAACGCGTTAAGGATAAAGCCTTTAGATGAACGTAACAATTGGGTCAGATATTCTAATCCCTCGAACTGTTTAGTGTCAGCATAGGAATAGGAAGCCTTGAAAGAAGACGCTTGCTTAGACTGGAAGTATATTCTAGGCTTAATGTAATCTTCTGCAAGTAAAAAGTTTAATTTACCCATATGACATATTCACCTCCATTGACTTAAATTCCTTTTATTCCTTCAAGTTGAATCTTTATACCTAAATTTCTCTTAAGTGATTACTCTTTAATAGTTAAATCTTATCATGAATTTCCTATCGGTCGAACTGTGAGTTGTTGGGAAATTTTCAGTCAAAAGGCCTGTTTATTTATATGAAACGTTTAAATTTTCCTGGGTTCGAAAGAAATAGAGGGTTGATAACGAAAAAACTGTCTGATATTAGGGCAAAGGGGCTACTGCTTATAATGGAATATAACTATGGAAACCTAATTAAAGTAGAGCGAATGAGAAAAAATATGAAACAAACCGTTTTAGCCCGAGGGATTTGTTCAGTTTCTTATTTAAGTAAAATTGAAAATAATCAAACTTCTCCTAGTGAAGAAGTTCTGGAACTTATTTTTGATAGGTTAGATTTGGATGTACCACTTTATTTTGACTTTAGTAATCAAGTGGAGAAAGTAAGAAGTGAAATTCGAAGTCTACTAAAAGAAGCAATCTTAAATCGTAATGATCAAGAAAAGCAAAATATCATTAAAAAATATATAGAACACCCAGCTGTCAAACAGTCGAAGACTTTGTATATTACTTTAATGGTTACTCTAGCAAGATTCGGTATGATGCCTGGTGGTGATGAGCAATATGTTACAGAGGTTGGTTGGATTGAAGACCAGTTGACCAAAGATGATCAGTTAAGATACACAATTATAAAGGCTCTAAAGATGTTTCAAAAGAATGAGAAAGAGATTGCCTTTGAACTTGTAGAAAAATTAAACGAAGAATTGGCGGGTTCAGGAATACCTGATTGGGAAGTTGCTGATATCCGTTACATCATGGGCGGACTTTACTATAAATTTACAGATAATATTCAAGCAATTGAAAATGTGAAATTTGCACTCGTTTATTTCCAAGAGAATTTTTGTTTAGAGAGAATTGTAGAATGTCATTTAATTATTGGTCTATCTTATAAGAGGAGAAAGCGTTTTTCTGATGCGTTATCTTACTATCAGAAAGCGATTAAAGTGATAAGTGCCACGGATTTAAAGAATTATTATGGAATGCTTTACAACAATATGGGTGAAATTTATTCTCTGCTTGGGGAGCGAGATAAAGCTCTGCAGTATTTTATTGAGAGTTTTGAATATAAAATTGAGGTGCGAAGTAAACTATACAGTGTTTTATCATTAATTGAAGTTAACTTTGATCAAAGTAACGAAGAAGGAGTGGTGGAATGGTTAGCAGTAGGATATGATTTAATGAAAAAAGAAAATGAAATAGAGGAATTCAATCATCATTTTGATATATATTTGAATTATTTCAAAGAAAAAAATGTAGATGAGCTGATTTTCAGTTTGAAAAAAGCAGTCTCATATTTCGAATCTCATGATGAATACATGTACACAAAAAAATATGCATTTTGGCTTGCGCGAGAACTAAGAGAAAACGGCAAGTACAAATTAGCTACTGAATACTACGAAAAAGTAATAGCAATTATGTCGCAATCCGAATAACGTCTCCCAAAAGGAGGCGTTTTTTTATGCACAAAAAAAGAGACGCCCGAATCGTCTCTCTCATGGTGTAGTAAAATAGTGGACCGTCCAAAACGATTCATGGAGAAGTGACTCTTGTTCCGCATGGCCTGCCTGTACTTGTTGGATCAAGTGGATGATGTGCTTTTGCAGGTTTGCATCGTGGGAACCGCTATGGAGGATATGATCCTCGTTCGCAATGATGTAGAAACCACCCAAGCGACGCGGAATGTGATTTCTCACGATGGATACGGCAATCTGGAGTTCGGTTTGTCCACCTTGAAGTGGAACGTTTAAATCAAAACGTCCCCATTGTTTAAAGTCACCTAATTCTGAAAACGCGGGTGGGTCCTGGTGATCCAACTTGATGACCTCCAATCGTGTGTCTCTCTTCTTCCTTAGTATATCTTCTTTTCTGTGAAAGACGTGTAAGAATATTGGCGTAGGTATAACCGAGTGAACGAATTCTGTTCCGTTGCTATTGTTTTTCTATATTATGCCAAAAGATTCCTTTATTAAAAAGAAAAAAGCGGTGAAAAAACACGATTGGCTGCAATGCCAATCGTGTTCATTGATGAATCGCTTCTTTTAAAGTAGGTAATTCACAGATGAACGTGCTGCCTTCACCGTAAACTGATTCGACATGAAGGTGGCCTTCATGTGCTTTAGTGATTTCTTTACAGATGGCAAGGCCAAGCCCGGTGCCGCCGATTTTACGACGATCCGAATTGTCGACACGATAAAATTTTCCGAATAAGTTCGGCAGAGCGGACGAAGGAATTCCGATTCCGTTATCGCGTACTTTTATGACGACTTGATCGTCGATCCGTTCGAGCGAGACGAGGACGTTGCCGCCTTCTGGTGAGTATTTGATGGCGTTGCTGAGCAAGTTGCCGAGTAGTTGCTGCATCCCGGCGAGATCTGCCTCGATTTGAAAATCTTGGGCCGAGTCGGCGTCGAGGTGAATATGGTGCAGGTCGGTCGTCTCTTGGTAGAATGTGATGCTGTCGCGTGCTAGTGTATACAAATCGACATGTTCCCACTCAAAGGTTTGTTTCCCGGCCTCCATCTTTTGAAGGTCGAGGAAGTCGCTGACCAAGTAGGAGAGACGTTTCGCCTCGTCATGAATCGTCTTCAAATACAATTCACGGCGGCTGTCTTTCAAATTACGTTCGAGCATCAATTCTGTGAATCCGTAAATCGATGACAGCGGTGTCCGTAATTCATGAGACACGGTCGAGACGAGCTCAGACTTCATTCGGTCGATTTCGGTTTCAGCCGTCACATCACGTAAGACGAGCATCGTTCCGTGAAGCGTCTCGTCCCGGTAAATACTCTCCGCGTACACTTGAAGGTAACAATCCCCCTGGTCGAGCGAAATCGAAAGTCCGTCTACCGGAGGGTCTTGGTTGAAGACGCGTTCGACATAGTCGATGAACAACTCGCGTTGGTCGACGCGTTCGGCCAACTGTTCGATATCAATCGAGACGGTGGCCAATTCCTCATAGCCTTTGTATTCGAACTGAAGCTCATCGAACATGCGCACGAAAGCCCGGTTACCGACGACGGTCTGTTCTTCGTAGTTCAAGTAGAGGATCGCTTCGCGCACCGAGTTGATCAATTGGGCCGTCTCTTTCCGGTCTTGTTGCATCTGACTGTAAAGGCGTGTCCGTAGCAAGGAAATCGCCAATTGATTCGCGAACGCGTTCAATTCCGACTTTTCACTCGCATCGAACTGTTCGTCATAACAAGCGAGGTAGAGGCACCCGATCATCTTGCCATCAGACGGGTCCTTTACCGGGATGGCCGTCTCGTGTATATAGTAAGGATAATTGTGAACATCGTCGGCAATTTTTTTCGACGTGGCCTCGAGTGCTTGTGAGGTCATGGTACGTTGTAATAAATATGATTTTTCGATTAAGCTCTCTTGTTGCTCCTCGGTCATTCCATTTGGGACGACCGAATGGATTTCTCCGTCCTTGACTAGCATCAACGCCCCGAATTCTGCTTCGGTCAACAAGACGATTTTTTCGATGACTGAAGAATAGTCGAATAACGATTCCTTCGAGGCGAGCACTTCAATCAATTCGTTTCGGGATTGTAGTTTGGTCTCATTTTGTTTTGATTCCTCGAGCACTTGTTGCGTCTCTTGCTGCTTCGCGTGCATGTTTTCGTTTTGAGCAGCCATCCGTTTGATGAGCGGTCGCCCGATTAATAAAATAGCTCCGATAAACATAACTAACCCGACTACCCAAATCCAACGTAGCGACATCAGTTCGCTCGACGAGACTGTCCCGTCTCGAACGACCCAAGCTCCGATCCCGGTCAAAACGAGGCTAGCGATACATACTCCGTATAAGATACGGAGTATTTGGCGACTGTCCAATTGTTCAATCCACTTGCCCATAATACGCTCTACTTCCTTCCTTTTTTGAAAACCACTCCACTTCATTCATCAAATAATCGAAATATACATAAAGAGAAATCGTCTGAAAACCGAACTGCTCATGTACTGTGAAATCGGCTGATTTTCTTTTTCTCTAATTAACACATCTAGACGGATATACCCCGAATTTAATAATCCTACACATTCCGATGCGTTTACGTTTGACATCGTCCATTCGAAACAGCTAGCTTGAAAGTAACAATATAAAGAAGAGGTGGATTATGTTATCAATCGATCCGACTGCATTGACTGAACGAGACACGTATAAGTTTTTAATCGGGAGCATCGTCCCGCGGCCTATTGCTTTTGTGACGACGCGCAACGGTGATGTCGTCAATGCTGCCCCATTCAGTTACTTTAATATCATTGCGTCAAACCCTCCGCTCGTCTCGGTGTCCATCCAACGAAAAGACGGCGTCATGAAAGATACGGCTCGGAATGCAGTTGCGACTGAGGAACTCGTGATTCATATCGTCGATGAGACGAATGTCGCACTCGTAAACGAGACGGCGGCGAGCCTAGGGCCAGAGGAAAGTGAGCTCGACCGGACGACGTTCACGCTCGAACCGAGTGACGTCATTGAAACGCCGGGTGTCAAAGAAGCGAAAATCCGGATGGAGTGTAAACTTCATCATCACGTTCCGATTGAACATGACGGAAAAGTGACTGCCGATGTTTTAATCGCCCGTGTCGTCCGTTTTCATGTCGATCCCGAATTGTATCAAGCCGGGCGCGTCGACGCAGCGCAATTGGCACCGGTCAGCCGTCTGGCTGGTGATTTTTATGCCAAACTCGGTGAACAGTTCGAGATTGAACGACCTAAATAAATATCGAAGGCGCCGCTCGTTTTGGAGAGAGGGCGCCTGTTTTCGGGTAAAGAACGGAAAGCCGATTCGTACGATGTATTTCTTTCATTCAAGCGGCTCAATATGTCACAATAAAATCAGAACATTCGAATTTCGGAAGAGACAGGAACAAGAGAAAAAGGGGAGTCGGCCATGTCTTATCGTCCAGCCATTCAATCGATCATCACCGCCATTGAGACGGTGATCGTCGGAAAAGAAGATGTCATCGCGAAAAGTTTGACTGCTTTGCTTGCCGGAGGTCACGTGCTGTTAGAAGATGTCCCGGGTGTCGGGAAGACGATGCTCGTCCGTGCCTTCAGCCGCGCCATCGACCTTAACTTTAAACGCGTGCAATTCACTCCAGACATGCTCCCGTCCGATTTGACGGGCATCTCGATGTATAACCAAAAGACGAAAGAGTTTGAATATCGTCCCGGCCCGCTCATGGGCAACATCGTCCTAGCCGACGAGATCAACCGGACGTCACCGAAGACGCAGTCGGCGCTCTTAGAGGCGATGGCGGAGCGCAGTGTGACCGTTGACGGCGAAGTGAAGATTCTTCCGTCGCCGTTCTTCGTCATGGCGACCCAAAACCCGATCGAGCATGAAGGGACGTACCCGTTACCGGAAGCCCAACTCGACCGTTTCCTTCTCAAAATCGAGATGGGCTATCCGTCATTCAATGAGGAGATTGCTTTGTTGACCCGCTTCGAGAAGGCAGAACCGTTAGAAGCGTTGCAAAGTGTCATCTCGAAAGAAGAAGTGGAACAGATGCAGCGTGAAGTACGCGACGTTCACGTCTCGAGCGCGGTCAAGCAGTATATCGTCCGCTTGATTCATGAGACGCGGAACGACCCGTTCACATACCTCGGCGGAAGTCCGCGGGCGACGCTCGCTCTAATGAAAACGGCTCAGGCGTGGGCATACATCCATAACCGTGATTTCGTCTTACCGGATGACGTCAAAGCACTCGCTGGTAACGTGCTCGGGCACCGGGTATTGTTGACGGCGGAAGCGCGCTATAAAGGGAAGACGTCAGAGCAACTCGTCAAAGGGTGGCTCGACACACTTCCCGTCCCGATGGATCGCGAGGTCAAGGAAGTATGAAAAATTGGATGAAGCTGTTCCTCGTCTGGGCGGCGGCATTCGGACTTTATGCATTCGCTCGCATCGAGGGGAGTATTGTCGCGTCGACGCTATGGTGGTCATTTTTCGTCTTGACCGTGTACTGGACGCTGTTCATGGTGTATCCGGTCACGGCGGCGAACGTGTCTCGTCGCGTCACGACAAAACGGCTCGTCTCTGGGCAGACGATGGACGTGGCACTTCGAATCGAACGGAAGTACCCGTTCCTCGTCGGTGTCGTCACGCTTGAAGAGGCACCGCCATCACGCTTGGCCGAAGTGACGGATCCGATCGTCACTCCGGTCGATCGTTTCTTTCGACGTAGTGAGACGATCCATTATGAGATTGAACACATTAAACGAGGCATTCATGTGTTTGACCGGACACTCCTTCACGTGCGTGACGTCTTTGGGTTATTCGACCGTAAACGGACGCTTCGGATTGAGACGGTCGTCGAAGTCTCCCCGGCTGAACTGCCTTTCGATTTGCCGCGCGATGAACACGTCGGCGGACGGGGCGAGCAATATCGGCGCACCCGGACATATACCGAAGTCGCCAATACGACGAGCGGTGTCCGTGAGTATGCGGCCGGTGACCGTATCGGCCGGATCGATTGGAAAGCGTCGGCCCGTCGAGACAACTTGATGACGAAGACGTTCGACCAGGAACAAGAAAAGAAACTATCGCTCGTATTCGTGCCGTCGGCTTCGGCTGGGCATGAGGAAGCGTTCGAACGTTCGCTGTCACTGCTCGTCGGGGCGATTCGGCAACTCGAGCGCAAAAACTTGCCGTTTGAACTGTACGTCATTGAAGAGCAGGTCCGCTTGTTCCACTTGCCGGACCAAAGTGCCGAGCTTGGGCATTATCTGTTGACGGCGACGCCGGAACCGGAAGCCCGTCTCGTCGAGCGGGTCAAGCGCAACATGCCGCAAGAGACGGGCAACTTGATTTTGATTAGCCCGTTCGAGACGAAATGGGTGCGCGAACTCATGCATGAGACCCAAGGCAGCTATCATCTCTATACGGCGAATGAGGTGACGACATGACCGAGTGGGTGAAGCGAATCGTTTATACGGCCCTGGCCGCTTACTTGTTGTCATTTTGGGTTGAACCGATCGTCGGAAGCACGACGTTTGATGTGAACTGGCCGTTTTTATTTTTGTTGCTCGTGCCGATGTTTGCGAGCCTGCTCCCTTGGTACGGCTTTATCGCTGTCGTCGTCCTCAACTTTTTTACGGTCCTCTACATCTATCACGGCAGTTTGCTCGACTGGTTCGGACTATGGCTCGACGACTTGACAGGTGTATTGAGCGGGGCGCTGCCTGAAGAAGCGATTTTCTTCTCGGCGATGGCGCTCATCGGTGTCTTGTTTGCCATTTTGGTCGGTCGGACGTACCCGAGCTACGGCTTCGTTCTCGGAATGATCGTCTCGACGCTTGGATTGATGGCGTATTTTGACACATGGACGCTCTATGATGGTGAAAGTAATATCCTATTCGCCATCTTGGCATCGCTCTTTCTCTTGTTCGTGACCGATGTGGCGAAGCGTCCGAGCAAATCTCTCGTCCGTTACGTCAGCATCGGCCTGCTAGCTGCGGTTGTCATCGTACTTGGCAGTGTGTCTCCGACAATCGAAGGGGACTGGTCTGATCGATTGACGACGAGTTTCCAAAACGCGGTGAACGAGGGCGGTTCGGGGAGTGGTCGCGTCGGTTATGGCGTGAACGACGAACAGCTCGGCGGTCCGTTCGAACAAGATGACGGCATCGTCTTCATCGCACGGGGTGTGCCGGCCCGCTATTGGCGCATCGAGGCAAAAGAGATTTATACGGGTAAAGGATGGGTTGAATCCCCTGTCCTCGATTCTGACTATAACCGGGGGCAGCTCGTCGACGATGAGGTCGATACGACCCCGGAACAGGCGTTGCTCCGATTTGACCGTCGCCAGTCGTTCGTCCCGTATGGCGGGGAATACCCGCAGGCAGCGGAGACGGAGAGTGGGACGGAGTTCCTTGTCGGAGACATCGAAGAGTCGTTCCCGAATGAGACGATCCACATTCGCCCTTCCGGAAAAATCGTATTCGATAATGACGGACAAGTGACGCCGGAGACGATTCAGTTGCGATACAGCGTCCCTTCATTTACAGAACAACAACTCGAGCTGAACGAACCGGTGACGACGTTGACGGACGAGGAGCAACAAGCTTATTTGCAGTTGCCGGATACGCTACCGGACCGGGTCCGTGATTTAGCGGTCGAGATTATGGCCGACAGTGAGAACCCGTACGAACAAGCGCAAGCGATCCAAGCCTTCTTCCAGTCAGGTGAGTTCCAATATGACACGGAAGATGTGGCAACCCCTGAAGGCGAGACCGACTATGTCGACCAGTTCTTGTTCGATACGCTCGTCGGGTACTGTGACAACTTCTCAACATCAGCTGCCGTGCTCCTGCGGGCGAACGGTGTCCCAACGCGTTGGGTGAAAGGCTTTACGATGGGGGATACACGCGGAGTCATCCAAGGTGAGGAAGAATATACGGTCCGAAACCGCCACGCCCACTCGTGGGTCGAGTATTTCGTGGAGGGGGCTGGTTGGGTGCCGCTCGAGGCGACGATCAGTTTCTCTGACGCTAGCTTGTTGCAAGTCGAGACGGAATCGGACACGCAAGCGGATGATCCCGTGGCGAACGACCCTCAGGCGAACCAAAATGATCAACAGACGAACCGTCCGCAAGAAGACTTGGCGCTCGACGACGTCGTGACAGGCGAGACAGCGGCCGAGTCGTGGAACATACCGGTTTGGGCTTGGGTGCTCATCGTTTTTGCAGCCGCCTTGCTCGTCTGGAACCGCAAGTCACTCGAACGATTGATCATGGTCCTCTGGTGGACGAGACGTCCGCTCAATGAACCACGTCTCGTGGCGATGCATCGTTATCTCGTGAAACGGCTTCGCGGCGCCGGATTTAAAGTTGAGGGCCGGACGCCGTCCGAGCTCGCGGCCGAAGTCGATGCGTACTATGAATCGGACGAAATGACGCGCCTGACGCGCTTGTTCGAACAGAGCCTTTACGCCGATCAAACTCCGAATTCAAAATATAAAGAATATTGGAAAATCATGATTCGCCGAATTATGAGTTGAAGTGAACGGGTGCATACAGTAAGATAGACGCATTAGTTAGACAATTGAACAAAGCATTCCTTCGTATATACTCGCGAATTGGCGCGAGAGTCTCTACCGGACCACCGTAAATGGACCGACTATGAAGGAGCACGTTTCGTATACAGAAAAAAGGGCGTGCTTCTTCTTCGGTTTGGTGAATCCGGGGGAGAGGCTCGCTCTTTTTTTGAGATGAAGGCAGAAAGGTGGAGGTTTTGTGAAGATAGAACAAGAAATGATTTTGGTGCTCGACTTTGGAGGACAGTACAATCAGTTGATCACACGCCGAGTGCGTGACCTTGGGGTGTACAGTGAGCTTCATTCCCATAAGATGACCGCTGCCGAGATTCGTGAACTTGCCCCGGCCGGTATTATTTTCTCGGGCGGACCGAACAGCGTTTACGCGGAAGGTGCGTACCGCTGCGATCCGGAAATCTTTGAACTCGGCATCCCGATCTTTGGGATCTGTTACGGCATGCAGCTCATGACGCATCACTTCGGTGGACGCGTCGAACGTGCGGCTCATCGCGAGTATGGGAAAGCGACGCTGTTCTCGACACCTGAAGCATCTGCCCTCTACAAAGGGTTACCGGTTGAGCATACGGTTTGGATGAGCCACGGTGACCTCGTCATGGAAGCACCGGAAGGGTTCATCGTCGATGGTACGAACCCGTCTTGCCCGGTCGCCTCGATCAAAAACGACGATCTCAAAATGTATGGTGTCCAGTACCATCCGGAAGTACGTCACTCGGAGTACGGCAACGACATCTTGAAAAACTTCATCTATGAAGTGTGTGGTGCCAAAGGCGAGTGGTCGATGGAGAACTTTATCGACATCGAAGTCGAAAAGATCCGTGAGATCGTCGGCGATAAACAAGTCCTCTGCGCTTTGTCTGGCGGTGTCGACTCATCTGTCGTCGCAGCACTCGTCCATCGTGCGATTGGGGACCAGTTGACGTGTATGTTCGTCGACCATGGTTTGCTCCGTAAAAACGAGGCGGATAGCGTCATGAAGACGTTCGCAGACGGATTCAACATGAAAGTCATCAAAATCGATGCGCAAGAACGTTTCATGGCGAAACTAGCCGGCGTCTCGGATCCGGAACAGAAACGGAAAATTATCGGCAATGAGTTCATTTACGTGTTTGACGAAGAAGCGTCTCAACTCGTCGATATGGACTTCCTTGCCCAAGGGACGCTTTACACGGATATCATCGAGAGCGGTACTGACACGGCGCAGACGATCAAGTCGCACCATAACGTCGGTGGCCTGCCTGAAGATATGAACTTCACGTTGATCGAGCCGCTCAACACGCTATTCAAAGATGAAGTACGGGAACTTGGTACGGAACTCGGCCTTCCCGAATACATCGTTTGGCGTCAGCCGTTCCCGGGACCGGGTCTTGGCATTCGCGTCCTCGGTGAGATCACAGAAGAAAAGCTTGAAATCGTCCGTGAGTCGGATGCGATCCTTCGCGAAGAAGTGAAGAAGGCTGGACTCGAACGCGATATCTGGCAGTACTTCACCGTCCTCACACCGATCCGTTCGGTCGGGGTCATGGGCGACGAGCGGACTTACGACTATGCGGTCGGCGTTCGTGCCGTCACGTCGATTGATGGGATGACGTCGGACTGGGCGCGTATCCCGTGGGACGTGCTTGAAAAGATTTCAGTTCGAATCGTCAATGAGGTCAGTCACGTCAACCGTGTCCTGTACGACATCACATCGAAGCCACCAGCAACAATCGAGTGGGAATAAACTTGAGCAGAGGGGAATCCCTCTGCTTTTGTCTATTTCCGAACATTTAACGAAAAAACATTAATAAAATCCGTCATTTTGTTGACATTCGATTTTAACGCTGATAAGATAAAAACGTTCTTATTCATATCCGAACAATCAAATTAAATTTTGCCGTATAATATCGGGAATATGGCCCGAGAGTCTCTACGAAATCACCTTAAATGATTTCACTACGGCGAGACATATATAAGGGGACGTCTGTCCCTGTATGTTTCGCGTGGGGTCCTCGGTCATTGATCGGGGACCTTTCTCGTTTTACGGCGAGCCAAGGAGGAAAACCAATGAGCACACAGCTCAAGCAAGAACCGAAACATCAACCGTCAGAAAGCCGGATCGAACGTCACTTCCAGTTGAAAGAACTTGGAACGAACGTTAAAACCGAACTCGTCGCAGGATTCACGACATTCCTCGCGATGGCGTACATCTTGTTTGTCAACCCGAACGTGCTCGGGGCTGCTGGGATGGACATGGGTGCCGTCTTCGTGGCAACCGGTCTCGTCGCACTTATTGGATCGGTCACGATGGGGCTATTCGCCAACTATCCGATCGCCATCGCGCCAGGTATGGGGCTTAACGCCTTCTTCGCCTACAGTGTCGTCATCGGGATGGGCATCCCGTGGCAGACGGCGCTCTCAGGTGTACTCGTCTCAGGATTGTTCTTTATCGCTTTGACGCTCTCAGGTATTCGTGAGACGGTCGTTAACGCGATTCCGGCTCCGCTTAAAATGGCGGTGGCGGCAGGGATTGGTTTCTTCATCGCCTTCATCGGCTTGAAAAATGCTGGAATTGTTGTTGCGAACGAAGCGACACTTGTCGGCCTTGGGTCGCTCGGGACAGGAACTACGCTTCTCGCGGTATTTGGTCTCGTCGTCAGTGCATTGTTGATGGCTCGAGACATCAAGGGTGGAATTTTCATTGGGATGTTGTTGACAGCCATCGCAGGAATGATTTTTGGTCTCGTGCCAACACCGACTGCAATTTCAGATGTTGTATCGATGCCGCCAAGCATGTCTTCGACGTTCGGCCAAGCATTCATCAACTTCGGTGATGTTTTCACGCTTCAAATGCTCATCGTCATCTTGACGTTCTTCTTCATCGACTTCTTTGATACGGCAGGAACGCTCGTTGCTGTTGCACGTCAAGCAGGAATCATGAAAGAAAACAAAGTGCCGCGTGCGAGTAAGGCGCTCATGGCGGATTCGACTGCGACGGTTGCAGGTGCGATTTTTGGTACTTCGACAGCAACTTCATACGTGGAGTCATCTGCGGGTGTAGCGGCGGGTGGTCGTACAGGGTTGACTGCTGTGTTCGCAGGTCTCTTCTTCGGGTTAGCGTTGTTCTTCTCACCACTCTTAGCAGTCGTCACGGCACCGGTTACGGCACCGGCACTCATCATCGTTGGGGTGTTGATGGCCTCAGCTCTCCTCGATATCGATTGGAAAAAAATCGAAATCGCAGTTCCGGCATTCTTGACGATTATCATGATGCCGCTCACTTCATCGATTGCTACTGGGATTGGACTTGGGTTTATCCTTTATCCGCTCATGATGATCGCGAAAGGGAAGACGAAAGAAATTCATCCAATCATGTACGGGATGCTCGTCATTTTCCTTGCTTACTTCATGTTCTTACCGCACGCATAACGTGACTAAGGCCGACTCGATCAAGAGTCGGCCTTTTTGTATGCAGTGTTTTCTGGCAGGAACGGGTCATACATCGTGAGTGCGTGGTTTTCGGTGATGAACTCGTTGCGCAGCAGTGTCCCGCCCCACCATTCCTTTGTGAAATGGTGGTTTTGTTCGTATATTTTATAACTAACGGCCGGCGGGATGTCGGACCGCCATTCGCCGACAAGTTCATTTCCTTCTATATATAGAAGTAATTGATATGTTTGGGTTGTCTGATTCGTAATTTGCAGATCGAGATAATTGTATGAACATGTCGCCCCGCTTTCGAAAGGTTGATCACGTCTTGAGTCCAGAAAGACATCGTAACTGTGCCGATAGCGTTCGGTGACAGTGAGGGGACTGTGCAACGTGATCCAGTAAATTAAATTTGGCATAAGCCACCGCCGACACCGGTTATGATTTTTCCATAGTGAAGAATCATTCCGTCGACATAACCTTTCCGTTTTGTCGGTCGTCCGATTGACTTCCAGTGAAATCATACTTCACCAGGGTGGACGATTAAATTATTGAGTTGTTTGATCGCGATATTTAACTTGATCACTTTGTTTCGTTGCATTTCCATATCGACATCACGGAGTTTTCTGTATAAAGGTGTGCGATGGGTGTGGATCAAATGAGGTAACGACGTTTTACTTTTCGTGGACGCATAGTGCTTCTAGTCCGGAGACTTCGCTTGAGCGTATCTGCTTGTGTCCCAGCCCAGATACGTAGGGGCGACCTGTGTTTTGGTTGTAGTTGGTGCATGGTGTGGCCGCCTTCTGTGAATAAGTATAGGGAACGTATTCAAGTAGCGGAGAGTGATTCCTTCCTTAGTAATAAAGAGAAGATGAATTTTTCTAAAGTTTTTTTAGAATAATGCTTGCCAGGCAGTTTGGAGGATGATATAGTTATCTCTGTTGCCAACAACGCTTTCGGAAAACGAGAAAAAAGTTGTTGACATGATTTGAAAAGAAATGTTATTATCATTTAGTCGCTAAGCGCGACAGACGAACTTTGAAAACTGAACGATGAGGCAAAAAAAAGTTTTACAAGTTTTGAATGAAGCGCAAGCTTCGTCATTTTCAAGAGCTATATCAAATTCTTTGGAGAGTTTGATCCTGGCTCAGGACGAACGCTGGCGGCGTGCCTAATACATGCAAGTCGAGCGCAGGAAATCGACGGAACCC
>NZ_SJVA01000023.1:0-4100 GCF_004337195.1 Exiguobacterium sp. SH0S7
CGACTTACGATACATACAATCCCCATTTCCACGTCGTGTTGGCGGTCAAGAAGTCGTACTTTTCTTCTCGAGATTACATCAAACGTGATGATTGGTTGGAAATGTGGCGTGAAGTCACTGGAGACTACACGATCACCCAAGTCCATATCGAACGAATCAAAGAGAAACAGACTGGCAATGCGGTAGCTGAAATTTCGAAATACACGGCCAAGAGCAGTGAGATGGGCGTAAGCCCAGAGGTCTTCGATACGTTTTATAATTCCTTGAAGGGAAAGCAAGTTATTGCTTTCAGTGGTCTCTTCAAGGAATACATGACGAAGTTCAAAGATGGCGAGTTGGACCATTACATGGTCCGAGACGGCAACGAGTATTTCTACAAAATCATGGCGAGGTGGCGAGCCAATCAGTCGGATTTTGTACAAGAATACATTGAACTGACAGAGCATGAAAAACAGAGATATAACAACCGGAAAAATGATGAATTTGATTTGGATTAGGAGGACTGTTGTGGCTGATTACCTTCCACTTTTATCTAGTGTAATTACCGGGCTTTTTGGTTATTTCATTGCGAAATTCAATGCGAATAGTGTATTAAAACAAAAAATGATCGATAAAGATTTAGAGAAAAGTAAGCAAGAAGAAGTGTACGAAGAAAAAATTGAAAGTTTGAAAATTCAATATGAACAAGAATTAAAGCTTAAGGAAATAGAGCACAAGCATTCTTTAGAAAAACTTGAGGCTGAAACTAGAATGAAAGTTACTGCTGCTCAAGCTGAAGCAAAAATCAAAATGAGTTCTGCTGAGGACGAAAGAATATTGAAACATACAGATCGATTTTTGACTGATATCATGAGTGGAGAAAATGGCATGATGAATTTAATAAATGCACTTAGTGCTTCAGAAAGAGGAGAAGATACCAGCGAGATTATGAAGCAATTAATTATGAATAAGCAATCTGGTACGCAGGGGAAACAATTCCAAGGTGGCGGGAAAAGTAATTCAAATAATAAGCGTAGAAATGTGAAGAAAAGATAATTATTTCGAGTTGGTTTTCGTCTTTAGGCAATGCTTAAGCATTGCCTTTTTTCGTGCGGTGGCACGAAAAACAGCCCTTGGTTTTCACCTCGTAGAGACCGCCTCTTGCTTGCAAGAGTATAGCGGGCTATACTCTTAAAAACAGCCCGACGAATTCCGCCCCTCGTTCCACCTCGGTTCTCGTCGTACATAAGGAGGAAAAACCATGGCATTCGAATTCGCTTGGAACGCTCAAAAAAACCAAATGAGTGACGTGAAAGGCAAAGAACGAGAACAAGAACGAGAGGGCAAAATCAAGAATGAACGGATCGATCCAACCCGAACCCACCTCAACTATGATTTCGTCAAAAGCAATGTCGGTCTCTATGAACGGACAAAAGAAAGACGGGACGAACTGAAAAAAGAAGGCAGCCGTGTTCAGAAAAATTCGGTCGTCCTGTATTCCAACATCATCACGATCCCGAAAGAAGAAGCCGACAAGATGACGGATAAGGAGCATGAGAAATACTTCAAGAGTTGCTATGAATACTTCTGTGATCGGTACGGCAAGGAGAACGTAATGAGTGCCAAAGTTCATCTGGACGAGACCACACCCCATATGCACCTTCACTTCATGCCCGTGAACAAGGAAAACGGGAAGTTGCAGGCAAGGACGGTGATGGGGCCGAGGGCGTTGAGGGAAATCCATGACCAACTGCCGAGGTATCTCCAACAGCGTGGCTTCGACGTGGTACGGGCGAGCGGAGAGAAAACGATGGAGAAGCTGAATATCCACGAATACAAGGTGAGAGAGGACATGAAGCAAGAAGTCCTGGCACTCAAGCAACAAGTCGATGACCTCGACTTGGAGTATTCTATCACCCGAGCGGGCGTCCGTACTGAAAAAATGAAAGCGACCGAGGAAGTCAGCAAGGTGAAAAAGCAGTCGGACGAGCAAATCGTGACGGTTCGAAAAGAAACGGATCGGAAGATCGCGATGATCCAAGAGGAAGTCTCCAAGTTCGAATACGACATAAATCTACATCGTGAACACCTGATTCTCGATACCGATGATGTGAAAACCCAACTGGAATCGACCAAGAGAGACCTCGATCACTACGGAAAACAACTCCAAGAGCGAATCGATTCGCTCAAAGAGTTGAACTTCGACGAGCGGATCGACTTGGATTTGAAGCCGAACCTGCTGAAAAAGGTGACGATGGCGAGCGAGACGTTCGAGGAATTGAAGAAGCGAGCAGAGTCTGCGGAGAAGATGCAGCGGGCGCTGCGGGCATCGGAAAAAGAGAACAAGTCCTTGAAAGAGTCGAATCAGTCGAAGGACAAGGAGTTGAACGAACTCCGAGGGTTGCGGGTCGAGAACCGCAAGCTTCAACGAGAGGTCGAGTTCTTCAAGCAGATCGTCGAGAAAATCAAAGCCTTCATGACACAGTTGGTCAAACCCGAACTTCGATTGTCGCCAAAACAAATGGATCAGGTCATTGGCTATGCCAAATTCCAAGCGAAGGATCGGCTGGGAAGAAATCAGGACGTGGATTTCCAAAACGAGTTCGAGAAGAAAGGCTTCGACAAGGCGAAAGGCGATCTCGAGGAGCAACGGAAAGAGTTGCGGAAGGATTTACTCGATATGGAGCGTTAAAAGCCCGTATGAGCGATTCCAGGCCATTGCGGTGGTCAACGTAACGGAATAACGAATTAGACCCTCTAAGACGCTTTTGAAGCGTCCTAGAGGGTCTTTCGTTGTGAGTATAAGAGTTGACCATCTGGAAAGCCCCAAGACCCTCTCGTTTGGTTTTGCCGTGTCCCCACGGCGAAACCTGCCAACCGGCGAGGGAGCCCCTCGGGATCGAGGGGTTGGGGAGTCGATTAGTTTTTTAGTTCTTTTTCTCTAAGAGTTTTGCCATAACAATTTGATTTTTCATCACTAAGAAAGTTTGGTCACCCTTATCATC
This sequence comes from Exiguobacterium sp. SH0S7, assembly GCF_004337195.1. Classification (NCBI taxonomy): domain Bacteria; kingdom Bacillati; phylum Bacillota; class Bacilli; order Caryophanales; genus Exiguobacterium; species Exiguobacterium sp. SH0S7. The sequence continues at coordinate 2,985 of NZ_SJVA01000023.1, forward strand.
ATTGAAAAGATGTATTAGGGACTGCTCTATGTAAGTCTTGTCGTCATTTAATTCGTCAATGAACATATCCCAAGTAGTAGACTCTAGAAGTATAACTTCACCGTTCAATAGTGTTAATTCAACGCTTGGTATCATAATTTTATCACCACCTTTACTGACAATTTTATTCAATTTGAAGCTTTAAAGTAAGGCTTTGATTTTGTGCTCTTTCTTATCTTGATAATAAGGGTAACTATTTATGCGCAAAAAAAGGGGCGGACAAGTGAGTAAATCCCTTGTGCCCCAATGGTTTAGAAAGAAAAAAACTTGCGTTTCCGTGTATACTCGTTTAGCATTTTAGTTACCACACTGAAAAACTAAATCGAGAAACGGAGGCAAGTCCTTTAGCTTATGCTGTTAAGTACCCTTTTTGTGTAGTCCACAAAACGGTGCTTCAACATGGATTATAGACAAAATGACACCCAAAATACAAGACCCTATTGCACAAATCAAACCAAAAAAACTCGACAACCTACGAATGTACGAACTGACGAAGAATCATCTTTCCGAAAAAATGCAGGAACTGTACAGGGAGTGTGGCACGTTCAACCTGTATGTTTCCACAGCAGACAAGGAGAAGAAGAAGATGGTCGGTGGCAATCACTGCAAGAATCGCTTCTGTCCGATCTGCGCTTGGAGAAAGGCGAGGAAAGATGCGATGGCGCTTTCCGTGGTGATGGAAGCGATGCATACGGAACACGATGTGAAGTATCTCTTCCTGACTTTGACTACCCCGAACGTTCGCGCGGACGAGGTGAAGTCAGAAATTGCGATGATGAACAAAGCGTTCCACAAAATGTTCATGCGGAGAAAACTTAAAAGGGTGATTCAGGGCTACGCTCGGAAGTTGGAGATGACCTACGACAGCAACCCGTTAATCACGACACCGTTGTTCGAGAAGAAGCAAGCGTACTATGAACGACTGGGGCTGAAAGTCGGAGATGAGAACCCGACTTACGATACATACAATCCCCATTTCCACGTCGTGTTGGCGGTCAAGAAGTCGTACTTTTCTTCTCGAGATTACATCAAACGTGATGATTGGTTGGAAATGTGGCGTGAAGTCACTGGAGACTA
>NZ_SJVA01000024.1:0-2999 GCF_004337195.1 Exiguobacterium sp. SH0S7
TTTCTAGATCAAAGCCTCGACCGATTAGTATCATTCAGCTCCACACGTCGCCGTGCTTCCACCCATGACCTATCTACCTCATCGTCTCTGAGGGGTCTTTCTTGATTGCTCAAAGGGAAATCTCATCTCGGAGGGGGCTTCATGCTTAGATGCTTTCAGCACTTATCCCGTCCGCACGTAGCTACCCAGCGATGCTCCTGGCGGAACAACTGGTACACCAGCGGTGCGTCCATCCCGGTCCTCTCGTACTAAGGACAGCTCTCCTCAAATTTCCTGCGCCCACGACGGATAGGGACCGAACTGTCTCACGACGTTCTGAACCCAGCTCGCGTACCGCTTTAATGGGCGAACAGCCCAACCCTTGGGACCTACTCCAGCCCCAGGATGCGATGAGCCGACATCGAGGTGCCAAACCTCCCCGTCGATGTGGACTCTTGGGGGAGATCAGCCTGTTATCCCCAGGGTAGCTTTTATCCGTTGAGCGATGGCCCTTCCATGCGGAACCACCGGATCACTAAGCCCGACTTTCGTCCCTGCTCGACTTGTAGGTCTCGCAGTCAAGCTCCCTTCTGCCTTTGCACTCTGCGAATGATTTCCAACCATTCTGAGGGAACCTTTGGGCGCCTCCGTTACTGTTTAGGAGGCGACCGCCCCAGTCAAACTACCCGCCTGACACGGTCCTCCAGCCGGATCACGGCTGCGAGTTAGAGACTCTATACGCAAAGGGTGGTATCCCAAGGATGTCTCCACCGAAGCTGGCGCTCCGGCTTCACAAACTCCCACCTATCCTGTACATCGCGTACAAAGCCTCAATATCAGGCTGTAGTAAAGCTCCATGGGGTCTTTCCGTCCTGTCGCGGGTAACCTGCATCTTCACAGGTACTATGATTTCACCGGGTCTCTCGTTGAGACAGTGCCCAAATCGTTACGCCTTTCGTGCGGGTCGGAACTTACCCGACAAGGAATTTCGCTACCTTAGGACCGTTATAGTTACGGCCGCCGTTTACTGGGGCTTCGGTTCAGTGCTTCTCTTGCGATGACACATCCCCTTAACCTTCCAGCACCGGGCAGGCGTCAGCCCCTATACTTCATCTTGCGATTTAGCAGAGACCTGTGTTTTTGCTAAACAGTCGTTTGGGCCTATTCACTGCGGCTTATGTTGCCATAAGCGTCCCTTCTCCCGAAGTTACGGGACCATTTTGCCGAGTTCCTTAACGAGAGTTATCCCGCGCGTCTTAGAATTCTCATCTCGCCTACCTGTGTCGGTTTACGGTACTGGCGCCGACCTCCTTACTAGAGGCTTTTCTTGGCAGCGTGAAATCCGGTACTTCGCCCTACGGGCTCCACATCACAGCTCAACCTTGTGTGCCGGGCGGATTTGCCAACCCGACGGCCTCGCTGCTTGTCCGTGCACTTCCAGTCGCACGGTTACCTTATCCTTCTGCGTCCCCCCATCGTTCAAACGGTGGTACGGCGGTACAGGAATATCAACCTGTTGTCCATCGCCTACGCCTTTCGGCCTCGGCTTAGGTCCAGACTAACCCTGAGCGGACGAGCCTTCCTCAGGAAACCTTGGGCTTTCGACGGAGGGGATTCTCACCCCTCTTTTCGCTACTCACACCGGCATTCTCACTTCCAAGCGCTCCACGGCTCCTCACGATACCGCTTCACTGCTGCTTGGAACGCTCCCCTACCATTCCTTACGGAATCCATAGCTTCGGTGGTATGTTTAGCCCCGTTAAATTTTCGGCGCGGCGTCACTCGACTAGTGAGCTATTACGCACTCTTTGAATGGTGGCTGCTTCTAAGCCAACATCCTAGTTGTCTGTGCAACGCCACATCCTTTTCCACTTAACATACACTTTGGGACCTTAGCTGATGGTCTGGGCTGTTTCCCTTTCGACTACGGATCTTATCACTCGCAGTCTGACTCCCGAGTACAAGTTGCCGGCATTCGGAGTTTGACTGAATTCGGTAACCCTGTGGGGGCCCCTAGTCCAATCAGTGCTCTACCTCCGGAACTCTTCACCTCGAGGCTAGCCCTAAAGCTATTTCGGGGAGAACCAGCTATCTCCAGGTTCGATTGGCATTTCACCGCTACCCACACCTCATCCCCGCACTTTTCAACGTGCGTGGGTTCGGACCTCCAGTCAGTGTTACCTGACCTTCATCCTGGACATGGGTAGATCACCTGGTTTCGGGTCTACGACGACGGACTGATGCGCCCTATTCAGACTCGCTTTCGCTGCGGCTCCGCCTCATCAGCTTAACCTTGCCCGCCATCGTAACTCGCCGGTTCATTCTACAAAAGGCACGCCATCACCCGTTAACGGGCTCTGACTACTTGTAGGCATACGGTTTCAGGATCTATTTCACTCCCCTTCCGGGGTGCTTTTCACCTTTCCCTCACGGTACTGGTTCACTATCGGTCACTAGGAAGTATTTAGCCTTGGGAGATGGTCCTCCCGGATTCCGACGGGGTTTCACGTGTCCCGCCGTACTCAGGATCCACTCTGGAGGGGATACGATTTCGGCTACAGGGCCGTCACCTTCTCTGGCCGACCTTTCCAGGTCGTTCACCTATCCTATCCCTTTGTAACTCCGTATAGAGTGTCCTACAACCCCAGGAAGCATGCTTCCTGGTTTGGGCTGTTCCCGTTTCGCTCGCCGCTACTCAGGGAATCGAATTTTCTTTCTCTTCCTCCGGGTACTTAGATGTTTCAGTTCCCCGGGTTTGCCTCACACCGTGCTATGTATTCACACGGGTGTCCCGCCAGTCTCCCGGCGGTGGGTTCCCCCATTCGGATACCTCTGGATCAAAGTGCACTTACCACTCCCCAGAGCATTTCGCTGTTCGTCGCGTCCTTCATCGGCTCCTAGTGCCAAGGCATCCACCGTACGCCCTTTCTACCTTGATCTAGCGTCTCTAAGACACACGGTCCGAACGGACCATGCATATTGTTCTTGGTTTGATGTCTTGATGAATCTTCAGTTTTCAA
>NZ_SJVA01000026.1:0-1440 GCF_004337195.1 Exiguobacterium sp. SH0S7
TGAACTGCCCCATAAAAGTTGGACATAAAAATCCAACTTTTATGGGGTGTTTTTATGGTCAAATTTACGAAGGCTTTCAAAATTCATGTGGCCGAACGCTACTTGACGGGCAAAGACGGATGCACAACGTTAGGAAAAGAGTTCGGGGTGGACCGTAAGAAAGTCAGTCAATGGGCACTCCTCTATGAGCGCTGGGGCGAGACGATCTTCGATCCGTCCTATACAGCCCACTCGCCGGCGTTTAAACTAAGGGTACTAAACGATATGGCGGACAACGGGCTGTCCTTGATCGACGCGGCCCTGAAGTACAGGCTGTCCTCTCCCGGGATGATCTCCAACTGGCGATCCACATACGAACGGGAGGGGCCCGAGGGCCTGGCCGCCAAGCCGAAAGGACGTGCCCCGATGCCGAGACGGAAGAAGCAGGAGCCCAAAGAGATGACGGAGGTCGAGAGGCTCAAGGAACGGGTCGAGTTCCTCGAGATGGAGAACGCAGCGTTAAAAAAATTGAAAGCCTTGGTTCAAGAAGAGGAAGCGCGACGAACGGGATCAAGGCCCAAGTGATCGACGAGCTACGGGCCACCTATCCTGTACCGGGGCTCCTTCAGGTGCTCGATATGGCTCGAAGCGTCTACTATTATTGGCGGACGCGCCTGACGGCCGATGACAAGTATGCGGACGTGAAGGAAGCGATCCGGACCCTCTTCCACGAACACGAAGGACGTTGTGGCTATCGGCGAATCCATGCGCTACTCGAGCGCCAAGGTTTCAGGCACGACCCGAAAACAGTGTTGCGTCTTATGGACGAGCTCGGTCTCAAGTGCCTCGTCCGCATGAAGAAATATCGTTCCTACAAGGGAGAGGTCGGAACGATCGCAGCGAACCTCCTCGAACGGGATTTCCAGGCCACAGGCCTAAACCAGAAGTGGGTGACCGATGTCACCGAGTTCCACCTTTTCGGGGAGAAACTCTATCTCTCACCGATGATGGACCTGGCAAACCGTGAAATCATCGCCTATACGATGTCAGATAAGCCTAAGTATCCATTCATCGGCGAGATGTTGGACCAAGCCATCGCGAGACTCGATAGCGATATAAGGCCGATCCTCCATTCTGACCAAGGCTGGCAATACCAATTTCGAGCGTTCACGGCGAAGCTTCGCGAACACGGCATCACCCAAAGCATGTCCCGAAAGGGCAACTGTCTCGACAACGCGGCCATCGAGAGCTTCTTCGCCGTGCTCAAGTCCGAGCTACTCTATCTCAGGAAGTTCGAGGACATGGCTCATTTCAAACAGGAGCTCGAGCGCTACATCGAGTACTACAATCATCGTCGCATCAAGAAACGACTAAAAAACCTGAGCCCGGTGGAATACCGGACCCAGGTTCTCGAAGTCGCCTGACAAATTATTTAGTGTCTAACTTTTTTGGTTCAGTTCA
>NZ_SJVA01000027.1:0-1305 GCF_004337195.1 Exiguobacterium sp. SH0S7
GGGTTCCGCCGATTTCCTGCGCTCGACTTGCATGTATTAGGCACGCCGCCAGCGTTCGTCCTGAGCCAGGATCAAACTCTCCAAAGAATTTGATATAGCTCTTGAAAATGACGAAGCTTGCGCTTCAATCAAAACTTGTAAAACTTTTTTTGCCTCATCGTTCAGTTTTCAAAGACCAAAAAATAAATGGTCGGGAAGACAGGATTCGAACCTGCGACCCCTTGGTCCCAAACCAAGTGCTCTACCAAGCTGAGCTACTTCCCGTTATAAATGGTGCACCCTGAGAGATTCGAACTCCCGGCCTTTAGATTCGTAGTCTAACGCTCTATCCAGCTGAGCTAAGGGTGCATAAAATGCGGTCGAGAGGACTTGAACCTCCACGGTGTTAACCACCACTAGGCCCTCAACCTAGCGCGTCTACCGATTCCGCCACGACCGCGTATTAATGGAGCGGAAGACGGGATTCGAACCCGCGACCCCGACCTTGGCAAGGTCGTATTCTACCACTGAACTACTTCCGCAATATGAGTTTTGATTAGAGATGCGGGTGAAGGGACTCGAACCCCCACGTCAAGGACACTAGATCCTAAGTCTAGCGCGTCTACCAATTCCGCCACACCCGCATATAATATTCAAATATAACTATTAATTAATGAGAAATGGTGAGCCATGCAGGGCTCGAACCTGCGACCCTCTGATTAAAAGTCAGATGCTCTACCAACTGAGCTAATGGCTCATTAATTTAAAATGGGGCGACTGAAGGGAATTGAACCCTCGAATGCCGGAATCACAATCCGGTGCGTTAACCACTTCGCCACAATCGCCATGAAAAAATGGTGCCGGCGAAAGGATTTGAACCCTCGACCCTCTGATTACAAGTCAGATGCTCTACCAACTGAGCTACACCGGCAGGTGTAAATGGTGGCTTTGGACGGAATCGAACCGCCGACACAAGGATTTTCAGTCCTTTGCTCTACCAACTGAGCTACAAAGCCAACTTATTAAGTTTAAATTAAAAATGGCGGTCCCGACGGGATTCGAACCCGCGATCTTCTGCGTGACAGGCAGACATGTTAACCGCTACACCACGGGACCGTTTGTAAAACTATTTGTATCGACTCCACCTATTTTAAATGTCAATTAGGATAAAGTCAATAAGTTTTGTAAAAAAATAAAAAGCCTGGCAACGTCCTATCCTCACAGGGGGAGACCCCCAACTACTTTCGGCGCTGAAGCGCTTAACTTCCGTGTTCGGCATGGGAACGGGTGTGGCCGCTTCGCTATCGCCACCAGACAAGGGAATTG
>NZ_SJVA01000028.1:0-1166 GCF_004337195.1 Exiguobacterium sp. SH0S7
CTCGGCGTTAGGTAGCCCAATGTTCCATGGACTCTGATGTTATTGAACCAATGTATGTAATCACGTAATTCACGGTCGAGGACCGTTAGGTTCGGGAAGTTTCGCTTTCTGACGAACTCTGTTTTGATCACTTTGTACATGGCCTCTGACACTGCGTTATCGTAAGGACATCCTTTGTCGCTGAGTGAGCGACGGATACCGAAGCTGCGCAACGTGTCGCTGACGAGTCTATTGTTGAACTCGCTCCCACGGTCGGTGTGGAACATCCCCACCCGCCGAAGGTCGCTTGGAATCGTCGCAATCGCCCGTGCCACCAGGGACGCGTCCTTGTGTTCTCCGACACTGTATCCGATGATTTCCCGGTTGAAGAGATCGACAAATATACATACGTAACTCCATTTGTTTTGGACTCTGACGTACGTCAAATCACTCACGATGACCGACAACTCTTTTTCCTGACGGAACTCACGGTTCAATTCGTTTTTAGCCGTGGACTCGTTCGGATTGCTTCGTTTCGGTTTATATTGTGCGACGGTGTAGGAGGATACGAGTCCCTGCTCGCTCATGATCCGCCCGATGCGACGCCGTGAAACACGCTTCCCTAGTCGCTGTAGTTCGACCTTGATCTTGCGCGTTCCATAGTTATCACGACTTCGGCGGAAGATTTCGATGACATCACTGGTCACATCGTCGACCGCCGGTCGCTTCTTCGATTCGTGGTAGAAGGTGCTTCTTGATAGTTGAAGGACTTTACACATTGCTGATACCGAGTATTTGTGCATATTGTTCTTGATGACAGTTACTTTCGTCCTATGATCAGCGTGGCTTGCTTTAAAATGTCGTTCTCCATCTCGAGCTGCTTCACTTGCTTGCGCAGGTCACGGAGTTCGCGGGCCTCGTCGCTCAGGTTGTCCTCTGCTTTGAACGAACCGGTCGCACGGCTCTGGTTGATCCAGCGTCCCAGGGCAGACGGTGTCAGGTCATACTCTCGGATGATATCAATCCTTGGCTTCCCGTTGAGATAAAGCTGGACGACTTGTGCTTTGAATTCATCTGTATAGGTGCGGTGCGCTCTTTTTGGCATATCTGATGTTCTCCTCGTATGGATAATTTGTTTCAGTCTAATCGACCTCTACTTTTATGTCCAATTGAGTGTAGCCTATCCA
>NZ_SJVA01000029.1:0-1095 GCF_004337195.1 Exiguobacterium sp. SH0S7
GATGAGATTTCCCTTTGAGCAATCAAGAAAGACCCCTCAGAGACGATGAGGTAGATAGGTCATGGGTGGAAGCACGGCGACGTGTGGAGCTGAATGATACTAATCGGTCGAGGCTTTGATCTAGAAACGGTTTGAACTTGATGAGTCTTCAGTTTTGAGAGAGTAATCTTTCAAAAAAAGTTTGACATTATGTAAAAATAATGTTAATCTCATATATGTCTGGTGGCGATAGCGAAGCGGCCACACCCGTTCCCATGCCGAACACGGAAGTTAAGCGCTTCAGCGCCGAAAGTAGTTGGGGGTCTCCCCCTGTGAGGATAGGACGTTGCCAGGCATACATATCGGAGGATTAGCTCAGCTGGGAGAGCACCTGCCTTACAAGCAGGGGGTCGGCGGTTCGATCCCGTCATCCTCCACCATTTACACCTGCCGGTGTAGCTCAGTTGGTAGAGCATCTGACTTGTAATCAGAGGGTCGAGGGTTCAAATCCTTTCGCCGGCACCATTTTTTAAAAAGTCTACCGCACTAATTATACCTTGCCGGGGTGGCGGAATTGGTAGACGCACAGGACTTAAAATCCTGCGAGGGTTTCCTCGTGCCGGTTCAAGTCCGGCCCTCGGTACCATCTATATATCCCATTGGGAATCATTCGTCTCGCACCCTTAGCTCAGCTGGATAGAGCGTTAGACTACGAATCTAAAGGCCGGGAGTTCGAATCTCTCAGGGTGCACCATGTATAACGGGAAGTAGCTCAGCTTGGTAGAGCACTTGGTTTGGGACCAAGGGGTCGCAGGTTCGAATCCTGTCTTCCCGACCATCATAACTTTTGGGGCCTTAGCTCAGCTGGGAGAGCGCCTGCCTTGCACGCAGGAGGTCAGCGGTTCGATCCCGCTAGGCTCCACCAATTCTTTAACTGACGAACTTTGAAAACTGAACGATGAGGCAAAAAAAGTTTTACAAGTTTTGAATGAAGCGCAAGCTTCGTCATTTTCAAGAGCTATATCAAATTCTTTGGAGAGTTTGATCCTGGCTCAGGACGAACGCTGGCGGCGTGCCTAATACATGCAAGTCGAGCGCAGGAAATCGACGGAACCC
>NZ_SJVA01000002.1:0-612904 GCF_004337195.1 Exiguobacterium sp. SH0S7
TTGGCCGAAAAAGACCGTCTACATAGCATTTCTTCAATTTTATGCCGGGCAGAGCGCCTCGAGCTCGATGAACACAAAAAGAGACGAACCAAATCGCGATGGGCGATTTGGTTCGTCAACAGCCTGAAAGTAAAAAAGGTGCCGCGGCACCTTTTTTACTTATGTAACTGGCGCTCTGAACAATAATAAGCGATTTGTTTGATTGTCGCCTCGGATAGGAGCTCGAGTTTCGTCTTGGCGATGACTTTGTCGATTGCTTCGAACGAGTCTTCACAGTTCGCTTTAACACGTTCGACTTTAAGACGTGATGCTTCTGGAAAAATTAAAAATGACGTGACCGGTACGGCCTTGCCGCATTCTTTTTTTAATAGGCTCCGAACTTGTTTCGTCATCTGCTCGAGCCCTTCGACTGGATGCGGATAGATGTTTTTCCACCCGAGTGAAGTTTCTAACCGACACTCTCGGTTCGTCACATGGACGGCCGTCGTCGTCCGATTGATTTGGACTAAAAAGACGCCTTTCGGTCCGACGAGCACGTAGTCGAGCACGTTGTCACCGATTTCGACCCGTTCAATCATCATCCAATCGAAGCGACACGTGTGCCGAATGATTTCTACGATCTCATCCGTATACGATTTCGGCGGCAAGATGACCTCTTCTTTCGTTCGGAACAATCCTTTCGTCTGTCGTTTCACCGGCTCTTTCTTGACGGCCGTCAACACTTGTAACATCTATTCCACCTCCTCTCGTTATTCGCTAGGTCCGACTTGTTTTCCGAAGACGGCCTTTTCTAAGTTTGAAATCCGACGCAACATATCGTAGTTCGAGGCGACAGGTTGGGCCGGTTTCACCGGCTCGGTCGGTTCGCTTGAACCACGGCGCAACGATTCGTTCTCTTGTCGCAAACGTTCGATCTCTTTCGCCATCTTCTCATAGTCCCGGATGACGACGTCTAAAAATTGATCGACTTCTTCTTGCGAGTAGCCGCGGAGGGCCGTCTTGAATTCTTGTTTATAGATTGCTTCGGCTGTTAATTCGGTTTGCATAGTCTTCACTCCCACTGTTGTTCCCACTGTTTTTCTTCCTCGATCACACGCAGGTCGTCTTGTGTGATCATGAATAGTTCCATCTGGTGTTTTCGTTTAGCCCCTTCAACGAGGAAACGGGGGCTTCCTCCCGTCTCTTCGTCATACAACGTAATTAATCCTGCTGCCTTGTCTAAAAAGAACGCCGTTTTTGCGCGCAACTGACTCGGGTCTTCATAAGGACGTTGCGTGAGCGGTTCAAAAAAATCGGCTTCGAGCCGCAACTGGCTGAACAACTCTTGTTCATACGGCTTATACCGTTCTTCCATCTCTAAAAATGGCGGAAACACCGCGATTTTAATCGGATGTGTTTCTCTTAACTCTAACAATACTTGTCCTGCCCACAATTCACAACCGTTCGTTCCACTGAAGATGAACCATTCGGCCCCGAGTTCGATTGCTTCTGTGATCTTTCGGCGGTACGCTTCTTGGATGATCTCGATGCCGGGATGGTCGGCTTTGAAGATCCCAAGCTCATGGGGCCGATACCCGGTAATCGCAACAACTTTCATAACCTCTTCCTTTCTAACCGAGCTAGACGATGGTTGAGCGCGTGTTGCTGTTTTTGGACGGTCTGTTTCAAGACCGTCTTTTGCTGTTCCACGATCGCAATCGCCTGCTCGGTATATCGAATGGCTGACACGACATCTTTTTGCTGATGTTCTGCATACTTGGCTAGCTCGACCAACGCCTCGGTCGTCCCGACTTCTTTGAAAAGAGGAAGCGCTTCGACGATGCGGCCGGTCCGCTTTAACAGCAGCGCTTGACGCATTTTCGCTCGTTTTGTCGGTTGCTCGATCCGTTCATACTGTTTGAGTGCCTCATCCGTACTCCCTAGATCGTTCAACCAATGGGCCCGCTCTTCTCCAAACGTCGGCTCGTCTGCTTCGACGAGGTGACAGAGCCGCTTATAAAGCGACACGAGGCTCAAGCAATCGGCGTGATGGTGCTCGATGACCGGTTGTAAAATATCAGGGTCCCGCTCTTTGACGTATTGAAAGTAATGCATCGGGGCGAGAAAACCTGGCAGATCGTCCGTTCGGGCATGTCCAAAATGGGCCTCGACCGCTTTTAACGAGACCGACTCGAGTGTCGGCTTCAACAGACGCCTTGACGCATGCAACAGATCGACATGACCGACGGCGGGCAACGCCTTCACTTTCGTCCGGACGAACGTATGACGCGTCTTGATTTGCGGCCAATCGAACGATTTTCCATTGTACGTCACGAACCGGACCTCGTCGCCGATGTCATTGAGAAAGTGATAGTAGAACGCGGTCTCAAATGCCGGGTGCGGCAATACGTACTGAATCATCTCGAGATGGTCTGGCTTGAAGCGGGCGAACCCGATCAAAAAGATGGACGTCCCGGCACCACGGAGCCCGGTCGTCTCCGTATCCATGAACAACACTTGGTCATACGGCACGTCGACCGTGAAGAACGGATGGTCTGCCGTCCCGAGGGCACGTTTCGCCGCGTCGAACGTAAAGTCGTGATACGTCGCTTCAAGCGGATAAATCTCTTTCAAGCGCACGCACCACTCGCTTTCAAACGTCAAGATCTCGCCACCTCGCGCAATCCACTTGGCTTGCTCCGCGTCATCTGGTGTGACCGTCGCTTGTTTCGGTTCATTTGTTTTGATGAGTCGTGATAGCTTCGCTTTCATATCGTTCCTTTCAATGCGGTCAACTGATTAACAACTTGGTCTTTAAAGTCACCGTAGCCGATCATCCCGACGCAACGTGGGCATCCGCTCACACACGGACAATCCTCGACCGTGCGGATTGCTGCGTCTAAAATTTCAGCGGCGTCTCGGAAGAGCGCTTCGCTCAAGCCGATACCGCCCGGATAGCGGTCGTACAAGTAGACGGTCGGTTTATTCGTATGGGTCGCTTTCATTTGAATCGTCGTGAACAAGTCGAGCGTGTCGCACATCAAGTAGAGCGGGGCGAGCCGGCGTAACAAGTCGCTGACGGCCTCGAGCTGTTCTTCCATATCGGCTTCCGAGTAAGCGAACCGGTCATCGAGCGTGAACCACGTCGACGTCGTATGCAGCTCCCGTTCCGGCAAGTGAATCGGACCAGATCCGATATTCTCGTGCGTCCCGAACTTGATTTTCTTGAACAGCGTCGCCATCGCGATGACCGACACTTCACCGAACGTCTTGGCACCGCTCGTCTTGTTTTCTTCTAGCACTTTTAACTCCACGGCCAAGTTCGCATCTGTGTAGTAATCGACATCGACGCGCCGCACGTACGCTTTCTTCTCTTCAAAATCGAGTTTCTCGACTTGATATTGCTCGGCCCCATGCAAATAGATCGCCTCGTCGTGAAGCAGCGTCATCGCACTGAACGTGTCCATCTCGCCGATGACTTGATGTTTCGCCGTCTGGTCGACGATGACGACGTTCTCTTGATCGCTCGTCCGCAGCGAGATGTCGTGGGCCGGGAAGGCGTCCGTCATCCAATAGTATTTATTGGCACGCTCATGCAAGATTTGCGCGTCCGTCAAGAAATCAAGGATATCCTCGGTCTCGACCGTACCGAAGCGCTCCCCTTTTTGGAACGGGAGCTCGAAGGCGGCGCACTTCATATGATCGACTAAAATGATCAAGTTGTTCGGGTCAAGACGGGCCGCCTCAGGCGAACGCTCTAAAATCAGGTCTGGTTGCTCGACGACGAGTTGGTCGAGTGATGACGACGAGGCGACGAAGATGACGAGTGATTCCGACTGGCGACGGCCGGCTCTTCCTGCTTGCTGCCAGAGCGAGGCGACGGTGCCGGGATATCCGTTCAATACGCACGCCTCGAGTTGACCGATGTCAACACCGAGTTCGAGCGCGTTCGTCGAAACGACGGCTTTGATTTCACCGTTCCGGAGCCTGCGTTCAATCTCACGCCGCTCTGACGGAAGATAACCGCCCCGATAACCGACGATCGACTTCGGTCCGAGTTCACGTCTCGTCAATTCTTGCAAATACGTCAATAGCACCTCGACACGGACCCGTGACCGAGCGAAGACGATCGTTTGAATATCGGCTTCGACAAGTTTTGATGCGATCCGCTTCGTTTCGAGCGTGGCGCTCCGACGAATCCCGAGCGCTTCATTGACGACCGGAGGGTTATAGAAAATGAGGTGTTTTCTCCCTTGCGGAGCTCCATTATTGTTGACGAGCGTCACTTCTTCCTCGGTCAACAGCTCGGCCAGCTCGACCGGGTTCGCGATTGTCGCGGACGTCATGATCCATTTCGGATAACTTCCATAGTAAGCACAGATTCGTTTGAGCCGCCGAAAGACGTTGGCGACATGGCTCCCGAATACGCCGCGATACGTATGCAGTTCATCGACAACGATATATTCGAGGTTTTCAAACAACCGGATCCATTTCGTGTGATGCGGCAAGATCCCTGAGTGAAGCATATCCGGGTTCGTGATAACGATGTTGCCGGCGTCCCGTACTTTCGTCCGCGCTGCCGGCGACGTGTCCCCATCATACGTGAAGCATCGGAGGTCGCCTTCGAGCGCCTCGACCATCTCCATCAAATCGCTGTTCTGGTCTTGCGCGAGCGCTTTCGTCGGATACAGATAGAGGGCTCGTGCCGTCGGTTTCTCAATCATTCTAGACAGCACGGGCAAGTTATAGCAGAGCGTTTTACCAGAAGCTGTCGGCGTCACGATGACAGTCGAGTTCCCACGTGACGTCTGTTCGACCGCTTCGGCCTGATGCGTGTACAATTGCTCGATGCCGCGACTGTTTAACACCCGGACAAGATCGTCTGGGACGCTCGACGGGATGGCCGCGTATCTTGCAGGTTGTGCCTCGACCGTATGCCAGTGTGTGACATTGGCGGAAAAACTCGGGTCGGTCTTTAATGTCTTAATCATCTCTTCGACGGAACGTTTTTTCCGCATAGTGCTCACCAACTTATTTCATGATTTTGAAGGTGCAAGTCGCTCCACGATCGTCTTCACTTGACTGATTCGTTCGTCACGCAAGAGACGATGAACCGCAGGCAAGTGTAGCACCTCCATCGCTTTGAACGCCTCGGCGACATGCTCATTTTCTTCTTCAAGCCGCTCCATCGCATCATTGTATAACAGGTGCGTCGAACGGCCGAACAAGACGATGGTATGTAACTTCGTGCATTTCGAATGGACTGCTTGCAAATGTTTCGTGTAACGTTGCACCGCTTTATGATAATCCTCGTGCGTCGTCAGCGCTTGGCGCTTGCCGCGAAGAAGTTCTGGATAAAAAGATTCATCGCCGAGAAACATCGTCTCGACGCCGATCCGTTTCAAATAAGGATGGCCGATCGCCTCTGCCACGGCCGAATCATCGATCAATCGTCCGAACGGGATCGATTCTTCTAACAGAATGCGTCCCATCTTCAATCCATTGACGCCGTGAAGGGGTAGGCCAAGATCATCGTCTTGCAGTCGATCGATTACAAACAACACTTTCATCTTTCGCTTAAGAGAGAGTTGAACCATATGTCACCATCCTATTCGCTTTCTTTTCATTATAACAAACCACACAGAAAAACAGGGCGTTGATGTCGCCCTGTTTAAAGTAAGTCAATTCATTCGCGATTGTCATTTTCACGGTCTTGGTTTGATTCAGACGTGTCTGAGTTGGACTGTGATTCGAGCTCGGTCGAAGATTCTTCTTCAGCCGGAGGCGTCTCTTCTGTCGCCGGCTCTTCTGTCGTCTCTCCTTCACCGCCTTCATTGTTCCCATTTCCATTTTCGTTGTTACCATTACCGTTATTGTTGTCAGTCTCATTCGGTGGCGTTTCTTCAGCCGGCTCTTCTTCCGGCGGCGCTTCCTCGGTTGGTGGTTCTTCTGTTACCGGTTCTTCTTCAGCCGGTTCCTGACTGCGTTCGACCGTGTATTGCGTTTGGGCCGGACTCGACTGTTGCTCCCCTACGAGCTGGTTCGAAGCAGTCGCGACGATCGTGAACGTCGTCGTCCCGTTCTGGAGGCCCGAAATAGGAATGCTCGTGTCTTCCGTCGTTCCGACGACACGTTCGCTGCCGTCCGGACGTTTCTCCGTCACGGTGAACGAGAGACCTTGATAGCCGTCCGCTTCGACTGCTTCTCGATTATATGACCACGTCAACGTCCCGCTGTCAGCCGGAATATCGTAATTGATTGACGCGCCGGTCGGTGCCGGAAGATTTTTAGGTTCTAAGTCTTTTGGCTTCGTCCCTTTGACGTACAGTTCGTTACCGAGCGACAAGACAGAATCCGGTTGCTGGAAGCGGTCTGGGCTTCCCGTCGCATTCGTCACTTCTTGCATCATATACTCGAAGTAGTACTGAGCGTGGTCCTCAGCAAGCGCATTATCGCCAGCCCCACTTGCTTTTCCGGTCCAGACAGAAATCGAGTAGTCGGTCGTATAACCCGTGAACCACTTGTCGTTCTCATTACCTTTATCATCGTTCGTCGTCCCGGTCTTACCGGCGACGTCCCACGGGAACGCACCTGGCTTGTAAGTCCCGTTCGAACCACTGACGACGTCACGAAGCATGTCGGTCAACATATACGCCGTATAGTCTTCCATCGCTTGCTTCGCTTTAATAGGTGAGTTGATCGTCGATCCGTCGTTGAACTCAATCTTTTGAATTAAGTGCGGCTTCGTGTACATCCCGTTCGCACCAAGCGTCGCATAGGCGGCCGCCATTTGCGTCGTGCTCGCTTCTGCTACACCGAGACTGTTCGCGGGCACCATCTCGTCACCCGCACGCGCCGGCTCGATGCCGACGTTCTCGACGAACGATTCGATCGCCTCAGGACCGAACTCGTCCTGTACTTCATAGAAAGCGCGGACGGCTGGCGTGTTGCCGGAAATCGTCAAATAGTAACGCATCGTGTTGGCGCCGCGATAGTCTCTGTAATAGTTCTCTGGATTGAATTCGCCTTCATCAAACGGCGCATCCATCAAGATCTTCCCGGTCGACCATTGCGCGTTCTCGATCCCTGGACCGTAATCGAAGAACGGTTTCGCCGTCGAACCGATTTGGCGTTTCTCCCGCGAATAGTCGCGGTAGTTCTTGTCGCCTTGTTCCGCCTGTTGGCTATCGATGACGGCGATGATCTCACCCGTCTTCGTGTTCAACACGGTCGCTCCCATGCGGAGATCTTCCGGGAACTCACCGTTTGGAATGTTCACGTTATCTGTCTTAATATCTTTATTGAATTTCGCGTGCAGTTCTTTATTGATAGACGTATATACTTTCAAACCCGTCCCGTAAATATCAGACTGCTCTAAGCCGTAGTCTTCTTCGAGCTCTGCTTGGACACGAGCGTAAATCGAACGGGTGTACGACTCTTCTTCTGTCTGCGCACCCGGCGAGATGACGTCGGCAATCTCGACGTCGAGCGCCTCGTTATACTGTTGTTCTGTGATATGACCGTCCCGCTTCATTGCCGACAGCACTTGTTCTTGACGGTAACGCGTGAGTTCTTGGTCGCCAGCGATCGGATCATAAGCGCTCGGTCGTTGCGGGAGTCCCGCTAAGATAGCCGCTTCTTGATAGTTCACTTCTGACACCGGCTTATTGAAGTACGTCTTCGAGGCCGCTTGCACACCCCACGCCCCTGAACCATAGTAGTTCTTGTTCAAGTACATCTCGAGAATCTGTTCTTTCGTGTACTCGCGCTCGAGTTTCACGGCGAGCCACTGCTCTTGTAATTTACGTTTTAATTTCTTGTCGGTCGACAAGAACGACTGTTTGACGAGCTGTTGCGTGATTGTAGAACCACCTTCAGACCCGAAACCGTCGGTCACGTTCGCGAGCACGGCACCGCCGATGCGGCGCAAGTCGATCCCGTTATGCTCATAGAAGCGACGGTCCTCGATCGAGATGACCGCTTGCTGCATCACTTCTGAAATATCATCGATTGACACGTACTCACGG
This sequence comes from Exiguobacterium sp. SH0S7, assembly GCF_004337195.1. NCBI lineage: Bacteria > Bacillati > Bacillota > Bacilli > Caryophanales > Exiguobacterium > Exiguobacterium sp. SH0S7. The sequence goes on from NZ_SJVA01000002.1 coordinate 8,007, forward strand.
ATCTGACCGCTTTCTTCAAGCGGTTCACCTTCAGCCGACAGTAGCTGAATCGGATACGTATCGACTAATTTCTCCTCATCGAGCGGCGGTGCGGTCGCAATCGCGTAGGCTGTATAAGCTCCTCCGACGACCACTCCGACGATCAACAACAATCCTATAATAAGTAGGATGCGTCTCCACATCGGTTTCTTTGTTTGTTGTTTTGGTTTTTTCGTTTGTTGCTTTGGCTTTTTCGTCGTATCTTGTCGACGCGCCATCCGACTTCGTTCCATTCACACTTCACTCCTTCTATTCAATCGAGCCACGCTTCAATCGCCGTCAAATAATCGATGGCTGGAAGGGCTCGTGTTGGAACTTCGATTGCCTCTTGTTCAATGTATGCGAGTGGGATCGACTTTCGTCCCGTCTCCCGCTGTTCCCACCAGTGTAATAATTGCTCCGTTGATAACACATATTGCGTATTATAGCGGCTAAACCGGATGATGACAAAACAAATCCCTCCGTGGCGCTCACACTCGCGCATGTGATTGATTTGATGGTCATGAAAGTTTCCGAGCGGGAACGACGTTTTATTGTTCGTCTCTTTCGCTTCAAAATCAATGTATTTCCCGCGATAGACCCCGTTGTAGTCGGTCGTCGAAGCTTGCTTAAAATACGCCTCGGTCACTTTGGCCGCGCTCCGTTTCGGGTAATCGACTTTGACAATTTGGAGCGGGGTCGGTTTTTTATGGATGACCGCTTTTCCATGGAGTCGATAAAACTCGTTCGTATCGTTCAGAAGCGTCTCTAAATTCATGCCTCGATTCGCATACGTTGGCGGACTGGACTTTGCCGGCATCTCGGCCGCTCTCGGTTTCTTCCCGTTTGGATAATGAAACAATGTCGTCACCCCTAATTACTAGTTTAACAGGTTGATCCACTCGTTCCTTCCGTCTGAAGTCTGATTGTCGAGTTATGTCGCTCGACTCCTCCGTGGATTTTCCGCAATCCATATCGTACCAAACTCCCGTATGTTAAACTAGTGTGTAGTGCATTGTGTATTCAAATTGACACGACCTTGTTACGATGTCACTGAATACTTTTCTACAATAAGTCCTCTACTTATTAACCGAAATGTGAACAGGCTAAACGCTGATTGACGAGACTTTAAAAAAGTAAGCGATCGAGAGCGTTTCGCGAGGACTGGAAATAAACTAGGCGGCTTGGAATCCACATCCCTAAGCCCTGTTGGAGGAGTAAGATGGAGACACAAAAGAAGTATGTCATGTTCGTCGATGAGACAGGTACACCAAAAGGCAACACCCAGTTCAACTTGACCGGGGTATTGATGGAATACAAGTATGCGATTGACGCCGATGAGGCCGGAATGCCGTGCGAATTGAAGCGACGCTTACAAGCGTTCAAACGAGATGTCTTCAAAACGGAAAATATCCCACTGCATTTAAAAGAAATTTTAAAGGCCGAGCATCCATATGGAAAAGACGATGGGATCACAATCGATATGCTCCGTGATTTTTGGAACAAACTCCCAGACTTCTTGCGCGATATCAATTGCACGATCGTCAGTGTCGAGGTCGATAAACAGAAGCTTCACGATTTCTACTCGACACCGAAAGACCCTTATGTCGTCGCTTTCGCCCATTTGATGAAATCGTTTTATGCATTTTTGGAAGAGACGGAAGCTGTCAGCGCCCGTGTCGTCCTCGAGTCGCGCGACGATTATCAGAACCTGCTCATTCAAAAAGCATTTTTCGATATCTTCAATTCCGGGACGGTCCATCTCGACGTCGAGAAGAGCCGACAAAAAATCAAAGGGTTCATCTTCTCAGAGAAACAAAGCACGATCTATCAATCTGGTCTTGAAATCGCTGACCTCGTCTGCCTGCCGCTCTCGCGCGTGCGCCGCGGCGTGATCGAAGTGAAACCACGGTTCGTCCATTATGGGGATGAAAACCGAATCTTCAAAGCCATCAAGGACAAGATTTACATTCGTAAAGACAGTCCAGACCAAGATTTCCGCAACTGGGGCTTCAAAAAAGTCCCGATCACGAAAAAACGTCGCGAATGGAGCGACCATCCCTGGAACCATTAAAAATCGCCTCGTAGACGTCTACGAGGCGATTTTTTTATGAATTCGTCGCTTGTTGCGACTTCATTCGCTTCTTGCCTTCGCGGCACATATGCAAGAGCGGACACGTCTCACAGCCGGGCCGTTGTGCCTTACAGTGATACCGTCCGAAAAAGATGAACTGGTGGTGGAGCTGCGACCATTCTTCACGGGGAAACTTCTTCATGAGCGTGTCTTCGACTTGACGGACGTTGTCTTTCCAACGGCAGATGCCGAGCCGTTTGGACACACGCTCGACGTGGGTATCGACCGCGAATGCCGGTTCATGAAAGGCGACCGACAACACGACGTTCGCCGTCTTGCGCCCGACTCCAGGCAGCGCCTCGAGTGATTCCCGGTCGTCCGGGACGATCCCTCCGTGCAGATCAAGAATTCGCATCGACAGCGCTTTGACGTTTTTGGCCTTGTTTCGAAACAGACCGATTCGTTTAATGAGCGACTCGATTTCCGCTACGTCAGCCGCAGCCATCGCCTCGACCGTCGGGAACGCCTCGAACAGTCCAGGCGTCACTTGGTTGACGAGCGCGTCCGTCGCCTGCGCGGACAGCGCCACGGCGACGACGAGTTCGAACGGGTTGCGGTGGGTCAGCTCACAATGGGCGTCCGGGAACATTTGCCGCATCGTCTCCGAGATTTCGTTCAATTGAGCTCTCGTCAACATCACTTTTTCCTCCGTTGATACTCGACCAAGTCTTCAAGTGACTCGACTTTATGGTCTTGCCAGACGCTCAAGATTTTATCCATGTACTTGAAGTTGCGGACGTTACGCAGTTTCGCCTCGCGGAGCGCGGCCAAGATGAGTTCTTCGCTGAAACCGTCTTCGGTCAACCAGCCGACGATTTGCTCGATCTCAAACGGCGTGATCGTCCCAAACTCCCGCTCGAACGTATGGATGAGGTTCTCGTTTAGCGACTGCGTATTTTTTTCAGGGGCGCCGTCTTCTTCGAGTGCTTGGAAAAGAGGGAGCAGACTGTAACGCTCCACTTCCGCCGACGCATCGATGGCGACGAGCTCTTTTTGCAGCAGCCCGAGCAGAACAGAGCGTGCCTCGCTCTCGGGAACGTTCATCCGGTCGCCGAGCTCGCTCGGAAGCGGCATCTCGATGCCTTCTCCCGTCAACTCCAACAAGTGGACGACGAGACAAAACTCGACCGGGTTGAGATTGAGACGACGTGCATCGGTGAACAGTTTCCTCGGAACGACGACCGGACTTTGTTCAAACAGCTTGATCAGATTATGTGCATCCATGTCGCACATCCTTTCTAGACAAATCAATCGGGGAAGACAATTAGTCATCCCCGATTGGCGATTATGGGTGAATTCGGTTCAATAGACGTGGGAACGGAATCGCTTCACGGATGTGTTCGATTCCGCTGATCCAAGCGACGGTCCGCTCAAGGCCGAGCCCGAAGCCCGAGTGTGGGACCGAGCCGTACTTACGCAACTCAAGATACCAGTCATACGCATCGGTCTCATCCAGTCCTTCTTTGACAATCTCTTCTTTCAAACGGTCGTAGTCGTCTTCACGCTGCGAACCGCCGATGATCTCGCCATAACCTTCAGGTGCGATCAAATCGGCACAAAGGACGAGTTCAGGGTTCTCTGGGTCGACTTTCATGTAGAACGGCTTGATTTCTTTCGGCCAATGGGTGATGAACACCGGCAAATCATGCGCGTTGGCGATCGCCGTCTCGTGCGGCGCCCCGAAGTCATCCCCGTACTCGATGTCATCGAAGCCTTCTTCTTTCAAGAACTTGATCGCGTCCGTATAACGAATACGTGGGAACGGCGCTTGAACTTTTTCAAGTTTCTCCAAGTCGCGACCGAGCAACTCAAGCTCGTTCCGGCAATGGTCAAGCGCTGACTTCGCGATGTACGACACGTAACGCTCTTGCAGATCAAGACTCATATCATGGTCGAAGAATGCCATCTCCGGCTCGATCATCCAAAACTCGATCAAGTGGCGACGTGTCTTCGATTTTTCAGCGCGGAACGTCGGACCGAACGAGAACACTTTTCCGAGCGCCATCGCTGCGGCTTCCATATATAACTGACCTGTTTGCGACAAGTAGGCCGGCTGACCGAAGTAGTCCGTCTCGAACAACTCCGTCGTCCCTTCCGGTGCGCTCGACGTGATGATCGGCGGATCGATCTTGACGAATCCTTCTTGGTTATAGAACTCGTATGTTGCCCGGATCAATTCGTTCCGGACTTTCATGATCGCGTGCTGGCGACGCGACCGGAGCCAAAGGTGACGGTTGTCCATCAAGAACTCCGTCCCGTGTTCTTTCGGTGTGATCGGATAGTCGATCGATTCCGAGATGACTTCCATCGCTGTCACTTCAAGTTCGAAGCCGAGCGGCGTCCGGCCGCCGTCCGATTTGACGTTACCCGTCACCCAGACTGACGTCTCTTGCGTCACGCCTTTTGCGAGGGCGAACAGTTCTTCCGCAACTTCTGCTTTGACGACGACGGCTTGGGCGAACCCGCTCCCGTCCCGGAGTTGAAGGAAGGCGATTTTACCACTCGAACGTTTGTTGGCGATCCAGGCACCGACCCGGACCGATTGTCCTTCATAATCTTTAAATTGGCTAATTGAAATAGTTGTCATGTTCATATCCATCCTTTCGCTTATCGAGCGCTACTCTTGATAAAGTTTTCCACTCGATCGAGCGCTTCTAGTACTCGCTTCAATTCTGTTGCATAAGACAAGCGGACGTAATCATCCTGCCCAAAGCCCGATCCCGGCACGAGCGCGACGAATGCTTCACCGAGCACTGCTTCGCACCATGCGTCGACCGAGTCGTAGCCGCTCATCGATGCGGCTTGTTTGGCGTTGGCGTATAAGTAGAATGCTCCTTGCGGTTTTAGGCACGTGATGCCTGGTATGTTGATCAATCGCTCATAGACGATCTCGAGGCGCTCTTCAAATGAGACCCGCATCATCTCGACGTCATCTTGCGAGCCGTTGTACGCCTCGACGGCCGCCGCTTGGGCGATTGACGTCGGATTCGACGTCGAGTGCGATGCGAGGTTCGTCATCGCTTCGATGATCGTCTTGTCTCCGATCGCGTACCCGATGCGCCACCCAGTCATCGCATGTGACTTCGAAACCCCGTTGATGATGATCGTCCGCTCACGCATGTCAGGAAGCGTGGCGATCGAGACGAACTCGCTATCGCCATAGACGAGCTTCTCATAGATCTCGTCACTGACGACGAGCAGGTCGTGCCGTTTGACGACCTCGGCGAGCGCGACCAATTCTGACTCCGTATAGATCATACCGGTCGGGTTGGACGGGCTGTTCAAGATGACCGCTTTCGTCCGGTCTGTGATGGCGGCTTCAAGTGACTCTGGAGTCAGTTTGAACGTCGTCGCCTCTGTCGTCTCCACATAGACCGGGACACCGTCGGCAAGTTTCACTTGTTCCGGATAACTCACCCAATACGGGACCGGGATGATGACTTCATCACCTTCGTCGAGAATCGCTTGGAACAAGGCGTATAACGCATGTTTCGCCCCTGAGGCGACCATGACCTCGTTACGCTCGAACGTGAGGTCGCTGTCGCGTTTCGTCTTCTCGATGATGGCATCTTTTAAAGCGACCGTTCCGCCTGAAGGCGTATACTTCGTATCGCCGTCACGTGCAGCCTTGCATGCGGCCTCAATAATTCGTTCAGGCGTATTGAAGTCCGGCTCACCGGCCCCGAGCCCGATGACGTCTTGTCCCGAGGCTTTCAGCGCTTTTGCTTTCGCCGTGATCGCGAGCGTCGTTGAAGGTGTTAACTGTTTTACACGTCTTGCCAATAGATGTTCCATCGATATCCTCCTCTAATCTCGTTCAGTTCGAATCCGCCAGTTGGACCCGTCTTATAAAGTCTCCGGTTTGAAGCGTGTAATAGGAATACGTATACGTCGCCCCTGATTTCGTCACGACTTCGATGAGCGCACGCTCATCGAACCCGTACTTACAACTGACGAGCGTACCACCGGTCTCCTCGAGCGAATCGGCACAGACTTGATCTAAGTCGACCGACGCGATCTCACGTGTCTCGATCGGTTGCTTGCTGTCGACCGGCACGAACAGGACACGGTCCGTCTCCTCGAAGACGACGTACGGTTCCGTCCCGTTAAAGAGCTCAGCCCGTTCGATCTGGACCGTCGGCTGTTCGGCCTCAAGACGATCGCGCGCTTCCGCGATCATGTTTTGTTTTGTCCGTTCCGTATGACCGACCGTGAACCAATAAATCCCACTAAACACGATGACGACACCGATGAGTGCCGTCATAAGAGCAATCACTACTTTTGTCTTCCGCGTCATTCTGTCCGATAGATGGTGAACACCATCTCTTCTTTCTTCGGATCATTCACTTTTTTCTCTAGTGCAAGACCGAACATCAAATCTTGACTCTTCAGTGTACGATTCAATAGGTCGACGATTTTGTACACGTCTGCCGTCGGCTCGATCCGAACGGTCGCGAGCGTCTCAATATTCGAATTCATGTTTACTCCTCCTTCAAAACACTATACCCATCATTATAAAGCGATAATTTCACGCTGCCTAGCGTTATCTCTGATTTCCTAGAGTCGTCTCTTCTTTCTCATCTAAAAACAGTTCGAGCTCGGCCAGTGACGTCTCAAGCGATCCTTCGATCCGGTCGACGGCCGGGAGACTATTGAGAAACTGTTTCCCGTAACGCGTCGTCTCGACGCGGCGGTCGAAGACGAAGATGGCGCCGTAATCCTCTTTCGAGCGAATGAGGCGACCGACGCCTTGTTTAAAGCGGATGACCGCTTGCGGAAGTGACAGTTCGAAAAACGACGACTTCCCGGTCGCTTCAATTTTTTCAGACCGCGCCTGAATGACCGGTTGGTCGGGCGGGGCGAACGGGAGACGCACGATGACGAGGCAGGTGAGCGCTTCTCCCGGGATATCGACCCCTTCCCAAAAGCTGGCCGTCCCGAACAAAATCGACTGATCGATTCGTTTGAACTGCTTCGTCAAACGGCTGCGCGAGCCGCCGCTGACGCCTTGGGCAAGCAACGTATACGCGTCGTCTAGCTGATGTCTCACCGCCTCGTGCGTCAAACGTAACAGTTCGTTCGACGTGAACAAGACGAGCATGCGTCCTTTCGTCACGTTAGCAATCCGGGCAATCGAAGCGGCGATTTGATCGACAAAATGCGGTAACGGCACTTCGTTGATCAACGGGATGTCTGACGGGACGAACAATTTCGCCTGTTTCTTGAAGTCAAACGGCGAAGCGAGGACGACCCGTCTCACATCCTGACCGTCGAGACCGAGCCTGCGCTCGATAAAACCGAAGCGACCGGACACGGTCATCGTCGCCGACGTCAAAATCGTCGGCCGTTTCGCAAACAAGCGCTCATGGAGCAACGGTCCGATTTCGACCGGTTGCGTATAGACCGAGGTCAATTTGCGGTTGGCCAAATTCAACTCGACCCAACTGACAGCGTCGTCGTCGCGGGTGAGCATCGTTTCATACAGCACGCTCTCAATCTCCCGCACGTCCCCGATGAACGCCTTCAAGTCACCGATCACGGCGCGTTGCTTGAACGTCATATGCTCTTTATGCTCATCGAGAAGACGAAGCATCTGCCGGAGCGACATCCGAAGCGTCCGTAAACGGTTCTCAAGCCGCTTCGCCACTTCACGGATCGGTCGGAACACGTCACCTTCCCGTTCGAAGCGAACGGTTTGCCGTTGATCTTTTTTCTTGCCGAGCGACTGGAGTGCCGTCAACAGGTCGTCTAGTTCGACATCGACTTGGGCTAACGCCTGGTCGGTCTCTTTACTGAACGCTTCCGTCTCTTCGGACACGGACGTCAAGTCGGCAAGTTGCAGCAGCCGGGAGTGGAACTTCCCGTCGGCCCCGTAGCCGAACCATTTGAATAAGCGATCGAACTGGATCGCGTCGAACGTGACACCGAAATGATGTGAGGCGACCTCTTCGACTTGATGCGCCTCGTCCAAGATGAGCGGCGTGTCGGTCGGAAGAATCCCGGCCTGATGCTGCAAATCCGAGAAGAGCAACGCGTGATTCGTGACGATGATGTCCGCCTCTTTCGAACGCAGGACGGCCCGCGTGAAGAAGTCACGGCTATACCAAGGATCGAAGCGGCCGAAATCCGTTGCCGCGTCGGCTTGAATGAGCCGTTTGAACGAAGCCGGTCCTTGTGTCGCCGCTCCAGGGAGTGACAACTCTTCCAAGTCCCCTGTCTCCGTCTCGGTCAACCAGACGAGCACCATCGCCTTACACATCGCCGAGAGCATCCCGTCATTCGTCTCCTCGAGCACCATCTCAAACTTCCGAAGATCGATATAGTTGCGTCTTCCTTTCAAAAGCGTGAACTCGATTTCCGGGAAGATGGCTTTTAAGATCGGCAAGTCCCGGTTGAGCAGCTGTTCTTGTAATTGGATCGTATGCGTGCTGACGACGACCGGGCGTTTCGTCTCAAGGGCGTGATGCGCGCTTGGGATCAAGTAGGCTAACGTCTTGCCTGTGCCGGTCCCGGCCTCGATGAGAAGCGTCGCCTCATCGTCGAGCGCTTTATAGACGTGCCGCATCATCTCGAATTGACTTTGTCTCGGTTCGAATTGGTCGAACAGTGACGGAAGCGTCTCTTCGATCGTCCGATGAAGGAACGGTTCGAACGGTTCGCGCTCGACCGCCGGCTCAAACGAATCAGTCAGGCGACGGAGTGCGATTTTCCGGTGGATATCGTACGTCGTCTCGTCATCTGGACGAATACCGATCTCGACGATGAGATCATCGAGCAATGGCTCGATGTTGCTCGTCCACGACTCGGACAGACGGCGCAACTGTTTTAGCGTCACGACCGGTAGCGTCCGCAGACGATTGAGTTGTTGAATAAACAACTCCGCGGTCGCCTCGGCGTCGCTGAGGGCGCGGTGCGCGTCCGTGTGCACCAAGTCGAACGTGTCGGCGAGTGACTCGAGCGCGTGGCTTTCAAGTGTCGGATACAAGATGCGCGCGAGTTCGACCGTATCGATGGCCCGCCCTTGGAAAGGTAAATATCCTGCCAGTTCTAAACTCTCATTTAAAAAATTCAAATCAAACGAAACGTTGTGGGCAACGAACACTCGCCCATCTAACATCTTCCAAATATCAGGGATGACGTCTTCAAACGCCGGAGCGGACGCCACATCCTGATCTGTTATCGTCGTCAACTGCGTGATAAAAGGAGGGATTGGACGACTCGGTCGAATCAACGTACTGTAGCGCTCAATCACTTCACTACCTTTTACGACCACCGCCGCGAATTCAATCAGTTCATCGCCGGATTTGACGGAATGACCGGTCGTCTCTAAATCCACTATCACATAAGTGTCCATAACATCCATCCCATCTTCGGCACGCTCGTGCTTTCTGTCTCTTTCTGTCTGTCTCATCTTACCATAGAACGATGCACGAAAAAACGGGGTTGCCTCTAAGGGCATCCCCGCTCTGTTCATAGAATCGTATGTGCGATTTCTTCATACAATAGTTGATCGACTTCGTTGCGATCGTTCAACACCGCAACTTTCGGACGATGCGATCTCGCCTCTTCAGCCGTCATCTGACCGTAGGCCATGATGATGACGACATCGCCGACTTGGAAATGGCGGGCCGCTGCTCCGTTTAAGCAGATGACGCCTGAACCGCGCTCACCCTTGATGACGTATGTCTCAATGCGGGCGCCGTTATGGTTGTTCGTGATGTGGACGTGCTCATTTTCCATAATCCCGACCGCGTCCATCAAATCTTCATCGATCGTAATCGAGCCGACGTAGTGTAAGTTCGCCTCGGTCACGGTCGCCTTGTGTAGCTTGGCGTGCATAAATGTTCGAATCATTTGATTCACCCTCTCTTCCAAATCATATTATCAATCAAGCGGGCGCGTTCAAACTGCACCGCCACTGCAATCAACAGTTCTATCGATGAGTCTGTCACTTGCGAAAGCGTCGGATAGTCGACCAGTTCGACATAGTCGATCGTACTGTTCGGGATGGCCGACAGCCGTTCGACGAGCCGTTCTTGTACCGACGTGATCGCATCCCCTTCAGTCAACGCGTCACGCGCCTCGATGAGTGCTCGATTGATGTCGCTCGCGTCAATCCGTTCCGTTTCAGACAAGTAAACGTTACGCGACGACTTGGCGAGTCCCGAGTCCTCACGAATGATCGGACAGCGGATAATCTCGACCGGCACGAAATAGTCCCGGACGTATCCTTCGATCAGTGCGACTTGTTGGGCGTCCTTCAAGCCGAAGTAAGCACGCGTCGGCCGCACCAAGTTGAACAGTTTTGAGACGACCGTCAACACACCGTCAAAATGACCGGGCCGGCTGGCGCCGCATAGGACGTCGGCTCCGGTACGCACCGTCACGCGCGCCATATCGAGCGGATACATCGTCGCGGTATCTGGATAAAATAGTACGTCTACCCCCGCTTCTCGCGCCAACTGTTCGTCCCGTTCAAAATCTCTCGGATAACGATCGAGGTCTTCATTCGGCCCAAATTGGGTCGGATTGACGAAGATGCTCATGACGACGCGATCATTCTCGCGTTTGGCCGCCTCGACGAGACTCAAGTGTCCTTCATGCAGGTAACCCATCGTCGGCACAAAGCCGACGGTCAACCCGTCGGACAGAGTTTCACGTAACGACATCGGATCGGTGACGATCCTCATGCTTTGCCACCGTACAACGTGTCGAGCAGCGTCTCATCCATCGTGAACGTGTGGCGCTCGAGCGGGAACGAGCCGTCTTTCGTCGCTTGGACGTAAGAGCCGATCGCACTCGTCGCGACCGCGTTCACATCGGCGTACGCCTCGACAAATTTCGGGAGACGGTCGACGCCATACTTCAAGACGTCGTGATAGACGAGCACTTGGCCGTCGACGTCGGCACCGGCACCGATCCCGATGACCGGGATGTGAAGCGCTTCGGCGATTTTTTTAGCGAGTTGATGCGGGACACACTCGAGGACGAGCATTTTCGCCCCGACCCGTTCGGCCTCGAGGCTGTCGTTGATCAATTGCTCGGCATCTTCAAGCGACTTCCCTTGGACTTTATAGCCTTCGAGCACACCGACTGATTGTGGCGTGAGTCCGAGATGGGCGACACACGGCATGCCGACTTTCGTCAACCGTTCGATCGTCTCGAGCACTTCGCCCGCCCCTTCAAGTTTGATGGCGTCGGCGTGTCCGTCTTGGAACAATGTCGCCGCCGCTTGAAGCGTTCGGTCGAAATCACCGTGATACGTCGCGAACGGCATATCGACGACGACGAACGTGTCCTTCGCCCCGCGGCGCACCGCTTTGGCATGGTGGACCATATCATGAATCGTCACCGGGATCGTCGAGTCGTAACCGAGCACGACCATTCCTAGTGAGTCTCCGACGAGAATGATGTCCACTCCCGCCGCTTCGGCCAATTTCGCCGACGGATAATCGTAAGCGGTCAACATGACCAACTTCTCTTCTTGCTTCATTTTTTTCAATAATGAAGTCATCGTATGCATATGCTCTCCTCCTAAATGTGGAGACAGGAAAGGAAAAACGCCTTCTTACACGATTGGCAAGAAGGCGCACGAAAACGAACTCAAGGTTGAGTGTCCTTCTGTCCCTGTCAAAATGATCAAGGCAGACAATTAACTAAAACGACGGTCTGCAATTCCGGTACACTTCTTGCGATAGCGTCCGACACGTTCATTATAGACCACGAATACGTTTCCATCAATCATTCCAGACTGCGATTTCAGCGGAATAGATGGCTTCGATGGCACCATGACGCTCGAGCAGGAGCGCCCCCTGTTCTGAGATGCCGCGCATGATACCGCGTTTAGACTCCCCCGAGGCGGTCAACGTCACTTCTTCATTCAAATAAGCGGCGTGCTCTAGCCAGTTGTCGCGGACGGGGCCGAACCCGGATTCGAGCAACGCGTCATATTCGGTCTCGAGCTCGGCCAATAGATCGGCGAGCACTTCACTGCGTCGTAATGCGACGCCCGTCTCCAATTTGATCGACGTCGCCCGGTGAACCAAGTCAGTCGGGATCGACTCCGTATTGACGTTCAATCCGAAGCCGAGGATGACGGCTTGGATGCGGTCGCCTTCAGTTTGCATCTCGGTCAAAATCCCGCCGATCTTCTTCCCGTTCACGAGCAGGTCGTTCGGCCATTTGATAAATGCCGGGACGCCTTGTTGCCTTAGCGACCGGGCGAAAGCGCTCGCCGCCATGAGCGTCAGCTTCGACGCTTCCCGAATCGGCAGCGCCGGACGAAGGATGATACTAGCCGCGATATTGACGTGGCTCGGGTTGTGCCAACTGCGCCCAAGTTGGCCGCGCCCTGCCGTCTGTTCTTCGCTGATGACGAGCGTCCCTTCAAGCGCCCCTTTTTGGGCAAATTCGTGGGCGATGCGCTGCGTCGTGTCGACTTGGTCGTAGGCGTAGACGTGTTGCCCGAACCGGCCGTGCCGGAACGAGACGAACGCCGGTTCATCGAGCCGGTCCGTCCGTCCGAACAGTTGATACCCTTTACGCGGGATCGTTTCGATGTCGTAACCGTCTTGTTTTAACGTCTCGATGTGTTTCCAAATGGCGGTACGTGAAATATTTAATTGGCGGGCCAATTCCTGCCCGCTCCACACCGCCCCGTCTTGGAGCAAGTTTAAGACCTTTCCTCTCGTTGAAGCCACATGACCGCCTCCTCTCGTAACGTTTGTTCCTCGTTAGCTAACTCGCCGAGGACGACGCGCCGTTCGAGGTCGGCGAGCAAGTGCTTGATCCGTGCGCCGCTCGCCCCTACCTGTAGCGCATCGCGACCGTCGAACCGGAGCTCCCGCCGTGACTGGATCGGGAGCACACGTTTTAAGGCGTCGGACGATTCCGTGCTCCCGGTCATCCGCAAATACGTCTCGAGCGTCGCTTGATCCGTCTCATATACAGTGAGCGTATCGAGCCCGGAGTCGAACAGGTTGGCCAATACGCCCGCCTCCCGCTTCAAGGCGTTCGAACGCTTCCATGGCGAGAGCCAACGGATGTCTCCGGCGTGATAGACGAATAGCGCCCAGCCTCCGACCGCGTTGATCGGTGCCCGTCTGTCGGCGACGACACGATGGACGAGCTGTTTGGACACGTCAGGTAAGTACTGATGGATGCCGAGCTCGACAAGGTCGATCAGCGCCCGGCGGTAAGCAGGTCCCGTCATCAACTTCTCGAACTCGATGGCGATGCGTTCCATCGCGATGTCTTGCAATTTGTGGCCGAGCGTCCGCGCCGCGTTCCGCACATCATCAGCGAGCGTGAAGTCGAGCTGGGACATGAACCGAAACGCACGCATGATCCGGAGCGCGTCTTCGTTGAAGCGTTCATACGGGCTCCCGACGGTACGGATGATCCGCGCCTCGAGGTCAAGCCGGCCGCCGAACAAGTCGACGACGTTGCCGTCATGGAACGCCATCGCGTTCATCGTGAAGTCGCGGCGCAACATGTCCTCTTCGAGCGTGACGCCGAGCGAGACGTGGTCGGGGCGTCGCGAGTCCGAATACGTCCCTTCCGAACGGAACGTCGTCACCTCGAACGGATGATGATCGAGGATGACCGTGACCGTCCCGTGATCGATTCCGGTCGGGACCGATTTCGGGAACAGTTTCATGACGTCTTCCGGGAACAACGACGTCGCGATATCGATGTCATCAGGAAGCGTGCCGCGCACGTAGTCACGAACGGCACCGCCGACGATGTACGCCTCGCCCCCGTGGTCGTTGATTTTTTTTATGATTTGTTTCGCATACTCCCATTCTGTCATCGGCGCACCACCTGTTCGTATAGTCGTTCATATTGCGTGACGATGTCTTTAGACGCGAACTGTCTCGCTTTCATGAGCCCGCCGGCACGCAGTTTCGCATGGAGCGCATCGTCGAGCAAGATCGCTTCGAGCGCGGTCGTGGCCGCTGTGACGTCGCCGCGCGCGACGACAAAACCGTCCACTCCGTCCGTGATCACTTCCGGCAAGCCCCCGGCATCGCTGACGACCGATGGGACGCCTGTCGCTAACGCCTCGAGAGCGACGAGACCGAACGCCTCTTTGTCAGACAACAGAAGATGGACGTCGCTGATCGACAACAACGCCGCGACTTGTTCTTGTTTCCCGGCGAAGATGACACTGTCTTCGAGCGCCATCTCGCTCACTAGTCGACGCATCGCCCCCATGAGCGGTCCGTCACCGACGAGGAGCAACTTCTTGCCCGGGACGCTCATCCGCTGGAACGCCTCGAGCACGAGGTCGATCCGCTTCACTTGTCGGAAGTTCGAGATATGGATGACGACGCGGTCGGCTGCTGACAAGCCGTAACGTTCACGGAGCGACGGCTCGGCTTGCGGCTGATAAACCGATTCGTCGATAAAGTTATGAATGACATCGATCTCAAGGCCTGCATCGATCCGCTCAAGCGTCTCGCGCTTCAAACTGTCGGACACGGCCGTGATCGCGTCCGACTGGCGTAAACCGTACAGGATCGCCGGTTTCAACTCTTCATCTTCCCCGAGCACCGTAATATCGGTGCCGTGGAGCGTCGAGACGATCGGCGTCTTGCTCTCGGCCATCTCGCGTCCGAGCGCGGCACAAACCGCATGGGGCACCGCATAGTGCGCGTGGATGACGTCGAGGCCGAACGCACGGATGACGCTCGCGATCTTCGAGGCGAGCGTGATATCGTACGGCGGATAGCGGAACACCGAGTACTGGTTGATCTCGACTTGGTGGAACGTGATGTTCGGATGATACGCATTCAACCGGAACGGGATGCTCGACGTGATGAAATGGACGTCGTGCCCCCGGTCGGCGAGTTTCATCCCGAGCTCGGTCGCGAGGATGCCTGAACCTCCGACCGACGGATAACAGAGGACTCCGATACGTAGCTTCATGCGAGCTCACCCGCCTGCGTGACGACGTATGGTTTGACGGTCATGAGCCCTTCGGCGTAGTCCGTGCCGATCAAGCTACCGAAGTGACGGTCGCGCGCGACGACGCGGTCGACGTACGCATCGGTCAATGGTGTGTCGACGCCGTCAACTGGTGTGAATTGACTTGCGTATGACGTCAACGCGTCCACTTTTTTATCGAGCGTCGCCGTGATGTCGATGCAGACGTCCGGTCGCACGTGGGCGTTGATCATGTATTGATAGACGCTGTCCGGACGGTAAGCCGGGACGTCAGACATATATTTGCGAATCCCGGCGTTGAACAGCGCCTCTTCGACGAGACGGGCGCACGCCCCGTGGTCGGGATGGCGGTCGACGCCGTACGGATAGAGCAGATGCGTCGGTCGTTCGGTCCGGATCAAGCGGACGAGCGCTTCAATTTGGTCGGCTGTCCCGAGCAGGCCACGGTCAGGGAAACCAAGATTGATGCGACGGACGCCGAGAATTCTATCGGCTGTCGCCGCTTCCTGTGCCCGCGTAACGACATCGCCGTTCGACGACAGTTCGGCCCGCGTCAAATCGACGTACAGGACCGGGACGCGATCACCCGTCCACTGGGCCGTCATGCCGGCGATGCCGATTTCGATATCGTCCGGATGGGCCCCGATTGCTACTATTTTCATAAAAAATCACCTCTTCTGTGAAAAGTATATCGGACTCACTGGCGAATGTCATATGTTCAGGGTAGGCAATCCACAGGTTTTTCGAGTACGCTTATGGATGGGAGGTGAACCACATGACGGTACAATTACCGATTCGGTTTCGCAATATATTCTTTATTCTCATCGGTTCATTCATTTTTGCGTTCGGCGTGTTTCATTTTAACGTCCAAAACAACTTGGCCGAAGGCGGTTTCACCGGGATCACGTTGATTCTGCGCGGCTTGTTCGGTTGGTCGCCATCGATCACGAACTTGGCGCTCAATCTGCCGCTCTTCTTCGTCAGCTACAAGCTGCTCGGGCGGACGACGTTCATCTATACGCTCGTCGGGACGTTCAGCTTTTCGCTCTGGTATGGGCTGATCGCCAAGTACTCGAACCTCGTCATCGATTTGACCGATGACATGGTGCTCGCGAGTTTATTCGCAGGTCTGTTCATCGGCGTCGGTCTCGGCATCATTTTCAACAACGGCGGGACGACCGGGGGCATCGATATTATCGCTCGCCTCGTCCAACGTTACGTCGGTTGGTCGATCGGCAAGACGTTCCTCGTGTTCGACTTTTTCGTCATCGTCCTCAGTTTGACGTATCTCGACATCCGCGAGGCGATGTATACGCTCCTAGCCGTCTATATCGGCGCCCGCGTCATCGATTCGATGCAGGAAGGCACATATGCCGGTAAGGCCGCGATGATCATCAGCGACCACCGGACCGCCATCGCCGACGGCATCCACGCGACGATGAACCGCGGGACGACTCGTCTGCTCGCGAAAGGCGGCTATTCGAATAAAGAGCTCGAAGTGATTTACGTCGTCGTCGGACGCAACGAGGTCAACCGCCTCAAGACGATCGTCAAACAGATCGACCCGCACGCTTTCGTCACGTTCCATCACGTATACGAAGTCGGCGGCGAAGGGTTCACGTTCGACGAGAATCGCGTACCGCTCAAATAAAAAAGACGAACGCATCCCCAAACTAAGGATGCGTTCGTCTCTTTTGTGCGGACGCCTTCTCTATCGTTCGATCCGTTTGACTTCAAAGTAAAGAGCACCGCCCGGCGAATCGATACTAGCCGTCTCCCCGACTCGTTTTCCGATCAAGCCGCTTCCGAGCGGGGACGAGACCGAGATCGTCCCGTTCGCCAAATCAGCCTCGAGCTCACCGACGATCCGATACGTCTCGTCCTCACCGTCCGGCAGTTCCCTGATCCATACCTCCACTCCGAAACCGACGCGATCCGTTGGCGCATCATCCTCGATCATCGCGTCGGCAAGCACGCGCTCGAGTTCAACAATTTTCGCCTCGATGCGCTCTTGTTCCCGGACCGCCTCAAAGTACGTCACGTCTTCTCTAAAGTCACAAAATTTGCGCGCCATCTTCACTCGTTCGAGCGCCTCGCTCCGGCCGCTTCCGCGGAGCGACTCGAGCTGTTCGATGAGACGAAGACGGCCTGACTTCGTCAACTGTGGTTTTGCCATACAATTCCCCTCCTCATACAAAAAAATCCCGTCAGTCGACGGGATCGATTCTATTCATCGCGTGGCATAAAGACGATCAGTGCGAGACGGATCAGTTCGGCAACCGCGACAAGTGTCGCTGCGACATAAGTCCAAGCAGCCGCGTTCAACACTTTACGGGCACCTGACTCTTCCGTCGCGGTCACGATCCCGTGACTCGTCAATTCGGCCATGGCGCGTTTCGAGGCGTCAAATTCGACCGGGAGCGTGACGAGTTGGAACAAGACCGCCCCGAGCATCATGACGACACCGAGCTGGGCGAGTCCCATCGCACCTAAGAGGAAACCTCCTATGAGCAACGGGAACGACAAGTTTGACGTGATGTTCACTACCGGCACGAGCCGATGGCGGACACGCATCATCTTGTAATCGGTTGCGTCTTGGATAACGTGGCCGATCTCATGGGCCGCGATCGCCGCCGACGAGATTGTCGCCCCTTGATATACTTCTCGTGACAAGCGGACGACTTTATTTGTCGGGTCGTAATGGTCACTCATCAAACCGTCGACCATCTCGATGCGGACATCGTGCACACCGTTTTGTTTCATGATGAAGTCAGCGACTTGAGCGCCGGTGACACCGCTTTGAATCGGTTGTTGTAAAAACTTTTTGTACGTACTTTTCACTCGCATCTGAGCCCATAACGGGATGAGCATGATCAGCGCGAGATAGAAAATATAGCCACCTAATGACATTTTCTATATCACCTCTGCGTATATTTGATATCTCGATTTTACATTCTTATGAACTTATTATCAAGCGAAGCGCGCAGGATGAGTCGGTATCCCACAAAAAAACATATTCCCGTCAACCAGAACGACCCGTAGCCGATCCACATAATATGCTCGGCGAGCGACGGATAACGCGGCCATTGTCCGAGCACGTAGTCGACGACGTCGTTATGGATGACCCAGATGAGCGTCAAGACGAACGACGACATGGTCCAACGCATGAACGGAGCGTATAGAAACGCTTGGACCGCCATCGCGCCGTGAGACAGCATGAGCATGACGGCCATGAGCACGATGAACGTATCCGCGTCGTCTCCTAGCTTCATGAGGAACAAGACGTTCATGACGACGGCCCATACCCCGTATTTGACGAGTGTAATGAAGGCGAGCGTCTCGATGAGCGGTGAACTTTTTTTGAGCAGCCACAGCGCCAGGACGATTGTGAAAAATAGTGACGCCGTCGGGCTGTCCGGTACGAACGGCCAATAGATGAGCGGCGTGTCGCGAAGCTGTGGTTCATACCAGACGTATCCGTAAATCGTGCCGAGCAGATTGACGATGAAGAGGAACGTTAAAACGGCTTTATGTTTTAGAAAGGGAAGCAACAGCGTATAGTTCATGAAATTATTCCGTCCTTTTTTCTTTATTGTAGCTTTCGTTGCCGATAAGTAAAAGAGTGTAGCCCATAAAGGACTACACTCGATTGCTTACTGATTATTTTCGCCGCCTTCACCGTATGAAGCGATGAACTCGGACATGGCTTGAAGGTCTTCATCCGAACCGTCCCACTGACCGGCCGGCATCGTACCGACACCATTGACCGCGATATCCGCGATCTCTTCAGCCGTGTAGACCGTTCCGACGAGTCCTGGAGCTGCCGCCCCGCCCTCGAGGTTTTGACCGTGGCAGTTCACACAAGATTGGGCTGCATAAATCTCATAGCCAGGTGCGGCTGTGTCGATTTCAGGTCCTTCGCCCGGAACTTCAAGAATCCCTTGCTCATGAACTTGATCCCAATGCGTCGTTTGAACAGATTCCCACGTCAAGTACATGATCGAGAGAATCCCGAGCAGCATGAAGCTGATCGCGACCGGTCGTTTGGCCGGACGACGTTCGAGTCCTTGATCAAGCCAAGGTGCGATCAAGAGAGCCGTGAACGCGACTCCAGGCAAGATGACCGTTCCAAGCAGGATCCAGTCTCCCGCCGCGAATTGGTACTTGAGCAATTGATACAAGAACAAGAAATACCAGTCTGGTAATGGAATGTATGACGTGTTCGTTGGATCGGCAATATTTTGGAGCGGTGCTGCCTCGACGATTGTCAAGGCGATGAATCCGATCAAGAAGACCGAACCGACCATCCACTCTTTAAGCAAGAAGTTCGGCCAGAACGCTTCAGTGCGTCCTGGATATTCAGAATAGTCTTTAGCAATATTTTGTTTCCGATTCCCGATTCCTACTCGAGAGTCGGTTACAAATTTCATCCCTTTACCGCGATGCATATCGTTTCTCCTCCTTTTTGTCTTCGAATCGGCTTATAGCGGTCCAGAAATTCCTTGTTTACGAATCATCAGGAAGTGGGCTCCGAGGAGTCCGAACAAGGCCGCCGGTAAGAAGAAGACGTGAATGGCGAAGAAGTTCGTGAGCGTCCGTGCCCCGACGATCTCACCACCGGCGAGAAGGGTCTTGGCGATTCCACCAATGACAGGAACACTTTCGGCAATTTGAAGCGTAACTTTCGTTGCGAACAACGCTTTCATATCCCAAGGCAACAAGTAACCTGTAAGACCGAGCGCCAAGACGACGAAGAACAAGAGGACTCCGACGACCCAGTTGAGTTCGCGTGGTTTCTTATACGACCCGGTGAAGAACACGCGGAGCGTGTGTAAGAACAACATGACGATCGCGACCGATGCGCCCCAATGGTGCATCCCACGAACGATTTGTCCGTGTGCGATTTCGTTCTGTAAGTAATACACCGATGCGTGGGCATTGATGATATCTGGAACGTAGTACATCGTCAAGAACATCCCTGACAGAATTTGAATCACGACCGTGAAAAATGTCAGACCGCCGAAGCAATAAACAAATGCTGAAAAGTGATGGGCAGGGTTGACGTGTTCCGGTACTTCATGGTCAGCGATGTCGCGCCATAACGGCGTGATGTCGACGCGTTCATCGACCCAATCATAAATTTTTTGTAACATCGACTATTTCCCCCTCTCACAACTGTGCGACTGGACTGCCCAAGTATAGGAAGCCGTCTTTTTCTTCTTTTTCATAGCGTGCCAACGGTGATGTCGGAGGTGTACCCGGAATGTTCGTTCCGTCTTTTTCGTAACGTCCGAAGTGACACGGACAGAAAAACTCTGACGGTCTTGTCGGATCTCCACCATAACCTACTTGACAGCCAAGATGCGTACAGATAGGAGAGAGTGCGATTATTTCACCGTTCTCGTCTTTGAACACCCATGCTGAAAGTGTTTCTTCAAATTCATACCAAGCGTCTTGCGTTTGTTTTTTAAAGTCGACACGTTGCGGCTCAGTCGTGATGTCGTCAAGACTCATGACCTTCACTTTGTCGCCCGCACCCGATTTTTTCAAGACCGGATCGATCGCAAAGTTGACCATCGGACTGATCAATGTTGCCGCCATAAAGCCACCTACACCAGTTAACGTATACGTTAAGAACTGACGGCGTGTGACTTTTGACCCATTTTGAGCCATTTGGTTCCCCCCTCATTCGTGTGCATAACCCCATAATTCTTTATGCATTCTTCACAAAAATTTCTCACTCACCAAAATAGTATATCAATAAAACCTCTACGTCAACCGCTTCATGTCGCCATCCAACGGCCCGAAAGCTCTGTAATGACTTGTGTCGCAAAATTTTGGACCATCGTGTGCGACTGCTCCCCCGACATGCCTTTTAAGGCAAGTGGCGGAACGAATATGATCGGTAACTCGAACGCTTTGAAGCGAACGTCTGAAGAGATGAACAACACGTGGGCAAACCCGGCCGTCGTTGCTTTTGCCATGACTGCGCATGCAAGTTCGTACCCGGCCTCGACATCGAGATAGCTAAGCGTCGGATTCAGCATCGTCCGTCCAGACAGCTGTCGTTCGGTTTCAAGCGCCACCGCTTGGACGACCTCGTAGCTTTCGGCTTTACGCACCATCTCCTCATCAAACGCCAGTTCGACGAGTGGGACGATGAGCGTATCGACGTATTGGCGTTCGGTCAGCGATTTCAACGCATCCATGCCATCGAACCTCATCTTCCTCCTCCTCTCTTTAGAAGACATACATCATCATGTCCATTGTAGCGTACCTACATTCGCTTCCTCTCGAAAGTTATGAACGAAATGTGAAATTATTGTGTATTCCTACGTCATTAATATACCAAAAAACAAGCGCTTTCCATAACGGAAGCGCTTGTTTTTTCTAAAATAATTTCGATGCTCTCACTTGATGAAGTTTGCTTGTCAAATTACGAAACAGCTTCTCGTCCCGGCGATCAAGCGCCTCGTCAATCTCGACGAGCAGACGCTCTTCCTCGAACTGGGCGACCGATGCTCGAATGACCGTCTGGGCCGAGTTCGTCACTTCGTCTTTAATCTCGGCGACAGGCTCAAACGGATTGAGCTCGACGATGTCGATCCAACTCTCATCAATCATCATCCCTTGAAAGTTTAGTTCGACATAAATCGTCCCGTCGTGGAGCCGAATGTCATGGTACGCCTTTTCCGGATTGACCGTGATGAGGTCACCTCGTCGGTAACGGAACGGTTCCCCTTCGAAGCCGTACGCCGTCATGACGAGGCTGCGCGGTGAAACCGAGGCGTTCGTCACGAAATGAACGTTCCCAAGTTTTTCAGGATGTCTAAGCCAATAATCAATGATCCATTTGGCCTCTCGCTTACGAAGCGTATGATGAGCGAGGAATCGCTTTAAAAAATTCTTTTTCCGCTCGACCATATGACCCCATCTCCTTTATATTGATTAATCGCGATCCGTCAACAAGTCGATCCGCTCTTCGAGAATTTGGCGGTCGATCATATCCACGGTGAGCGCAAGCGTTTGCTCGAGCACACGTTGCGCCTTGTCACGCTGTCCTTCTTCTATCAATAGTGTAGCCCATTCAGTCGAAAATGACACGTCCTCTTTATAAACTTGTTCGATAGAAGTGTATAGATTGACGGCCTGTTCATAGTCCTCGAGTTCATAGGCGGCTTTCGCCTTGTACCACGTCATGAGCGTCGACGTCGAGTGCTCTTCGAGCGCATCGATTGTCTCGAGTACGGCTTCCATGTCTCCCGCTTCGAACAAGATTGACAACAGCAGTTCGGTCGCTTGAAGCGATTCCGGGTTCAAGGCGAGCGCTTCGCGGAGCTCATTGACCGCTTCGTCTGTGCGGCCTTGCTTCAAGAACAGCTTCGCTTTGACAGTGCGCAGCTCATCGTTATAGTCGTCACGGTCGATCCCTTGATCGATCACTTCGAGCGCTTCATCGATGCGACCGAGTTCCTCGAGTGCTTCCGTATACGGCAAGTAAAGCGATGTAAAGTCAGGGTCCATCAAGCGGAGCTCTTCGAACTGTTTGATGGCGACCTCATCACGTCCGATGCGGTGGGCCGTCATCGCATGTCCGAACACGGTGTTCAGATTGCGGTTCTCTGTCTTCTCGAATTCATCGAGCGCTTCTTCAAACGAGCCGATCATCGTCAGTGCTTCAGCGTAATCGGCTTGATAATCGAGTTCTTCGGGTAATCGCAAGTGCGGTAAGCGAGCATAGAGCGGTACCGCCTGTTCAAACGAACCGATCGAGGCGTATAGTTCGGCCAGCCCATAGACGAGCAGCGGCTCGTCCGGATTCGCCTGTAACGCTTCCATCAATTTCTTGACCGCGACTTCGTCAAGTCCTTGCGATTGATACAAATCAGCTAATAAGACGAGACTTCTCATGTGCGCCTCTTTGTCGCTCGCATCGATCGTTTCAAGGACGGCGATCGCTTCTTCTTCCCGGTCGCTGTCGAGATACGCTTCAGCGAGCGACAGCGCCACGTGCGGGTTGCCCGCGTAGTCGACATACAGTGCTGCTAGTAAATTCACAGCCCGGTCGGCGAGGCCCAGTTCGAGATATAGGTCGGCAATCGCCAACCGATCTTCGTCCGAACCTTCTGTCTCAAGCGCTTCAAGGTGCGCCAAGGCGTGCTCGGTCTCACCTTTTTCGAGCATCTTGATTATATGGTTTAATACTGATTCGTCTAACATAATTAATTTCCTCCTACCACTTTCAGGTATTGCCGTTATTCTATCTCACGACCGAGCCGTTGTAAATCGTCACGAAAATGAGGGTAACTGATTTCAGAGGCTTCGATCCCGTCGATGACGACGGGTTCGTCGATCAGTAAAGCTGCCACTTGTAGCATCATCGATAGACGATGGTCCGCATGCGAGGACACATGACCAGCCTGAAGCCGGCTCGGGAAAACGCTGAACCCGTCTTCGGTCTCGCGGATATCGACACCGAGCGCCGCGAGCTCGCTCGCGACCGTCTTGATCCGATCGGTCTCTTTCACACGCAGTTCACCCGCATCCTTTACGACTGACGGGCTCGACGCCTGCGACGCGACGAGAGCGAAGAGTGGGAGTTCATCGATTTGTCGTGGGATGGCCTCGCCTTCGAGCGTCACCCCTTGAAGTTCGCTCGTCGTCACCGTCACATCTCCGACCGTCTCTTCCCCGAGTGGTCGCAGCCGAGTGATCTCGACGTTCGCTCCCATACGCTCAAGTGTTCGTAAAAAGCCGATTCTCGTCTCGTTCAAACAGACGTCGGTCGTCGTCACGCGGCTGTTTGGGACGATGGCGGCCCCGGCCCAGAAGAAAGCAGCCGACGACGGGTCGGCTGGCACGTCGACTGTCGCCCCGTCGAGGTGACTTGACGATAGCCGGATCGTCCGCACGCCATCTTCGTTCGTGATCTCGACTCGTCCACCAAACAGCGGCAGCATCCGTTCCGTATGGTCGCGTGACAGCATCGGTTCCCGGACAATCGTCGTCCCGTCAGCGCGAAGACCGGCCAATAGGATAGCAGACTTCACTTGCGCGCTCGCGACCGGTAACGTGTAATCGATCCCGCTCAAGCGCCGCCCCTTGATCCGAACAGGGGCGAATTCGCCGTCGATGTCGGCCCCCATCTGTCGAAGCGGTTCAGTGATTCGACGCATCGGCCGTTTCGAGAGCGAGTCGTCTCCGACGAGCGTGAACTCACCCGAATATCCGGAGACGAGACCCGAGAGCAGGCGCATCGTCGTCCCCGAATTCCCGCAGTCAAGCGTGGCCGGAACGACTGACGCGACACCTTTGATTCGGAGACGCTCGTCGAGTTCTTCGACGCTTGCCCCGAGACTGCGGACCGCATCGATCGTCGAACGGCAATCTGCCCCAAGGAGCGGATTCATGACGACCGTCTCCCCGCTCGCTATCGCGCCGAATAAGATCGCGCGGTGCGTGATCGACTTATCACTCGGTACTCGAATCAATCCATTCAACCCCATCAGAACCATCCTTTCAACTGTATGTATGCTTCAGCAAGCCGCTCGGACGGCACCGCCTCAACGGTAACCGCTTCACCGAGCAACACGAAACGGACTTGTCCATCTCGATTTTTCTTGTCGAGCCCCATCACCGTCAAATACGTCTCGAACGGTTTCCATTCAACCCGGCTGACGCGGCGCGCCCGCATCCAAGCGGCGAGCTTACTGGCCCGATCCGTGTCTCCTCCGACGAGAAAGGCGTATACCATGCCATACAGCACCGCCTCCCCGTGCGACAGCCGATACCGTTCGACCGACTCTAAAGCGTGCCCGAACGTATGACCAAAGTTGAGCCACGCCCGGACTCCATGTTCCCGTTCGTCTGCCTCGACGACGACACGTTTCACTTCAATCCCGCGCGCAAGCCACAATTCCCAGTCTAGCGTACCAACTGACAACGCCTGAAACAGTTCATCCTCGAATGAAGCAGCGAGGACGTAACGTGACAAGTAAGCATGTTTAATCAACTCACCGAGCCCGCTCAAGACGTCACGATTGCTCAGCGTCTCGAGACGGGACACGTTATAATGCACACCGATCGGTTGATAAAACGCACCGATCGCATTTTTAGACAACGGGTGGTTGACGGCGACTTTGCCGCCGATCGCTGAATCATGGGCGAGCACAGTCGTCGGTACTTGGATGTAACGGACCCCTCGCATATACACACTCGCGAGAAAACCGGCCAAATCCCCGATCATGCCCCCGCCAAAAGCAACGACGAGCGTGTCGCGGTCACAGCGTGCGGTCAACCCGTCTGTCACGAGTTTTTCAACGGTCTCGAGTGATTTCGAGCCGTCACCTGGCGTGACGACCGACCAAACAATCTGCGGATGAATGCCGGCTAGACGTTGTTTGAACACCTCGCCATGTAGCGCATCCACCGTCCGGTCTGTAATGACCCATACCGTCGAGCAAGCCGGGAAATAATCGACGCGGTCCAACCAGGCGTCGCTGTGCTCAATCGACACGTCATAAGGGACGGATGCGTCAACATGAATCGTCACCACGACCGGATTTCCTCACGATACGCCGCGACCCGCGACTGAATTCGTTTGACGGTGTCGTGTCCGAACGTCTCACACAACTCACGTGCGAGTTCGAACGCGACGACCGCCTCGACGACGAGTGACGCAGCCGGGACGGCACAAGCGTCACTTCGTTCGATTTGAGCGAGGAACGGTTGTTTCGTATCGATATCGACCGATTGCAACGGTTTGTAGAGCGTCGGAATCGGCTTCATCACGGCACTGCAGACGATTGGCATCCCGGTCGTCATCCCTCCTTCAAAACCGCCTAGATGGTTGCTCAATCTCGTATACCCGGACTCGTCATAGGCGATCGGGTCCATCACTTCCGATCCTGGACGGTACGCCATGTCAAATCCATCGCCAAAGGCAACTCCTTTGATGGCGTTGACGCTCATGACGGCGCGAGCGATGGCCGCATCGAGCTTGCGATCATATTGGACGTAAGAACCCAACCCTGGGATGACGCCATGCACTTCGGTGCAGACGACGCCGCCAAGTGAATCTCCGGCCGCTTTCGCTTCATCAATCAAACGCATCATCGCTTCACCGGACGTTTCGTCAGTCGTGCGTACGGGTGACGCCTCGATGACGGTCCGTAGTTCTTCGAGTGCTGCGTAGTGCTTCGGCGCGGACTCGATGCCGCCGATCACTTTCACATAGCTAACGAGCGACATGCCGACTGCGTCGAGCAACTGTTTGCTGAGCGCACCGACAGCGACGCGGGCCGCCGTCTCGCGGGCACTCGAACGTTCGAGCACGTCCCGAAGGTCTCGGTGGTCATACTTAAGACCGCCGACAAGGTCAGCATGTCCCGGACGAGGCCGAACGACCCGGCGCTTGATTTCAAACTGGTCGTCGACCGGCTCTGCCTGCATGACGTTCCGCCAATGCGCATGGTCTTTGTTTTCAATCCAAAACGAAACAGGGGCTCCGGTCGTCATCCCATGACGAACCCCAGCCCTCACCTCGATTTTGTCTGATTCAATTTGCATTCGGCGTCCACGGCCGTAGCCCGACTGACGTTTCGCCAACTCGCCGTTGATTGCCTCGACGTCGACGCTTAAGCCGGCCGGGACTCCTTCGATGATGACAGTCAATCCCGGTCCGTGTGACTCTCCCGCTGTCAAATAACGCATATGCGCCACCTCACTCCTCAAATTTTTCGTAGAAGAAACTTTGTTTCATCTTGTATCCGTAACGCTTCGGCTGGAAGATTTGTTCAGTCCCTCCGACGAAGAGGACCCCGCCCGGACGAAGCGAGCGGTGGAACGACTTGTACACTTTCTCTTTCGCCTCTTCCGTAAAGTAGATCAAAACGTTTCTACAGACGATCAAGTCAAAGTTACGTTCGTAGACGTCAGCGAGCAAGTTGTGCTTTTTGAACGTCACGAGTTTTTTAATCTCGTCCGAGACAAAATAGTCGTCATCTCGACGGGTGAAGTAACGATCTCGAAACTCAGGCGGCAAATCGACGAGCGCCCGTTCATGATACTTGCCTTGTTTCGCTTTTTCGATCACCAAGTCATCTAGGTCAGTCGCTGTGATCGTGAACTGGGCGGGTGACAAATGCTTCGACAATAACATCGCAAGTGAATACGGTTCTTCTCCCGTCGAACAAGCCGCGCTCCAGACCCGGAGTTTCCCTTGGCTTCTACGAATGAGCTCAGGCAACACGTCCGTCTCGAGCTGTTGCCAGCGGACCGGGTTTCGATAAAACTCACTGACGTTAATCGTCATCCGGTCTAAAAATTCGTCGTACAAACCTCGGTCTGACTCCATCGCTTTAAAATACTCGATAAATGTGGCGTAGCCCTTCTTCTCGCGGAGCGCGACCATTCGTCTTTTCATTTGTGCTTCTTTGTATAAATTCAAGTCGATTCCAGACTTTAAATAAAACTTTTTTACGAAGATCGCATAATCATTTATCACCAGTTCTAACCTCAATTCTTTCTCTTATCCTAGATCATGTCGTGTCCGAACATACGAAAGCGCTTTAATGCAAATAGAAAAAGGGACAGGAGGCCCCGTCCCTTTTATCGTCATCAAACGTGTGATGTTTCAGTCGCGAACCAGAGCGATAATTCTCTCTCGGCACTTTCTACGCTGTCTGAACCATGGATGACGTTTTGTGACATTGTCGAGGCCAAGTCGCCACGAATCGTTCCCGGCTGCGCGTCGAGTGGGTTCGTCTTGCCAATCATCAACCGAGACACGGCGACGACGTTCTCGCCTTCCCACTCCATCGCGACGACCGGACCTGACGTCAAGAATGCGACGAGTTCTCCAAAGAACGGTTTTTCCTTATGTTCCGCATAGTGCGATTCTGCAACCTCAACTGACGGCGTCAGCATTTCGAGACGGTTCAACGTGTACCCTTTGTTCTCGAAACGTGTGATGATTTCCCCAATCAAACCACGCTTCACCCCGTCAGGTTTTACCATTAAAAATGTCTTTTCCATACCCCTAGTCCCCCTAAATCAATATGTGTACCATGTACTTTATCAGTTTACACGGTCATCTTCATTTTTGAAAGGGTTTACAAGGTGTGAACTACCATTTTCGTTTGCCGATATATTCGGCAATCTCAATCAACGACCGTTTGTCTTGAATATCCGGCAGTGAATCGAGTCGCTGAATCGCCCGGTTCACGTAACGGTCGATCGTGCGTTGACTTCGTTCAAGCGTACCGTTCCGTTGCACTTCGCGGACGAGCGTCCGGGTCATCTCATCGTTCGAGGCGTTCGTGACTTGCTGCAACCGCTCATAAAACACAGGATCTTCTGATGAATAGAAGAGCGGCAATGTTTTATGCCCATGCTTCAAATCTTCACCGACGGGCTTACCGAGTTGAAAACTCTTCGCCGTGAAATCGAGCAAATCATCCGTCATCTGAAACGCCATCCCGATATCGTAGCCGAACAACCGAAGTTGTTTGACGACGTCAGGTGACGCCCCGGAGACGACGGCCCCGGCCGCGCAACTCGTCTCGATCAAGAGTGCCGTCTTCCGGGCGATCCGGTCCAAGTACCGCTTCGGGGATTGCGCCCAGTCATATTGGTCTTGAATTTGATTGATCTCGCCGATACAGATCAGTTCCATCGTCTCCGCCATGATTTGCATCACTTCCGGGGAATCGACTTCGGACACGAGCCGAATCGCTTCCCCGAACAACGTATTACCGGTATACATGGCGACGCTCTCGTCATATCGTTCCATCACGGTCGGTTTTCCGCGGCGCAGTGTCGCGTCATCGATCACATCATCGTGAACGAGTGACGCCATATGAATCAGCTCGAGGCTCGCCGCAACTTTCGTCAGACGAATATCATTCCCAGTCCCAAATCCGGCACTGAGCAATACGAACGCCGGACGGATCCGCTTCCCCCCGGCATCTAGCAATTGTTTCGATGCGGCTTCGATCACCGGATGTTCCGTGTGGACCCGCGTCGACAAAAACCGATCAATCTGTTCGATTTCTCGGTTCATGTGGCGATAAAGTCGCTTTAAAGACATCGTTCACCACTTCTTTCCTAGGTGCATGGCGCACGCACCACCGGAAAACGCCTTGACTTCGACTTGCTCGAACCCGGCTTCTTCAAACATGCGCTTTAACGTCAACCGGTCAGGGAACTGATCCGTCGATTCTTGCAGCCACTTGTATTGATCATACGACCCGGCAAACACTTTGCCGAATAGCGGCATGACTGATCCAAAGTAAAATTTATAGAGCCCGCTGAATAGTGGTGCCGTCGGTTGGCTCGTCTCGAGACAGACCACTGTCCCGCCCGGTTTTAAGACGCGGTGCATCTCCCGGAGGACCGTCATATAATCCGGTACGTTCCGAAGGCCAAATCCGATCGTCACATAGTCGAATGAATGATCTCCGAACGGCAACTCCATCGCGTTCCCGTGAATGAGTTCGATCATCGGATAATCAGCCACTTTCTCGTGTCCGACAGCGAGCATATTTTCAGAAAAATCGAGTCCTTTGACGACCCCGGTGTTTCCGGCCGCCTCGGCGAGTTGAATCGTCCAATCGGCCGTCCCGCAGCAAACGTCCAAACATTTTGCGCCGGGGAACACTTGCATGCGCCGCATTGTCGCTCTGCGCCACCATTTATGCAGACGGAAACTGATGATCGAGTTCATCGTATCGTAGCTTGGCGAGATCGTTTGAAATACTTCATATACTTTTTGCTCTTTCTCTTTCGGTTGCAACACGTAACACCCTTTCCGTTCTAAGCGACAGCATGCGCGAGTAGTGTCGATAGCTGTTCTCTTTTTTCTTGGCGCAGTTCTGTTGCCTTCTGTTCGATGATTTCTTTCCCGTACGATGTCAAATAAGATTGACCTAGCAGTTCGGAAAACGTTTTGATTAATCCGAAGTTCGCTTCCATCCACGTCACAACAGCGACGTCCGTCCCTAAGGCGAGTGTGCACTTCGCGCCGTTCACAAGCTGCACGGTTCGACCGAAACGGTTGCTATAGTCCGCTGGAAACATCGCCAATATTTTATAAAATTGAGCCGAGGCGTAATCTCCGGCGAGCACTTTAAGTTGCCGTTCAAGGGACCCGTTCGGGCACTCCTTCACTTGATCGTGCAGCTCGAGTGCTTGATGGGCAAAATAAGTCGCGAGCACGAGCTGTCGATGTTGATGCGATTCGAGTTCAATCATGTCGATCATCCAACGAAGTAAAGGCATGTCGACCGCGGGTACAATCTCGTGTCTCGTCAAATACGGATGAGTCATACGTTGTTCGATTTGACGAGCAAGGTCGGTGACAACGCTTTCGTTTGTCAACTGCTCCATGCTATCCCCCCCTCGTCCTCTTCGTTGTCATTCTGACATAGTATAGCACATTTTTGTCACATTCACGCCATGTGAACTTGCTTTCAACTACAAAAAAAGCCGCCTCTCGGCGACTTATGTATTGCTCATTATTTGACCGCATCTTTAAGCGCTTTACCTGCTTTGAAGGCAGGAACTTTGCTTGCAGGGATTTCGATATCTTCTTTCGTACGTGGGTTGCGACCTTTACGGGCAGCACGTTCACGAACTTCAAAAGTACCAAAACCGATCAATTGAATTTTCTCACCGCTTTGGAGTGCTTCAGTGATTGATTCAAACGTTGCTTCTACGATTTTCGTTGCGTCTTTTTTAGACACATCTGCTTTCTCGACAACTGCGTTGATCAATTCAGTTTTGTTCATCACGATTCACCTCCTCTCACAGAGAGTTTACGGGATTAATCATATCGTACAAACGTTGATATGACAACATTTTTTAAGCGAAAAGGTCATAAGCGGACACCTTGCTCGACTCAATTGTTTAAAAACTCGACCTCACCTTGGTCATTAATCGTATACCCTTGCGAATAAGCCGGGGCGAACGGTGCGTCATCGTAGAGCAAATAACGAATATCCTCTCCTACTTTCGGCTCGGCATCCGTGTTCTCGAGCACGGCTTCGATGTCAGCCCGGTAATCGACGAACAATTGACCAGTCCCATCCACATAGATCGGCAACTCGTTTTCCGTGTATGGGCTCGGGATGAACGGTTCTTCGGAGACGAAAACGAGATCGTAATCGATCGTAAACTGATTTTTTCCGAGCGACCCTTTGAACGGATATTTCCCTTCTTTGACTCGGAACGAATTGATATTCGTCTGCAGTTGTTGGAGGCGCTCGGTCACCCGCAAGTCAATCAGCTTGACCGTCGGCTCTGTCTCGGCGTCGACAAGGACGTATAAGAACAAGCCGCCCCCTTCGAAACTGTTTGCCGGCGGATCTGCCAAATAGCCAGGGACGAGGCGGCTAAACTCGACCGGGTAACGTTCCATCAGCGGCGTCTCGGCCGGCTTAGTTTTGATCGGTAAGACACCGGTCGTCTCTTTGAACGAGTCGACCGCCGTCTGGACCGATTTCAACTGGTCCTCATAAGGCACGTTGTCGACCCGATTTGTTTCCGGGAACATGCATCCGGCGAGCAGCGTCGCCGTCGCCAAACTGACGGCTAAAAACATTCGTTTCACGGTTTACCCTCCTGTCGGTCCAGAAGCGACCACATAAATCATAATGATCGTTCCGAATAGAAAAATCACGAATGCGACGACTCGAATGAGCACCGCAAACCAGCCTGAAAGTTTCGTGTGGCTGACTGCCACCATGAGCGCAGCGACGGCAAATGCCCCAATCCCCGCAAATGAAATCCACATCTTGATGAGTGACGGTGTCACGTCTATCCCCTCGACTTTCTCTATAAATCTTACTCCGTAATTTAGTGTAGCAAAAAAAACAAAGGAACTGAACGAAAACGTCAGTTCCTTTGTTGTTATTCGCCCTCGAAATGGAAAACTTCTTCCATTTCGTGTTTTTGTGGGCGTCTCATCAACTTTTTCACTTCATCATGCGGACTTTTTCCTTCGAACAGCACGTTGTAAAGCGCTTCCGTGATCGGCATGTCGACGCCGGCTTCGCGGGCAAGTGTGTGCGCCGCTTCACAGGCACGCACACCTTCGACGACCATACCCATCTGATCGAGTACGTCTTCAAGCTTCTCCCCACGTCCGATGGCGTTACCAGCTCGCCAGTTTCGGCTGTGCTGTGACGTCGCGGTCACGATCAAATCACCGATCCCAGTCAAGCCCGAGAACGAGGCCGGGTTAGCGCCGAGTTTGACACCGAGCCGAGCGATCTCGACGATTCCGCGCGTCATGAGGGCAGCTTTCGCATTGTCGCCGTATCCGAGCCCGTCGGTCATCCCGGCGGCAAGGGCGATAATGTTTTTAAGCGCGCCCCCGTATTCCGCTCCGATGACGTCAGAGTTCAAATAGACTCGGAACTGATCGTTTGTGAGCAGTTCTTGAATCTCATCAGCGACAAATAAATCCTCACACGCGATGGTGATCGTCGTCGGTTTGCGGACGGCCACTTCCTCGGCGTGGGTCGGACCCGTCAATACACCGATGGCTCGACGTTTTGACGGATCGATCTCTTCAGCGATGATCTCAGACAAGCGCTTATGCGTCTTCGGTTCGATCCCTTTTGCGGCATGAACGATCGTGACCGGTTCCGTGAGCAAATCGTTCACTTCACGGGAAACCGGGCGAATCGCCGAGCTCGGGACGACGAGGAAAATGATTGAGCAATTTAGAACCGCCTCTTTCAAATCGGTCGTTGCCCGGATCGACGCCGGAAGCTGCACATCTTTCAAGTAAGTCGAATTCGTATGCGACGTGTTGATCTCATGGACGTGATCTTCCTCACGTCCGTAGAGCACGACGTCGTGTCCATTGTCAGCGAGGACGAGCGATAATGCCGTTCCCCAGCTTCCTGCACCAATGACAGCTACTTTTGCCATGTGAGGCACCCCCATTACTAGTTTTTCTGACGAGCCACGATGTGAATCGGTGTACCAGTAAAGTCAAACGCGCGGCGAATCTGGTTATCTAGATAACGTTTGTACGAGAAGTGAAGCAACTCAGGATCGTTGACGAACAACACGAACGTCGGTGGCTCGATCGCCACTTGCGTCGCATAGTTGATCTTGAGTCGTTGTCCTTTGTCCGTTGGTGTCGGGTTCATCGCGACCGCGTCGACGATGACATCGTTCAACACGCTCGTCGAAATACGCTGACGGTGTGATTCGGCAACTTGATTGATGACAGGAAGAAGCGTTTGCAACCGCTTCGACGTGAGTGCCGATAAGAATACGATTGGCGCGTAGTCGAGGAATAGGAATTCCTTGCGGATCTTCTCTTCCATCTTCTTCATCGTCTTGTCGTCTTTCTCGACAGCGTCCCATTTGTTGACGACGAGCACGATCGCTTTCCCAGCTTCGTGGGCAAGTCCTGCGACACGTTTGTCTTGCTCGATGATGCCTTCTTCGCCGTCAATGACGACGAGGACGACGTTCGAACGTTCAATCGCCTTTTGGGCACGCATGACACTATAACGTTCTGTCGATTCGTACACTTTGCCGCGCTTACGCATACCGGCCGTATCGATGATGACGTACTCTTGTCCATCACGAGTGAACGGTGTATCGATCGCATCGCGCGTCGTTCCGGCGATCGCCGAGACGATAACACGTTCTTCACCGAGAATCGCGTTCGTCAAACTCGATTTCCCGACGTTCGGGCGTCCGATGAGCGAGAACTGAATGACATCTTCGTTGTATTCGTAATCGTCTTTGTCCGGCGCGAGTTCGAGGACACGATCTAACAGATCACCAAGACCGAGTCCGTGTGTTCCCGAGATCGGGAACGGGTCGCCAAACCCGAGCGAGTAGAACTCATACATGAGTTCACGCATCTCGAAGTTATCGACTTTGTTGACGGCAAGCACGATCGGCTTGTTCGAACGGAACAACAAGTTCGCGACTTCTTCATCCGCTGCCGTGATCCCTTCACGACCGTTTACCATGAAGACGATGACGTCCGCCTCATCGATCGCGAGTTCGGCTTGATGACGCATCTGAACGAGAAGCGGCTCATCGCCGACCTCGATCCCGCCTGTGTCGATCAAATGAAACTTTCGGTTCAACCACTCACCCGTACCGTAAATACGGTCGCGTGTAACTCCCGGTTTGTCATCGACGATCGATACGCGATCACCGATGATCCGGTTGAAAATCGTGGATTTCCCAATATTCGGGCGGCCTACGATGGCCACTGCTGGAATTCCCATATAAACACCTCTTTAACTTTCATTCAAAAAATTATCGTTCCTATTTGCAACTGCACAATTATAGCACAGTCGAATATTAGTGACCATACAAAAAGAAGCGGGAGTATGACTCCCGCTTGAACGACCGTCTTATTTAGAATCGTCCGAGGCGTTTTCACCTGTCAGTTCAGATACAGAGAATCCGCCTTGATCGCTATATTCGTCAAGCAAAGACTGCTCTTCATCATCGCGTGAACCGTCTTCTGATTCGAGTGCACGCATCGACAATGAGATTTTCTTCTCATCGAGATGGACGTCGAGCACTTTCACTTTCACTTCTTGTCCTTCAGACAAGACTTCAGATGGCGTCGCGATGTGTCGGTTCGCAATCTGAGAAATGTGGAGCAACCCTTCGACTTGCGGCGCGACTTCGACGAACGCACCAAACGTGACGATACGTTTGACTTTCCCCGCGATCACGTCCCCAGGTTGAATCTTGCCTTCAACCGATTCCCACGGTCCCGGTTGCGTCTCTTTGATCGACAATTTCACTTTTTCATTGTCGAGGTCAAGACCAAGTACTTTCACTTTCACTTTGTCACCTTCTGTGACGACATCACTCGGTTTTTCAACACGACTATGAGCCATCTCAGAAATATGGACGAGACCGTCGACGCCGCCGATATCGACGAACGCACCAAAGTCAGTCAGACGTTGGACGGTTCCTTCGATAATTTGACCGACCTCGAGCGATTCAAGCGTTTCCGCCTTCTTCGCACTCATCTCTGCCTCTGCCACCGCTTTATGCGACAAGATGACGCGATTTTTTTCGCGGTCCATCTCGACGACTTTAACCGTAATCGGCTTATGCAAGTATGATGAGAAATCTTCGACGAAGTGGTTTTCTACGAGTGAAGCCGGGATAAAGCCGCGGATGCCGATATCGACGACAAGACCGCCTTTGACCTTATCTTTCACCATGACTTCAAATACTTCGCCCGATTCGAATTTTTCAACGATTTGATCCCAAGCTGCCTCGGCATCTACGTCTTTCTTCGATACGACAACCTCTTCATCCGTGACCTTTTTCACTTTGACACGGATTTCGTCGTTGACATGGAGTGATTCGTTTAAATCGTCTAAATGCATGCTTGATACTTCGCTGATTGGCAAAATCGCCTCGGTTTTGTAACCGATATCAATTAACGCTTGCTTGTCCTCGATTTTGACGACGATACCGGTCACGATTTGACCTCGATTAATTTCAAAATCAGGCATATCTTTCATTTCTTCGACCATTCCAACACTACCCCCTCACGATGAGTACAAAAAGGAGCGCCCTAAGGCGCTTAACACCTAGTATAAACTTCTTATAATTCGACAGATTTGTCAAGGTGTTATCAGGTTTGTTCCTCTGATTGCAACAGATTAAACCTGAAATTAACGAACGTTCTGTGAATGGGTCATGTACAGTTCGGCGATTGTCGCCATGATCAAATCGGCGGCGTCTTGGGCACTCGCTTTGTCCGCTTTCAGCTGTGAGAAGTCGATCGGCTCGCCGATGACGACCTTCAACTTCGAACGGAACTTGTATTTACCGATAATTGCGATCGGAAGGACGGCAGCGTTTGAACGGAGGGCGAAAAAACCGACACCGGCCTGTGCCTTGCCGAGCGATCCGTCTTTCGAACGGGTCCCTTCCGGAAAGATCGAGATGACCTCGTCCTCTTTCAACTTCTGAAGAACAGTACGCAGCGCTTGACGGTCTCCTTCCCCGCGTGACACCGGGATTTGCCCGGAGCGTGTCAAAATCCGTTTTAAAACCGGGACATCGAACAGCTCTTTTTTTGCAAAAAAACGAATTGGCCGTTGCTTCGGCATGGCACTGGCCAACAAGACCGGGTCCCAGTTCGACTGGTGGTTCGAACAGACGATGATCGAGCCGTCCTCAGGTACATTCTCACGACCGACATACTCGACGCGGAAGCTGAGCAGACGCATGATTCGAACGACGCCGACCGTTAACCGATACATCCCGAACGGACCGTTGTTGAGCGGCTTCATCGTCCGACCACCTGTTCCATGAGCTGTTCAACAGCCGTGACGACACCATCGATCGACAAATGGGTCGTGTCGAGGAAGTGGGCGTCATCCGCTTGACGGAGTGGAGCGACGACGCGCTCTGAGTCCCGTTTATCACGCAAGGCGATCTCTTGTTTCAATTGTTCGAAATCGCTCGGGAGACCTTTTGACACGTTCTCCTCGTGGCGACGACGGGCACGTTCCTCGACGGTCGCGGTCATGAACACTTTCAAGTCTGCCTCAGGCAATACGTGCGTCCCGATGTCACGACCGTCCATGACGATGCCGCCGTCCCGAGCCAAGTCCCGTTGTAAATCCATAAGTGCGTCCCGGACCTCGGGCTGTCTTGCGACAAAACTGACGTTGTTCGTCACTTCACTCGTCCGAATGACTTCGGTCACTTCCTCGTCACCGTCAAACACGCGTTGCCCGCTCTCGCTCGGGACGAGACGTAACTCCATCTTGCCGATCATCTCAGCGAGGGCGGGGCCGTCTTCTAATCCGACGTGTTGCTCGAGCGCGCGATATGTGACAGCCCGGTAGATTGCCCCGGTATCGATGTACACGTAACCTAATTTTTTAGCGAGCGTTTTAGCGATCGTGCTCTTGCCGGCTCCTGCCGGCCCATCTAATGCGATTTGTAGCGGTTTAGTCATAAAAATTGGGTATCGGCTCATTCCGATACCCACCTCCTCTCGGTCGTTTGTTCCGAGAACATCATACCAGTTTTTTAACGTGAAGAAAATACGGAGCCGGTCCGTTTTCTGGCTTCGAGCTGGGCCCGGAAACAATAACGTAAAATCGTCTCCTGATCACGAGGCGTCAAATCCTCAAAACAAAGTGACAGCTCGTGCTTTACGGCCTGCTCTTGAACCCGGACGAGACGGCTCTTGACACGGAACGTCTGGGGCGTCCCTCGCTCGTCCTCGATCCGGAATACGACGATGACCGACTCATCGACGTCGACCGGCGAACGGTTCGCCACGACACGCATCCCGCCGGCCGACACGTCTAGTGACGTCGTCTCAAATGACGGAAACGCTTCGCCGTCTGCCGCGAGCACCGTCACGTTGATCATCTCCGGCACGCGCAAGTACTCGCGACGTTGGACGCGCTTGATTTTTTTCTCGTCCGGCAAGTTAAACGCATAGCGAAGCGTCAGCTGGGCGTCACTGATCCGTTTCGTGACGACTGAATCGAACGCGTACAGTTGATCTTCGCCTTTGAAAAAGTACAAACGCATCGGTTCATCCTCATGCAAAAAAAACGTCTTTAGCGTCGCAATCTCGCTCGGAGATTCGATCCAGACGACACCGCCGTTAATGGCAGCGATTTTCGTCTTCCCTTCGTTTCTCCCTTCAACTTCAACTCGTAACTCTTGACCAACTTTTAACATGAACCCGTTCCCCTTTTATCTATTTGTATTGACGACGATTTGATCGATTTGCAGTGCGGACGAGCAAGAGCGCGACCATCCATAGAATGACGATATAGAGCACGGCCGGCATCTTGTTCGTCGATTCAACGAGTAAGATATAGTCAAACATTCCGTGTAGCAACGTTGCCGACATGACAGCGGTGAACAGCCAAAACCGTTCATGCGCGGAATGTTTGGCCCGACCGAGACAAAAGCCCATTGCCACGGCGAAGAGCGCATGGCCGCTCACCGGCAAGACGGCTCGCCAAATCGCAATCTCGAGCGAGTCATAAACCCACAAGTATAGAAAATTCTCCAACGTGGCAAAGCCGAGTGAACAGGCGACCGCATAGAGAATCCCGTCGTAGTAATCATCAAAAACTTTATGTATGTATATTGTATAATAGATCATGAACCATTTAAAAAATTCTTCTAATAGAGCGGTGGCCACGAACGCTTGCCAAAACGGGCCGACAAGGACCCCTTCTTCCACAAACGCATATTGGACGAACATGATCGGAAAGACAAGAATGGCACCGGCGACAAACGAACGAATCACATAGCCGAGCGGTTCCGCTTCCAACTCATGCCGTAAATAGAAGTAGGAAAGAAGGGCGAATCCTGGCGCAACCGCAGACAAGGCGATTGCAATCATGATGCATCTCTCCTTTCTATCGTTAAGCATACACTGAATAAGCCGAAAGAAAAAGTAGCTAACGCCTAGAAAATGGAAGAAAAGGACAAAAAAAGTTGGAGGTCGACTATGAATCATCTATTACTCATCCATACCGGCGGCACGATCGCGATGTCGCAGACCGGTTCGGGCCACGTCTCACCAAGCGAGGTCAATCCGATTGACGCGACGTTGCCGAAAGCGACCGACATCGCAAAAATTACGACGAAGCACTTCTCAAACATTCCGTCTCCTCATATGACGCCCGAGAAGATGCTCGAGCTCGCCCAGTTCATCGCGCAGCAGTTGACGCAAGACACGTATGACGGCGTCGTCATCACCCACGGGACCGACACGCTCGAAGAGACGGCGTACTTCCTGCAGATCACGCTCGGTGCCCCCGTGCCAATCGTCTTGACGGGAGCGATGCGCTCGTCGAACGAGATCGGGTCGGACGGCGAGTTTAACCTCATCACGGCGCTCCGGGTCGCAAGAAGCGAAGCCGCACGTGGCAAAGGGGTGCTCGTCGTCTTCAACGGCGAGATCCACTCGGCGTTCAACGTCACGAAGACGCACACCTCTTCCGTCGACACGTTCAAATCGGTCCACTTCGGAAACGTCGGGATGGTGACGAAGGACCACGTCCTCATCTACAGCCAACCGACGACGAGACAGCCGAAGATGATTCCAACGATCACGAAACGGGTCGCCGTATTGAAAGTTGTCGCCGGCATGGAACCTGACTTGCTAGAAGCCGTGCTCGACCTTGGCTATGACGGGCTCGTCCTCGAAGTGCTCGGTCAAGGAAACGTTCCACCGTCGATCGTCCCGGCACTCGAACGACTCGTCGACCACATCCCGGTCGTCATCGTCAGCCGCTGTTTTAACGGTATCGTTCAAGACGTGTACGGGTATGAGGGTGGCGGTAAACAACTGAAAGAGATGGGCATCATCTTCTCGAACGGTCTCAATTCGCAAAAAGCACGGCTCCGTCTCCTCGTCGAGCTCGAATCAGGCTCGTCGCAACCGGTCATGGAACACAGCTTCAGCTTCCAGCAGTGACTTGCCATCTCAGCCTTCGTTCCATACAATGAGGGATGAGGTGATTTCATTGGACAAACACGCGATCATTGTCGGCGCCGGCCCGTGCGGCCTGTCGGCGGCAATCGAATTAGAACGGGTCGGTATCTCGTGCACGATCATCGAACGAGGCAACATCGTCGATGCGATTTACCGCTATCCGACCCATCAGACGTTTTTCTCATCAGCCACTTTGCTTGAAATCGGGGATATCCCGTTCATCTGTAAAGACTTAAAACCACATCGCCAAGACGCGCTCGTCTATTATCGTGAAGTCGTGAGCCGGACCGGGCTTGTCGTCAAACCGTTCGAGACGGTCGAATCGGTCGACCGTCGTGCCGACAAATTCATCGTCCGGTCCCGTCACGACCGCCACGGCGTCACAGAACGCCTTGCCGACTTCGTCGTTCTCGCGACCGGGTACTACGGACGGCCCCGCAAGTTAGACGTCCCGGGAGAAGAACTCCCGCACGTGACCCATTATTTCAAAGAAGCACATCCGTTTTATCGGCAACACGTCACCGTCATCGGCGGAAAGAACTCGGCGGTCGATGCGGCCATCGAACTCGAGAAAGCCGGGGCATACGTCACGGTGCTCTACCGCGGTGACGGCTATAGCCCATCGGTCAAACCATGGGTACTACCCGCTTTCGACTCCCTCGTTCGTCATGAAAAAGTACGTCTTGAGCTCGAGGCCGAGATCATTCGCATCGAACAGGACCATGTCGTCTATCGACAACATGGCGAAGAGAAACGGGTCGCAACGGACCACGTCCTCGCCATGACCGGTTACTTGCCTGACCATGGGCTGTTCTCGGCAGCCGGTGTGCTCGTCGACGACGAGACCGGCATCCCGCAGTTTGATGAGGCGACGTATGAGACAAACGTCGATAACCTGTTCATCGCCGGCGTCGTCGCGGCCGGGAACGATGCCAACAAAATCTTCATCGAAAACGGCCGTTTTCACGGCCAAGCGATCGCCGAAGCGCTTCGGGAGCGCATCGGTGTGACATCGTCATAAACTTGTTCAACTAAAATGAGGAAGGACCCGACTGCGGGTCCTTCCTCATTTTGCGATGTTCATCGGCAAGTCGCCATCACACCCAGCCACGGAAGCGTGAGGCCTCCGCCATTTTACGGACACCGACCATATAGGCAGCGAGACGCATGTCGACTTTCCGGGCTGATGATGTGTTGTATACCGTATTGAACGAATGGACGAGCACTTTTTCAAGCTTCGTTTCGACTTCTTCTTCCGTCCAATAATAACCTTGATTGTTTTGGACCCATTCGAAGTAAGAGACTGTCACGCCACCGCTTGAAGCGAGGACGTCAGGGACAAGCAAGATGCCGCGCTCTGTCAAAATACGCGTCGCTTCGTTCGTCGTCGGTCCGTTCGCCGCCTCGACGATGATCGACGCTTTGATGTTATCGGCGTTATCTTCAGTGATCTGGTTCTCGATCGCGGCCGGGACTAAAATGTCACAGTCGAGCTCGAGCATCTCTTTGTTCGAAATCGTGTTTTTGAACAGTGTCGAGATCGTCCCGAACGAATCGCGCCGATCGAGCAAGTATGGGATGTCGAGTCCGTTCTCATCATAGATCGCGCCATATGCGTCACTGACAGCGATGACTTTCGCTCCCACGTCGTGCATGAACTTCGATAAGAAGCTGCCGGCGTTACCAAATCCTTGGACGACGACGCGCGCACCTTTCAACTCGATCCCCCGGCGAAGCGACGCCTCCCGGATCATGATGGCGACACCTTTGGCCGTCGCCGTCTCGCGACCGTGTGAACCACCGAGTACGAGCGGCTTACCGGTGATGAAGCCCGGTGAGTTGAATTCATCGATACGGCTGTACTCATCCATCATCCATGCCATGATCTGCGAGTTCGTAAACACGTCAGGCGCCGGGATATCCTTGGTCGGACCTACGATTTGGCTGATCGCTCGAACGTAGCCGCGGCTCAACCGTTCGATTTCACGGAAACTCATCTCACGCGGATCGCAAACGATGCCCCCTTTACCGCCACCGTAAGGAAGGTCGACGATACCGGCCTTCAGGCTCATCCATATCGACAGCGCCTTGACTTCTACTTCCGTCACGCTCGGGTGGAAGCGAATCCCACCTTTCGTCGGGCCGACAGCATCGTTATGTTGCGCCCGATAGCCAGTGAAGATCTTCGTCGAACCGTCGTCCATGCGGACAGGAATACGCACGGTCAACATCCGAAGCGGCTCTTTCAACAGCTCGTACATCTCTTCTGGATAACCGAGTTTCTCGAGCGCCTCGTGGACAACTTCCTGTGTCGATTCAAGGATGTTTTTTCGTTTTTGATGACCTTTTTCTTGATCCGTAATCATGAAGGTTTCCTCCCCTAAATTGTCAATTCTCCCCCAAGAATCAACCTCGTATTCGTTTAAAAGTATAGCCGATAAGCAAGCATTTTGAAAGGGTTTTACAAAAATAATGAAAGCGTTTTCTAAAAAGCGGAGAAGGGGAATCCCTTCTTATTTCTCTAAGGCGAGCGCGATGAAACGCTCTAGCAATTCACCGTAAGAAATACCGGCGACGTTCGCACTGTCCGGGAACAGACTGAGCGGCGTCATCCCCGGGAGCGTGTTCGTCTCGAGGATGTAGGCCAATCCTTGCTCCGACACTAAGAAGTCAGAACGTGAATAGCCGCTGCAGCCGAGGGCACGGTGCGCCTCAATCGCGGCCGCTTGCACTTCTTTCGTCAACGCCTCCGGCAACTCCGCCGGACAGACGTGAATCGACCCGCCTTCCGAATACTTAGACTCGTAGTCGTAAAATTCATTCTTCGGGATGATCTCGATGACCGGGAGGGCGTGCTCGTTCCCACGGTTGCCGAGCACCGGAACGGTCAGCTCACGACCTTTGATGTACTGTTCGACCAACACGGCCGTATCACATTGGAACGCCTTGGCGATGCCCGCGCGTAGCATCGACTCGTCGGTCGCGATCGTCAACCCGTTCGAAGAGCCTTCTTGCGCCGGTTTGACGACACAAGGAAACTCACCGCCCCATTCGGCCACTTTCAAATCGAGGTCATCCCCTGCTTGGACGAGGACGTCACGGGCGACACGAATACCTGAAGCGGCGAAAATGATTTTCGCGCGCGCCTTGTCCATCGCGAGAGCCGAAGCCAAGACGCCCGACCCTGTATAAGGGAGCTGCGCCATCTCGAGGAGCGACTGGACGCGACCGTCTTCTCCATACTTGCCGTGCAGGGCACTGACGACGACGTCTGCTTGAAGCGTCAATAACTCTTCAGCCCGATCCGGGTGAAAATCGATGGCCACGACTTCATGACCCCGTGCCTCTAACGCTTCGATCATACCTTTACCACTCGTAAGCGACACTTCACGCTCACCCGATACTCCACCATATAAAACAGCGACTTTCATCATATCTCTCCTTCAGCTAACTTCTCAAAAATTCAAGTTTTATCATACCATGTGTCAGCTGAAAACAATAGAAACAGAATAGTAAAAAAGCCGTACTTACGCGAACGTATCGTACAGCTGTTTCACTGCTTGTTCAGTTTGGATGGTCTTCCCGTACTCCATCATGAGATACGGGCTGACGGTCGTCGTCTTGCCATATTCAGACAGGATGGCGGCGAGCCGTTCCTCGACTTGCGGTTTGAGAACTTCCACAAAATGTAAGTAATAGCGGCCGTCATAATGATAGAGTGCCCCACCTTGGTCGGTGTCTTGCATATGCGGAAACGCACGGATCGACGCATTGATCACGTCTTCAATATCGTCAAACTGATAAATCAAATGATGGATCACATCGATCGTCAAGCGAATCTCGACTTGTTCTTGATCCGACTCGGCGACGACCGCATCGACTTTTTGGACATCGATGACGAGTCCATCGCGTGGAAACATCGTCACATTCAAGTCGACAGCACCTTGGGGCATGAACCCATATTCGGCCTCGGCCGTTTCAAGCAATTCCCGCCATAGTTCTTGACCGCTCTCTCCGACAATCGTATCGATGGCGATCCCTCGAATCGATAAGTCGCTCGCAGTCAAGTATACCCTCAAATGTTCTTTTGTCTGTTTTTCAAATCTCAAACGAAAACCTCCAAAGAAAAATCATTCTACTTAATAAGCTACTCCCGTTTTGTCGACCTGTCAAATGGTTGACAACCACTCGTTCCAAGCTTCGGGCGTATCTCCTAGAAACGCCCCTTCAAATTGCGACGCTTGTTGACTGACGGCGTATCCACCCGCACCGATGACGAGGTCTGGGTGCTCCGCTTGAATGTAACGCATCGCTTCTTGAAGATTGGCAATGTGCTCCGTTAACGTACATGAAAAAATTAAACATTTCGCGTCGATATCATGGAGCGCTATGCTCAAATCCTCT
This sequence comes from Exiguobacterium sp. SH0S7, assembly GCF_004337195.1. Classification (NCBI taxonomy): domain Bacteria; kingdom Bacillati; phylum Bacillota; class Bacilli; order Caryophanales; genus Exiguobacterium; species Exiguobacterium sp. SH0S7. Next base: position 52,007 of record NZ_SJVA01000002.1, read on the forward strand.
TTCGGGAACCCCGCTCCGAGGAAAATGACGTCAAAACCGTATTGTCTTAAATAGAGCGTCACGAACAAAAGGCCGATTTCATGCATCTCACCCGGGGCGCAGACGCAAATGATTCGGGGCAAAAATGGATTCATCGGCATTTGAAGAGACAACGTCGACAAGCGGGCCCGGAAAAAAGACGTCGCAAAGTGTTCGTGTGCAATCGTGACCTTCCCATTTTCCCAGCGTGTGCCGATATCCATCAGCAACGGGCTAATGATATCTTTCGTCACTTTTTCAAAACTGAACGTGTTGAAGGCACGGTTCATCAAATCGTGCGCTTTCCGTTCATCAAATTTGAGCAGCGCGTCCATTAATCCATCCTTCAATTCTTCATCGTAGAGACGAGCAGGTTTCGGCTTCGGTGCCTCATGAAGTTGCTGAATCGCTTGCGAGACGGTCAACCCTTCCCGTTGTTTTTCAACGACCCATTTGATTTTTTCGACGTCTTGGTCGGAATACAACCGGTGACCCGAATCGGTCCGACTCGGTTCGATAAACTGATAACGACGCTCCCAAGCCCGAATCGTCGTCGGGTTCACACCGGTCAGTGACGCGACTGTCTTGATGGAGTACTTCGGCATAGCAGCCCTCCTCTCCTACAGGTTCTTCTTTTTAAGTATAGACCCATCATTTCAGCTTTACCTGTTTTATTGTGCAAATTTGTGAGAAACAGGTGTGACTTTTCCAATTCAAGTAAACATCGCGAGGATGTTGAAACAAAATAAAAAAATACGGCGTCTCCACCGTATCATCAGAAAAATAATGTATGACGTCCTATATATAAAAATGCGAGGATAATCGCAAACATCGTCAAAGTCAGCATCATAGCCAGCGGTCGTTTCAACCAATTATCATTCAATTTTTCTTTCCGCTCGTGCTCTTGCCGTTCCGACCGAGACGGCAACGTGTCCACGACTTTTTCACGAAGAGAATCTGCTTGGTTTCGATGTCGCAACGTGTGCCCTCCTTTACCTTTTTTATCATTTTACTATGATATCAATCAAAGGAAAAGATGCGTGCCAACCGATGTTTCCAATCTGTCACATTTTTAGACACAACTTGAACCGACGGCGGGAATGAAATCTCACCACAGACGTCACAGCAATCGGCTTGTTTGACTGGTTGCTCTGAAAAGTAATTCAGCAAGTAATCACGCCGGCACTTCTTGATGAGCGCGTAGTCGATCATTTGACCGAGCTGGCGGTACCGGGCCCGCTTTCTCTCTTTTACCCAATCGACCGCATCGGCAAGCGTGCGTTCAGCGAGCATTTGGTTTAGCAAGCCCCATACCGGGTCTTCCTCGTTCATTTTCAACAGCCGCGGTAATTGCGACAAGCTCGTGCCGTTGTCCCGTTCTAAATAAGCTATGCGGATGTCTTTATCTTTCGGGTACTGTTGATCGATTAAAAACTGTTGGATCCGTTCATCCCCTTCGGCATACAGTAAGACGGCAAACGCCGGTTCGCCGTCCCGGCCGGCCCGACCAATCTCTTGCATATACGCCTCGAGCGTCGCCGGCAGTTGGAAATGGATGACAGAGCGCACGTTATCTTTGTTGACGCCCATCCCGAACGCACTCGTACATACCATGATCGCGACTTCATCGCGTAAAAATTGTGATTGAACGAGGCGCCGGTCTTCGGTCGACATCCCACCGTGATAAAACAAGGCGTCATCGAGTTGAAGCGCGAGCGCTTCAGCTTCCCGTCGTGTCGCCGTATAGATGACGGCCGGTGTCGGCACTTCTCGAACGAGTTCGATCAGTCGCGGCATCTTCCGTTCCGTCTCGAGCCGTTCGACGATAAGACGGATCTCAGGCCGATTGGCCGAATGGACGAACTGGGACGGCGAGAATAAAGCTAATTTTTCAATAATGTCCCGTTTCACGTTTTCCGGGGCCGTCGCCGTGACGGCCATGCATTGCGGGCTACCGAGTTGTTTACGGAGCTCCCCGAGCCGTGCGTATTCCGGCCTGAACTCGTGACCCCATTGCGAGATGCAGTGCGCTTCATCGATGACGAGCATTTGAATCGGAGTCCTTGCGAGCGCTCGGGTCACGTGCGGCACGGCGAGTTGTTCGGGAGATAGGTATAAGAACCGATAGCGCTTCAAATGATTCAATATGTCTTGTTTCTCTTCTAACGTCTCCATCGACGTCAGCCTCGCCACGCCCCGCTCGCCGCGCTCCCGAATATGGAGCATTTGGTCTTCGATCAACGACAAGAGCGGCGAGACGATAATCGTCAAGCCTTCGTTCTTTAAATACGACGGGAGTTGGAACGTCAATGATTTTCCGGCACCCGTCGGCATGATCGCCAATACGTCCTGCCCTTCGGCGACCGCTTCGATGACGTCACGCTGTCCGGGACGAAACGTCTCGTGACCGAACACACGCTTTAACGTTTTTTCATACAAATGTCTCACCTCGTTTCAATCTCGCGAACACTAACCGAATTTGGAAGTAACTGAGATTGTCGGTTTTCTCGAAGATCGGCTTTAGCGCCCAGCTGTCTTCTTCCCGTAACCGTTCGACTTCGGCAATCGCGTCGGCTGGTACGAATTGATCGAGCGGGAAGTCGTCCAAATACATCGCCATCTCGACGACGTGGTCTTCGATCGTGCTCGTGCGCAAGCGCCTGATTGATTGTACTTGCGCGAACGTGCGACCGGCCAAAAATAAATCGAACGATTCGCGCGCCGATAACGTCATCCGCTCATCCGACAATCCGTGGGCAAACCCTAGTATTTTGGCGTCTCGCGGAACAGTCCGTAACAGCGCGTTCCATCCGGCCAAGAAATAAAGTCGTGCCGTCCGAGCATCGACGTCAAGGAGCGTCGCGATCTGTTCATACGTGTATCCCGTCTCGAACGCCCCGGTGAAGCGATAGACGACTGCCGTCGCATATGGATCACCGACCGTTTCAAGCGCCGTTTCAAGTTCTTGATGAAACGAGGCGATCAGTTCTTTCCAATCTCGTTCCGTTCGCACGATTTGCTTGACCCACCGCTCGGCCATCCGATCGGCTTGGACCGGATAAAATGTGCGCTCGTGTTCGAGTGACATGAACGTTTGGATAAATAAACTGAGACGTTTCCATGTCATCGTCGTGTAGTCACGATACTCGCCTCCGAGCCGGTCGAACAACTGATTGACCGCGTCCGGACTAGCGAGCATACTTCCGGCTTCGGTTAACGTGAACGTCGCCCGATTGAGCCAGCCTCTTTTCTCAAACGAGGCTAACAACTTCTCATAATCATATTTCGTATAAGGGAACAGTCCGAAAATCGGTTCAAGGTCATAAAAAAAAGCATCTTGGAGCGTCGTCGCCGAACGCTTTCCGTTTAAAACGTGGAACAGACTGCGTTCGCTGCGCTCCCCTTTTAAGCGTTGAATCGATAAGAGCAACACTCCGTCGGCTAAATGAACCATCCTTCCACCCTCTCTCATTATCACTATCCCTCCAAAACGTTATTCGTTTCCTCATTGAAATATTAGGGTATGTAGACTACAATTACTCATAGTCAGTAGAAAGTCATTTCTATGCAGAGAGACGAAACGTATGGAGGGTTACAAATGGCAAAATTTACTATCGTTGACAAAGATACATGTATCGCATGTGGTGCTTGCGGAGCAGCTGCTCCCGACATCTTCGACTATGATGACGAAGGTCTCGCCTTCAACTTGATGGACGACAACACAGGTACAGTCGAAGTACCTGACGAACTGTCGGAAGATTTGATGGACGCGTTCGAAGGATGTCCGACCGACTCAATCAAAGTCGCTGACGAATCGTTTGATGGCGACGCACTCAAATACGAATAAGAGAGACATGTGTGTCAAGTTGACACACATGTCTTTTTTTAACGGGCCGCTTTTCTGAACCCGGCCGTCTCGGCCTCGTCTTCCGAACAGAACATCTCTTCAGCGATCGTTCGTTCATAGCTCGCACCGCCCGGCACGTGATAAATTTTCTCGCCTTCCCGATTAATGTTCCCTTTAATGTCACACGCTTCGCTCGGCTCCGGTCGAGGTTTCGCCGGTCGCGCCGCTTCATGGTCGAAACCGTTGCCGGTCACGTAGTCCTCGATGCTCCAAATGCCGAGCAGCTCGCGCCGGGCCGCGCGTTCGACATCGCGGAATGCATCGACGTGCTGGGTGTTCGGGGCGTAAACGTATGCGACTCGTGCGAGACCGCGACGCAGCAGCTCTTCATTGAGCATCGCATCATCATACCATACGTAAGCGAGCGTCCGCTGATAGCGGTCGTACCGCCCGACGTCGTACTCGAGGACGATCGTCTCACCTTCCGGCAACCAACGCGTGACGAACGCCTTCGCGTCCTCACCGAACGGTTGGACCGGCAACGTCGGATGACTCGTCTCAGGCGTGTCGACGAGCAGGAGTCGAATCGACTCCGTCGCACCGCTCTCAAACTCGACTTTAAGCGTATCGCCATCGATGACGCGGTCTAACGTGACCGTCTCCGTCTTGCCGATCGGCACTCGGACTTTTGTTCCGACGTCCGCTGCCGGGTAATCTGCCTCGAGTTCGACGAGTGATTCCGGCGGCTCGACTTGCTCGGCGAACCAATCATCGACCGAGCAACCGGCTAACGAAACGCTCAGCACGAGAACGAGCAGTAGTTGCCACCATTGTTTCAATTGTCTCACCTCTACACCAGTATAACAAAAAAGGTTGTTTGACTTAAGCGTCAAACAACCTTGGCAAAACGAGACATATGTCCTTTCCCTCGTCAGCGCTTCCCTTTAATATACGGGATACCAACTGATTTCGGAGCGTCCGCTCGTCCGACGACACCTGCTAGGGCGAGGATCGTCAACGCGTACGGCGCGATCAAGAGCAATACTTGCGGTACGTTATTGATGACCGGCAAGTTACTGCCGATGATTGACAGCGCTTGGGCGAACCCGAAGAATAGACCAGCGCCTAGGGCACCGAGCGGGTTCCATTTCCCGAAGATCATCGCGGCAATGGCGAGGAAGCCTTGTCCGACGATCGTCGTCCCACTGAAGTTGGTCGTAACCGTGACGGCATAGACCGCACCAGCCAAACCACCGAACGCACCTGAGAGCATGACGCCCATGAAGCGCATCTTCGTGACGTTGATTCCCATCGTGTCCGCCGCCATCGGATGTTCACCGACTGAACGAAGGCGAAGACCGAACGGCGTCTTGAAGATGACGAACCAGACAACGAACGCGAGGATGATCGCGATGAACGACGTGTATTGGACGTTGATGAAGAACATGCGGAGCACCGGGATGTCTGACAGAATCGGCACGTTCTCTTTAGCGATCCGATATTCGATGAAATCGGTCTGTCCTTTATTGTAAAGAACCCGAACGACGAAGATGGCGAGCCCGACGGCGAGCATGTTGATCGCGACACCGAGAACGGTTTGGTCAGCCCGCCAGAGGATGGCAGGAACGGCCAAGAACAGCGAGAACAGCGCGCCGACGACCATGGCGATCAACAGTGAGAGCCACGGGCTGAGGCCGCCAAATCCCATATCGGTCAATGTGAGCGTGACGATGATCCCCGTCGCCGCACCGATGACCATGATACCTTCTAGAGCGATGTTGACGACACCCGAACGTTCACTGAAAATGCCACCGAGCGCCGCGATGATGAGTGGAGTCGCATAGGCTAACGCAACCGGAACGACGATGTAGAGTACTTCTAAGAAGCTCATTTTTTCTCCACTCCTTTCTTACGGTTTCCTTTAAGTTTTTCAATCACATAGTTCAAGGCATACCCCGACGCCACGAAGATGACGATGGCGGCAATGATGACTTTGACGAGCTCAGACGGGATGTTAGCCCCGAGTTGCATCGCAAGTCCGCCGATGTTGAGCCCGGCGAACAAGATGGCTGCCAGGAAGACACCGACCGCCGTGTTCGCACCGAGCAGGGCGACAGCGATCCCGTCGAATCCGACGCCGGTGAACGACGCGCTGAGCGTCATTCCGTTGAACGTCCCGAGACCTTCCATCGCGCCGGCAAGTCCGGCGAACATTCCAGAGATGACGAACGAGAGAATGATGTTCCGGTTAACGCTCATCCCCGCATATTGCGAGGCGTGTTTGTTAAATCCGACGGCACGAAGCTCATACCCGAGCGTTGTCCGTTGTAAGATGTAGTAATAGACGATCGCTGCGAGCACGGCGATGAGAATACCCCAGTGCAGACGCGAGAACGTCGTCAATTCTTGTAGCAACGGTGAGGCGAGCGAGGCCGAGTCTTTAATATCTTCGGTCCGTTCGTTCGTCACACCGATGACGCTACGCAAAATCGCGTTCGTCGTGTAGAGGGCGATATAGTTCATCATGATTGATGTGATAACTTCATGGACATGGAACTTGGCTTTCAAGAAACCAGGTACGAATGCCCATAGCGCTGCCGCGAACATGGCCGCGAGAAGCGCAAGCGGCAAGTGAATGAACATCGGCAAGTCAAAATTGATCCCGACATAAACCGCTGCCACCCACCCGATCAAGACTTGACCTTCGACCCCGATGTTGAACAGTCCGGTCCGGAACGCGAACGCGACGGCCAAACCTGAGAAAATGAGCGGTGCTGCCGCACGGAGCGTCTCACCGATCGCATACGGGCTGCCGACCATGCCGCTGAAAAGTGATGAGAACCCTTGGATCGGGTTGTAACCACCGATGAGCATGACGATCGCACCGACAAGTAATCCCATCAAGATCGACAAAAGCGGGATGAGAAGTCGATTATATGCTAGCTTGTTCATACTGTTTCTTCCCCTCTCTTACCGCCGGCCATCAAGAAGCCAAGCTCTTGCTCGGTCGTTTCTTTCGGATCGCGAATTCCGACGATCTTTCCTTCGTATAAAACGGCGATCCGGTCGGAGACGTGAAGGATTTCTTCAAGCTCGAACGAGATGAGCAGGACGGCGCGTCCTTTCTCCCGTTCTTTAATGAGTTGCTCGTGAATGAATTCGATGGCTCCGACATCGAGCCCCCGCGTCGGTTGCGCGGCGATCAACAAGTCTGGTGATCGGTCGACTTCCCGGGCGATGATCGCTTTCTGTTGGTTACCGCCCGATAGAGCACGGGCTGGCACGTCGATCGACGGAGTTCGGACGTCAAACTTCTCAATTAACGATTTTGCTTTATCAGCGACGGCTTTATAGTTCATCAAACCACGCTTTGAGAACGGCTCTTTATAGTATGTTTGGAGCACCATATTGTCACGAATCGAATAGTCGAGGACAAGGCCGTGTTTGTGTCGGTCTTGCGGGATGTGCCCGACGCCGGACTCTGTCACTTTACGCGGCGTGAAACCGGTCACGTCTTTCCCGTTCAATAAGATTTTGCCTGCTTCAGGCTTTTTCAGACCTGAAAGCGCTTCAATTAATTCAGTCTGACCATTCCCGTCAATCCCGGCGATACCGAGAATCTCTCCAGAACGAATTTGTAAATCTAGGCCCTCGACGACTTTCAGTCCACGGCTGTCTTTGACGACGAGCTGTTGAACGTCGAGCACGACTTGCTGTGGATCTGCCTTGGAATATTCCGCATCAAAGTTTACCTCACGCCCGACCATCATCTCGGCTAAGCTATCTTCATTCACGGTCTCGTCGACTTCGACGGTACCGATATAGCGTCCGCGACGAATGACCGTACAACGATCGGCGACTTGCATGATTTCTTTTAATTTATGCGTGATCAAGATGATCGATTTGCCTTCTTCAATGAGACGCTTCATGATTTGAATGAGTTCTTGGATTTCTTGCGGCGTCAAAACAGCGGTCGGCTCATCAAAAATCAAAATTTCAGCCCCGCGGTAAAGCGTTTTTAAAATTTCGACACGTTGTTGCATCCCGACCGAAATATCCTCGATTTTGGCATCAGGATCGATGCGAAGACCGTATTGTTCCGAAATGTCCATTACTTTTTTACGAGCCGTCGCCCGGTCGACCGTCAATCCACTTCTCGGTTCAGACCCGAGAATGATGTTCTCGGTCACCGTGAACTTCTCGACGAGCATGAAGTGTTGGTGTACCATACCGATTCCGAGATCATTGGCGATGTTCGGATTTTCAATATTCACTTTCTCCCCGCGCACTCGAATCTCTCCACCTTCTGGCTGGTAGAGACCGAACAAGACGTTCATTAGCGTTGATTTCCCGGCACCGTTCTCGCCGAGCAGCGCATGAATCTCGCCTTTGCGAAGTTGGAGGGTGATGTTGTCGTTGGCTACGAACGTTCCGAACTCTTTGCGAATATTGAGCATTTCAATTACATATTCCAAGAAAGTCCACCCCTAACTTTAAGTAAAGGGAGACCGCATGGGTCCCCCCTAACTTAATGAATTATTTTACTGTTTTCATGAACTCTTCGAACTCAGCGTCAGTCGCTGGAGCCGTGATGTCGCCGTCGATCAACTGCGTGCGGTATTCCTCAACTTTTGTGAGGACGTCAGCTGCAACGTTTTCGCTTGATGTTTCAGCGATACCTACACCATCATCTTTCAATGAGAACTCAACGATTTCGCCTGCTGGGAATTTATCTTCCATTGCGAGTTTCGATACTTCGTAAGTTGCCGTATCAACACGTTTGACCATTGAAGTAAGCGTTACGTTTTCAGGAAGTCCTTCTTCGTACTGGTCACGGTCAACGCCGATGACCCATACGTCTTCGCCGTTCTTCTTACGGTTTTTCGCTTCTGTGAAGACACCGACACCCGTTCCGCCTGCTGCGTGATAGATGATGTCAGAGCCTGCTCCATACATACCTGAAGAGATCGCCGTTCCTTTTTCAGCTGAGTTGAAGTCTTCAGCGTACTTGACGTCAATTGTCGCGTCTGGGTTGACGGCCATGACGCCCGCTTTATATCCATTTTCGAACTTTTTGATCAAGTCTGACTCGACGCCGCCGATGAAACCGACTTTGTCTGTTTTCGTTGTGAGACCTGCGACGACACCGACGAGGAACGAACCTTCTTGTTCTTTAAACGTGATCGATGCGACGTTCGGTGCGTCCACGACCATATCGACGAGCGCGAAGTTGTTGTCTGGGAACTGCTCGGCAACTTTCTGAATATCTTCACCCATCAAGAAACCGATACCGTAGATCAAGTTGAAGTTATCGCGCGCCAATTGCTGCAAGTTTGGCTGATAGTCCGCTTGTTTCGAAGATTGAAGATATTTGTAGCCTTCGTTTTCAGTCAAGTTGTTGTCTTCTCCGAACTTTTTAAGACCTTCCCAAGCTGATTGGTTGAACGATTTGTCGTCAACGCCGCCAGTATCGGTTACCATCGCGACTTTGAAGTCGCTGCCTTCTCCGCCTTCGCCGTTTGAAGAAGTACCCTCGTTGTCATCCCCACCGCATGCTGCGAGTACTGTTGAGAGCGTGAGACCTGCTGCTAAAGCTGAAAGAATCGTTTTTTTCTTGTTCATCATCGTCGTGTTTCCCCTTTCGGATCATAACAATTAAGGTTGTCATGTCATCAGTCGTCTTTACACCGGTATAAGAAAGCGCTTTCACGCAATTACCCAAAAATAACCGTTTCCGCCTTACAAGAACTTGCTTAGACGCGTTTGCGAACGACATGGAAGTCGAAGCGGTCCGCTCGGAAAAAGTTTGCCGAATCGAGCAACGGTAAATCGCTCTCATCGTAATGCAGTTGTTTTAAAGCTAGTAACGGTTGGTCCGTTTGAAGTTGGGTCGAGATCTCTGAACTCACGCTCGGCTCGATGTGCGTGATCGCATATGCGACCCGACGTCCTACCTCTTTTTCAAGCGCATCGAATAACGACTTTCCTTCTGTCAACGCTTCAGGATTAGAGACGAGATGGGCTGGAATTTTATCCACACAGTAAACGACCGGTGTTTCATCTGCGTAACGAATCCGGACAATCCGATAAATCGGTGAGTTCGGTTCAATTTTCAGACGCTCGGCTTCTCTCTCTGTCGCTAACACTTTTTCGGCCACCAATACTTTTGTTCCTGGTGTCATCTTGGCGCGCATGATCATGTCCGTGACACTGAACAGTTCCTCGATCCCCGAAGTGAATGGGGGTTTCGAACTGATGAATGTCCCGACACCATGTTTCCGCACGACAAATTTCTCGTCTTCGAGAATACGAAGCGCTTCTCGGAGCGTCGCTCGACTGACTCCTAGTTGCTTCGACAACTCGAATTCTGAAGGAAGTTTCTCTCCTTCACGATAGACACCATCGTCGATATCCTGCTTGATTTTCTCAATCACGCGAAGATAGAGCAAGCGATGATCGAGCTTGATCGACATGGGCCTCACCACCTTTACCTATTCTTACCAGTGCTCAGACATCTGACGTATGAATGTCCTTGCCAATATTAAGTATAGGGATTCCATAAAAAGAACGCAATACTTTTTGTTCGGAATCAAGGAAATATTTTAAAGCTAAGGGATTATGTACACCACTTAGTCTATATTACCTGTTCTACGAGTGTTTGAAAAGAAATCGTAAAATGAAAACGGTATTAAAAAATGAAAGCGTTTCAACGTTTTCAGTAGTATGTCTTAATAGGTCATATATCCCAGATGTGCTATATAACTTATACTGTACATGTTTATCCGACGCGAGGTAACTGAATTGACGATACTTTTAAAAATAAACAAAAAACGAACTATTCCGAACGCGTTTGTTCTTATAGTTCGTTTTTTATATTATGCATCTTGTTGGTTAACGAGTACTTTCCGTGGCTTCGATCCTTCCGAAGGACCGACGTATCCTGCTTGTTCGAGCGAATCAATCAAGCGGGCCGCCCGGTTATAACCGATGCGGAATCTTCGTTGAATCATCGAAGTCGACGCCGTTTCTTGCGTCAAGATGAATTGGACGACTTCTTCGAATAACGAGTCGTCCGAGTCGATCGTCGTCACTTCTTCTTCTTTTGGCATCATCGCCTCGACGTACTGGGCCCGCTGCTGGGCGATGACATGGTTGACGACCGTCTCGACTTCCTGATCGGATACGAACGCCCCTTGGACGCGTACCGGCTTGTTCATTCCGTTCGCAAGCATGAGCATATCACCTCGACCGAGCAGCTTCTCAGCCCCCCCGCCGTCGAGGATCGTTCTTGAATCGGTCGCTGACGAGACCGCGAACGCGATCCGTGATGGGATGTTCGCTTTAATGACACCCGTGATGACGTCGACGGATGGACGTTGCGTGGCGAGCACCATATGGATACCGGCCGCTCGTGCCATCTGGGCGAGCCGCATAATCGCGTCCTCGACGTCGTTTGAGGCGACCATCATCAAGTCGGCCAACTCATCCACGATGACGACGATGAACGGGAGCCGTTTAGCGTCTTCGTCCTCTGACTTGTCGACGAGGTCGTTGTAGCCCTCGATGTTACGGACACCGTAGCGGCTAAACAGCTCGTAGCGGCGCTCCATCTCGGCAACGACTTGCTTGAGCGCTTGAGCCGCTTTTTTCGGATCCGTCACGACCGGCGTCAATAAATGCGGGACGCCGTTGTAGACGTTCAACTCGACCATCTTCGGGTCGATCATCATGAGGCGGACTTGATCTGGCCGCGTCCGCATCAAAATAGACACGATCATCCCATTGATACAGACCGACTTCCCGGAGCCGGTCGACCCTGCGACGAGTAGATGAGGCATCTTGTTCAACGCGATCGTGACCGTCTCACCGCTAATACTGCGACCGAGCGCGACGAGGAGCGGTGCCTCATCGCGTTTGACAGGCTCCGCTTCTAACACCTCACGCAGACAGACCGGCGCGACTTCTTGGTTCGGGACTTCGATGCCGATGGCCGCCTTCCCTGGGATCGGTGCTTCGATGCGAATGTCTTTGGCGGCAAGCGCGAGTGCGAGATCATCACTCAATGAGGTGATCCGGCTCACTTTGACGCCGATGTCCGGTTGCAGCTCGTACTTCGTGACAGTCGGACCGAGATGGATTTTGAGCACTTTCACCCCGACGCCGAACGACTTGAGCGTTTGGACGAGTTTCGTTGCGTTCGCCTTCAATCGTGCGTTCTCTCCTGACAAGTCGGTCACGACCGGTTCACTTAAAATCGTGAACTTCGGCAATTCGTATGTCGCAGACACGTCCTGAGCCGCTGTCATCATCATGTCCTCGGTCGGGATATCTGATACAACCTCGCTCTTCACTGTCTCGTCAGACACTTTCTGACGCTTCTCGGCGTCGATGGTCTCACTAAACCCGACAATCGGAATATCATGCATGACGACGGCGTCCGCCTCGGCCTCCACTTCTTGAGGCTTGGGTGTTGATTCGGACGCGCGTGCGTCGACCCGCTTCTTCTCAGTCGGTTTCGGTTTGGCGGGTGTACGTTCTCGGTCACGCCATTCTTGTTTAATCGCAACGAAACTTTCGAGCAACCGGTTCCCGATTGTCCGCCAAATCGCCGGAGACAGAAGCGAGACACCGACGACGAGGCTGATGATGCCAAGGAAGATAATCCCGAAGTCCGATAGCAAGTATTGGTTCAATCCGTAGAGCGCCCCGTTGACCACTCCCCGTTCCGCTCCCCACACCATGTCCCCGAACAATAGGAAGGACACGAACAGCAGGAAGATGCCGGCTCGTTGGATCGGACGGAAATCGTTCAAGAATACAAGCAAGATGAATGCGACGATCAAATATGTGAGTGCACCCCAGCCCCCAAACAGCGTCGTCGCAAACGTCGCTGTCTGAGTCCCGACCCAGCCGAACTCGAACAGCGAAAAGATGAACGCGATCATCGACAAGATAAAGCCGGCCCAACCATATGTACGGAGTGGGATTGGCTGTTTCCGCTTACGATTCCTCGTCGTCGGTCGCGGCTTACGCTTCACCGGGGTCTTTCTCGTTTTTTGTGCCAACTTCTACTCCTCCTAAAAAAAGAGGCAAAAGTCAGATGACTTTTGCCTCGATCTCAATTCTTTAAATTTCCATGATGATCGGCAAGATCATCGGACGACGTTTCGTCTGTTCAAACAAGAAGACGCTGAGCCGCTCGCGGATATTTGATTTCAATTCGGTCCAATCACTTCCAGCTTCGAGACTCTTCTCAATCTGTTTCGTGACAATCCGGTTCGCTTCTGAGATCATCACTTCTGATTCGCGCATATAGACAAATCCACGCGAGATGAGTTCAGGGCCTGAAATCAACTTCTTCTGTTTACGGTTCAACGTGACGACACAGAGGACGACACCATCTTGCGACAAGAGGCGACGGTCGCGGAGAACGATATTCCCGACGTCCCCGACACCGATTCCATCGATCAAGACGTTGCCGGCAGGAACTTTACGGCTCATCCGGGCTTTACGGCCCGTGAACTCGACGACGTCACCTTTCTCGACGATAAAGATGTTGCTCGAATTGATCCCGACCTGTTGGGCGAGTTTCGAGTGGGCCATCTGCATCCGGTACTCCCCGTGAATCGGGAGGAAGTATTTCGGCTTGACGAGGTTGAGCATGAGCTTGAGCTCTTCAGCCGAACCGTGACCGGATACGTGCACTTTACGCTGGTTATAGATGACGTTCGCACCAGAACGGAATAAGAGATCGATCGTTTTCGAGACCGATTTTTCGTTACCCGGAATTGGCGTCGCCGCGATCACCACGGTATCATTCAAGCGAATATTCACTTGTTTGTGGGCGTTACGCGCCATGCGCGTCAAAGCCGCCATCGGCTCACCTTGTGAACCGGTCGTCAAGATGACGACTTTATCGTCCGGCAAACGGTTCACTTGCGAGAGCTCGACGAGCGTCTTCGGCTTGAAACGAAGGTAGTTCAGACGTTGTGCGACTTCGACGATGTTGACCATGCTGCGTCCGACGACTGCGACTTTACGGTCGTTCGCCTCGGCTGCAGCAAATACTTGTTGCAAACGATGGACGTTCGAAGCGAACGACGCGACGATCACACGACCCTCGGCTTGATAGATCACATCGTTTAATTCAGCACCGACTAAAGATTCAGACCCTGTTTGGCCTGGTCGTTCTGCGTTTGTTGAATCTGACAATAAACAGAGCACACCGCGCTGACCGATGGCTGCTAACTTGTTAAAGTCAGACTGCTTCCCATCGACCGGCGTGTAGTCGAATTTAAAGTCGCCGGTATGAACGATCGCGCCTTGTGACGTTTGAATGCAGACACCGACACAGTCAGGGATTGAATGGTTGACGCGGAAGAAAGTGATGAAATGATCAGCGATAGTCAATTTCGTTTTAGCGTCAATCAATCTAAGGTCGACTTCTTTCAGTAAGCCCGCCTCTTTTAACTTGAGCTCGATTAAACCGAGCGTCAATTTCGTCCCGTAGACCGGGACATGCTTCAAGTCACGGAGTACGTAGCTGAGTCCGCCGATATGGTCTTCGTGACCATGGGTGATGAAAATAGCGCGTACCCGATCTTTGTTTTCTTTTAAATACGTAATGTCCGGGATGACGATATCAATCCCGAGCATCTCATCGCCTGGAAACATAAGGCCGGCATCGATGACGAAGATGTCGTCGTCTAGTTCCACGACGTACATGTTCTTCCCGATTTCGCCTACGCCACCAAGCGCAAAGACGCTAACGTTCTCTGTCTTCTTCTTTGACACTAACAAAAACCTCCTAGATGATTCATATTCTGTTTCGTCCACTTATCGCTACTGAATATTGTATCGGAAAAAACGCTTATATGCCACCATTTCCGTTCAATCGACTAGAGGTTTCATCACATCCGCGAGCGGCATCGTCGCTTTAGTGTCCGGCCGCTTGCCAGCTGCGAGCTGTCGAACCGATAAGCCGAAGTCCATCTGCAAGTGAGGATAGTCCGGAAAACTTCTCCAGTCCCCACCCCATTCGAAGCCGAGCGCTTTTCCGAGTTCACCGAGTTCTTGCCAGTCGGGTTCCCCCGATTTATTGTGATCCGCGTTCAAATCGTAGTCGGCCCGGTTATCGTGGATGATGACAAAATCGACCGCGAGTCCATAGTTATGATAACTTTGTCCCGCCTTGGCGTTCGTCACGACTTGCCCTGGTTTTGAGCGTCCTTGCGCGTAGAGCGCATTCTGTTCATCGGCCGAACGATAGCCTGACGTCAAGCGGACTTCAAGCCCGAGACATGAATACGCCAGTCTTACGAACGATTCGCCACGATCACGCACATGAGGATGCAAGTTGGCAAACGCCTTGTCACTACGGTCGACAATCGTCTGTTCCGAGCGCGGGCTCCGTTCGCACATCCCGGCTTCGAACGTCGGTTCATCGACCCAAGGCATCGGCCCGGGCCGCGAGAACGTATACGCCAAGAAGATCCCAATCAAAAACGCCGTCATCGCAAACGTCAAAACGCCTGACCATTTCATCTTCTTAACCGTTTACGGAGTCCTTTGACGAGCGGTAATCCTGTCTCGAGGGCAAAGTAGAGCGGGCGGTTCAAGACGAGGTCGAACTCGCCGACTTTCTCGATTTGATCGCTGCCCCAGCCCGATTTAAACGCATACAGGCCCGCATATTCATCGTCCGGCTCCGTACTGCCCGATACACCACCGAAATCATAGCGCTCGGCACCACTTGCCTTGGCAGATTGCATCATCGTCCATTGCATCAGGTGGTTCGGCATGAACTCCCGAAACTCGTTCGAGGAAGCACCGTATAAGTAATACGAACGGCGGCCGGCGAGCGTCAACAAGCCGCCCGATAACACGAGACCATCCGGATAGCTGGCATGAAGCTGTTCGAGTTCCGGCAAGGCCGCTTCAGCTTTCACGAGTTGATCGCGCGTCTGTTTCTGACGATTCGACAAACTGATCCGTTTTTTCTCGACTGTTTCTTTTTCCAAAGACCGTTCGATCTTGTCAAGATCCCGTTTTGCTTTGTCGAGCGTCGCCATTTGTTGATCGAGCGCGAGTTTCGGTTCAAGTTTCGTCAAAAATAAACGAGCGTCATTCGGCTGCAGGCAATCGTATAAGTTCTCGAAGTAATCGAGCCCGCGAATGGCGAAGCCGTCACGCTCACCTGTGACTTTCATCAGTTCGGCGAACGTTTTCAAGCCGTCCCGACCGACTTCAGTACAGACAATCCCTTTACGCTCGGCAAGACGGACGTTATAGCGAAACTTATGATGGAACTTGGCGAAAATATCTTTCTCGCTCGGACGGAGGTCCGTCTCCATCGTGAAACGGGGTTGGGCATAGTCAAAGCCGCCGCCGTACCCTTTATGTGTAAAACCGAGGCTAGACATTTCCGTAAGTAAGCCCGGTACTTCGTCCCGGTCGATGTTCGGATCGATTTTGATGACGATCGCCTTTTTCAGTTTGGCGACGCGTTTCGCTTCCTCGGTCAAGGCACGCAATGATGCCACGTCATCGTAATCGACGACGAAACCGCGCGGTGCGTAACAAAGCGTGAACGGTAGCTTTGGCACTTGTTTGAATAAAAGAAGCGCCACTCCTGTCGTCTCACTATTTGTAGCGACGGCAATCCGCTCAGCGGACCAACCATTTTGTTTTTTGACGTCTGCCCAACTCGAAAGTTGGAGCAAGTCGCCGCGGTCGTGTGCTTTGACGAAATCGTCATGCTCTGTCTCTGTCAAGGTAATCGGTTGTACTGCCATAAATCAAGATTCCTCCGTATTTAAAATTGTCGCCCGGACGATCGCTTCCTCATCGAGCGGGATTTTCTCGTTACCGATGATTTGGTACTTCTCATGTCCTTTACCGGCCAACACGACGATATTATCCGCTTTGGCTAGACGTGCGGCGTAAGACACCGCTTCTTCACGGTCGCCGATTTCAACAAAGTTGTCATGGGTCATCCCGGCGGCAATGCCGCTCGTGATCGAATCATACGCCTCAAAACGTGGATCATCCGTCGTGATGATGACGGTACCGGCATATTTTGAGGCCATCTCGCCCATTGTCGGGCGTTTCGTCACATCGCGATTTCCGCCTGTTCCAATCAAGAAGACGATGTTCTCTTTAGGGACACCGACAAGCGACTTCAAACATTGCTCAATCCCGTCCGGTGTATGGGCATAGTCCGCATAGACGTTATACCCAGGCACGTCGAGTCGTTGCATCCGTCCCTTGGCCGGATGAATCGATTCGAGCGCTTGGATGATCTCAGGTAAACTGTACCCAGCCGCGAGCAGGCAACCCGTCGCAAGCAACAGGTTGTATACGTTGAAACGTCCGATGAACTGGACCGTCACCGGCAGACTGACTCCTTGATAGTTGAGACGGAAACTCGTGTCTGACAGTGTCTGAACGATGTCTGACGCTGTCACATCCGCCATTTCGTCGATGGCGTATGTGATGACACGAGCACCCGTCATCGTCTCGTAAAGCTTGCTGTACGGATCGTCCGCATTCAAGACGGCAACTTTGTCGCGCGACGCCATCTGTCCGAGTTGGGCGAACAGCAAACCTTTGGCCCGCGCATAGTTTTCAAACGTCCCGTGAAAATCGAGATGGTCGTGTGTCAAGTTCGTGAAACCGACGATGTCGAAGTCCGTTCCGATGACACGACCTAGTTCAAGTCCGTGTGATGACACTTCCATCATCACATCGGTCACCCCTTCACCGCGCATGCGAGCCAGCAGCTGCTGAAGCTCAGAACTTTGCGGCGTCGTGTTCTTGCTCGGGACGACCGTATCGTTAATCCGGACCTCGACCGTACCGATCAATCCGGTGCTATGTCCAAGCTTTGATAAAACGTCACGTAAAATCGTCGTCGTCGTCGTTTTTCCGTTCGTCCCCGTGATACCGAACAGACGCATCTGTTCAGACGGATAGTTATAAAATGCCGACGCTAATAAGCCGACCGTACGCGAACTATCGCGCACGAGCAGGTTTGGGACGCTGATGTCGAGCGGGCGCTCACTGACGACCGCGACCGCCCCTTTACTCACCGCTAAGTCCGCATAGTCGTGACCGTCGACGGTGTAGCCTTTAATCGCGACAAACAGCGTTCCTGGTACGACTTCCCGTGAATCGGTCGTGACATGGGTCACGTTGATGCCCTCTATAGTTGGTTGATTAATCAATTGTATATTGGTTGCTAAATCCGTTAAGTTCAAGTCTTTCCCTTCTTTCACCTGTATCCTGTCCAATGTAAAGAATACCTCTTAATCAGTGTAGAGAACTTACAATCTGGTTTCAAGTCAGTCTTCGGACGGAAGAACATATGATTTTGCCGGGACGTGCCCGAGCAGTTCCCGAATCAAGGCGTTGACTTCATCGGTTTCGATGCGGTCGATTTTATTGAGCACTTCGTCCAAATCCTCGACTTCGTCGAGTAAGACGAGGTTACGCCCGTTCCGGTTCATTCGGGCGCTCGTGCTTTCGTTGCCGAGGACGAGTGAACCTTTCAACTGGCGTTTGCCTTTAGCGACTTCTTCTTCGGTTAACCCCTGCGCCTTGAGCGCTTCAAGTTCACGCTCCATGATCGTCTCGACTTGAGTGAGTGTTTCCGGTGACGTCCCGATATAAATCGTGAACGTGCCATGGTCAACGAACGTCGTATAGTACGAATAGATCGAGTAAGCTAACCCTTGCTCTTCACGAATCGATTGAAACAGCCGCGACGACATCGTCGCACCGATCGCGTTGTTTGCCAGCGCCAGGTGCGGGAGCCGGTCGTTCGTTGCCGAAATCGCCTCGAAATTCCAACAAAGGTGCGCCTGCTCCGTCTCTTTATGCTTTTTCAACACATCACTGTATAGAACCGGAATCGTCGATTCTTTCGGTGATTCCCCTGATGGGAGTTCCGCAAACCTCGACGTGACCGCTTCGACCAGCTCGTCGGTCACATGACCGGCGATCGAGACGACGACACGGTTGCCTGTATACATTGATTCGACATAACGCAGCAATTGATCGCGAGAGAAACTGAGCACGCTCGCTTCCGTCCCGAGAATCGGCTTCGCTAATATATCGTCACGGTAGACGGCATAGGCGAGCAACTCATGCACGAGGTCTTCCGGCGTATCTTCGTACATTTTAATCTCTTCTAACACGACCCGTTTCTCTTTTTCAAGCTCAGTCTCATCAAAGACTGAATGGAACAACATATCGGCCAGTGCGTCGAAGGCGATGACAGCATGTTCATCGAGCGTCTTGACGTAGTAGCATGTATGGTCTTTTGAAGTGAAGGCGTTCACACTGCCGCCAAGCTCATCAAAAAATGAAGCGATTTCTTTCGCCGTTTTTGTTGTTGTTCCTTTGAACAACATATGTTCGATCAAGTGGCTGATCCCGATCTCATTGTCTTCCTCGGTCCGTGTCCCGGCTTTGATGAATACACCGGTCGATGTACTGCGGACGTCTGCCATCGGTTCGATCACGATGCGGACGCCATTCTTTAAGGTAATCCATTCCATTTTATCACTCCTATGAAAAAGGCCATCGCACCAGACGATGGCCAAAATAATTAGTTTGTTGGTCTTGACGGACGGCGGTCTCCGTCACGACGCGGAGGACGACTGTCACGTGGCGGACGGCTCTCGCGTTGTGCTTTACGTTTCGCTTCATACGCTTCTCGCTCTTCCGGAGAAAGCCCTTCGACAATCAACGTTTTATGCGAGGCGTTGACGCGGCCTTTATCGTCAATTTCTGTGACTTTGACTTTGATCGTGTCACCGAGCTTGACGACGTCTTCCACGTTGGCGACGCGGTCGAGGCTGAACTCAGAGACGTGGACGAGCGCGTCTTTGCCTTTGAACAACTCGACGAATGCGCCGAACTTCTCGATCCGACGGACTGTCGCGTCGAACACTTCGCCGACTTCGACTTCACGGATGATATCACCGATGAGTGTCATCGCCATGTCGATACCTTCTTGATCGGTCGAGGCGATGAACACCGTACCATCCTGTTCGATATCGATTTTGACACCAGTTTGATCGATGATGCTGTTGATCATCTTACCACCAGGTCCGATGACGTCGCGAATCTTGTCTGGATTGATTTTCATCGTGACAATCTTCGGAGCATACTTCGACAACTGTGGACGCGATGAGTCAAGCGTTTCGAGCATGTGGTTGAGAATGTGGAGGCGGCCTGAACGAGCTTGTTCGAGCGCTTCTTCCAAAATCTCACGCGTGATGCCGGCGATTTTAATGTCCATCTGCAACGCTGTGATCCCGTCTTTCGTTCCAGCGACTTTGAAGTCCATGTCGCCGAGATGATCTTCGAGACCTTGGATGTCAGTGAGTACTGTATAGTGTTCGCCTTCCATGATGAGACCCATCGCGATTCCCGCGACCGGTGCCTTGATCGGAACTCCGGCGTCCATGAGGGCGAGTGTCGAGCCACAGATTGAAGCCTGTGAACTCGAACCGTTCGACTCGAGCACTTCTGAGACGAGACGGATCGTATACGGGAAGTCTGCTTCTTTCGGGATGACCGGGAGAAGCGCACGTTCACCGAGCGCACCGTGGCCGATTTCGCGGCGGCCCGGCGCGCGAACCGGACGAGCTTCACCGACCGAGAACGGCGGGAAATTGTAATGGTGCATGAAACGTTTATTCTCTTCTAAGCCGATGCCGTCGATGATTTGAGCGTCACCGATGACGCCGAGTGTCGCAACCGACATGACTTGCGTCTGCCCTCGTGTGAACAAACCGACACCGTGCGCACGCGGCAACACGCCGACTTCTGAAGCGAGTGGACGGATGACTTCCGGACGACGGCCGTCTGGACGAACTTTATCGACCGTGATCAAGCGGCGGACCTCGTCTTTGACGAACTTGTTCAAAATACCAGATACTTCTTTCAACTTGGCCGGCTCGTCAGCGAGACGCGCTTCATACAACGTGACATACTTCGCGATGACTTCGTTGATCGCTTCGTCACGCGCGTGTTTCTCTTCAACTTGAACGGCAGCGTTAATTTCTGGGCGAGCCGCTTCAAGTTCTTGTGACAATACGTCGTCAAATTTAGAGACCGTGTATTCAAACTTCGGTTTCCCGACCGCTTCGACGATTTCCGTTTGGAACGCGACGAGCTTTTTGATCTCTTCGTGACCGAACAAAATCGACTCGAGCATGACGTCTTCCGGTACTTCGTTCGCGCCTGCTTCGACCATGTTGATCGCAGTTGCCGTTCCGGCGACTTGAAGTTCAAGATCTGTCTTCTCGAGTTGTGCGACCGTCGGGTTGACGACGAACTGTCCGTCCACACGTCCGACCGTCGCTCCAGCGATCGGTCCGTCAAACGGGATGTCCGAGATCGACAAGGCGATCGACGTTCCGAGCATACCAGCCATCTCAGCCGAGCAGTCCGGATCATTCGACATGACGTAAATCATGACTTGGATGTCGTGACGGAATCCGTCTGGGAATAATGGACGGATTGGACGGTCGATGAGACGTGACGTTAAAATCGCATTCTCACCAGGACGACCTTCCCGACGAAGGAAACCTCCTGGGATTTTACCGACCGAGTATAATTTTTCTTCATAGTTGACCGTAAGCGGGAAGAAATCTAAATCCTTTGGTCCTTTTGAAGCTGTGACCGCGGCGAGCACGACCGTGTCCCCGTACCGGACGAGTGCAGAACCGTTCGCCTGCTTCGCGAGTTGACCTACTTCTACAGACAGCGGACGACCGCCCCATTCTGTAGAAAAAACTTGTTTCGTACCTAACATGTACATTCTCCTCTCAAACCTTATCTAGTTTATTATGTAACTCATTCATATGTTTGTCTAATGATTTTCCTCCAAAAAAAGAAGAAACGGACTAGGAACGAATGTCCCAGTCCGTCATTTGGCCCGTTCGGATTAACGACGGAGACCAAGGCGTTGAATCAATTCACGGTAACGTGTTACGTCCTTGTTACGAAGGTACGTGAGCAAGTTACGGCGACGTCCAACCATTTTCAAAAGACCGCGACGTGAGTGGTGGTCTTTCTTATGTGTGCGAAGATGTTCGTTCAAAGTGTTGATTTGTTCAGTCAAAACAGCAACTTGAACTTCCGGTGAACCAGTGTCACCTTGTTTTGTCGCGTATTCCGCGATGATTTCGTTTTTACGTTCTTTTGAGAGTGCCATTGCCTCTCCACCTCCATTTAATAGAAAATTGCCGCGTTGCCGAGCCGTCGTTGGTGAATCGTCCAGCCAAGCGAAGCGGTGTACTTTGCGTACCAAACTAGAATACATGACCCCTACCCCAAAGTCAAGATAGGATTGCCCGAGCCGCCGTCTCATCTTGTTTCAACTGCGCGATCAGCGAATCGAGTCCATCGAACGCCCGTTCATCGCGCAAATAGTGAACCCATTCGATTTCGAGCAATTGTCCGTACAAGTCCTCCGAAAAATCAAATAAATGACTTTCAATCGAGACGTCTCCGGTGTCATAAAACGTCGGCCGACGACCGACATTCGTCATCGCATCAAACGTCCGGCCGTCTTCTAGGCGGACGCGGGTCGCATAAACGCCGAGCCGTGGCATGACATAAGACGCATCCATCACCATGTTCGCGGTCGGATAGCCGATCGTCCGCCCTCTGGCGTCACCATGGATGACTTCGCCACAGATGACGTAAGGCGCCCCTAACAGCTCACTCGCCAGGTCGACACTGCCTGCGCCAAGAAGTTTGCGGATCCGGGTCGAAGAGACTTTGTCGCCGTCACTCGTCTGTTCGGCGACGACGGACGTCGTGAAGCGTCCTCGGGCGTGGTAGGGCATCGTCTCCATCGTCCCTTCCCCGAATTTCCCGTACGAATAGTCAAATCCGGCCGTCACGTGCACGGCGCCCGCGCCGATCAAATAATCGTCGACGAACTGTTGCGGTGACAGTGATGCCAATTGCTTTGTGAACGTCAAGACGAGACAACGTTCGACACCGAGCGCGGCGATCCGCTGTAATTTTCGTTTGAGCGGCGTGATATAACGGACAGCATCCGCATTGTTCGACAGCACTTGTTTCGGGTGCGGATCGAACGTGACGACGGTCACGGGCACGTCAAGCTGCTCCGCGCGCTGTTTGGCGTGCTCGATCACGGCTTGATGGCCGATGTGAACGCCGTCGAAGAATCCGAGTACCATGACCGAAGGGACAAACTCTGGCGTCTCGGGATGTGTGAGATGTATCGTTTCCATACTTCAAATTCCCCCTTAGTCGATTGTCAACATGACCTCGACTGTTGCGTCTGTCGTTCCGTCAAGCCGTCTATAGAGGGCGAGCGGAATTCCTTCTTCATTATAGACAGTAAACAGTTCAAATTCGAGCGAGACGTCGTTTAAGCGCCCACCGTTGCGAATATACCGTTCCCGGTTGGCCGGAATGTTGATGGAAGGCCAACGTTTGATCACGTCCTCGAGCGGGATGAGGCGTTCAGCGCGTGCCTCGACCGTCTCTAACGTCGCGAGCTCCGCGAGCGTCACGGCGTCCCTTTCATCGAACGTGCCTGACCGTGTGCGACGTAGGTCGCTCATATGGGCCGGGTAACCGAGACCTTCTCCGATTTGGACGGCAAGTGTCCGAATAAACGTGCCTTTTCCACACTCGACATCGATGCGAAACCGACAGACGCCGTCCTCGAAGACAGGTTCGTTCGTCCGTTCTAACCGATGAATCTTGACGATGCGGCGCGGCCGCTCGACCGTCTGTCCTTTGCGGGCGTATTCGTATAGCTTCTTCCCGTTCACTTTGACGGCCGAAAAATAAGGAGGCACCTGCTCGATGCTTCCGATCAACGTGCCGAGAACGCGGTCGACGTCTTCACCCGTGAACGCATCCGGCGCGACATCTGTTTGCGCGACGACTTCGCCGTGTGCGTCTTCCGTCATCGTCGCCGTCCCGATCGTGACTTCGGCGACGTAGCGCTTGCCCTCATCGGTCAAAAAACGGGACAGTTTCGTCGCACGGCCGAAACAGATCGGCAACACGCCGGTCACTTCCGGGTCGAGCGTGCCGGTATGGCCAACTTTTTTCGTTTGAAACAGTTTACGCAGCTTGAAGACGCAATCGTGGCTCGTCATCCCGCTGTCTTTGTCTAGTATTAAAATCCCTGTCGGTTCCACGTTCATTCCTCCATATCAAAAAAGGGGAGACACAAGTCCCCCCTTCAATTTATTAGTCTTTATTCAAATCACGGATCAACGAATCGATATGGCTACCATATGCGACCGAAGAATCGTATTCGAACGACAATTCCGGCGTCTTACGGAGACGGATCCGGCTACCGATTTCACGGCGAATGAAGGCGCTCGCCTTATCAAGACCTGCCTGCGTCTCAGCCTTCACCTCGGCGACGTCTCCGAGCACCGTGTAATAGGCCGTCGCTTGTTGCAAATCTCCCGTCACGTCTACGCTCGTGATGGTCGCGTTCTTTGTACGTGGGTCGTTGACTTCGCGTAAAAGGATATCTGTGATCTCTTTACGCATCTGTTCAGCAACACGTTGGGCACGAATGTTCATACGTGTTCCCTCCTCACTTTATTTACGTTCGACTTCTTTCATGACGAACGCTTCGATGACGTCCTCCACTTTGATGTCGTCGAACTTCTCTACTTTGATCCCACACTCGTAGCCTGTCGCAACTTCTTTGACATCGTCTTTGAAGCGGCGGAGCGTATCGAGTTTACCTTCGTACACGACGATCCCGTTACGGATGACGCGTACGCCGGCATCACGTGAGATTTTACCTTCAGTGACGTAACAGCCGGCAATCGCACCGACTTTTGAAACTTTGAAGACGTCACGGACTTCGACTTGTCCGATCACTTCTTCAACGAACTCAGGGTCAAGCATCCCTTTCATCGCGCTTTCGATTTCATCGATTGCGTTATAGATGATCCGGTGCAAACGCATTTCAACATGTTCTTGTTCGGCCATTGATCGGGCGTTACCGTCTGGACGGACGTTGAATCCGATGATGATCGCGTTCGCTGCTGAAGCGAGGATGACGTCACCTTCTGTGATCGCACCGACACCTTGGTGCACGATGTTGATCTTGACGCCTGCGACGTCGATTTTGCGGAGTGATCCGGCGAGCGCTTCAGCCGATCCTTGAACGTCTGCTTTGATGATGACGTTCAAGTCTTTGACTTCGCCTTCTTGAATCCGGCTGAACAAGTCTTCAAGACTGACTTTAGCCGATTCACGGCGCTGCGACTCGAGGTAACGTTGGTAACGTTTCTCTCCGATTGCACGTGCTTTTTTCTCGTCTTCGAAGACGATGAACTGGTCACCAGCTTGTGGGACATCGTTCAATCCTGTAATTTCGATTGGCGTCGATGGGCCAACTTCTTTCACACGACGACCGATATCGTTGACCATGGCCCGGACACGTCCGAACGTGCTGCCGACGACGATCGAGTCACCGATACGAAGTGTCCCGTGTTGAACGAGAAGCGTGGCGACCGGACCGCGACCTTTATCGAGCTTCGCTTCGATGACCGAACCGCGAGCTGGCATTTCAGGCGTCGACTTGTACTCTTCGACTTCTGAAACGAGCAAGATCATCTCGAGCAACTCATCGATTCCCTCATCTTTCAAAGCAGAGATCGGCACGAAAATTGTTTCGCCGCCCCACTCTTCCGGTACGAGTCCGAATTCAGTCAACTCTTGTTTGACGCGGTCAGGGTTAGCCCCTTCTTTGTCCATTTTGTTGACGGCAACGATGATTGGGACGTTTGCCGCCTTCGCGTGAGAAATCGCTTCTTCTGTCTGTGGCATGACACCATCATCTGCTGCGACAACGATAATCGCGATATCCGTCACTTCAGCTCCACGGGCACGCATCGTCGTAAAGGCGGCGTGACCTGGTGTGTCGAGGAATGTGATCTTTTTACCGTTGATATCAACTTGGTACGCACCGATATGCTGCGTGATCCCACCCGCTTCGCCAGCGACGACTTTCGTGTTCCGAATCGAGTCGAGCAACGTCGTTTTACCGTGGTCGACGTGACCCATGATTGTGACGACGGCAGGACGCTCAATGAGGTCGTACTCAGAGAAGTCGATTTCTACTTCTTCGAAGTCCGTCTCATCGATGATGACTTCTTTTTCGACTTCGAAACCGAATTCAGTTGCGAGCAATTCGATCGTCTCGTCATCGAGTGTTTGGTTGATCGTCGCCATGACGCCAAGACCCATCAATTTCATGATGATTTCGTTTGGCTTTTTATCCATCTTCGCCGCGAGATCCGATACGCTGAGGACATCCTCGTACTTGATGACGTTGCCCATTTCAGACTCTTGCGCTAAACGAGATGCTTTACGCTGGCTCGTTTTTGAATTTGGATCTGCTTCTAACGGAATTGCCGCTTTTGCAGGCTTCCCTTTAAATTTACCGCCGCGCTTTTTGTTGCGGTTATCGTTACGGTTGTTGCCGAAACGGTTGCCACCACGGTTGCCCGCTTGATTGCTCGGGGCGCTAGAAGTTTGTGGACGGGCTTTCGGTGCTTCTTTTTTCTCAGCTTCTTGTTTCGCAGCAGGCTTCGCTTCAGCCGGCTTCGACTCAGCAGGTTTTTCTTGCTTCTCAGCCGAACGATATTTCTCAGGGTTGAAGACACGGTCGAGTTGCTTGACCGACTCATCATCCAATACAGCCATGTGATTTTTCACTGACTTGTTCATCTTCTCGAGCTGAGTAATGACTTGTTTACTTGTTACATTCTGTTCTTTTGCAAATTCATAGACGCGTTTTCCCAAAGCATCCACCTCCGTTAATAGTTAAGAGAGAAGTTGCTTAAGCTTGTTCGCAAATCCGGATTCTGTCACAGACACGACGACTCGCATGTCTTTACCTAAAGCGGCTCCGATTGTATGTCGGTCGCTCACTTCAATTAATGGAACACCATACGATGTACATTTGTCGGTAATCCGTTTTCTCGTCGACGCTCCCGCGTCTCCGGCAAGAATGACGAGCTTGGCTCGGCCAGCCCGTACATCCTTCAAGACAAACTCTTCTCCCATCGTTACCTTCCTCGCACGTGAGGCGAGGCCTAACAATGATTCCCACTGACTCATGATTCGGCACCTGTGACAGCTTGTTCTAGCTGTTCATAAAGTGTCTCGCTCGTTTTTACTTTCAGATGATGATCAAGCGTTCGTTTTTTCTCTGCTAAACGAATCACATCGACATCTCTTGACAAATACGCGCCACGACCGTTCAGTTTGCCGGTCGTGTCAATGACGACGTCGCCTTCTGGCGTCCGTACGACACGAATCAAATCGTTCTTTGGTAACATCTCTTGAGTGATCACACATTTACGCAAAGGAAGTTTCTTTTGCTTCATGGTCATTCCTCTTCTTTTACCGCGGTTGGTTCGAGCGTCACATCAACCGAGTCAGTCTGTTCAACTTCATTGTGAACAATTTCTGGCGTTGATTCAACTTTTTCGGCATACGTATCGAACAAGTTCATGCTCTCTGCATCCGTCTCACTCTTAATATCAATTTTCCAACCTGTCAACTTGGCGGCGAGGCGCGCGTTTTGACCGCGCTTCCCGATCGCGAGCGACAATTGATAGTCCGGCACGACGACTGTCGTCGACTTGTTCGGTTCATTGACATATACGTCAACGACTTGAGCCGGGCTGAGTGCGTTTTTAACGAACTCTTTTGGATCGTTCGACCAACGGACGATGTCGATCTTCTCACCGTTCAATTCATCGACGATCGTCTGAACACGTTGCCCTTTTGGACCGACACATGCACCGACCGGATCGACGATATCTGAGTGGACCGCGATTTTCGAACGGTCTCCCGCTTCACGCGACACCGACATGACGTCGACCGTCCCGCTCGCGATTTCTGGAACTTCGAGTTCGAACAAACGACGAAGTAGGCCAGGATGTGTCCGCGACACTTGAATCGCCGCGCCAGAACCTTTCGTCGTCGAGTCAACTTTCGTCACGTATACTTTGATGCGTTCATGGATCTTATACGACTCGTTCGGCATCTGTTCGTTCGGCGTCAACACCGCCTCGATGTTGTTCTCTAAACCGATGTACAAGTTGCGCGGGTCAAACCGCTCGACGATCCCTGTCATGATCTCGTCTTCTTTATCGACGAAGTGGTTGTAGATGCGTTCGCGCTCGGCTTCACGCATCTTTTGCGTGACGACTTGTTTGGCCGTCATCGCTGCGACACGACCGAAGTCGCTCGGTGTCACTTCTTCTTTATGGAAGTCCCCTAACTCAAAGTTCGGGTCGATCTCGTGCGCTTCTTCAAGCGAAAGCTGTTGGTCCGGATGCGTCAGGCGTTCAACGACTTCGAGAAGCGCGAACACGCGAATATCACCTGTCACTTGGTCAAACTCAACTTTGACGTGCTCGTTCGGGTTGGCGACGTTTCGGCGATATGCCGAAATGAGCGCCTGTTCAAGCGCATCGATGATGATTTCTTTCTCGATTCCTTTTTCTTGTGCAATCTGTTCGATTGTTGTGAGTAATTGTGGCCCCATCTTTACCTCTCCTTAACTAAACGTGACCGCTAGGCGGGCTTGTGCAATTTTATCAACCGGTAGCGATATCGCTTTTTTTCTAGTCTTGATGCGCGTTTCGACAACTGCGGTCTCGCCGTCGTACTCCGTCAAAATGCCCTCGAACTCTTTGGCACCTTCAATCGGGGCAAACGTTTTAATGTAGACGTTTTTCCCGATCGCCCGCTCAAAGTCAGTCGGCTTTTTAAGTGGTCGTTCGGCACCGGGACTCGAGACGTCAAGATAATAGGCTTGTTCGATTGGATCGGTAGCGTTTAATTTCTCCGAGAGTTGCTCGTTGATGTTGACGCAATCATCTAAATCGACGCCCCCCGGTTTATCGATATAGACGCGCAAGAACCAGTCTGGCCCTTCTTTTACGAATTCAACATCGACCAATTCCATGTTCGCTTGCTCGACAATCGGCAACGCGATTGTTTCGACGACTTCTGTTATTTTGGACACTCTCATCCCTCCTTCTGGCTTTTACATACAAGAAAGGAGTAGGGTTCCCTACTCCTTTCCGTCGTAGTATCCAACATTGTTCGATACCAATATATCATATTTTCCCGCTTTTTCGCAACTTACACCCCAAAATCAAAGAACGAAAGTTGGTTCTCGTCAGGCAGGCCTTCGAGACATTTCATCGTATCGAGCGTCTCGATAATCGTCTTCGACAATTTCGCCCGTTTCCGGAGATCCTCTTTTGACAAGAACTGACCTTCGGCACGCGCCTCAACAATCGCTTTCGCCGCGTTCGTCCCGAGTCCATCAACAGCGTTGAACGGTGGAATGAGCGTGTTGCCTTCAATCAAGAACTCGGTCGCATTCGAACGGTAAAGATCGATGTTTTGGAATTTCATGCCGCGTTCGAGCATCTCAAGTGCGAGTTCGAGCACGGTGTGAAGCCCTTTATCTTTCGCCGTGGCGTCGAAGCCTTTCTCCCGGATATCAGACATCGCCTTGCGGACGGCCTGAGACCCTTTGATCATCGCCGACAAATCAAAATCACCGGCGCGGACCGTAAAGTATGTCGCGTAATACAGAATCGGATGGTGCACTTTGAAGTAAGCGATCCGGACGGCCATGAGCACGTACGCGGTCGCGTGTGCTTTCGGGAACATGTATTTGATCTTCTTACAAGAAGAGATGTACCATTCCGGGACGCTGTTCTCCCGCATCTCAGACTCCATATCGTCAGACAAACCTTTCCCTTTACGGACCGACTCCATGATTTTAAAGGCGAACGATGGCTCAAGTCCGGCGTAAATCAAGTAGACCATAATGTCGTCACGACACCCGATGACGTCTTTCAGTTCACACGTCCCGTTATAGATCAACTCGTTTGCATTCCCGATCCAAACGTCCGTCCCGTGAGACAGACCGGAAATTTGGACGAGCTCTGAGAACGTGGACGGTTTCGTCTCTTCAAGCATTTGGCGGACGAACTTTGTCCCAAACTCAGGAATACCGAGCGTCCCTGTTTTTGACTCGATTTGCTCCGGTGTGACACCGAGCACTTCCGGTGACGAAAAGATTTTCATGACGGTCGGATCATCCGTCGGGATTGTCAACGGGTCGATGCCTGATAAGTCTTGGAGCATCCGGATGACGGTCGGGTCATCGTGTCCGAGAATGTCGAGCTTGAGCAAGTTGTCGTGAATCGAATGGAAGTCGAAGTGTGTCGTCTTCCATTCAGACGTTCGGTCGTCGGCCGGATACTGGATCGGCGAGATTTCGGCGATGTCCATATAGTCCGGGACGACGATAATCCCGCCTGGATGCTGCCCGGTCGTCCGTTTGACACCGGTGACACCCGAGACGAGACGATCGACTTCGGCGTTCCGGTAAATCTTGTCGTTTTCGGTCGCATAGCCTTTCACATATCCGTACGCCGTCTTGTCGGCAATCGTCCCGATCGTCCCGGCACGATAGACGTACTCTTCTCCGAACAACACTTTCGTGTACGCGTGAGCGTGAGGCTGGTACTCACCTGAGAAGTTCAAATCGATATCTGGTACTTTGTCCCCTTTAAAGCCAAGGAACGTCTCGAACGGGATATCGTGTCCGTCTTTCGTATACCACGTCCCACACTCCGGACATTGCTTGTCCGGAAGATCGTACCCGGACCCAACCGATCCGTCATTAAAGAAGTGAGAGTGTTGACACTTCGGACAGACATAATGCGGTGGTAGTGGATTGACCTCGGTGATCTCGGTCATCGTCGCGACGAGACTCGAACCGACCGATCCCCGTGAACCGACGAGGTAACCGTCGTCGAGTGACTTCTTGACGAGTTTATGTGAGATCAAATAAATGACGGCGAAACCGTGGCCGATGATTGATTTCAGTTCCTTCTCGAGCCGGGCCTCGACAATCTCCGGAAGCTCGTCCCCGTAAATCGAGCGGGCCATGTCATAACTCATATTGCGGACCTCGTCATCCGCCCCTTCGATTTTCGGCGTATACAGTTCATCCGGGATAATTTGAATCGCTTCGATCTGATCGGCGATCGCGTTCGGATTCGTGATGACGATCTCCCGTGCGAGCTCGTCACCTAAAAATTTAAACTCTTCCATCATTTCTTTCGTCGTCCGGAAATGGGCATGAGGCAACTCTTTTCTCGTGTTAATGAAGTTGGCCCCACCTTGCGTCCGGATCAGGATTTCGCGATACGACCGATCCGTCCGGTCCAAGTAATGGACGTTCCCGGTCGCACAGACCGGAAGTCCGGCTTGACCTGCCACGCGAATGATCCGTTTGATGATATCACGAAGTTCAAGCTCGTTCGCGACGATCTCTTTATCGATCAGATGCATGTAAAGTGCCGGCGGATGAATCTCGATGAAGTCATAAAATGCCATCATCTTCTCGAGCTCTTCGTCCGACTTGTTC
Organism: Exiguobacterium sp. SH0S7; assembly: GCF_004337195.1. Classification (NCBI taxonomy): domain Bacteria; kingdom Bacillati; phylum Bacillota; class Bacilli; order Caryophanales; genus Exiguobacterium; species Exiguobacterium sp. SH0S7. The sequence continues at coordinate 83,380 of NZ_SJVA01000002.1, forward strand.
AAGGCGGCGTCAAAGATCTCGCCGTTGTCGCACGCCGAGCCGATGAGCAGCCCTTCTCGGCGCTTCTCGATCTCAGAACGCGGCATCCGAGCCATCCGGAACAAGTAGTCGATGTGCGACAACGAAATCAACTCATACAAGTGACGCAATCCTGGTTTTTTCGTCTTCGCGTAAACCGTCGCATGAAACGGACGGATCTTCGAGACGTCACTGCCGACTTTCGCGTTCAGTGACCGATGCGTCTGCATCTCGAACATCTGTTTAGCCAAATCGAGCAACTTCATGAGCAGGTACGCCGTCGCCTCGGCGTCATAGATGGCCCGGTGATGCTGCGTCAATTCGATATCAAACCGCTTGGCGAGCGTGTTGAGACGGTGGTTTTTGAGCGTCGGTAAAATCGTCCGGGCCAGTTCAAGCGTATCGATGACCGGATAATCGTCCGGCTCATGTCCTCCGCTTCGGAGCGTCGCCTCGAGAAAGCCCATATCGAATGAGGCGTTATGAGCGACGAGAATCCCGTCGCCGCACCAGTCGACGAACTGTTTCGCGATCACTTCCGGGTCGGGCTGCCCGTGGACCATGTCATCGGTGATCCCAGTCAGTTCGATCGTCGTCGCCGAGAGTTGATGTTTCGGGTCGGCGAACGCTTCGAACCGGTCGATGATCTCACCGTCTTTAATCTTGACGCCGGCGAGTTCGATGATTTTGTTGTAGACGGCCGACAGACCGGTCGTCTCGACGTCGAACACGACGTACGTCGCCTCGTCGAGCGCGACGTCGGTCGGATGATATGCGACAGGCACGCCGTCATTGACGACGTTCGCCTCGACACCGTACAAGATTTTAATGTCATTCTTTTTCCCGGCATAATATGCTTCCGGGAACGACTGCACACCGGCATGATCGGTGATGGCGATGGCGCGATGGCCCCACTTGGCGGCCCGGGCGACGAGCGCCGACACATTCGTGACCGCATCCATTTGGCTCATCTGCGTATGGGCGTGGAGTTCGACGCGTTTTTCTCCGGCCCATTCGTCACGCGTCGGTTCGACTTTCACTTCTTGGAGTTGCGACGCCATCATGCACAGTTCGCGCATGAAGCTATCGTCTTCGACACGTCCCGCCGCTTGAATCCACATGCCTTTTTTGACGGCACTGAGCATACGGTCGTCATCATCGTCACGTGCGAACACTTTGACGATGAGAGAATCGGTATAGTCGGTCATCTTGATCGTGAATAGCTTCTTCCCGCTCTTCAACTCTTTCCGTTCGGCTGAAAACACGAGTCCACGGATGGCGACACGGCGTTCTTCTTCGATGATCGTCTTGATCGGGACGATCTCGTCTTTGATCAAGGCGCCCATCCGCACTTCCGTGATCGGCTCATCGTTCGTCTCGGTCGCTTTGGCGAACTGGGCCGCGAGTGCGAGTTTCGCCTGTTCGATATCTTCTTGGACGACTTGTTCACGCAACGCCTGATTCGCTTCCGCGTCTTCTGAGAAACTCGCTTGGCACGGCTTTTTCGTAAAGCCGTAAGCACTGTAGAGCGCTTGAACTTCTTGGCACAGCTCTTTATCGACGTAGCTCGCCTCAGGTGCGGAGCGGACGGGAATGAGCAACTTGTTTTGCTCGAAGCGCGGTTTGACAGTTGCGAAATAGCTTCGCATCGCTCCCGACACTTGACTGAGCTCACTAACGATGCGCGGCCAGTAGTCGATATAATCCTGCTCGCTTCCACCCGTCTCTGTCGTAAAACGAGCGTACACTTCATCAGCAAACGTCGCATACCGATTCTCGACCCGACTCATGAACAATTGATAAACCTCATATGGTAACACTTGGCGGATCTTGAAATAAAACGTCCACGTCCGTCGTTGCTTATTGACGACAAGACGCGATAGTTCCGCTCCGTCGAACTGATCACTCTCTGTCGTGATTCCGAGATCCGTCAACAGTAATTGCATCTTTTGATTTGCTTCCACGGGTAAGTCGTCCCCCCTTTTATATGACAATGTCGAAAAATGAAGGTGACGGCAAGAAACCGTCACCTTCATCGATCAATGCGTCTCGTTAAGCTGCGCGACAATCACTTGCGGCAACTCTTCTACCGTCGTTTCAATCACTTCGCCCGTAGCACGGACTTTCACTTCGACGATGCCTTCGCCGGCTTTCTTACCGACGTTGATACGAATCGGCAAGCCGATCAAGTCAGCGTCGGCAAATTTAACGCCGGCCCGTTCTTTGCGGTCGTCGTACAATACATCATACTTCGATGACAGTTCATCGTAAAGTCGGTTCGAAAGTTCGAGTTGCGTCTCGTCTTTCGCGTTGATCGCGATCAAGTGCAGATCAAACGGTGCGACACTCTTCGGCCAAACGATACCGCGGTCGTCGTGATGCTGTTCGACGATCGCCGAAAGTGTCCGCGAGACACCGATGCCGTAACAACCCATGATGAGTGGTTCCGCCCGGCCTTCTTCGTTCAAGAACGTCGCGCCCATCGCTTCTGAGTAACGCGTGCCGAGTTTGAACACTTGACCGACCTCGATCCCACGTGCGAACCGGACTGGACCAGATTCGTCTGGTGCCAAGTCGCCTTCGACGACGAAGCGGAGGTCATGATACGTCAAGTGCGACAAGTCGCGTTCTGCATTGACGTGCATGAAGTGCGTGTTCGCAACGTTGGCGCCACATACCGCATCGACTAAATATTTAACGGCGTAATCCGCGACGACTTTGACCGGCGAGTTGATTGGTCCGAGCGTCCCTGGTTCACAGCCGAACAATTCAATGATCTTCGACTCGTCTTCCATTTGGATATCGAGTCCGCCAAGGGCGTTCTTCACTTTGACATCGTTCGCTTCGTGATCGCCGCGAACGATCGCCATGACCGTCTCGCCGTCGACGTTGAACAACACCGACTTGATCGTCGTGTTCGTCTCCACGTCCAAGAAACGCGCCACGTCTTCGATTGTTTTATGATCTTTCGTATCGACTTGCTCGAGCTCGAGCGCAACACCAGCTTGCATGTCGTAACGGTCAAGCGTTTCCGCCATCTCGATGTTCGCCGCGTATGACGACGAATCCGTATAGACGATCGTATCCTCACCGATTTCGGCGAGCGCCTGGAATTCGTGCGTGTCTTTCCCACCAATCGCACCTGAATCAGCCACGACCGGACGATACTTCAAACCGGCGCGGTCAAAGATACGCGAATATGCGTTATACATGTTGTCGTACTCTTCGTCTAAATCAGCCTGTGTGGCGTGGAACGAGTAGGCATCTTTCATCAAAAACTCACGTCCGCGTAATAATCCGAACCGCGGGCGACGCTCATCGCGATACTTCGTCTGAATCTGGTACAAGTTGACCGGTAACTTCTTATACGAGTTCAACTCGTCACGGACAATCGACGTGATCAACTCTTCGTGGGTCGCTCCAAGTGCGAAACGGCGGTCATGACGGTCCGTCAAGCGCATCAGTTCAGGTCCGTAGATGTCCCAACGTCCCGTCTCTTCCCATAGCTCTGCTGGTTGGATCGCCGGCATGAGCAGTTCTTGCGCCCCGGCCCGGTTCATCTCTTCACGAATGATCGTTTGAATATTTTGTAACACACGATGACCGAGTGGTAAGTAAGAGTAGATCCCCGCTGCATTTTGTCGAATAAATCCACCGCGCACGAGAAGTTGATGGCTGACAGCTTCAGCGTCGGCAGGAACCTCTCTTAAAGTAGGCATAAGCAATCTCGATTGTTTCATAAATATCAACGTTTCCCTTCTCTAACACAGTCTATTTGAAAAATGATTGGATATCGTTCCAAGTGACGATGAGCATGAGCAGCATAAGCAGGGCAAATCCGATAAAGTGGACAAACCCTTCTTTTTTTGGATCGATCGGTCGACCACGCACAGCTTCGAACAACAAGAAGATGAGTCGTCCCCCGTCAAGCGCCGGAAGTGGCAACAAGTTGAAAATCGCCAAGTTGACGGATAAAAGTGCCGTCCAGTTGAGCAACATGATGAAACCACTCGCTGCCACTTCGTCGGTCATGCGGACAATCCCGACTGGACCTGCGAGTTGATCGACTCCGACTTGGCCGGTCACTAAATCACCGACCGCAGAGAAAATCAATGTCGACATCGTCCACGTCGTCTCAGCTCCTGTGGTGAACGCTTTTGTCGGTGATCGCTCGAGCGCATTTGTCACGCCAAGGATACCAACCGTCTCGCCATTTTGTTCGACTGCTTGAGGTGTGAGCGTTACCGTTTGTTCCTCACCCGCACGAATATAGGTCACCTCGGTCGGTGTATCGGCACGATCGGCCAAAACCGTTCGAAGATCGAGCCAGTTATCAATCGTCTCACCCTCGATCGAGACGATTTCGTCTCCGGTGACGAGCCCGGCTTGATCAGCCGCCGAATCCGGTTGTACCGTCCCGATTTGACCGTCGTCTGTCGGTGTGCCTTGCACGAGACCGACAATGACGAGCAAGACGAAAGCAAGGACGAAGTTCATGGCCGGGCCGGCTGCGATCGCGAGCACTCGCTTCCAAACTGATTGCGCTCCGAATGTGCGGTCGTACGGTGCGATTTGAATCTCCATACCTTGATCGACGAGGAGTGTGTCGCGCTCGAGTGTGTACACCCGCACTTCTTCATCGACAAGCAATTGAATCTTCAATTCACGGATCGAATCGAACTTGTCGACCGTGCCGACGACGTGTACATCCGTCGCTTGGTCCGGTTGGAAATAGACGCGGTCGACTGTGCCCGCGCTCGTTAACCGGAGCCCGACTTGTTGACCGGCCTTCACTTCGATCGGCTCGAAATCCTCACCCGCCATCTTGACGTAACCACCGATCGGCAATAAGCGAATCGTATAGAGCGTCTCATTCTTTCTGAATGAAAAGATTTTCGGTCCAAACCCGATTGCAAATTCATGACAGAGAATCCCTGCCCGTTTCGCCATGACGAGGTGTCCCCATTCATGAACTGAAATGAGCACCCCAAACATCAAAACGATGGCGATAAAAGTTTGCATGATCTATTTCCCACCTTCACTTTCGTTGCTGAATTTGTTCACGAACCGATTGATCGACTTGAAGGATCTGCTCAAGCGTCGGTTCTACAATGACTGTATGTGCATCCATCGCTTGCGCGACGATCGATTCAATCTCGACGAACGAAATTTTTCCGTTCAAGAACAAATCGACAGCCGTTTCGTTAGCCGCATTCAACACGGTCGGCATTGAACCACCTTGACGACCTGCTTCATACGCTAGTCGAAGAGCCGGATAGCGATCTAAATCGGCTTCCGCAAAATGGAGCGTCCCGATTTCTCTCAAGTTTAACCGCTTGTTCCCTTCGATTTCAAGCCGTTTCGGGGTAGAGAGCGCATAGAGGATCGGTCCCCGCATATCAGGGTTTCCGAGTTGCGCCATGACTGCTGCGTCTTTAAACTCGACCATCGAGTGAATGATCGACTCCCGATGGAGCACCACTTCAATATCATTATAATCGATATCGAACAACCAGTGCGCTTCGATGACTTCGAGCCCTTTGTTGAACATTGTCGCCGAATCGATCGTGATTTTTGCACCCATCGACCAGTTCGGATGATTGAGCGCTTCTTCGACGGTCACGCTCGCTAATTCAGCGCGTGTCTGATCACGGAAACTTCCGCCCGAGGCTGTCAAAATGATTTTTGAAACGTCCTCGCGACGTTCTCCGTTAAGGCATTGATAGATGGCCGAGTGTTCACTGTCGACCGGGAGCAAACTGACGCCGTGCTCTTTGACGGCGGCCATGACGAGATGTCCGGCTGTGACGAGCGTTTCTTTGTTCGCCAAGGCGATATCTTTACCGGCTTTAATGGCGGCAAGCGTCGGCTCTAAGCCGACTGCCCCGACGACGGCCGTGACGACCACATCAGCCCGCTCAGCGGTCGCACATTCGATCAACCCTTCGAGTCCGATAAAAAAGAGTGGTTCGTATGTAAGGCGTGGCTTGAGCTGTTCGAGTACCTCGATCGTTTTGGCTGATACGTATTTCGGGCGAAGGCGGTTGATCCATTCCTCGGCCACCTCGACGTTCGTTCCGAACGCGTACGCCTCAAGTTCAAACAAGTCGGGGTGCTGCTCGATCACGTCGCACGTCTGTACGCCGATCGAACCAGTCGCCCCGATTAAGCTGATTCGCTTCATCTTGACACTCCTTTTATAACAAATTGAAAATCCAAATGACGGTGAATACCGCGATCATACTATCAAACCGATCTAAAATACCACCATGTCCCGGCAATAGATGGCCAGAATCTTTTACGCCTAACTGACGTTTGTACGCTGATTGTACCAAATCACCGAGCTGGCCGACGACAGAAACGACAACCGCTAAGACGAGCACTTCGACGAGCGGCAGGACCGGTTCGATCAAGACATAGACGATACCGACGACTGCAGCTGAAACAATACCGCCGACAGCTCCTTCAATCGTCTTGTTCGGACTGATCGAGGGCCACAGTTTCGTCTTGCCGATGGCTTTACCCGTGAAATACGCACCCGAGTCAGTCGCCCAAATGATAAATAAGACGAGCAATACTTTCGCCAGCCCGTCTTCAGACAGACGGACGAGGGCAAAGCTTGAAAACCCGATGACGAGATAAACAGCCGATACGAAATAAAAACTCGCATCTTCATATGTGAAACGGTTTTTCGTGACGACCGTCCAAAAGAGAAGCAACATTAATCCGAGCACCATCCATTGACTCGTCGAGATCGGAAGTTCACCCGTCAACCACTGCCGTTCTAAAAGCATCATGACGAACGGGAATGCTACGAGCAACGATGTAACTAAAAACGGAAACGCTGTCAGCTTATGCTTACGCATCATCGTAAACTCGCTCAAGCCGATCAAAGCGAGCACGCCCATCAAGATGACGAACGGGCTGCCGCCAAGGGCGATCAAACTGACAAAAATAGCGCCGGCCCAAAGTCCGGTAATAATTCGTGTTTTCATCTCACACCCCACCAAACCGGCGTGTACGTGTATTGTACGCTTCGATTGCTTCGACGAAGTGCTCACGTTTGAAATCGGGCCACAATACGTCTGTGAAGTGGAGTTCGGCATACGCCCCTTGCCAGAGCAGGAAGTTCGATAACCGTTGTTCACCGCTCGTCCGAATGATCAAATCGACATCTTGCATATTCGTCATGAGCCGCTCTCCGATCATCGACTCGTCAATTTCATCTGGATTGATGTGTCCGGCCGATACGTCGCGCGCAATGTCACGCATCGCTTGGATGAGTTCGTCACGGCCGCCATAGTTCAACGCGAAGACGAGGTCTAGCCCTGTGTTCGTCGCGGTGCGCGTCCGCGCTTCATCGACTGCCTCGCGCGTTCCACGTGGTAGTTTCGACACGTCACCGGCGACGAGCACTCTGACGTTTTGTTCGTCGAGTTCTTTTAAGTCGGTCTCTAAAAATTGCTTCGGCAACTTCATCAAAAAATTGACTTCTTCTTCTGGACGCGTCCAGTTTTCAGTCGAGAACGCGTAAAGCGTCAGCGACTTGATCCCGAGTTCTTGAGCCGTCCGGACTGATTCACGAACCGATTTCATTCCTTCCCGGTGACCCATGATGCGCGGGAGCCCACGTTTCTTCGCCCAACGGCCGTTTCCGTCCATGATGATGGCGACGTGTTCGGGGATGCTCAATTCCGCCTCAGTCTTCGTTTTAGGATTCACCCATTTAAACATAGTCTATCCTCCTGATTGTATGAAAGAGGGACCCTTTCAGTAAAAGGGTCCCCACACAGCTTTTTGGTATACCACTTCCGTGATTATACTTCCATGATCTCTTTTTCTTTGACCGCTGCAGACTCATCAATCTTTTTGATGTAAGAATCCGTTAACGTTTGAACGTCGTCCGCGTAACCACGGAGGTCGTCTTCTGTCAAATCTCCATCTTTTTCAAGCTTCTTCAAGTTCTCGTTCGCGTCACGACGAACGTTACGAACCGCAACTTTCGCTTCTTCCGCATACTTCTTCGTGATTTTAACGAGTTCTTTCCGGCGCTCTTCCGTCAAGGCAGGGATCGCTAAACGGATGACCGTCCCGTCAGAAGACGGCGACAGACCGAGATCCGCTCTTTGAATCGCTTTTTCGACTTCTGTCACGAGCGACTTGTCCCATGGTTGGATTAACAAAAGACGAGCTTCCGGCGTGTTGATGTTCGCTACTTGGTTAAGCGGCGTTGGCACACCGTAGTAGTCGACTTGGACCGGGTCCAAAATCGATGCACTGGCGCGTCCCGTGCGGAGCGTCCCAAAATCACGTTTTAGTGATGTATGGGCTTTAACCATCTTCTCTTCAGCCGTTTTCATAACTTCGTTTGCACTCATGAATTGATTCCTCCCACTACCGTCCCGATATGTTCACCGAGAACGACACGTTTGATATTTCCTTCTTCAAGCAATGAGAATACAATCAGCGGAATATGGTTGTCCATGCATAGTGACGTCGCTGTCGAGTCCATGACTTGGAGACCGTCTTTTAAGACGTCCAAGTATGTGAGTGACTCGTATTTGACCGCATCCGGGACAAGTTTCGGGTCTGCCGAGTAGACGCCGTCGACGTTGTTTTTCCCCATTAAGATGACGTCAGCTTCAATCTCGGCTGCCCGGAGCGCTGCTGTCGTATCTGTCGAGAAGTACGGGTTACCCGTCCCTGCTGCAAAGATGACGACCCGGCCTTTTTCAAGGTGGCGCATGGCCCGGCGGCGGATATACGGCTCAGCAACTTGACGCATTTCGATTGATGTTTGGACGCGGGTTTGGACACCGTGTGTTTCGAGGCTGTCTTGAAGTGCAAGCGAGTTAAGTACAGTTGCGAGCATGCCCATGTAATCGGCATTGGCACGGTCCATACCGAGTTCGCTTCCCGTCTTTCCGCGCCAGATATTCCCGGCACCTACGACGACCGCTACTTCGACGCCCATGGCGACTAACTCTTTAATCTGTCCAGAAATCGAGTTGACGATTGCCGGATCGATTCCGTATCCTTGATCTCCTGCGAGCGCTTCTCCACTCAATTTTAACACAATTCTCTTATATTTCGGTTCCATACTTTGCCTCCTCATGCTTGAAAAAAGGGAACACGCTCCCTTAACGAACTAACTCAAGGTTATACAGACGTGTTCCCAATTTTAATTGCATCATCATACATGACGCAGATTATTTTTTAAGTTGGTTCATTACTTCTTCAGCAAAGTTTTCTTCGCGTTTTTCCATACCTTCTCCAACTTCGAAACGTACGAACGAGTTGATACGGCCGCCTTTAGACTCTACGTATTTTCCAACTTTGAAGTCAGCGTCTTTGACGAACGTTTGGTCGACGAGGCAGATTTCTTCGAAGTACTTGTTCATGCGTCCCGCGATCATCTTCTCGACGATGTTAGCAGGTTTGCCTTCGTTGATTGCTTGTTCAGTCAAGACTTTCTTCTCGCGCTCTGCTTCTTCAGCCGAGACTTGGTCACGTGTCGCATAAAGTGGGTTAGCTGCTGCTACGTGCATAGCTACATCTTTCGCTACTGACTCATCTGTCGTGCCGTCGATGACGACGACCGAACCGATGCGTCCGCCCATGTGAAGGTAAGTGCCGAATACAGCGTCGTCCGCTTTTTCAAGAACAGCGATGCGGCGGAGCGAGATTTTCTCTCCGATTGTCGATGCTTCTTCTTGAATGTGAATCTCAAGCGTTTTACCAGCCACGAATTCAGCAGCAAGTGCTGCTTCAACTGTTGTCGCTCCTGAAGCGAGAACCGCTTTCGCCACGTCGCTGACGAGTGTTTGGAACTTCTCGTTTTTCGCAACGAAGTCCGTCTCTGAGTTGACTTCGACGAGAGCAGCTTTGTTGCCTTCAACCGCTACTGCTGTCAAGCCTTCAGCTGCGATACGATCGCCTTTAGCTGCTGCTTTAGCAATCCCTTTTTCACGAAGGAAGTCGATTGCCGCTTGCATGTCACCGTCTGTTTCAGTGAGTGCTTTCTTGCAATCGAGCATACCTGCTCCTGTTTTTTCACGAAGTTCTTTTACCATTGCTGCTGTAACTGCCATCGGAAATTCCTCCTTGTAAAACTTACATTTTTTTAAAATAAAAGCACTAGGCTTCGAATAGACTATGTCCTAAAAAAAGGTGATAAAAGGCTTTCCCTTTATCACCTGTTGTCTAACTGATTACTCAGCTTCTGTAGCTTCAGCTTCTGGAGCTACAGCTTCTTCAGCAACTTCTTCTTCGCCTTGCTTCGCTTCGATGATCGCATCAGCCATCTTAGAAGTGAGCAATTTAACCGCACGAATTGCATCGTCGTTCGCTGGGATAACGTAGTCGATTTCATCTGGGTCACAGTTTGTATCGACAATCGCAACGATTGGGATGTTTAATTTGTGAGCTTCTGCAATCGCGATCCGCTCTTTGCGTGGGTCAACGATGAAGAGAGCGTCAGGAACGCCTGGCATATCTTTGATTCCGCCGAGGAACTTCTCAAGACGTGTCATTTCTTTTTTCAAGATGATGACTTCTTTTTTAGGAAGTACTTCGAACGTGCCGTCAGCTTCCATTTTCTCAAGTTGCTTCAAGCGGTTAATACGCTTTTTGATTGTTGAGAAGTTTGTGAGTGTTCCACCCAACCAACGCTCATTGATGAAGTACATACCTGAACGGAGTGCTTCTTCTTTGATTGTATCTTGAGCTTGTTTTTTCGTACCTACGAAGAGGACGTTTCCGCCTTCTGCCGCGAGTTCACGAACGAAGTTGTAAGCTTCGTCTACTTTTTTAACCGTCTTTTGAAGGTCGATGATGTAGATTCCGTTACGCTCCGTGAAGATGTATTTCGCCATTTTTGGGTTCCAACGACGTGTCTGGTGACCGAAATGTACACCAGCTTCGAGCAATTGCTTCATTGAGATTACTGCCATGATAAGTTTCCTCCTTGTGGTTTAAAAAAGTCCTCCGCCTCGTTCATCGTTGTACTCCGACCTTTCGGCACCGAGGAATACCATCCCGAGACGTGTGTGATGTGTTTTAACACCGAAAATTAATATAGCACATGTCGCCGAATCCGGCAACTCTCACTTTTGTCGAAGTTTCGCATAAAGCGCCACTTCGCCCTCTCCTTTTCCGAGGAGACGTGCCGTGTCACGGACTGAATGACGGAGCAAAACCTCTTCGACGCTCGGGTTACCCGTGCCGTCTTCAGACGTTTCAGTTTCTGTCTCGACGATTTCAGCCGAGGTCGGTTTTGACGATTCAGGCGCGTCGTTTTTCACAACATCGCTCATCGATTCCATGAATGACAAGAGCAACGCCTCTGTCTCGCGTTTCTCGCTTTCGAGCCGATTGACGCGTTCGTTCAATGTTTGGATCTGCCGGAACCCGATCAATAGACCATAGGCAATCACGATCCCCGCGATCATCAACACAAAAGTCATCCCTTCACCTCCTCACGATGTCTTCTCTTCTAGATACGAGCGGCCTAGCGCCTGTTTGAGTGTCTTTAACGCCTTCGAATGAATCTGTGAGATGCGGGAAGTCGATAATTCTAACACTTCCCCAATCTCCGTCAATGTCAACTCGTCAAAATAAAATAGCGAGACGACAAGACGTTCTTTTTCAGACAGATGATCAATCTCGGTCGTCAGCACGTCGACTAACTCGCGTTGCAACAACGTGTCTTCCGGTTTTTCCGAATCGGGGTCAAAATACGTGACCGACATGACTTTCCCTTCTTCTTGGAGCGTCACCGCCTCGTCAATCGACAACATGTTCGCGAAATACCCTTCCGCCATCGCCTTTTCGATATCAGCGATCGGAAGCGCGCACGCGTCGGCCAATTCTTCTTTCGTCGGGGCACGGTGCAGCTTTTGCTCGAGTTGTTCGGCGACATGGTCTATCTTCTTCACGCGCTCTCGTACCGAGCGCGGCAGCCAATCGATTTTTCGAAGTCCGTCGATAATGGCACCCCGAATCCGAAAAGCTGCATACGTATCGAATTTATTATTATGTTCCGGATCATATTTCATGAGGGCATCGTACAATCCCATGTAACCCAAACTTTTCAATTCGTCGCGTTCGACGCTCTTTGGGAGCGTCACGATCATTCGTTGCACGTGATAATGGATCAGAAATTCATAATGTGATAATAATTCATTTGCCGTATCCATATCGCGGTCAGTATTCCAACGATCCCACAACTGGGTAAGCTGAGTCGTCATGTCGATCCCCCCTTATAGTTCTTTTGTTCCGATACTCACTGTCCGAATCGATAAGACGCATGTTGCGACGTCAAATTCAATCGTTCGTCCGTTATGCCCACCACAATCCTCGGCGATTAGCGGGATGTGGTGTGCTTTTAAAGCGACGCGGATTGCTTCGGCATTTCGTTCCCCGATGCGCATCGCCGCGTTCTCATATTTGAATTGAAACATTTGAGCCCCACCGGCCATCTTGGCTTGCAGACGTCCTGCCCCGACCCGTTTGAGTGACTCGACGAGAGCATCGATAGCTGTATCCGCATATTTCCCGACTTCGATCGTCTGGTGTTTCCTTGCGATCGCCGAATCTGGAAGCATGACGTGCGCCATCGCTGCCACTTGCATCCGGGCATCATACAAGATGACACCGACGCATGAACCGAGTCCCGCCGTGCGGAGCCGGTTCGGTGCTGTCGTCTGCTTCCACTCGGCAATCCCGATTTTAAGAACTTCAGCCATGGCCAAGCAACCTTCGTTGAATCCGATCTAGCGAGCCGTGCGTCGGTAAGAAGAGCACATGCCCGGCACTCACCTTCTCGTCAATCATGAACGTCGTGTCGATATAGAGCGCGGCATCTTCTTCCGGTTGAACGGACGTGACGACAAACTCGACGATTGATCCGGCCATATCAATCGCGGTCGCCGGCACTTGAATCATGATCGGCGTATTGAGCCAGTCGCCTAACGCTCGCGCGTAAGCCCCGCTCATAATATTACCGATCTCTTCCCACGCCGATTGACCGAGCTCGTTGTTCGATTGGAACGTGAACGGTGAACCGATCAGCGAAGCCACCATACTCTCCGCATCATCCACCGGGAACATGATCAAGATCATGCCACTGATCTCGCCTCCAAGCTCTAACAGGACAGAGGCCACATGGCGCTCGGGGCCGCCGACGCGGTCCGGTAAATACGTGATCGGTTCCATTTCGGCAGACGACACCGTGATGTTGACCGGCTTGGCGAGCAGTGTCGAGAGCGCGGTCGCCGCATGACCAGAACCGATATTCCCAAGTTCTTTTAACAAATCTTGTTCAAATTCACTCAGCATGTTGGTCCTCGAACAACGCGTTCGCATCGAGAAGCGAGAACAGCTTGTCCTCGCCTTTGGCGATCGCCGTCAAGTGTGCCGAGTGCATCTCGTGGCTCGAATCCGGAATCGGTTCGATCCGGACTTCATCGCTCTCGACGACTTCATTGGCACGATCGACGATAAAACCAGCATCGCCTTGATTCAAAGAAGCGATCAAAATCCGTGTCTCATCTGTCGGTGCGATTTCTTCATAACCGAGGCGAAGCCTGAGGTCGATGACCGGTGTGACCACACCACGGAGGTTGATGACACCCTTCACGTGTGTTGGTGCGTTCGGCACCCGGGTGACAGGTTGTAACCGTTCAATCGAACGGACTGATTGGACATCGATTCCGTACGTGTTCGATGCGAGTGAAAACACTACCCATTTTTGTTCCATCTTTCTTCCTCCTTAAAAGAGATCGTTGCTGTCTACGATGAGAGCGACCCGTCCATCTCCGAGAATCGTTGCCCCCGAAATAGCCGGAATGCCTTCGAGATACGTCCCGAGTGGCTTCATGACAATCTCTTGTTGACCAATCAAGTCGTTCACGACGACTCCGACGAGTTTATTACCTTTACGCACGACGACGACCGGGAACTGTGATTTTGTTTCCGAATCGATCCCGAAAATTTCTTTTAAATAAACGAGCGGGACGAGTTGTCCGCGGAAATCGAAGACACGTTCGCGATGGGCCGTCAGGATGTTGGCTTCATCGAGCAATGTCGTCTCGAGAATCGATGACAACGGGATGGCATACGTCTCATCACCCGCTTGGACGAGCATCGCCGAGATGATTGATAACGTGAGCGGTAGACTGACTTGGAACTTGGTTCCTTGTCCGACCACGGTCTCGAGGGTGACGACACCACCGAGCGATTCGATTTTATTTTTGACGACGTCGAGTCCGACGCCACGACCTGACAAGTCTGTGACAACATCTGCCGTTGAGAAGCCCGGTGCAAAGATGAGCATCGCGAGCTCGTTGTCTGTCATCGACGCCGCTTCTTCGGTCGTGATGACACCACGTTCGAGCGCTTTCGACCGGACTTTATCGACATTGATTCCCGCTCCATCATCTTCGATCTCGATGAAGACACGGTTACCGCCATGGTAAGCACGGAGGGCGAGTCGCCCTTGTTGCGGTTTGCCGGCTTGGACGCGTTTGTCAGGAAGCTCGATGCCATGATCGATCGCGTTGCGGATCAAGTGGACGAGCGGATCACCGATCTCATCGATTACGGTCCGGTCGAGTTCCGTGTCAGCTCCTGAGATATCGAGTTGAACTTTTTTATGAATGTCTTTTGCGACCGAGCGGACCATCCGTGGGAACCGGTTGAACACTTGCTCGATTGGCATCATCCGTAACGTCAACACGAGTGATTGCAGTTCGTTCGTGCCGCGTTTGATTTTCTCGACCGTCTCGTTTAGTTCGGGTTGTCCGACCTCGTCGGCAAGGCGTTCGAGTCGGCCGCGGTCGATGATGAATTCTTCAAACAAGTTCATGAGACGATCGATCCGTTCTAAATTGACACGAATCGTCTTCGCTTGAGCGACAGCTTGTTCTTTCGGTTCTTCTGCTTCTTGCGCTTTCGGTTTCATTTCTTGCACCGCTACCGCTTCTGCACTCACAGCAATTTCCGGCTCGCTCTCGCTCACGCTCGTAAATACCGAGACGTGGACTGTTTCAACTTCCGACACTTGCGAGACGGCGTGTTCGATGACTGCAGCCGTCTCTTGTGACAAGAACAAGACATCAAACGACAAGTCGAACTGTTCTTGCTCAATCGCTTCCGTCTCAGGGTGGGTCCGGACGACTTCACCGAGCTCTTGGAGCCGATCAAACACCATGTAAGCCCGGGCTGCTTTTAAGACGACGGCATCCGATAACTTAACATGAAGTTGGAACGCCTCAAAACCGGTCTGTTTCGCTTGTTCAATGACCGAATCCGCATACAAGTCGACAGTAAACACCGACGACTCTTCCGCCGTAGCGATTTTTTGTTCCTTACCTCCGATAAACGACTGGAATGCCGAAACCGTCGCTTTGACGTCGACGTTCGTACCGGTTCCACCCGTCTCGATGTCGGCAATCATCGCTTCAATCTGTTCCATCGCGATAAACATCGTATCAAGCAACAATTGGTTGCTCTCTTTTTTGCCTGACCGGACAAGGTCAAGGGCGCTCTCCATTTCGTGTGTCAAATTGGCCACGCTTTCGTAACCCATCGTCGCCGACATCCCTTTGAGCGTATGGGCCGAACGGAAAATCTCTTGAACCGCTTCAGCGCTAGCCGTTTGCTCAAATTTCATCAACTGTGTGTTGACCGATTGGATATGCTCTTGTGACTCATCCAAAAACAACCCTAAGTATTCGTTCACGTCCATCTATATTGCCTCCCTGTCGTTAGACTCGCTTCCACTGTTGCCGCAAATTCCCAATCAACCGATCCATGAAGTGCCGTGGCTTCGGTGGTGTACCGGTAAGCGTTGTCAAAATACGCTCAAGCCTCCAGCTAATATCACTCTTTCGGTCAAATTGGTAAAACGGGACTTGAGCGATGACCGCTTTCCTTACAGAAGCGTCATCTGGTAAAAATCCAAGGAACCGAATCGGTTTATTCAAAAACTGTCGGCATGCGACTTCCATCCGTTCGTAACACTGGAGTGCTTCTTCCCCCGACTGCGCCCGATTGACGATGACCCCGATCGGTAAATCCGGACTTTGACGATGCACGAGTTTCGTGTACGCGTAACCATCCATCAGCGATGTCGGTTCTGGGGTCAGGATGAGAAACATCTCGTCACATCCTTCAATGAATCGTAACGATGCGTCCGTTGCTCCTGCTCCCATGTCAAACAGTACGTAATCATAAGTCGTCAGCACTTCAAGTTCACGCATTAAAAACTGCATGTCTGCTTCTGAGAATTGAACTAATGTGTCAAGTCCACTTCCCCCATGTAATATATCGACACCGTGCACGTCTTTCTGAACCGAAGACGCAAGCGGAGTCCGTGTTTTCACAGAATCGACCATCGTTTTAGACTGCGCCGCATTCAAAAGAATGTGCACGTTCGCCATCCCGATGTCGAGATCGACGATCAAGACACGTTTTCCGAGTTCGACGAGCCCGATTGCGGTATTCACGCAGACGTTCGTCTTGCCGACGCCGCCTTTTCCGCTCGCGAACGCGATTGTCGTTGGCGCGACATCCGTCTTCGCTCTTAAACGCCTTGCTTGGTCCATCGTGTCCACCCTTCCTTCTCAAGCATCTTTTGCGTCAAGATGTCTGAGTCGCCGGCGACCATATCGTCCGGCACTTCCTGGCCGTCTGTCAGCCAAGCGACGGGGAGTCCGCTCTCGCGCACCATCCGATACATCGCGTGTATATCACTCGTCTCATCCGCTTTCGTGAAGATGAGCGACCGGAGCGGCAATTTTTCAAACTGTCGGTAAATCAAATCCATGTCTTTCATTTTCGACGTCAGACTGAGCACGAGTGACAGGCTCGTCTCCGAGAAGTCGTGATGGTTATGAAACTGTTCGACGTACGCCTCGTCGCGGAAATTGCGTCCGGCCGTATCGATCAAGACGATATCTTTTCTGGCAAACAGTTGTTTCGCCCGTTTAAAGTCGTCAAAGTCATAGGCTACCTCGACGGGGATATTTAAAATCTCAGCGTATGTCTTCAGCTGTTCAATCGCTGCGATCCGGTACGTGTCGGTCGTAATCAAACCGACCGACATCCCTTGGTCGAGCTTATAGTGGGCGGCAAGCTTCGCGAGCGTCGTCGTCTTGCCGACACCGGTCGGACCGACGAGCATGACGTAGCGCAACGCATCCGGGACCGGTAAAAAGGAACTGCGGATCTGGTCATAGACGTATTGCTCGACGACCTCTAGCGATTTAGTCGTATAGTACAGTTCGTTGATTCGCTCTTCCCACGATTCATCCGTGAACGACTCAGATGATAAGAGCGACTCGATATGGTTCAGCCCCGCCGGCAAACGCCTCTTTTCAGGAACAGGCATCACCGGT
Organism: Exiguobacterium sp. SH0S7; assembly: GCF_004337195.1. Taxonomy (NCBI): domain Bacteria; kingdom Bacillati; phylum Bacillota; class Bacilli; order Caryophanales; genus Exiguobacterium; species Exiguobacterium sp. SH0S7. The sequence continues at coordinate 100,797 of NZ_SJVA01000002.1, forward strand.
TGTGGAGTGGGTGTAGGTGTAGGAATCGATTTCGCCTTTGCTTGCTTCGGCTGTAGGTTCGGCTCGGTTCGAGGCTTGACCGTTAGCGGCGCTTTCTCGAGTGCGGCAATCACTTCAACTTCTTGTGAAGCGAACAACCCGAACCACCCTTTCTTGACTTGGCGAGAATTTAAGATGACAGCCTCGTCGCCAAAATCTTGTTTCACTTTCGCCATCGCTTCGGACATCGTCTTGCCTGTATATTTTTTAATTTGCATATTAAATCACCCCAATACTTTTCACTTCGAGCGAGCTGAGCAATTCGTTATACGCAAGTACCGGAACGTCAGGATAGTACCGTTCGAGCAACTGTCTCACGAATATCCGAATCGTCGGCGAGCAAAGAATGACCGCCGAAGCCCCGTAGCGTTCAAACATCGACAGCTGTTCACCAGAGCGCTCGATGATTTCGCGCGCTTGTTCCGGATCGAGCGCCAAATAGTTGCCGAACTCGGTTTTTTGGACAGCGTCTTGAATAAGTTGCTCGGTCTGTCCTCCGAGTGTGACGACATAGAGTGGACCGTCCGGCGGGCTGACTTGGTCAGTCAACTGACGGGCGAGTCCTTGACGACAGTATTCGCCTAATATATCAGCGTCTTTCGTCACTTTCCCATAATCGGCCATCGTCTCAAACAAGAGCGGCAAGTTGCGAATCGAGACGTGCTCTTTCAATAGATGACGAAGTACTTTTTGGATATCTCCGATTGAGAGCACGGATGGGGTCACATCTTCGACGAGCACCGGGTGTGTCTCTTTCAAGTGCTCGACGAGTTGTTTCGTCTCTTCCCGTCCGAGTAGTTCGGACGCATGTTTTTTAAGCGTCTCCGTTAAATGCGTGGCGACGACAGAAGGTGGATCGACGACGGTATAACCGCTCATCTCGGCCCGCGTCCGCGTCTCTTCATCGATCCAAAGGGCGGGCAATCCGAAAGCCGGTTCCGTCGTTTCAATCCCGTACACTTCAGGGTCTTCAATTCCAGGGCTCATCGCCAAGTAGTGATCGAGCAATAACTCACCTTCTGCGACGACATTGCCTTTCACTTTGATCCGGTAAGCGTTCGGTGACAGTTGCAAGTGGTCACGGATTCGAACCGTCGGTAAGATGAACCCGAGTTCGAGTGCGAGTTGACGGCGGATCATAACGACACGGTCGAGCAGATCGCCGCCTTGCGACTCATCCGCGAGTGGAATCAGCCCGTAGCCGAACTCGAACTCGATCGCATCGATTTGCAGGAGCGAGACGACGGTCTCGGTCGGTGCCGACGGTTCCTCATCCGGTAGCGGTTCAGCAATCGCTTGCTTCAGGCTGCGGCGCATCGAGTACGCCCCATAGAATGTCGCACCCGCGATCAGCGTCGTCACCGGTAGTAGGCTCGGTGACACGAATCCGAGCAAGAAGATGACCGTGCCGGCGATATAGAGCAACGTCGGATTTTGACCGAGCTGGTCGATCACGTCTTCCCCGAGATTCCCGTCCGAGACGGCACGGGTGACGATGATCCCGGTCGCCGTCGAAATGAGGAGGGCCGGAATCTGACTGACGAGCCCATCCCCGATTGTCATAAGCGAGAACGTCGTAAACGACTCACCGACAGGTAATCCCATTTGAACAACGCCGATGATGATACCGAAAATCAAGTTGATGACGACGATAATGATCCCGGCAATCGCGTCACCTTTTACGAATTTCGAGGCCCCGTCCATCGAACCATAAAAATCAGCCTCGCTTTGAATCTTTTTACGGCGGATTTGGGCGTCTTTGTCATCGATCAATCCAGAGTTCAAATCGGCATCGATCGCCATTTGTTTCCCCGGCATCGCGTCGAGTGTGAATCGAGCCGAGACTTCAGATACCCGCTCGGCACCTTTCGTGATGACGACGAATTGGATGATGACGAGAATGAGGAATACGACGAATCCGACGAGAACGTTTCCGCCGATGACGAAGTTCCCGAACGTTTCAATGACTTCCCCACCATATCCGGTCGAAAGGATCGAACGGGTCGTTGACACGTTCAGCCCGAGACGGAACAGCGTGACGATCAGCAAGAGGGACGGGAAGACAGAGAAATCAAGCGCTTCCCGGGCGTTCATCGCCACGAGTAAAATCATGAGGGCGATCAATATATTCACTATGATAAGAAAATCTAGTAAGAACCCCGGTAACGGGATGACCAGCATGACGACGATCATAAGAACGCCAATCAATACTGCGAAATCTTTAGCTTTTACAGCCAACGCATACTCCTCCTCAAGACGGTTGTTTCAGTTGATAGACGAACGCCAACACTTCGGCGATCGCCTGATAAAACGACTCGTCGACGACTTCTCCGATGTCTAGCTGTGCGTAGAGCGCACGGGCCAATGGTTTATTTTCCACGATCGGGATATCGTGCTCTTTTGCGACGTCACGAATATTGAAAGCGACTTGGTCGACCCCTTTGGCGACGACGAGCGGCGCAAAGTCTTTCGTATCGTCATAACGGATGACGACAGCGAAATGGGTCGGGTTGGTGATGACGACGTCCGCGTTAGGAATCTCTTGCATCATGCGCCGCATCGCCATCTCCCGTTGTTGTTGTTTGATTTTCGACTTGATGAGCGGGTCGCCTTCACTGTTCTTATACTCGTCTTTAATGTCTTGTTTCGACATGCGGATCGATTTTTCAAAATCGAACCGTTGATAAAAGAAGTCGAGCAATGCGAGCGCGAGCAATGCGACACTGACCCACAGCCCGAGTTCGATCGTGATTGCAGCGAGTGCGACGACCGATTCACGAACATGTTCGACGGCCATGCGTGACAATTCTTTTTGATTTTGCCAAAGTATAGCGACCGCAGTCGTCAGGATAATCAATAATTTGAATAAGGACTTTAAAAATTCGACGACTGCTTTCATGCTGATGATGCGCTTTACCCCTTTGAGCGGGTCAATCCGCTCTAACTTTGGTTGAATCGCCTCTGTTGAGAACAGTGAACCGATTTGGAAATAGTTGATTAAAATACCGAACACGACCGCAACGATCAAGAACGGTGCTAAAATGATCCCGGCGCGAATGACCAAATCGATCATCATCCCGGACATGCCTTCTGATAAGTCGTACAGCAAATACGTTGGACCGAGCAGCTCTTTCGTCAGGCCAAACAGTTGCTGACCGACATAAGGTCCGAGAAAAGATAACATGAGGAACATCGCGAACAAGGCGAACGCTCCGGTCAGATCGGCTGATTTCGCAACTTGTCCTTTTTTACGCGAGTCTTCTCGTTTTCGAGGTGTTGCTTTTTCCGTTTTTTCTCCTGCAAAAAACTGAAGATCGACCGATAAAGAGTATAGAGGCTTCATTGAGCGTCTCCTAACAACTTCATAAAATCACGTAATATCTCTTGCAACACCGGGATGAATTGGCTGATCCCATTCAGCGTCAATCCCATCATCATGACCATCACGGAAAACCCGGCGATCAATTTGAACGAGAACCCGATGGCAAAAATGTTGAACTGCGGGGCCGATTTTGCTAAGAAGCCAAGCGCCAAGTCGACGAGAAGCAGCGATGCCATGAGCGGGAACGCGAGTTGCAATGCGACCATCATCGTCATCGTGACGACCTTCACGGCCATCATGAGCGATCCTTCGCTAAAGTTGATCATCGGTTGACCAGGCGGATAAATTTGAAAGCTGTAATAGATACCGTCGATCAACAGTAAGTGCAGATTACTTGATAGCATGATGAACAGCGTAAAGATGTAATAAAATCGCCCGATCAACGGTGACTGTCCGCCAAACATTGGGTCATACGCTGACGCCATCGCCAGACCGAGCTGCAAATCGATGATTCCCCCGGCAATCTGTGGGGCAAAAAATAAGATGTTGATCAAAATGCCGAGCAGAAGTCCAATCAGCACTTCGTACAGCACTTGAACGATGAAGGCCTGCCCGAGTTCAAGCGGCTCTGTTACCGTGAACATCGCATAATAAGCTAAAAAAGCACTAAACGCGACACGGTGCATGACCGGGAGCTGCCTTGAAGAAAATAAAGGCACACTTACGAAAAATCCGGATAGACGCGCAAACGTCAATCCATATAAACTAATGAAATCGACCGCATTCATTTCGAGGCGACCTCGACCATCAGTTCAAAGATCATCCGCGTAAATCCTTCCATCTGTTGCAGCATCCACGGCGCGAAAACGACGAGCCCGATAAAGACTGCGACCAGCTTTGGAACGAACGATAGCGTCTGTTCTTGAATTTGAGTCGTCGCCTGTAAAATCGAGATGACGAGTCCGACGACGAGGGCGATCAAAAGAAGTGGCATCGAAATCTTTAATAACGTCCATACACTCTCTGTCGCCAAATAGATGACCATTTCATGCGTCATAATCGTTCCTCCTACATACTTCTAAGCAATGATTCCACGATTAAGTGCCATCCATCCACTAATACAAACAACAACAATTTGAACGGCAGAGCGATCATGACCGGTGGAAGCATCATCATCCCCATCGACATGAGCACACTCGCCACGACCATATCAATGATCAAAAAAGGCAAGAAAATCATAAAGCCGATTTGAAACGCCGTCTTGAGCTCACTGATGGCGTAAGCTGGTACCATCGCGAGCAAAGGAACGTCTTCGACCGACTCCGGTTGCTCATAATTCCCGTATTTGATAAACAGTTGCAAATCTTCCTGTCGCGTATACTTTGCCATGAATCGTTTCATCGTGTTACCGGCTTCCTCGAACGCCTCATCTTGACTGATTTCGTCGTCCATATACGGAGACAACGCCTTGTCGTTTAAATCAGATAAGACCGGAGACATGACGAACAGCGTGATGAACAAGGCGAGCCCGATGATCAATTGGTTCGGCGGTGTCTGTTGCGTTCCTAAGGCTGGCCGAATGAACGAAAGGACGACGACGACACGTGTAAAACAAGTCATCAAAATCAAGAATGACGGCGCCAGCGTGAGCAGTGTCAATACGACTAATAATTTAATCGAAGTCGACGTGCTGTCCGGCGTTTCTAAATTGATCAGTTGTTCAATCGTCGTCATTGCTTCTTCCTCACTTCTTCAATCTGTGACAGTTGTTGTTTGAACGTATCTAAGAACGTTGATGTGTTCGAAGTGTTCAGTGAAGGCGCGTCGTGCGCTGCTTCATCGATCGATTCCGCGTCGATTCGATCAATCAATTGAATCGATTCACCGACACCGAGCACGTATACTTGCTCACCTAACTTGACGAGCTGCACCGAGCGGTCCTTCCCAAGCGGTACCCCACCGAGATGTTTCATATGTTGCGCCGTCTTCACACCTTGCGTCCGTGCGTTTAACCAACGCATCAAGACGAGGAATCCTCCAATTACGACAACTAAACTCAAGACGACCTTGACCAACGTCCCGACCGTCGAGACGGTCGTAGGGACAGATTGATCTTTGGCTTCAGGCTGCTGTTGTTCGAACTGTTTATCCACGGTGGCGGCCTCGACCGTGGCCGGCACAGACAGCCCGACCACGAGCAGGAAAATCAACCACCACTTGTTCATTGTGCGACCGTTTTCGAAACTGCCTCGACGACACGTTCCGCGTTGAACGGTTTTACGATGAAGTCTTTTGCTCCCGCTTGGATCGCATCGATGACCATCGCTTGTTGCCCCATCGCCGAACACATGATGACTTTGGCGTTCGAATCGAACCCGCGAATTTCTTTCAATGCCGCCAGGCCGTCCATTTCTGGCATCGTGATGTCGAGGGTGACGAGATCTGGCGTGAGTTCACGGTATTTTGCGACCGCGTCAATACCGTTCTCTGCCTCACCGACCACTTCAAACCCGTTCTTCGTTAAAATATCTTTAATCATCATGCGCATGAACGCCGCATCATCTACCACCAAAATTTTTGCACTCATTGTTCTTCCTCCTTAAACGATTCCAATCCGCTCATGCGGTTGGATGATTTCTGTCACACGTACCCCGAAGTTCTCTTCGATGACGACGACTTCGCCGCGGGCAATGCGTTGTTGGTTCACATAAATATCGACGGGCTCCCCTGCCAATTTATCAAGTTCGATGATCGACCCTTGCGACAGTTCGAGCACTTCTCGCACTGACCGTTTCGTCCGGCCGAGTTCGACCGTCACGTTGAGCGGCACATCATACAGCAAACCTAGGTTTGCCGGCACCGAATCGTTTGACGTTGGGGCGTGGAGCGGCATGAACTCAGCCTGGCTGACCGCCACTTCTGGGGCTGACGTTTTTTCAGCGCGTGCCGGAGCAGGTGCCGGAGCTTTCGCTGGTGTGACCGCCGCTTGAACTTTCGGCTGCTCTTGTTTAGGCGCGGCCGGGGCTGAAGTCGTAGCTGCAATCAGTTCGTTCACCAGTTGTTTCCCGAATTGAATAGGGGCAATTTGGACAATTTTTGAATCAATCAACGTGCCGACTTTCAAATCGAACTCGATCAGCACCATCGTCTCCCAAAGTTCGAGCCGGTCAATGATCGTCTGATTTTTCGTCGCATCGAATACTTCGACGAGCGGCGGCGAAATATCAATTTTTTTAGAGAACACGGTCGAGAGCGACGTGGCCGCAGCCCCCATCATTTGGTTCATCGCTTCTTGAACAGCCGACAATCGAATCTCATCGAGTCCTTCCGGATCGACACCGATACCGGTCCCGCCGAGCATCAAATCAGAAATGATGGCCGCGTCTTCACGGGTCAAGACGAGGACGTTCTCCCCTTTCAACCCTTCGGTATAACCGACCCGAAGCGCCACGTGAGGTGTCGGATAACGATCTCTGAGCTCATCGATCGTCACTTCACTGACGACCGGGGTCGTGATTTCTACTTTTTGTTGCAGTAACGTCGACAGCGCCGTCGCGGAATTTCCGAACGAGATATTCCCAATCTCTCCTAGGGCGTCGCTTTCCATCGAGTCGAGATGTTCTCCGCTCTCGTCTACCGGTTTTGGCGAACTGTCGCTCGTTCCTCGTAATAACGCGTCAATTTCATCTTGTGACAACATCTCACTCATTGCTCTTCCTCCTTCACCCGGTGAAGTACTTGGACCGCCATCCGCTTCCCACTCACACCGACTTGCCCTCTGAATACTTTATTTTCCCCAACTAAGACAGATAGCGGGTCTTTCACTAATTGGTCGAGCGTCAAACAGTCACCGATCTCTAAATGCAACAAGTCACCGAACGTGATTGTCGTCTCCCCGAGCAGGGACACGACTTCTACCGTCGAGTTCATCAATTGGGCTTTGAGCGGTTCTTGACTGTTCCCGCTCGCATTGCGGCGGTTCGCCTCTTGCATCCAATAATGACTCGATAGTTTCGATAGCACCGGCTCGATCGTCACGAACGGCAAACAGACGTTAATCGTCCCGCTCACTTCTCCGATCGTGACCCCGATCGAAATGAGCACGACCGTCTCGTTTGGTGACACGAGTTGAAGGAACTGTGGATTCACTTCAACAGCCGTCATTTCGGACTTGATCTCGGCAATCGACTCCCACGCTTCCCCGTAACCGGCAAAAGCTCGTTTATATAGCTGAGTCAAGATTCGCATCTCGATCTCAGTGAAGCTCTCGACTTTTTCAATCTCGACGCCAGGTCCCCCGAGCAGTCGGTCCAACATCGCGTAAGAGATGTTCGGATTGACTTCGATGATGAACCGGCCGTTAAGCGGGGGCGCCTCAATCAAGTTGATCATCGTCATACTCGGAATCGAATGAATGAACTCATCATATGGAAGCTGTTCGACTGAATTGACCGTGAACTGGACATACGTCCGAAGTTGGGCCGAGAAAAAAGTCGTCAGCATCCGTGTGAAATGTTCATGGATCCGGGTCAAGCTACGAATTTGATCTTTAGAGAAACGGACGGCCCGTTTGAAGTCATACTGCCGTACTTTTCGTTCTTCTTCTTGATTCAAAAAGGAATCGGCTTCGACATCTCCACTGCTTAGCGCTGATAACAGGGCATCAATTTCTTGTTGAGACAGTACTTCTCCCATGATGCCACCTCACTGTATAATTTTCTTCGTCATATAGACGCGCTGGACCTCACCTTTTTCCAGCAGTCCGTTTAATTGCTCGCGCAAGGATTGCTCGAACTTCTGCATATCTTCCTTCGTCGTGAGCTGTGCCTTCGTCATACCGGCCAAATCACCAAGGATGACGTTATGGACTTGGAATTTACGAAGTTCAAGATCTTCTTTCGTCTCTGCCGCATCGGTCACAATCGTGAATTGGACGTTGATGAACCGTTCGTCTTGAATGTTCGTCGTCATATCCTCGGTCGTGAAGCTGCGCTCGGCGAGTTCTTCTGCCGTCACAGGTTTCGTTTTAGCCGTCACGTTGTCGCCGAATACATATTTATAAGTCATAAACCCAGCGCCCCCCATGACGAGTAGGACGACGAGCAGGATGAGCACCATTTTCATGGCGCCTCCTTTTTGTTTTTCTTCACTCATCTTCTTCACCTCTTGTGACTGTCGTTCCCATCAACCCAATCGAGCCGTAAAATGCTGTCGTCCGATCGATGATTTGATCTTTCGTCTCTTTGACGATATAAGTTTTACCGTTATACAAATGAATGATCGTGTCAGGTTCGGCCTTGACCGTCTCGATGAACAAGGCGTTCAAGACAAATTCCTCATCCCGCAATGTCGTGACGCGTATCATCAGCGTTTCAAGTTGACGAGTTCTTGTAAAATCTCGTCTGACGTTGTGATGATTCGTGTGTTCGCCTGGAACCCACGTTGCGCGATAATCATTTCTGTGAACTCTTCTGATAAGTCGACGTTCGACATTTCGAGTGCGCCCGAGACGAGTTCACCGCGTCCGTTTTGACCTGGAATGCCAGGGTTTGGAGCCCCTGAGTTTTGCGATTGAATATAGTTGTTCGCTCCGACTTTTGATAGACCGGCGTTATTGGCAAACGTGACGACTTGAATTTGACCGACGTTTGTTGAAGCACCCGCAGCATTGACGTAACTGACTTGTCCGTCTTTTCCAATCGATAGTGATTTCGCTCCAGCAGGTACAGTGATTTTAGCGCCCGCTGTGCTAAGTACATATGCTCCATCACCATTGACGATATCCCCGGCATTATCTGTATAGAAGTTACCGGCCCGTGTGTATTGGGTTTGCCCGTTCACGTTGACTGCGAAGAAGCCTTCACCTGAGATCCCGACATCGAGCGCTCTCCCTGAGTTTTGCATCGCGCCTTGGTTGTAGACGTTGTCGACCGTCGCCATCGTGCCTCCGAGACCGACTTCTTTCGGGTTGATCCCGCCGGCTGTTAGCCCGTTCCCGCCTGACGCACTACCGACTTGCTGGCTGACGAGGTCTTTGAACGTGACGCGGCCTTTTTTATACCCGAACGTGTTGACGTTGGCGATGTTGTTACCGACGACATCAAGCTTTGACTGGAAGTTCTTTAATCCGCTGATTCCTGAGTACATTGCTCTTAACATGATGAATCCCCCTTATGCTTGTTTGATGGACGTAATATTGTAGACGCTTACCGAGCTGCCGTCTTCGAGATCGGCCATGTATCCTGACTCATCCGTTCTTGAAATCGAGACGACACGTCCCGATCCTTTGATCGTCTCCGTCTCAGTCTCCGTTTTATGGTCGACCGTCTTGCCGATCATATTGCTGAACTCGGAGATCGAGGCCATGTGGCGGTCGACGAGTACTGAATCAAGTTGTTTCGAAATCGTCTGCATTTGTTCGAGTGATGAAAATTGAGCCATTTGTGAGATGAACTCTCGGTCTTCCATCGGTGACATCGGATCTTGGTTGCCAAGTTGGGCCATCAATAGCTTTAAGAACATGTCCTTATCGTATTGGTTCGTCGCTTTAGGCAGCGATTGATCAGGTAACGTATAATCATTCGTCTTCGGTTGGATGGTCGTCATCGTCGGGTTCCCCTTTCGGTTGTTCCTGTTGTTCTGGTTCAGGTTGGTCTGACCCGCTAAACGTCGATGATTTCGCTTCGAGCGCTTGTTGCGTCAAACTCACTTCGACCCGGATGTGCTGCGACAGCGGTTGGAGCGTCTGTTGCAGTTGTTGCATTTGCGACTGGAGCAGCTGTTTTGCTTCTTGGTTGCTCGCGAACAGCTTGACGACGAGTTCGCCGTTATGGCGCTCGAGTTTGACGACGAGTTCACCTAGCTGTTCCGGATAGAGTCGAACGGTAAACACTTTCGACCCATCGGCCCCGCTTCGGAACGGTGCTCTTTGAAGAGCAGCCTCAATCCGGGCTTGGAGGTTCTCTGGAAGCGATCCCTTTGACGCGTACATGACCGTTTCCGAGTCAATTTGTGGTCGTGACCATGTCATGCCTTTCGGTAACCAGTCGACGTTTTCTTTTCCGGCTTGCGGTAATACATTTATCGGCGTTTCATTTTGATAAGGGAGGGGAATATGTTTTGTGGTCTGGGTTAAACTCCCTTTAAATTGCGAAACGATTTGCTGGATGACTTGGACGTTCTCGTTTACGGTTGGCTGGCCTTGTTTTCCACCCAACGCATCACGTTCCGCCTTTCCTAACATCATCGCGCCCGGTAATATCGTTTGGGCGGTAGCCATTGTGGTCATAACGTCTGAAGAGACCGTTTCTGCTGTCGTTCCTGTAGCTGTAGCTGTTTGGGCGATGATGCCGATATAGGCGTCCATGAACTTACGATAGGCGTCTTGTGGCAAAGACTTTAACCACTCTAAACTATCGGGTTGTTGTAACCACTGTTCAAGTTGGCTCGACAAGTTCTCGAGCGGAAGGGCGCTATCTGTCACAATTGGCGCATTCGGTGCAAGTGTCGTCGGCGCAGCTTCCAACTCAGCTAACGTTTCCGTCGAGGTGCCGAGCATCGATGACAGCAGCTCTAAAAACTGTCCGGTCGGGGTAGATCCTGTCTCCCCGCCTTTCGCTGTCGTTCCTTGGACCGCTTGAGCAAGTAAGGCGATATTCATCATCTCTTCCTCCTTTCACGTTTCATTGGAGCAATTGCGTGACGACGGCCGCCTGTTGTGCGTCCATCCGTCCTAATATGTCAGCCTGTTGTTTCGGCGACAGTTCTTTTAAGATTGTCACCACTTGCGGGCTGTCGAGTTCGTTCATGATTGCGGCCGCTTGTTTGGCGGACATTTCTTCATAGACGCGAGACACGTTCGACGTCTCTTCCTCCACTTCTGCTTCCGTAGTGGCTCCGAGTTCAGACACGAGGCGATCCCGCTCTTTAATCAAGTCCGATACTTCTTTTTGTCTCGCTTTTACTTCATTCGTCAATTCGACGTTTTCCGTGCGAAGTTTTTCAATCTCAGCGTTCGCGACTTTTAAACGATTCGTCGTGTCCGCGTCAATGCCGGTGACATTGACTTTTGTTTCAACCGTCTCATCTTTGTCTGCCTGTTCGCTTGTTTCTATGAACGGCACCGATAATAGCGGCCGGTCCATCGCATAGTTCATGACGACGATTCCGCCGACGAGTAAAAAGATTGCCGGGACGAGGACAAGAGCGACCAAGAGCTGTATGCCTCGCTTATTGTTCTCTTTTTCCATCCGCTTACTTCCCTTTCCCGTGATGAATCACTGCCAACTCATCGATAAAATGTTGTTCGGTGAGTTTCGAGACGGCCACTTCATTTTGGCTGACCTTCTCATGCAACGTTACATATTTTTTCTCTTCGACAACTTTTCCGAGCAAACGCTCTTGAGCCAGATTGTAACGGTTCCGCGACTGTTGCACGACGAGTTGTTGCGTCTCAATTTGACGCTTTAACTGTTCCCTCGCCTTTTCACGATATTGGAACATGAGCAGATCAATCACACCAGATTGTTCATCTTGACTCTTCATGAGCGTCTCATACGTCACTACTAATCGATACAGCGTCTCCATCTCGGCTTCGAATCGCGCCTTATGACCTCTCATCTCTGTCGCCGATTCTTCTTTTGCATGCTCGGCAATCGGCATGATGCGTTCTAACAACAGCTTGTTCATGATTCACCTCTCGCAATTCCGACAAGACGATCGAGCGTCTGCTCGATCGATGCCTCTTCTTCAATCGACTGTTTTAAAAATGTGAGCAGTCCCGGATATTCATCGATTGCTGTATCGATCGCAGGATTCGTGCCCTTTTTATAGGCTCCGATGTTAATCAAGTCTTCCGCATCCAGATAAGTGGCGAGCCAACTCCGAAACGTCTGCGCGGCATCGCGATGTACAGGTGAAGCAATCTGGTTCATGACCCGACTGATCGACTTTAAGACATGGATCGCCGGAAACTGCCCTCGGTTGGCGAGCGAACGGTCCATCACGAAGTGACCGTCTAAAATCCCACGGACGGCATCCGCGATTGGTTCGTTCATATCGTCCCCGTCAACGAGGACGGTATAAAACGCCGTGATTGAACCGGTGACGGACGTCCCGCTCCGCTCTAGCAGTTGCGGAAGCATCGCGAACACGGAAGGCGTATATCCTTTCGATGTCGGTGGTTCTCCGGTCGCTAGCCCGATCTCTCGTTGGGCCATCGCGAATCGGGTCACTGAGTCCATCATAAGGACGACCTCTTTGCCTTGGTCCCGGAAGTACTCGGCGATCGCCGTCGCCGTGTAAGCGCCCTTCAAACGCACGAGCGGGGGTTGATCGCTCGTCGCTACGATGACGACCGATCGAGCCATGCCTTCAGGACCAAGTTCTTTTTCGATGAACTCTTTCACTTCTCGTCCCCGTTCGCCGATCAATGCGATCACGTTTATATCTGCCGATGAGCGTTTAGCGATCATGCCAAGCAATGTCGATTTCCCGACGCCTGATCCCGCAAACAAACCGACACGTTGACCTTTTCCGACCGTCAACAGACTGTCGATGATCCGGACCCCGGTCGACAAAACGTCTAAAATGCGTGGACGTTCTAACGGGTTCGGCGGTTTTCGAAGCACATCGTAGCGTTTGCCCGTCGTCATCGCCGCACCCGATAAAGGACGCCCAAGCCCGTCAAGGACTTGACCGATCAGTTCGAACCCGACCGGTACTTGGAGCATGTGCCCCGTCCCTTTGACGATACAACCTGGGGCGATCTGTGTCGTTTCTCCGTAAGGCATGAGCAAGACGCGCTCTTCATTGAAGCCGACGACCTCGGTTTCAACCGTTTGGCCGGACGGTAACTCGATCAGGCAGCGCTCACCGATAAACGCGCTCGGACCGTTCGATTCGATCATCAGCCCGATGACGCGACAGACACGACCGACTTTACGCACATACTCATCTTCGGGAGCAGCGGTGATTGTGTCGAATACGCGGTCAATAAGCGCCATCGGATAGAACCTCCTCGATCTTTGAACGAATTCGTTCAAAACTGTACGATACGTCGAGCTCGTTGCCATGATGTGGCGTCTCGATCCGCACGCTCGTCTCTGTCAACGAGACATCGGCCCGATATTTCAACGGCGGCATCTGTTCGGATTGCCACATCGACTCGAAACGTTGGATCGATGCAAGTCGCGTCGGGTGGACGAAGACGGTCAACGCTTCGGCATCGATTTGGCGTAGCAGTTGTTCGCGGATCATGTCGGCGAACAACGCCTCCTCGTTTCGGACGAGATCGGTCGTGACACGTGCACTGATCTCGACAGCCAAATCAACTAACTTCGTCTCGGCATCTCGCCATTTCTGTTCGAACAAGTTCTCAAGTTCGGTGCCGACCGTGTTCAATCGGGCTGTCAACTCATCGAACTCTGACTTTCCTTCTTGACGTCCTAAGTCAAAACCTGACCCGTACCCTTCCTGATAAGCAGCTTCAAGCGTTTGCTCTCGTAACAGTTCAAGCTCATGTTCCACTGCTTCACGGTGCAACTTGATCGCTTCTTCCTCTTGGCGGAGTGAAGCATATCTCATTTCTAACTCTTGTTCATGACTACGTTCGACCACAACCTCTGAAAACGGTTCAAGGAATGGACGCGAATCGATTCGCTGTGGTTCGAGCGGCATCGCTCGTTGACGTTTGATTACGTTAGACAACGATGTCATCTCCTCCACCACGGCTAATCACGATCTCTCCAACATCTTCTAGGCGGCGGATGATTCCGACGATGCGGCTTTGTGCTTCTTCGACGTCACGCAGTCTGACCGGTCCCATGAACTCCATATCTTCTTTGAACGTATCGACCATTCGTTGCGACATGTTTTTGAAGATGATCTGTTTGACCTCTTCGGAAGATACTTTGAGCGCGAGCAGAAGGTCGTCGTTGGAGACTTCGCGAATAATCCGTTGAATCGCACGTGAGTCGAGCGTGACGATATCTTCGAAGACGAACATCCGTTTTTTGATTTCTTCCGCGAGTTCCGGGTCTTCGATCTCGAGCGCGTCAAGAATCGTCCGCTCCGTCGTCCGGTCGACACCGTTAAGCACTTCGACGACTGCCTCGATTCCGCCGGATTGGGCGTAATCTTGCATATCGGTTTGCGATAAGTTCTTTTCAAGAATCTGTTCGATCTCATGAATGACGTCCGGGTTGAGGCGGTCCATCGTCGCGATTCGTTTCGCGACCTCCGACTGAATCTCTGGCGGAAGTTCCGACAAGATTTGCCCGGACTTGACCGGTTCAAGATGAGCCAAAATTAAGGCGATCGTCTGCGGGTGCTCGTTTTGAATAAAGTTGAGCAACTGCTTCGGATCGGCTTTTCGGGCAAATTCAAACGGTCGGACTTGCAGCGTCGAAGTGAGACGATGAATCAACGCCATCGCCTTCTCTTCTCCGACCGCTTTCTCTAAAACCGTTTTCGCAAACCCGATGCCACCTTGGGTGATATAACTCTGTGCCATCGCCAGGTCATGAAATTCTCCTAAAATGGCTTCCTTTTGTTCAGACGACACTTTTCGGAGTGCCGATATTTGTAGCGTCAACTGCTCCATCTCTTCTTCGGACAGGTGTTTATACACACTTGCCGCCACTTCAGGTCCAAGCGAGATCATGAGCATGGCCGCTTTTTCTCGGTTCGGTTGTTTTGCGTAGTTCACAGTACTCACTCCTCAGACATCCAAGTACGAAGAAGCTTGGCGAACTCTTCTGGATTACTCTCTGCCAATTTCTCCAACTGTTTCTTCTTGACGGCACCTTCGCCTCGCTCTTCCAAGTCGAGATCAGGTACTTCGTCTTCATACGGTACTTCCCATTCATTCGTTTCCGGAACCGGTTGCTTATTCCGTCTTCGCATGGCGAAGAATAGAAGTGCGAGCAAGACGACAGCACCTGCTGCGGCTGCGTACATCCACCACGCTGTCGGCTGTTCTGCCACTGCCGTTTCTTCCGTCTCAGCGAACGGTCGTGACACGACGACGACTTTCTGTTCGAGTTCCGCTTCCGTCAACGCCTCGCCCGTTTTAGCGAGCGACGTCCGGATGATGGAATACATCATCGTCTCAAGGTCGCCCTCAAGTTGCGGATCGATCGCTTGAGCGCCGTCTGGCGGCTCGACGATCAGTTGAACACCGAGGTCACGAATCGTGTATGGGGCGTTCTGAATTTGTTTCGTGATGCGATTGACCTCATAGTTGATGATTTCATGGTTCTTTTCGCTTTCTTCTTCCCCGGTTCCCGTGGCGGCTGGGAAGTTGACGGTATCATTTTCACCAGCTCCTGCCGCTGCCGCTGCTCCCGTACCACCTGTGTACGCTTCAGCGATCCGTTCAGCAGACGTCACAATCCCTTCCATCGTATCCTCGTTGACCGGGGTTACCAGGTTTTGCTCTTCTGCCGATTGGGTCGTGTCGATATCGGCCGTGACCGAGACGAGCACGCTGCGTTCTCCGAGTAAGACCGAGAGCATTTGTTGAATCTGTTGACGTACGTCTTTCTCGACTTGACGCTTCAGTGCTAACGGGTCGGTCGAAGTTCCACCGGCCATCGTCGATTGATCCAAATCGTAATACGTGAAATATTGGTCCATGACCGAGATGTTCTCCGGTTTTAAGTTCGGGACACTCTTACTGATCAAATGATAAAGTCCTTTGACCGTCGCCGGCTCAAGATTCGTACCTGCTCCTAAATTTAGGACGATCGAAGCCGTCGGCTCCCCTTGATCTTCGGCCAAGAACACCGATTTCTCTGGAAGCGAGATAATGACTTTTGCCTGATTGATGCCTTCGATTTGTGTAATCAAACGTTCGAGTTCGGTTTGCATCGCGCTTCGCTCGATGACTGCCATTTCTCGGTCCGTCGTTCCAAATCCGGCGTTCTCACTGAAAAAGCTGTAATCGATCGCACCTGACTTTGGAATCCCGGCAGCCGCCAAGTTAACTTTCAATTGGTCGACTTGCTCGCTCGGCACGTAGACGCTGACACCGTTCGACGTCGCTTTGATTTCTGACTTTACTCCATCAGCCGTCAGCTTTTCCGTCACTTCTCCAGCTTCTTGGGCCGAGAGGTTCGTGTAGAGAGGAGCCATGTTCGGGCGCGAGAGCCAAACCGTCAAGAGCACCGCGACGACAAGTACGCCGACGATGACGACTCCCCAAATGATTTTACGGTTCGTTTGCATCGCCTTCAGTGAGCCGGCTAGTGAGCTGAATTGTTCTTTTAACTTATCATTCATCGCAACTCGTCATCCTCTTCATTAAACTTGCATTCGCATCATTTCTTGATAGGCCTCGACCGCTTTATTACGCACCTCAATGGCGAGTTGCATCGCAATCGACGACTCTTCGCTTTGGATCATGACTTGGTGAAGATCGGCTTTACCGACGGCAAGGTCTTTCCGTGCCGTACTCGTTGCCTGTTGAACTTCATTGAGCGACTGCATCGCTTCATTCAAATATGACCCAAACTGAGACGGTGTCTCTTTCACTGTCGGCAGAGCCGCGGTCTGGTTACCGATTAATTGAATCGGGTTAATTTGCATAGTCTGTCACTCCTTATCCTTTACCGATTTCGAGCGCTTTGACGAGCATCGCTTTTGACGCATTCATCGCTGCAATGTTCGCTTCATATGATCTTGTCGCACCTGTCAAATCAACCATTTCTTTTAACAGGTCGACGTTTGGCATCTGAACATATCCCCGTTCATCCGCATCCGGGTGACTCGGGTCATATGTGAGTTTGTAAGGACTTTCGTCTTCGACAATGCTGGAAACTTCGACGCCTCCGCTCACCGCCGACAGCTGTTGACGAAACGGCGCTTCTTGGAGCACCGTCATTTTCCGTGTATACGGTTGCCATTCCCCATCGACAAGTTTGCCGCGAGTCGTCTGGGCGTTCGCGATGTTCGCCGATACCGTATCCATCCGAAGGCGCTGAGACATGAGTGCCGAAGCGGATATATGAAAACTATCGAACATACCCATAATTAACGTCCTCCTCTAATAACGGTTTTAAGTCCACCGAGTCGACGGTTCAATTGTTCCATCATCGCCTCATACTGCAGTTGGTTACGGGCCAGTTCACTCATCTCATAATCGAGATCGACACTGTTCCCGTCACTTCGCATCGCCCCTCCGGCCCGGTCAACGATTTTCGTTGCACTACCGCGGTCACTCGGACGGCCCCCGGCTAATTTGAGGCGCATCTCGTTGCTTAACGTCTGTTCGAACACAGCCTGTTTCGCTTTAAAGTTCGGCGTGTCGATGTTCGACAAGTTATGACTGATCACTTTTTGGTTCATGACTGAATGATTGATCGCTTGCTTCATTAATTGATAATCTGTGCCGATCCAATTCATGCGTCTCACTCACTTTCACTTAAAAGAATGCATGTATATACCTTATTTGGAAATTCTACTACTTCATTGAAACAAATCTGTAACAGTTCTGAAAGATATTTTTATTAAAACAGGTAAATGGTATCGTCTGTTTTTGTCGAATTCACGACATATTCTGAAAATAATTACTTTTGCACTAAAAAAAGACGCTCCTTTTCACAAAGGAACGCCTTTTTGCAACTAAAGTCCTAATTGAAAGGACTTTTAGCTAAAATCGAGCGAATATCCGCTCGATTTTAATTTGATTTCAACTTCTGCAATTCAAACAAGAAGTTATCATTTAATATCTTGATATACGTTCCTTTCATTCCGAGCGAACGTGATTCGATGACGCCAGCGCTTTCAAGCTTGCGCAATGCGTTAACGATGACAGAGCGAGTAATTCCCACTCTATCGGCAATTTTGGAAGCAACTAACAGGCCTTCATTACCCCCAAGTTCTTCAAATATATGTTCGATCGCTTCAAGCTCTGAATAAGACAGCGAGTTGATTGCCATTTGGACAACGGCTTTCTTGCGCGCCGACGCCTCTGCTTCCGCTGCTTTCTCACGGAGGATCTCCATTCCGACGACTGTCGCGCTATATTCTGCAAGGACGAGGTCGTCTTCAGTGAACTCGTTATTCAGTCTGCCGAGAACGAGTGTCCCGAGTCGTTCTCCGCCACCGATGATCGGGACGATCGTCGTCATTGAATCAAGGAACAGCTCACGGTTCTCGACCGGGAACGCCGTATACTCGCTATCGATGCCGATATTTTCCGTCGTCTCTTTCACGTTGAACAAGTTCGATGCGTACGGTTCAGGGAACTGACGATCGACTAGGAACGCTTTCATCCGCTCGTTCTCAATCTGTTGTTTAATGGCGAAACCGAGCAAGCGACCGCGACGGCTCACGATGAACGTGTTCGCTTCGAGTACTTCACGCATCTTATCTGCCATCTCTTTAAAGTCGACGTGCGCGCTCGCCTCTTGCTGAAGCATCGTGTTCAATTGACGTGTTTTATCTAGTAAGTTCATAATTCTAATTTTCCTCCCTGTATGTGCATACAGAATTCTTATAAAATAAATTGACTAAGGTCTCGATCTTCCGCGATCGAGCCGACTTTTTCTTTCACATACGCTGGTGTGATCTCGACGTGTGTTTGTGGCATGTCGGCCGCCTCAAACGATAAGTCCTCGAGCACGCGCTCCATGATCGTATAGAGACGGCGTGCTCCGATATCATCGGTTTCTCGGTTAACGTGCGTTGCGATCTTCGCAATCTCTTCGATGGCCGAGTGGGTAAATTCGACGCTGATCTCCTCTGACTCGAGAAGGGCCTTGTACTGTTTGATGAGCGCTTGTGAAGGTTCCGTCAGAATTTTGACGAAATCTTCCTCGGTCAAGCTACTCAACTCGACACGGATCGGGAAACGACCTTGCAGTTCAGGAATCAGATCTGACGGCTTCGCCATATGGAAAGCACCTGCCGCGATGAATAAAACGTGATCCGTTTTGACGGGACCATATTTTGTGACGACGGTCGAGCCCTCGACAATCGGCAAGATGTCTCGCTGCACACCTTCACGAGAGACGCCAGCATGGTCTTGTGACTTCGTCGCGATTTTATCGATCTCATCGACGAAGATGATGCCCATCTGTTCGCTACGCCGTACCGCCTCGTCATGTACTTCATTCATGTCGAGCAAACTTTCCGCCTCTTCGGCAACGATGAGCGGTCGAGCCTCTCGAACCGGGATCTTCCGCTTCTTCCGCTTTTTCGGGACGATTTGGCCGAGCATGTCTTGAAGATTCGATAAGCCTTCCATCCCTTGTCCTTGAAACAAATCAACTGTCTGTTTCTCTTCAAGGTTGACTTCGATCAATCGCTCTTCAAGTTCACCGAGTTCAAGCAACTTACGTAATTGAGACCGATCAGTCGATTGATCGTCCGTCGGCTCTTGCGTCTTCTGCCCTTGACCGCCAAACAGCGCTTCGAACGGGTTTGCGGCTGTCGGCTCAACTTTAGCCTTACCTTGCAGTGCATCGAGAATACGTTCGGTTGCAGCGGCTTCCGCTGGTTCCTTCACGTCTTCTTTCTTTTCTTCCTTCACGAGGCGCACCGAGTCTTCAACAAGGTCTCGGACCATCGATTCGACGTCCCGTCCGACGTATCCGACTTCAGTGAATTTTGTCGCTTCGACTTTCACGAACGGGGCACCGACGAGCTTGGCAAGACGTCTCGCGATCTCCGTCTTCCCGACACCGGTCGGACCAATCATTAAAATGTTCTTCGGTGTGACTTCGTCGCGTAAGTCAGCGCTTAGCTTCTGACGACGGTAACGGTTGCGCAGTGCAATCGCGACCGCACGTTTGGCATCTTTTTGCCCGATGACGAACCGGTCTAGCTCAGCTACGATTTGACGTGGTGTCAATTCACGTTTCATTCTATATCGCCTCCGATCGTTTCTACGATAACTTGGTCGTTCGTATAGACGCATAATTCACCAGCAATCTCTAGGGCCGCGCGAGCAATCTGTTCGGCTGTTTTCTCCGGTGAGTGACGTACGAGAGCGCGTCCCGCTGCTAGCGCATAATTCCCACCTGAACCGATCGCAAGGATGCCATCGTCCGGTTCGATCACTTCGCCGCTCCCGGACACGAGTAAGAGATGTTCCGCGTCCATGACGATGAGAAGCGCTTCGAGCTGACGAAGCATCTTGTCGCCGCGCCACTCTTTGGCGAGTTCGACAGCCGCTCGCGGTAAGTTCCCATTATACATCTCGAGTTTTGACTCAAACTTTTCAAATAACGTGAACGCATCGGCCACGCTACCGGCAAAACCGGCCACGACTTTCCCGCCGTATAACCGTCTCACTTTTTTAGCCTTGTTTTTCATGATGACGGCGTTGCCAAACGTGACTTGCCCATCTCCGCTCATCGCACATTTTCCGTCGTGCCGGACTGCGAAAATAGTTGTTGCATGAAACATAGAATGACCCCCTACTTTCTCGGATGTGTGGCTTGATAGACCGCTCGCAGGCGTTCAGTCGATACGTGTGTGTAACGACCGGTCGTCGATAGTGACTCATGTCCGAGCAACTCTTGGACGGCACGTAAATCGGCCCCGCGTTCGAGCAGGTCGGTCGCAAAACTATGACGTAACGAATGCGGTGTTAACGGTTTTTGAAGTCCGCCGAGTTTCCGGAGTCGCTTCATCACGTAACGAATTTGGTCTGTTGTCACTCGATTCCCTTTTTGACTAACGAATAATGCCGTTTCGTGTGCCGCGGCGCAGTTTTGCCTTAATTCAAGGTAATGCTCCAACGCTTCGACGGCAAATTGCCCGAGCGGGATGTAACGTTCTTTCTTGCCTTTCCCGATGACATGAACGAATGAGAGCGCCGCATCATATGACGATATGTCCATGCCACAAAGTTCGGCGACACGCATCCCGGTCCCGTACAACACTTCGACAAGCGCGACATCACGTGCCCGCAGGAACGGGTCGTCTTGGCCGTTTGCCGTCATGAGCAGGTGTTCGACCTCGCTCGGTACGGCAAACGTCGGCAGCGACTTGCGACGTTTCGGCGACGTCAAGTCATGAAACAACGGTTCACTCCCGGTTTCTCGAGCCACAAATTTCCCGAACTGTTTAAGGCAAGAGATTTTTTGGGAAACGGTCGTCGTCGCCGCTTCATTCTCGTAAAGGACATATAAATAACGCCGCGCCGACTGCACATCATATGGCTCTTGATGTGTCGATTGGCAATAAGCGGCGTACTGTTCGAGTGTTTGTTCGTAAGAGCGTTTCGTATGAGGCGACAGCCTTCGTTCGATTTGGCAATAGCGTAAAAATGATTGTTGATCCTCAGCGAATCCCATCCTCTCGCCCCCTTGCTTTCAGCTTAAAAACGCATGTTCCCGTCAAATCGAAATTAGCATAGCATACAGAATCAGAGGTGACAATAGAAACCCCTTCAATAATCTGAAAATTTTCAAAGTATTGCACAAATTACACAATTGAAATTTAAATTCATAAAAAAAGGAACCAAAAATTGGCTCCTTTCCCTTAAATCTCTTTATATTGCTGAATCGTCTCAAGGGCACGATTCGCATAGCGCTCATAACGTTCTTGCTTTTTCATCTTCTTCGGCGCATCTTCGAGCGACGGCACGAGACCGAAGTTTGCATTCATCGGCTGGAAGTGCTTCCCGTCTGTCGTCGTGATGTAATGCGCCATCGAACCGAGCATCGTCTCGCGCGGGAGGACGACGAGATCTTCACCGGCAACCATCTTCGCCGCGTTGATTCCGGCGAGTAGTCCTGACGCGGCCGACTCGACGTAGCCTTCAACACCGGTCATCTGACCGGCGAAAAATAGCGTATCGCGAGTACGGGCCTGATACGTCGGTTTCAACAGGCTCGGTGAATTGATGAACGTGTTCCGGTGCATGACACCGTAACGGACGATCTCCGCATTCTCGAGACCTGGGATCAATTGAATGATCCGTTTTTGCTCGCCCCACTTGAGGTGGGTTTGGAACCCGACCAAGTTATAGAGCGTTCCGGCCGAATTGTCTTGGCGGAGTTGGACGACCGCAAACGGACGTTTACCCGTTTTCGGGTCTTCGAGTCCGACCGGTTTCATCGGTCCGAACAAGAGCGTCTTCTTCCCGCGTTGAGCAATCACTTCAAACGGCATGCAGCCTTCGAAGTAAATCTCTTTCTCAAACTCTTTGAGCGGTACGACTTCGGCTTTGACGAGTTCTTCGTAAAACAGATTAAACTCTTCTTCCGTCATCGGACAGTTGAGATAAGCCGCCTCGCCTTTGTCATAACGTGACTTCAAGTAGACTTTGTCTCGGTCGATCGTCTCTCCGTCTAATATCGGAGCGGCCGCATCGTAGAAGTATAAATAGTCTTCACCGGTGAAAGCTTTCAATGAAGCAGACAAGTCAGGAGATGTGAGCGGTCCCGTCGCCATGATGACGACCCCGTCCGGAATCTGTTTAATCTCTTCATTGTGTACCGTCACGAGCGGATGGTTCTTGAGCGTGTCGGTGACGAAGCCGGCGAAGTCGTGACGGTCGACGGCGAGGGCGCCACCGGCCGGAACGCTTGCCGTATCGGCCGCTTTCAAGATGAGCGAGTCGAGTGTGCGCATCTCTTCTTTTAACACACCGACCGCATTTTGAAGTCCGTTCGCCCGAAGCGAGTTCGAGCAGACCAGTTCAGCAAACTGATCCGTATGGTGCGCCGGCGTCTGTCGGACTGGTCTCATTTCATACAAATCGACTTGAATCCCGCGTTTTGCGAGTTGCCAAGCCGCCTCGGAGCCGGCGAGGCCCGCTCCGATCACAGTTACACGTTGCTGCAAGGTCAATCCTCCTCTAACTGATGTACCTCGGTATGGGTACAGTTCGTGCATTGATATTTGACGCCATCTTTAATCTTTTTCTCAACCATCAACTTACCGCATTCAGGACACGGTTTCGCGACCGGTTTGTCCCATGAGACGAACTCACAGTCTGGATAGTTCGAGCAGCCATAGAACAGGCGACCTTTCTTACTGCGGCGCTCGACGACTTGTCCGTCTTTACAGTTCGGGCACGGGACGCCGATTTCGACTTGAACCGGCTTCGTGTTCGTACAGTTCGGG
Organism: Exiguobacterium sp. SH0S7; assembly: GCF_004337195.1. Lineage (NCBI taxonomy): Bacteria > Bacillati > Bacillota > Bacilli > Caryophanales > Exiguobacterium > Exiguobacterium sp. SH0S7. The sequence continues at coordinate 124,240 of NZ_SJVA01000002.1, forward strand.
AATCCAGAACAAGCCATGAACTTGCCGTACCGTCCCATCTTGATGACCATCGGCGAACCGCAGATCTCACAATCGATACCGGCTGGCTCGTCTTTCACTTCGATCTTCTCAATTTCGGATTCGGCCCGTTTCAAACGTTTCTCGAATGACCGGTAAATCGGGGCAACGACTTCCGTCCACTCGACTTCTTCATTGGCGATCGAATCAAGAAGCGTCTCCATGTCGGCTGTGAACTGTACCGTGATGAAGTCGTTAAAGTACTCATCGATCATCTCGATGACAAGTTCTCCGAGCTCGGTCGGAATGAATTTTTTCTCTTCAAGCACGACGTAACCGCGCTTTTGGATCGTGTCGAGTGTCGGCGCGTAAGTCGACGGACGACCGATGCCGAGCTCTTCCATCGCTCGGACGAGTCTCGCTTCACTGTAACGCGGTGGTGGCTGTGTGAAGTGTTGCTTCGGCTCGACCGTTTCGAATGCGACGAGGTCGTCGACTTCAAGCGGCGGAAGCAATCCTTCCCGCTCTAAGTTCATGTCTTCGATATCGTCGTCTTTTGACTCGATATACACTTTCATGAAACCTGGGAATTTGACGGTCGATCCGTTGGCACGGAAAATCATGCCGTTCGATTCGACGTCGATTTTCACCGTATCAAGAATCGCTGGCGCCATTTGACTCGCGACCAACCGTTCCCAGATGAGTTTATACAATCGGAGTTGATCCCGTGACAAGTACGCCTTCATCGAAGCCGGGTCACGCAACGCCGACGTCGGCCGGATCGCCTCGTGGGCATCCTGTGCGTTCGCCGCTTTTTTCTCTTTCTGCTTTTGAGAGGCGACGTACTCTGGACCAAACGTCGATTCGATATACGATTTCGCTTCGTCTTTCGCCAAGTCAGAAATTCGTGTCGAGTCGGTACGCATATATGTGATCAACCCGACAGTCCCTTCCTTCTTACCAAGGTCGATCCCTTCGTAAAGCTGCTGGGCGAGCATCATCGTCTTCTTGGCGCGGAAGTTCAGTTTCCGAGCCGCATCTTGTTGGAGTGAACTTGTCGTGAACGGTAATGATGCGTTACGCTTCCGCTCTTTCTTCGTGACATCGATGACTTTGAATGACTCATCGATCGTCTTGAGGACGGCGTCGGCATCCGCTTCCGTCTTCAACTCCATCTTTTTCCCGTCTTTTCCGTAGAACGATGTCTCAAACGTCTCACCCTCATGGTTGAGCATCAGTTTAATCGTCCAGTACTCTTCCGGGTCAAAGGCGTTGATTTCACGTTCGCGGTCGATGATCATTTTGACAGCGACGGATTGAACACGACCGGCTGACAAACCTTTTTTGACTTTCTTCCATAACAACGGGCTCATCCCGTATCCGACAAGACGGTCGAGAATCCGTCGCGCCTGTTGGGCGTCGACGAGATCATGATTGATCTTGCGTGGATGTTTAAACGATTCTTTAATCGCATCTTTTGTGATCTCGTTGAAGACGACACGACATTCTGTCGTCTCATCGACGCCGAGGGCACGGGCTAAGTGCCAGGCGATTGCTTCCCCTTCGCGATCCGGGTCAGCCGCGAGAAAAATTTTCGTCGCTTTTTTAGCGGCCGTCTTCAGTTCTTTTAACACTGGGCCTTTTCCACGGATCGTGATGTACTTCGGTTCAAAGTCATGTTCAACGTCGACACCGAGTTGACTTTTCGGTAAATCGATGACGTGACCCATGGACGCTTTGACCGTGTAGTTTGATCCTAAATAACGTTTAATTGTCTTTGCTTTCGCAGGTGATTCGACGATCACCAAATATTTTGCCATACATCTGCTCCCCTTTTGGAGGTCATTTAAATCCCTACCATAATATTCATGTTACCGACCGTTTGTCAACGTGCAATCATCGCACCATTTAAAATTTGATCGGGATTCGTCAAAGGAATCGCTCCTTCTTCAATCAATTTATTCGGTCCTTCCGCTAACGGATCGAGCGGACTTCCCGGCACCGCAAACACCGTCTTGCCTTGCTCGAGCGCGTGACTCACCGTATTCATCGTCCCGCTCTTTCGTCTCGCTTGGACGACGACGAGTCGGTCGCCTAATCCACTGACGATTCGATTCCGTTCTAAAAACTGAAATTTTTTGACAGGTGTTTCCGGAGTATATTCACTAAGGAGCAATCCTTGTTTCGAAATCTGTTCGAACAGTTGGTGATGAACATGTGGATACATGTGCGAAAAGCCCGAACCGAGGACCGCAATCGTCGGTCGGTTCCGCCTGACTGCCAACTCATGAACGAGTCCATCAATACCGAGCGCGCCGCCTGAAATCGATACAGTTTCTTCTATTAAAGGGTGTAAATATTCAACGAGCGGTCGACTGATCCGATTCAATTCACGACTCCCGACCAAAGCGGTCGTTTGTTCTTGTAGTACCTCTAAATCGCCCTGATAAAACAAACAGTACGGAGGGTTGGGGATATGTAATAGCATTCGTGGGAACAATTCGTCCTCCCACGTCAAAAAACGGTCATACGTGACCGTTGAACGGAACGCCCGATTCGCTTTTTTCCAAACGTTCGGATGGAACGAATTACGTTCAGTCAGACCCGGATTTGATAAGTAATGATGGACGAACTCGACCGGCAAACGTTCTGCCGCAAAACGAGCTATTGTTTGATTCATCACAATCTCCTTTAAAAAAATGAGGGATGCGCGCACCCCTCATTCCGATTGGTCTTACGTCGTCGGTTGTCCCGTGACACAAGCATCATACAGACCTTCATTTTTAAGCACACGGATGAGCGTCTCACCGATGACAGCAGGTGTCTCGGCGACTTCGATCCCGTTTGCGTTTAACGTCTTGATTTTTTCAGCGGCCGTTCCTTTTCCGCCTGAAATGATCGCTCCAGCGTGGCCCATCCGTTTGCCTTCAGGAGCCGTCTGACCACCGATGAAACCGATGACTGGTTTCGTCATGTTCGCCTTGACCCATTCAGCGGCTTCTTCTTCAGCCGTCCCACCGATCTCGCCGATCATGATGACCGCAAGCGTGTCTTCATCTTCGTTGAACGCTTGGAGCGTGTCGATGAAGTTCGTCCCGTTGACCGGGTCCCCACCGATCCCGACCGCAGTCGATTGGCCGATTCCGGCCGTCGTCAACTGATGGACCGCTTCATACGTGAGCGTCCCTGAACGTGAGACGATGCCGACATGGCCTTTCGTGTGGATGTAGCCTGGCATGATGCCAAGTTTCGCCTCACCCGGCGTGATGATCCCTGGGCAGTTCGGTCCGATCAAACGGGCCGGTTTGTCTTCGAGATAGCGGCTAACTTGGATCATGTCGATGACAGGAATCCCTTCCGTGATACAGATGATGAGTTCGATGCCGCTATCAGCCGCTTCCATGATCGAGTCGGCCGCGAAAGCTGGTGGCACGTAGATGATCGATGCGTTCGCACCGGTCGCCTCGACCGCGTCAGAGACAGTGTTAAACACAGGTACGTTGTCGAGTACGGTCGTACCACCTTTACCAGGTGTGACCCCGCCGACCAGTTTCGTGTTATACGCTAGCATCTGTTCGCCGTGGAACATACCTTGTTTCCCCGTGATCCCTTGAATGATCACTTTTGTATCTTGATTCACCCAAATACTCATGTCGTTTCCCCCTTATCGAACGAGTGCCGCGATTTTTTCTGCCCCATCATCCATCGAGGTCGCAGAAGTGATCGCAAGTCCAGATTCATCGAGAATGCGTCTTCCCGCATCCACGTTTGTTCCTTCTAAGCGGACGACGAGTGGCAAGTCGAGTCCGATTTCTTTTGTCGCCGCGACGATTCCTTCGGCGATGATGTCACACTTCATGATGCCACCGAAGATGTTGACGAAGATTCCTTTGACTTGGTCATCCGACAAAATCAATTTGAACGCTTCTGTGACTTTTTCTTTTGTCGCACCGCCGCCTACATCGAGGAAGTTAGCGGGTTCGGCGCCGTAGTGCTTGATGATATCCATCGTCGCCATGGCGAGGCCGGCACCGTTTACGAGACAGCCGATATTGCCGTCAAGGGCGATATAGCTAAGGTCGTGTTTCGACGCCTCGACTTCACGCGGATCTTCTTCCGTCGTGTCACGAAGATCGACGATGTCGGTATGACGATAAAGCGCGTTGCTGTCAAAGTTCAATTTCGCATCGAGCGCGACGACGTTACCGTCTTTCGTCGTGACGAGCGGGTTGATCTCCGCAATCGTGCAGTCCGTCTCGACGTACACTTTATAAAGCTTCATGACCATGTCGCTAAACTTGTTGACGAGTTTAGTCGGCACTTCCATCTTGAAAGCAAGACGGCGCGCCTGGAACGGACGGAGTCCGACGACCGGGTCGACGATTTCTTTATGAATCTTTTCAGGAGTATGTTCAGCGACTTCTTCGATGTCCATACCGCCTTCAGATGAACCCATGATGACAATTCGGCCGATCGAACGGTCAAGCACAAGTCCTAAGTAAAATTCTTGATCGATGGCAGAACCTTCTTCGATATAGAGGCGCTGCACGACTTTTCCTTCAGGTCCAGTCTGGTGCGTGACGAGCGTCTTACCGAGAATCTCTGTCGCGTACTGTTTTACTTCTTCATCCGTTCTGGCAAGTTTGACGCCGCCGGCTTTCCCGCGGCCACCTGCGTGGATCTGTGCTTTGACTACTTTCAATTCACCGTCTAGCTTGGCGGCGGCGGCAACTGCTTCTTCTACCGTGAAAGCCGGATAGCCCGTAGGTACGGCCACTCCAAACGTTCTAAGCAATTCTTTCGCCTGATACTCATGGATATTCATTTAGTTTCCCCCTTAGTCCCCTTTAATATCGGCATATCTATTGTAACGAAAAACTGAAAGCGCTGTCTATCGTTCTTGCTTTAAGTTTTCATCTTTTTTTCACATCTACCCCTAGACATTTTCGATTTTACCTTGTTCCATCTGATAGAGAAACACAAAAAGCTCGGCGATCACTTGATACAGGTCGTCCGGAATATGCTCTTCGATCTGTAACGCCGACAGGAGTGACAACAGCGCCGGGTCTTCATGGATCGGGATACCGTTCTCTTGTGCGAGGGCGAGCATCCGTTCGGCGACGAGGCCGCCGCCCTTCGCGACGACGCGCGGAGATTCCATCGATTGTTCGTAAGACAAGGCGATTGCTTTTTTACGGTCCATCATACATGAAAATCCACCTTTCCTAACGGGGCGAACGTCTCGGGGAGCGATTCTTGTCTCACTTCGAACGAGAATCGGGACAGTTCATAGCCGTTCGCTTTGAGCGCACTGCCGAGCAGCGGCTCGTACGCTTTGATGAACGGGGACAAGTCGTGTTGTTCGTTGAATACTTTCACGGTGACGTGCCGCTTTTGAACGAGCAGGTCGATGCCCGTCTCGCCGAAGCGAGGCGTTTCTAGAAATAAGACGATACGGGCATGGTCTGCGTCGATCATCTCGCTTTTCGGGGCCTCAAGCCGGAACCTGACTTGTTCGAACGGTCCTAATTGCGGTATGTGAAATGCTTGGACGACGAACGGCGGCGTCTGGACCGCGTTGAACGTCTCTTGGGCCCGCACGAACTGTTCAAACTTCGGGTCGCCTTTCGCCTTGAACAGTTCCCCGACGAGCTGTTTGACGTCACTTCCCGCTCCGCTCTCGAGCAGTTGCCGTCCCATCGCTTTGACGGATTCCGGTGTCTGGATGGCCTCTTTTGAGAAGCGGCCGAGTTGTTCTAAGAGTAACGTCACCGGTGTCTTCCCGGCCTGGGCCGGTTCCGCCGTAGGCGGCATCACTTTCAGGACGAGTTTCGGCTCGAGCTCGGTGACGACCATCTTGTACGTGACGTTCTCTTTAACGTCTGCGTTCACCCCGACCCGGAACAGTCCTTGCGGCAGTTGCATGACCGCTTCGTTCCCGGGCAAGAGCTGGAGCACCCTGCCGACGACCGTGTTGCCGACGAGCAGCTGACGCGACGTCTGTTCGGTGACTTTGAACGGCAGGACGCCTTGGTGATCGATCCGCATCGGGCTCCCCCTTTCATATCATATGTTTAATCGGTGCGAACGACTTGCGATGAATCGGTGTGATGCCGTGCTCGTTCAACGCGTTCAAATGAAGTTCCGTCCCGTAGCCGGCGTTGCGTTCGAAACCGTATCCCGGATACGTCGCGGCGAACTCTTCCATCATCTTGTCGCGGACGACTTTCGCGACGACGCTCGCCGCCGCGATCGAGACGCTCAACTCGTCCCCTTTAATGAGCGACGTCTGCGGCAAATCGAGTTCGAGTGTCATCGCGTCAATCAAGAGCGCGTCGGCCCCGTCAAGCTGTCGGACCGCCTCGGTCATCGCGAGCTTCGTCGCTTCATAAATATTGATTTGATCGATCACTTCTGCGTCGACGATTCCGACCCCGACGAATGCCTCGTCGAGGATCCTTGCATATGCTCGTTCCCGTGCCGCTTTCGTCATCTTCTTTGAATCATTCAGTCCCGGGCTGTAAAAATCGTCCGGCAAGACGACGGCCGCCGCGACGACAGGACCCGCGAGCGGCCCCCGCCCGACCTCGTCGATGCCAGCGACCAACTTGAAGCCTTGCTGTTTCAGCTCGGCCTCATACTGCAGGCGGCGTGTATAATCGTCCCGCTCGTCCCGCTCTGCGTCAAACCGTCTCTGACGTTGCTGCAGGAGCGCCTGGACGCCCGTGCGCGGGTCATCCTTCAGTTCGGCCCGGACATCGTCCCACTCTTCATATCGGACGGTTTTTAGCCGTTGTTTAATCTCTTGAATCGTCACGATCTGCCTCCTATCCAAAAAAGCCCTGTTTTCACAGGACTTCACGCCATATTATGATCTGCCGGCGTCTCAAGCGAGACACGTCCGATCTTCTCATGACGAAGCTCATTCAATAATAGTTCGCTCGCTTTTTCGAAATCGACGTAGCCGCCGCTGAGAAGGCCACGTTTTTTTCCGATCAACTCGAGCAGTTCGACCGCGTCTTCCGGCAAGTCGTCGAGTTTAAACCGCTCTTTCAACTGTTCCGGGTAACGACTGCGTAGTTCACGCGCTGCATACATCGCGATGTCATCAAGGTTTAAAATATCGTCCTTGATCGCACCCGTAGCAGCTAAGCGATATCCGACCATCTGGTCCTCGAACTTCGGCCACAGAATACCAGGCGTGTCGAGCAGTTCCATCTCGCCGCCTTTCATCTTGATCCATTGTTGCCGTTTCGTCACACCAGGACGGTCGCCGGTGATGGCGATATTGCGCCCGGCGAGCCGGTTGATCAGTGTCGACTTCCCGACGTTCGGGATGCCGATGATGAGGGCACGGATTGGGCCAGGATTACGGCCTTTCTCACGCATGCGGTCGTGCTTGTCTTGCATGAGCTTCTCCGCGCCCGTCATGAGCTGCTTTAAGCCTTTGCTATGCTTCGCATCGACGGCGACGACTTCGATGTCGTCACGCTTCAGGGCGCGCATCCAGGCGTCAGTGACAGCTTGATCGGCCATGTCAGCCTTGTTCAACACGATCAGCCGTGGTTTACCCGCCGTGATCTCATCGACCATCGGATTTCGGCTCGATTGCGGAACACGTGCATCGACGAGTTCGATGACGACGTCAATCAGTTTTAACTTCTCTGTTACTTGTCTTCGCGCCTTAGCCATGTGGCCAGGGAACCATTGAATTGCCAAAAAAACACCACCTTATTCTTCTACCGTCCCGAAGTCACCCATCGGCCAGAACACAAAGTTCGTTTTGCCGACGACGCTTTCTTTCGAGACAAAGCCGATTTCACGGCTGTCTTTCGAGTTTTGTCGGTTATCTCCCATAACGAAGTATGAGCCTTCCGGCACGACCGCTTCACCCGTCACTTGTTCGAGCGTAAAGTTCTCGGTTAGAGGAAAGCCGTTCATTTGGGCTTGAAAATCCTCTAAATACGGTTCTTCGACTGCTTCTCCGTTCAAATAGAGCGTATCGTCCCGATATTCAAGCGTATCGCCAGGAATGGCGATGACGCGTTTAATATAGTCCTTTGATTCAGTCGCATGAAAGACGATAATATCGCCCCGGTCGAGTTCACCGACGTAGTTAGAGATTTTGCTGACGATCATCCGATCGGCGTTTTGGAGCGTCGGCATCATCGACTCACCTTCGACGATGACAGGTACAAAGATGAACGTTCGGATCACGAACGCGATGACGAGCGCCACTACGATTGCTTTAAGCCAACTGAACACTTCTTTCAAATTGCCTCACTCCTCTGTCCGTTTGAACTTATTGTACTAGAAAAAAAGAAGCTTGTCGCAAGCGACAAGCTTTCCCCATCTTAACGACGGATTTCTTTAATACGTGCTGCTTTACCGCGAAGGTTGCGGAGGTAGTAAAGTTTCGCACGGCGGACTTTACCGTAACGAACGACTTCGATTTGCGCGACACGCGGTGAGTGAAGCGGGAATGCACGCTCAACACCTACGCCGTAAGAAATCTTACGGACTGTGAATGTTTCGCTGATGCCGCCACCTTTACGCTTGATGACTACGCCTTCGAAGATCTGGATACGCTCACGCGTTCCCTCTACGACTTTAACGTGGACACGTACTGTGTCACCAGGACGGAAAGCAGGTACGTCCGATTTGAATTGTTCTTCTGTGATTTCACGGAACAGTTTTTGTGCGTTCATGAATTGATCTCCTTTTTCTTCAATGTTCATATCTTCGTTTGCCTCGGCATCCAATAGCGGAACATCGGTAATCGGTGGGGCTAACCCACATGCTCAAACATAGCATAATTTTATGAATCGCGCAACGATTCGATGAAGTTTTTATCGGACGGTGACAGATCAATTTGATCTAACAGTTCCGGTCGACGCCTGAACGTTCGTTCGAGCGAACGCTCACGGCGCCACGACTCGATTTTGGCGTGATTGCCCGACAACAGGACGTCCGGGACTTTGAGGCCGCGGAAGTCAGCCGGTCTCGTATAATGCGGATACTCGAGCAGTCCGGTCGAGAACGAGTCATCCTCGTGGCTCGCTTGATCGCCGAGCACTTCCGGGATGAGGCGGACCGTCGCGTCGATCATGACCATCGCCGCGAGTTCACCACCGGTCATCACGAAGTCTCCAATCGACACTTCGTCTGTCGCGAGTTCGTCGTGGATCCGTTGGTCAAACCCTTCGTAATGGCCGCATAAAAAGATCAAGTGCTCTTCGTTCGCCCACTCTTCGGCGACGCGTTGATTGAACGGTCGCCCCGTCGGCGTCGTCACGATGACGCGCGGCTTCGACTTTGCGAGCGAATCGAACGCATCAAATAGCGGCTGCGGCGTGAGTAGCATCCCGGCGCCGCCTCCGTACGGAGCATCATCGACTTTATGATGTTTGTTCGTCGAGAAGTCACGGAAGTTCGTGAACTGCACTTCGACTTGGCCGAGTGTCCGGGCACGCCCGACGATCGAATGATCGAGCGGGGCGAACATTTCCGGGAACAAGGTCAAGACATCAATTTTCATCGTCGATCATTCCAGGGATCGGCGTGATGATGACACGTTTCGCTTCGACGTCGATGTCTTGGACGACCGATTCGATGTACGGGATGAGCGCATCCGTCTTGCCGGGACGCTTGATGACCCAGACATCGTTCGCGCCATTGGTCTCAAAGATGTCCTCGACGACACCGATCACTTCTCCGTCGACGACGGCCTCACATCCGATGATCTCGTGGTAGTAAAATTCATGCTCCGGAAGCTCGTGGACGTTTCCGGCATGGACGTAGAGCGACATCCCTTTGTACTTTTCGACGAGATTAATGTTGTCTAGCCCTTTGAACGTGACGAGATGGAACTGTTTGTGCGGACGATACGTCGTCACTTCGAGCGGCATCTTCTTCCCGTCGACGTCAAGGTAGAGCGTCTCACCAATTTTAAAACGTTCTTCTGGAAAATCAGTCGCGGCGAGCAACTTCAATTCTCCTTTTAAACCGTGCGTGTTGGCGATTTTGCCTACGTTTAACCAATCCATCATAAAACCTCCTCAAAAAAATAGGCCGACCTCATAAAAGGTCGGCCTCAGGATTACTTAGCGTTTTTCGCGTTGTGGAATTTCTCCATGATCCCTGCTTTAGAGAACAAGTTGCGGACTGTGTCAGATGGCTTCGCGCCGTCTGCCAACCATTTGAGCGCGAGTTCTTCGTTGATGCGAACTTCTGCTTCTGGTTTTGCAACCGGGTTGTAGTGACCGAGTTGTTCGATGAAACGGCCATCACGTGGTGAACGTGAATCTGCTACAACGATCCGGTAAAAAGGTGATTTATTTGCGCCCATGCGCTTGAGACGAATTTTAACTGCCATGGTAATATACCTCCATTATGTGTTTAAGAATTGACAACTTTAATAGTATACTGCTTTTTTGCCTGACTGACAAAAGTTTTCTTAGAAGAACGGAAGGCCGAGACCTTTTTTCTTCCCTTTCATTTGTCCTGACATCTGCTTCATGAGCTTCTTCATGTCATCGAACTGTTTGATGAGACGGTTCACTTCCTGGATGGAGCGACCGCTCCCTTTTGCGATCCGCTTGCGACGACTCGCGTTGAGCACTTCGGGATTCGTGCGCTCATGCTTCGTCATCGACCGGATGATTGCCTCGACATGATCGAGTTGTTTCTCGTCGATTTGGACGTTTTTCAACCCTTTCATCTTACCTGCACCAGGTAACATCGAGAGTAATTCATCAATCGGGCCCATGTTTTTCACTTGACCCAATTGCTCGATAAAATCATCGAACGTGAACGATGCATCACGAATTTTGCTTTCAAGCTCTTTCGCGGCATCTTGGTCCATTTGTGACTCCGCTTTTTCGATGAGCGTGAGCACGTCACCCATTCCAAGAATCCTTGACGCCATGCGCTCCGGATGGAAAGGTTCGAGGGCATCCAACTTTTCACCGAGACCGACGAACTTAATCGGCGCTCCCGTGACTGCCTTGATTGAAAGGGCTGCCCCACCACGTGTATCACCGTCGAGTTTTGTCAACACGACGCCGGTAATTCCGAGCAAATCATTAAAGCGATCGGCCACGTTGACCGCATCTTGACCCGTCATCGCATCGACGACGAGGAAGATTTCATTCGGTTTGGCGATCGTTTTCACATTTTCGAGTTCGCCCATGAGCGTCTCGTCGATATGAAGACGACCAGCCGTATCTATCAACACGAAATCGTGATGATTAACTTTGGCGTGCTCGAGAGCTTTTGTGACGATTTCTTCCGGCGTCACTTGATCGCCAAGTGAGAACACCGGTAAATCGAGTTGCTTGCCGAGAGTCTCGAGCTGTTTGATGGCCGCCGGCCGATAAATATCAGCAGCGACGAGAAGCGGACTCCGGTTATGCTTTTTGCGAATCAAGTTCGCGAGCTTTCCGGTCGTCGTCGTCTTACCCGCACCTTGTAATCCGACCATCATGACGACTGTCGGTGGTTTTGAACTAAAGGTGATCGGGACGACGTCACTCCCCATTAAGGTCGTTAATTCTTCATGAACGATTTTGACGACTTGTTGGCCAGGTGTCAACGATTTCATGACGTCTTGGCCGATTGACCGTTCTTTCACGTCGTTGACGAACTGTTTGACCACTTTGAAGTTAACGTCGGCCTCAAGGAGCGCAAGACGAACTTCTCTCATCATCTCTTTGACGTCTGCTTCGGAAATCTTACCTTTCCCCCGCATTTTCGCCAATGTCGATTGCAACCGTTCTGATAATCCTTCAAATGCCATGCTTCAGCCCCCTACTCTAAATTCTCAAGCGCCGAAACCGTCTCCGTCACGTCGGGCATTTGCTCGACTTGACGTCTGAGCGTTTGGAGAAGCAGTTGCCGTTGCTCGAATTTCTCGAACAGCTCCAGCTTTTCTTCATACTGCTCAAGCATTGCTTCGGTACGCTTTATGTTATCGTAGACCGCTTGACGGCTGACTTCAAACTCTTCCGCAATCTCTCCGAGCGAGTAGTCATCTAGGTAATAAAGAGACATGTAGTTGCGCTGTTTCGGCGTGAGAAGCGCTTGATAAAAATCGAATAAGTAGTTCATTCGATTCGTCTTTTCGAGCGACATACCTCTCACCTCCACATGTTAAGTGAAATCCCTTTACAACTAACAATAGTACAGCCGTCCTAACGTCTTGTCAAGTTTTTTTCTTAACAGTGAAAGTTAGGCGAGGTCATCGTTTGTCTGGTTTTTTTCTTCAAATACGTCACCGAATAGTCCGAGGACGAACTGCTCTGGGTCGAACGCCTGTAAATCATCAATTTTTTCACCGAGACCGACGTATTTGACCGGAATATCGAGCTCGTTTCTGATTGCGAGGACGATGCCGCCTTTGGCCGTCCCGTCTAACTTCGTGAGCACGATCCCGCTCACGTTCGTCGCTTCCTGAAACGCCTTCGCTTGAAGCATCGCGTTCTGTCCCGTCGTCGCGTCTAACGCGAGCAAGACTTCGTGCGGTCCGTTTGGCACTTCGCGCTCGATGACCCGTTTCACTTTCTCGAGCTCCTTCATCAAGTTGACCTTGTTTTGGAGTCGTCCTGCCGTATCGCAAATCAAGACGTCGACACCGCGGGATTTCGCGGCTTGGACAGCATCAAACACGACCGCGGCCGGGTCTGAACCTTCCGCTTGGCGAATGACAGGGACACCGGCACGTTCACCCCATACTTGCAGCTGGTCGATCGCGCCGGCCCGGAACGTATCGCCCGCCGCAAGCATGACCGAACGACCTTCTGCTTTCAACTGATGGGCGAGCTTTCCGATTGTCGTCGTCTTGCCGACACCGTTCACACCGACGAACAAGATGACGGTCAACCCGTCCTGCATGTTCAACTCGCGGTCTGACTCGTCTTCTTGTAGACGTTTCGCCACGACTTCGACGAGGGCGTCGCGGACGGCGACCGGGTCTTTCAAATTGCGACGCTTCACTTCTTCTTTTAAATCTTCGACGAGGTCCATCGTCGTCGTCACACCGACGTCCGCCTGGATGAGCAAATCTTCAAGTTCATCGAAGAAGTCCTCATCGACTTCACGGAACCGATAGACGAGGTCGTTGACGGCGCTCGCGAACCCGTCACGTGTTTTCGTCAACCCGTCTGTAAACTTTTGCGACACCTCTTGGGTCGAGGTCGTCAATTTATCTTTTAATTTTTTAAAAAAACTCAAGTTAATTCCTCCATCTCTTCATCTGTCTCGACGACACGTTTCGCTTCTGATAATTCGACCGAAAGTACCTCCGAGACACCGTTTTGTTGCATCGTCACGCCATAGAGCGTGTCGGCCGCCTCCATCGTCCCTTTACGGTGGGTGATGATGACGAACTGTGTATCGATCGACAACGTGCGGACGTATTCACCGAACCGGTGGACGTTCGCCTCGTCGAGCGCCGCTTCGACCTCGTCGAGCACGCAGAACGGGACAGGGCGCGTCTTTAAAATCGCAAATAAGAGCGCGATCGCGGTCAGTGCCCGTTCGCCACCAGACAACAGACTTAACGTCTGTAACTTTTTGCCGGGCGGTTTGGCGACGATATCGATCCCTGTGTTTAATAAATCAGTCGCATCGACGAGTTTAAGGTCGGCCTCGCCGCCTCCGAACAGTTCTTTGAACGTCTGTTTGAAATGCGTGCGGACGGTCGCATACGTCTCGTTGAACAACCGTGTCACTTCTCGGTCCATTTCGGAGATGACGTCGTACAGGTCCTGTTTCGCATTGACGAGATCGTCTCGCTGTTCAGACAAGAACGTGAACCGTTCATTGACGAGTTCAAACTCTTCGATCGCACTCAAGTTGACCGGTCCGATCTCCTCGATTTGACGGACGAGCAACTTGAACTCTTCTTTCGCCTCGTCGAGCGGGATCGATAATACCGGGAGCAGGTCGTAGACGAGTCCACGTTCTTCGAGGGCGTCTAGTTTCCACTGCTGTTTCAACTCGAGTTCATTCGCCTCAGTTTCAAGCTTACGGACGTCGGCCTCGAATTGGCGGCGAACGTCCGTCGCCTGCTGCTCACGCTGTCTGAGGATACGGTGTGTCTCTTCCTCTGTTTTCAGCGCTTGCGACTGCGCTTCAATTCGCCCTTTCAACACTTTCATCTGCTCCGTCGCCCCGTCATGCTCGATTCGAAGTTCCGCGGATGAGACGATCCGTCCGCTTTCGAGCCGCTCTAGTTCGTGTTTGATTTGATCGAGTCGGGTCGTCTGTTTGTCGACTTCGGCAACGAGCCGTTCGACTTCCGTATTCACCCGATCCAGGTCAAGCGTATGACGTTGCAGGTCGAGCTCGTTTAGACGGATTGCCTCTTGCAATTGCCCCGTCGTCTCCGCGCCTTTCGCCTGCTCCGCACGCAACTGCTCGAGCTCTGTCCGCAGCGACGTCTGCAAAACTTCCGTCGCCTCGAGTTCACTTGCGAGGCGCGTCAATTCTGCCGAAGATGTTTCAATCGTATGCGTATAGCGATTCATCTCGTGATCGAACAGTTCGAGTTGCGCTTTCGCGTCCTGGGTCGTCCGCTCTAATTCCCGGAACGAGGTCTCTAACGCCCGGAGCGTCTCTTCCTCTTGCCGTTTCCGTGTTCTGAGCGTGTGGAGCGACTGTTTGAGACGACTTGTCTCCGCTTCATACTCCGTCACACGAAGCTGCTGTTCGTGCAGCATGGCCAACCCTTGCGTCAATCCTTGTTTCAAATCATCGAGCTCTCTTGACTGGGTGAACAGGGCGACGCCTTGTTTCCGGCTCCCCCCTGTCATCGAACCACCGACGTTGACGATATCGCCGTCGAGCGTGACGATCCGGTAGCGATAGCCCGTCGTCTGAGCGATCCGGTTCGCGACCTCGAGCGTCTTGGCCACGATGACGGCCCCGAGCAAGGACCGTTTCAATTTGTCAAACAAAGGTTCCGTCGTCACGAGGTCCGATGCGATGCCGACGAAGCCGTCCATCGCCTCGAGACGATGGGCGACCTCGCTCGGGATAAAGCGCTCTTTCACCGTCGTCATCGGGACGAACGTAGCCCGCCCGGCATTAGCCCGGCGCAACTTGTCGATCTCACGGCGTCCGACCGCTTCATCTTCGACGACGACGTGTTGTTGCGTTTGACCGAGTGCCGTCTCGATGGCGGCCTCATATGATGGGAGCACTTGAATCAGCTCTGCAACTGCTCCGAGCACGCCGCTCGCACGGTCTTTCAATACGAATTTGACGGCATGGAAATACCCTTCGTATGATTGCTTCATCCGCTCTAACATGTCGATCCGGTCTTCGGTCTTTTGACGGCGCCGGTCGAGGTCATGATACGATTGTTCGGCTCGCGACAACTTTTCTCGGAGCGCGACTTCCTTAGCGACCAATGCCTCTTCTTCGGCCAACAGTTCCTGCCAAGCCGTACGTACCGCTTCAAGACGATCTCGGTTTGCATCGAGCGAGGCGGTCTGTTCGGTTCGAACATCAAGCCGGTCCTTGTTCTCACGCAAGAGACGTGCTTTCGCTTCCTCTGCCTGTTCGATGTCACGTCGTTCCCGTTTCTGTTGGTTGCTGAGCGTGGCTCGTGTCGTTGCTAGTTCGAACGCTTCACTTTGAAGCTGTTCGATCTCCGCGTTGAAATCGCGAGTCGCCGCCGTAAGCTTCCGCGCGAGCTCGTCACGTGTCGTCTCAACGGCCTGCAACGCTTCTGACTTCAAGGCTTTGTCCGTTTGAGCGACCGACAATCGCGACTGCAATTGCTCTGTCTCTTCGACCAACTCCGCGCGTTGGCGCTCGAGTCGTTCTTTCGTCTCTGCTCCGTGTTCTTCTCGCGCTTTGGCGAGTTTAATATCTCCTGAGAGCCGTTCGAGCTCAGTCGCTTGAAGACGCTCATCCTGATGGAGCGTCTCGAGGACGGCCCGATGCTCGGTCAATGTTTCCTCGAGCGCGGCCCGTTCGGTGACGAGCGCGTTCAGCGCCGCTTCTTGGTTGCGTAACTGTTCTTCTGCTGCCGTCTGTTGTGTTGTGGCGAAAGTGATTTTCGCCTTGAGCTCGGTGATCTCGGCACCGAGAATCCCGGTCTCGAGGTCGTCATGCCGCGCCTTGGCGACTTGGAACTCTCGAGCGAGTGCCGCTTGTTCACGAAGCGGTTCGACCCGGTCGGCAAGTTCATATAAGATATCGTCGACGCGCGACAAGTTCAGCTCGGTGTCTTGCAACTTTCGTTCCGCTTGTTTTTTGCGTTGGCGGTACTTCAACACGCCGGCCGCTTCTTCAATGACGGCGCGGCGATCTTCCGGTTTACCCGAGATGACTTGTTCGACCCGTCCTTGCCCGATGATCGCAAACGCGTCACGGGACAAACCCGTATCCATGAACAAGTCGATGACGTCTTTCAGGCGGCACGGCTTTTTATTCATGAAATAGTCGCTGTCGCCACTGCGCGTCACGCGTCTCGTCACGCTCACTTCTTCATACGGCAGGCGCAAGTGCGCATCGCTATTATCTAAAACGAGCGTCACTTCGGCGACGTTGCGGTGGTTCTCGCCTTCGCTACCGGCAAAGATGACATCTTCCATTTTCGCCCCACGGAGCGATTTGGCCGACTGTTCGCCGAGTACCCAGCGAACAGCGTCCGATATATTTGATTTCCCGCTCCCGTTCGGTCCAACCACGGCTGTCACGCCGGGACGGAAATCTAGTTCAATCCGCTTGGCAAACGATTTAAAGCCAGCGAGTTCGATTCGTTTTAAGTGCATCGTGACCATCCTATCCTAAGTAAGCATTCATTCGTTTATTTTACCACAGTTGCTAGTTCGTCAAAATGCTAGAATCATGCTATTCTAAAAAGAACTGTAGAAAGGGGTACTACACATGACGAATGAACAAATGATCGAGGAAATCCTCGATAAAATGAACATCATCAACCGCGGTGCGATCAAGGCGGAAGAATATAACAAAGCCGATGCATCGGCCGTGAAAGAGATTTACGACTACGTGATGAACCGGTCATCACTCTCGATCTCTGAAGTCGACGGTCTCGTCGAAGAACTTGGCCAATTGACGTAACCAAAAGGAGTGGACCCGCGCGGGTCCACTCCTTTTTTTATAGGCCGGCGTACCGCCGATTGAATTCGATCAACGCTTCTTTAGCCGCGATCTGCTCGGCTTCTTTCTTCGAACGACCGATCCCTTCGCCGACGATATCGTCACTGAGACGAGCGTGGGAGACGAATTCACGGCTGTGGGCCGGACCGCGTTCTTCGATGATCGTATACGTGACCGGGCCGAGCCCTTCGCGCTGTACACTCTCTTGAAGTTGACTCTTATAATCGGTCTGCTCTTCAAACACACCGGCTAAGACTTTCGGAAAAACCGCTTCGGCGAGGAACTGTTCTACTGGTTCGATCCCTTGGTCAAGGTAGAGGGCGGCGATGTATGATTCGAACACATCGGCGAGTAACGCGGGACGTTTCCGTCCGCCCGTCAGCTCTTCCCCTTTTCCAAGCAAGATAAAATCAGAGAAAGCGTAGGCTTCGGCAAAGTTCACGAGCGATGGCTCACAAACGATGGCCGCCCGTAACTTCGTTAATTCCCCCTCGGAGCGCTCCGGATACGTCTCATATAAAAACCGGGACACTGTCAACTCGAGCACCGCGTCTCCTAAAAACTCTAACCGTTCATTGTCTTTTTTCAAACCGCGTTGTTCATTGACATATGATGAATGGGTGAACGCCTGCATTAACAGTTCTTGGTTCGTAAATTTCACACCAAGTCGTTCCTCGAGTGACGTGAACTTCTCCACGATGCGTGCTCGCTCCACTTCATTTCGTCGGCGTCTTTGCGCCGACCCTTGACGGTCGAACCGTCGCTTATCCTTTGTCATAAGTCCCTCCGTGTATAAGCACAAGCCCACCGCTCATAATGAGCGGTGGGAGGCTTGATTACAATTTTGTTTCGATGTAAGACACGACGTCGCCCACAGTTGCAAGCTTCTCGGCATCTTCGTCTTCGATTGTGATATCGAACTTGTCTTCAAGGTCCATGACCATTTCCATCACTTCGAGCGAGTCCGCACCGAGGTCGTCTTTAAATGATTTTTCGGCTGTGATTTCAGAAACGTCTTTCCCGAGTTTCTCTGCTACTGCTGCTTGTACGTCTACTAAGATTTGTTCTTTTGTCATGATAAAATCCCTCCAAAGTAAATTATATTAAATGTACTACAATTGGTAAAGTTCTGTTTTTACGCCATCGTCATGCCGCCGTCGACGGCGATTGTCTGCCCGGTCACGTAAGCGGCCTCGCTTGACGCGAGAAACGAGACGATGCTCGCCACGTCTTCGACTCGGCCGAAGCGATTGAACGGAATTTGTCCGAGCGTCGCTTCGCGCTGCGCGTCTGTCAACGCACCGGTCATGTCGGTCTCGATAAAGCCTGGACAGACCGCGTTCACCGTCACGTGACGGGCCGCGAGCTCGCGCGCCACCGATTTTGTGAGTCCGATGAGTCCAGCTTTCGCTGCCGCATAGTTCGCTTGTCCGGCGTTCCCCGTGATTCCGACGACCGAGGCGATGTTGATGATGCGCCCTGATTTCGACTTGAGGAGCGGACGCGTCGCCGCTTGCGACGTCAAGAACGCGCCTTTCAAGTTCGTCGCGAGCACATCGTCAAAGTCGGTCTCTTTCATGCGCATGAGCAGACCGTCTCGTGTGATCCCGGCGTTGTTGACGAGGCAATCCAAACGGCCGAACGTATCGACTGCCGTCTTGACGAGTGCTTTCACATCGTCAGCGTTCGAGACGTCCGCTTTGACGGCGATCGCCTCGCTGCCCGCCGCTTCAATGGCTGCAACGACTGCTTTTGCTTGCTCGACACTACCCGAGTAATTGACGACGACTCGAAAGCCGTCTTCCCCTAAACGCTTCGCGATGGCGGCCCCGATACCCCGGGACGCACCCGTCACGATTGCTACTTGGTCATGCACGCACTTCTCCCCCTAACGCTGCAACCTCTTCTAACGTCGTCACTTGTTTAAGTGTTACGTTTTTATCGATTCGTTTGATGAGCCCGGACAACGGTGACGTCGAACCGAACTCGATGAACGTATCGACCCCCTCAGCAATCGCTTTCCGCACACAGTCCTCAAACCGGACCGAGGCGTACAGTTGCTCGGTGAGAAGAGCTTTTAGTTTCTCGGCGTCAGTATGGATCGCCGCGTCGACGTTCGAAATGATCCCAATCGTCGCATCTTTGAACGGTGACGATGCGAGCACATCTTTAAACCGTGTCGCAGCAGGCATCATATACGAGCTATGAAACGCGCCTGACACGTCTAGCGGCAACACGCGTTTCGCCCCAGCCTGTTTTAAGTCTGTCTCTGCTTGTTTGACCGCGTCGACGTGACCCGAAATGACGAACTGGCCCGGACAGTTGTAATTGGCGATTTGTACAAGGTTTCCGCTGGCACTGATCTTCTCGGTCAAGTGGAACGCTTCTGCGACATCGGTCATGCCGATGACCGCTGCCATCGTTCCGTCCTTCACCTCGGACATGAGCTTACCGCGCTCACGTACGAGCACACACGCTTCTTCGAGATCGATGACGCCCGCGACGACGAGTGCCGCATACTCACCGACACTATGGCCAATCACGACGTCCGGTTTGGCACCGGTCTTCCCGTGTGCGAGCGCGAGCAGCGCCGCGTGCGCCACGATGGCAGGTTGTGCGACTTCCGTTTGTTGAAGCTCTTCTTTTGATCCGGCCGCCATGACGTCGAGCAAATCAAATCCGATTCGACGATCAATCGCTTGCATCTGTTCAGGATCGTCTAAGAACGTTTGACCCATACCGACTGTTTGTGACCCTTGGCCGGGAAATATCCACGCTTCTCTCATGTACTCACCTTCTTTACGTTAGTCTGTTGCTTTCGCTTGTTTGATCTTCGCGACGACATCATGGTCAACCATGATTTTCGCCTGTTTGAGCGCACTCATGATGGCTAGTGCGTCACTCGACCCGTGCGCTTTGATGACGGGAGCGTTGATTCCGAACAAGCCCGCACCACCTTGCTCACGATAATCTAATGTTTGTTTCAAGTTTTTCAGTTTCGGTTTTAAGACGAGAGCCGCAAGCTTCGAGACAATATCGCTCGTGAACTGTTCTTTCAACATTTTCATGAGCATTGACGAAGCACCCTCCACACCTTTCAACAAAATGTTTCCGGCAAATCCTTCTGTCACGATGACATCGACGTCACCTGACATCGCCTCGCGGGCCTCGACGTTTCCGACGAAGTGGACCGGAGCCTGTTCGAGGAGGGGGAACGCTTCTTTCGTCAGCGCGTTTCCTTTCCCAGCCTCCGTCCCAATGTTTAGGAGTGCGACACGTGGGCGCTTGATGCCGCGGACGTGCTCGGCGTATAGCGAACCCATGATCGCGTAATCAACCAAATGTTCTGCCTTAGCGTCCGGATTGGCCCCGACATCTAAGACGACGACACCGCTACCCGTATATGTAGGGAACGTTGGCGACAGTGCCGGACGTTCGATTCCAGGAATCCGACCGATGACAAAAAGCGAAACCGCCATGAGCGCCCCGGTGTTCCCGGCCGATACGAGTCCATCTGCTTTCCCGTCTTTGACGAGCTGAGCCGCTACGACGAGCGAGCTGTCTTTTTTCCGGCGAACCGCCCGGACCGGTTCATCTTCGCCTGTGATGACTTCGCTCGCAGGAACGATTGTAATCCGCGGGTCGGTCAACCCGTAGGATGCAAGCTTCACTCCATCACCGACTAGAAACAGTTCCATCTGCTCGTCCGGAAAACTTTCAGCAAATTGTTTTACGCCGTCCACGATTGCTTTTGGGGCATGATCCCCACCCATTGCATCAATTGCTAACTTCATACTTGTTCCTCCTCACCGCGACGATAAATCGTGAAGTCTCCGCTAAAGACACACTCTTCGCCGACATAACTATCCACTGAGACGTCCGTCCGTCCGTCTCGACGCAGTTTGACAACACGAGCCTTGGCAACGACTCGCTCTCCGAGATGAACTTGGCGACTAAACCGGATTTCCGCTTTAGTGGTCAACGCCAGTTCGTCGTCGATGAGCGCCACCGCTAACGAGTTGGCCTGAGCGAACAAGACGTGTCCACGGGCGATCTCATTGCGGCTAAAGACGTGTTCTCTTTCCATGTCGAGAACCGAGATGGCCGATTCGTCGAGTTTCAAGTCAATCATATCACCGATGACCTCGCTCATTGCGAGCGACTTCACTTCATCGAGGTGCTCCGAAGCAACATGCTTGATCCGTTCCCGGACTTCAGGAATTTTAAGCTCCATCCGATCGAGACGGATCGTTTGAATGCTGACGGCGAACTGCTTCGACAGCTCGTCGTCTTTAATGAACGGGTTATGTTCAATCGTTTCTTGCAGTAAGCGTTGCCGCTCCTTCTTAGGTACCCGCATTCAGTTCCCTCCTAAACTCTTCCCTAAAGAACTTAATACCTGGTACTAATAGCAGTATATATTCTTTAGTTTTAATTTTCAAGTGTTATTCTAACCTTTCACCGACAAGTAAGTCGAGTCGCTTCAAGTATTGACGCAGCGGTCTGTACGAGGACTCCTGCCAAAACGTCTCGCTGCCGAGCAAGCGGACGGCGTCTTGCATCGCTACTTCCATCACTTTGAGGTCGAGCACCGGGTCGGCGACACGGAAACTCGGCAACCCGCTTTGGGCTGTCCCAAAGAAGTCGCCGGCGCCGCGGAGTTCTAAATCTTTTTCCGCTAACATGAATCCGTCGTTCGTCTCCGTCATCGTCTTCAAGCGGAGCTTACCGACATCAGACTTCGGGTCTCCTACTAATATACAATAAGATTGATGTGCGCCTCGACCGACGCGCCCCCGTAACTGATGGAGCTGGGCCAAACCGAACCGTTCCGCATCGTGGATCACGATGAGCGAGGCGTTCGGCACGTTCACCCCGACCTCGACGACCGTCGTCGACACGAGAATTTGCAGGGAGTTGTCAGCGAACGCCTTCATCACTTCATCTTTCTCGGCACTCGACAGTTTTCCGTGCATGAGTCCGACCGCATAGTTCGGGAATCGCTCGTTGAGTAAATGATACAACTCGGTGGCACTCTCGACTTCGAGCGTATCGGATTCCTCGATCAATGGCGCGATGACGTACGCTTGACGTCCGAGTGACAGTTCGCGCTCGACCATCGTATGCACCCGGTCGATTTGATCCGTTTTCGCCCAATACGTCTCGATCGGCTTCCGGCCGGCCGGCATCTCATCGATCGTCGACACATCCATCTCCCCGAACGCGCTGATCGCGAGCGTCCGCGGAATCGGCGTCGCCGTCATATACAAGACGTCCGCAAGATCGGCCTTGTCTCGTAACATCTTCCGCTGCTCGACGCCGAACCGGTGTTGCTCGTCTGTGATCGCCAAGTGCAGACGCGAAAACTCAACCGGCCCTTGAATCAAGGCGTGCGTGCCGACGATGATGTCGACGTCACCCGCTTTGATTGCTTCGAGCAACGTAGCGCGCGCCTTCCCTTTGACCGAACTCGTCAATAAGGCGACACGGATCCCGTACGGCTCGAACAGTTGTTCAAGCGAAGCGACGTGCTGCTCGGCCAAAATTTCGGTCGGCACCATGAGCGCGCCTTGGTAACCCGCGTTCACTGTCGCATACAAGGCGATCGCGGCAACGACTGTCTTCCCGCTCCCGACATCCCCTTGCAACAGGCGATTCATGCGTTCGGGCTTCTCGATATCACTCACGATCTCACGAATGACGCGCGTCTGTGCACCCGTCAACGGGAAGGCGAGCCGCTTGACGAACTCGTTCAGTTGCGTTTTTTCGAGCGTGAGCGCCCTTCCTTTCCCGGAACGCTCCATCTTTCGAAACGCCTGAAGCTTTAATTGATAGAGCAGGCATTCTTCGTACACATAACTGCGGCGCGCTTGTTTGTACATGTCGATCGAATCAGGGAAATGCATCCCTCTGAGCATCGACGCCCGGTCCTCCAAGCGGTAACGCAAGCGGATGGATTCCGGCAGCCGGTCCTCAAACGTCGTCGTCTGATCGAAGGCGAGTTTGACGATTCGACTGAAATTCTTTTGCGTCAATCCGGCTCGAAGCGAATAGATCGGCTGTAACCCGTCCGCAAGCTCACCGAACTCGAGATCGGTCGCGCTGATCGTCATCCGGTTCATGTCCCATTTCCCTTTGACCGTCACCGTCGCACCAAGCGCCAGTTTGTCTTTATAGAAAGCGCGGTTGAACATCGTCACATGGACGACGTAGCGCTCTTCTAACAACAGCCGGAACTGAAGTCGATTTTTACCTTTACTATAATAGCGGACGAGCGGTTCCGCTTGAACGGTCCCACTCCATTTGACGAGGTCCCCGTGGACTGCCGTCGTCACGGTGCCGCTGTTATAATTTTCATAACGAAACGGGACGTGCTCTAGCACGTCCTCGATTCGTTCGAGACCCATCGTCTCTAGTTTTTTGGCCATCTCTGGCCCGACCCCTCGGAGCGTCGTCAACGCGTCACTGTTTGGCATTTTCTTTCTCTCCAAAAATATTGCGTTCGATCCGACGTGCTGTCGGTGTGTTGGCGAGTCCGCCCCGCGCCGTCTCTTTCAAGGCGGTCGGCATCATTTGACCAATCTCGTACATCGCTGAGATGACTTCATCGCACGGGATGCGGGACGTGATGCCGGCGAGCGCCATATCAGCCGCGACGACCGCGTTCGCTCCACCCATAGCGTTTCGTTTGACGCAAGGGACTTCGACGAGACCCGCTACCGGATCGCAGACGAGCCCGAGCATGTTTTTCAAGGCGATCGCAAACGCCGTCGCCGACTGTTCCGGCGTCCCGCCGGCCGCTTCGACAATGGCTGCTGCAGCCATACCGGTCGCGGAACCGACTTCGGCCTGACAGCCTCCGGCCGCACCCGAAATCGAGGCGTTGTTCGCGACGACGAATCCGAACGCGCCCGAGGTGAACAAATACCGAATCATCGCATCGCGGTCCATCTCGAGACGGTCCTTGACCGCAAATAGCGTCCCCGGTACGACCCCGGCGCTCCCCGCCGTCGGTGTCGCGCAAATCCGTCCCATCGCCGCATTCACTTCGTTCGTGCCGATTGCTTTGGCGACGGCATCTAAAATCAAGTCACCGGCAAGTGATTTGCCCGACCGGACATAGTCTTGCATGAGCACGGCGTCATTCCCAGTCAGCCCCGTCACAGACGTCACGCCTTGCATCGCCCGCTCGACCGCTTCTTCCATCACTTCAAGGTTACGTTCCATCATCGCCATGACCTCTTCTCGTGTCGAGCGTCTGACGTGGACTTCTTGCTCGATCATCACTTCAGAGATCGGGATGTTTCGTTCCGTTGCCGTCCGTACTAATTCTTCTACTGATTTAAACATAGTCGTTTCTCCTTATTCCCCAAAGATAGCTACCCGTTCGATTTGAGGTAACCGTTCCAGTTCCGCTAATACATCTTTTGGCATCGGTTCATCCATTTCAATCGCCATCAAGGCTTGCTTGCCTTTTTCATGACGGCTCACTTCCATATGCCCGATGTTCAGTTCGTGCTTGGCGAGTATGCCCGTCACGGCCGCGATCGCCCCGAAGCGATCGTGATGCAAGACGACGAGTGCCGGTCCACCGCCGGAAAGCTTGAGCGGGAATCCGTTCAATTCGGTGATTTCAATCGTGCCACCGCCAATCGAGATCCCAACGATCTCAAACATCCCCTCCGCGTCCTCGAGATGAACCCGGGCCGTGTTCGGATGATCCGTGAGCGCGTCGCTCGTCTCAAAGACGACTTTGATTCCCCGCTCTTTCGCGATGTCGAGCGCTTGCGGGATGCGAAGATCGAACGTATCGAATCCCATGATGCCTCCGACGATGGCGACGTCTGTCCCGTGACCTCGATACGTGTCGGCGAACGACCCGTAAAACGTGATCCGCGCGAGGTCCGGCGTTCGGCCGAACAGTTTGCCGGCCATAAGACCGATGCGTGCGGCTCCGGCCGTATGCGAACTCGATGGTCCGACCATGACCGGTCCGATAATATCAAACACACTGCGATATTTCATCGCATTTCCCCCTTTCAAAAAAACCCTACCTTCATTATACAGAAGGCAGGGCTGAGATACAGCTTATTCCACACTAAAAATGTAGGAGTAGAGCGGTTGTTTACCGTCATGAACTTCGATTTCAATCTCATCGTTCTTCGATTCGATGTAAGCCGAGAGTGCTGCGACGTCTTCCGCCGACGAACCTTCGCCCGTCAAGATCGTGACAATCTCATCATCCGCGTCTACGAGTGCATCTACGAGCGCTTTTGCCGCTTCTAGACTCGATTTTGATGATGCGACGATTTTCTTCTCGGCAATCGCCATATGATCATCTTTACGAATCTCGACACCGTCGATACTCGTGTCACGGACAGCGTAAGTCACTTGTCCTGACTTGACTGTAGTTGCGGCCGTCTTCATGACCGACTCGTTCGTCTCGACATCCGCTTCAGGATTGAACGCGATGGCAGCCGCTAGTCCTTGTGGTACCGTCTTCGTCGGAATGACCGAGACGCCGCAAGGTGCGACCGATGCCGCTTGCTCAGCGGCCATGATGATGTTCGAGTTGTTCGGGAAGATGAAGACGTGCTCGGCGTTCGCCGCTTCAATCGCTTTGACGATGTCTTCCGTAGACGGGTTCATCGTCTGCCCGCCTTCGATGACATGTGCGGCACCGAGCGAACGGAACAGTTCACTGACACCTTCACCCATGGCGACAGTGACGATCGCGTAAGGCACTTTCGCTTTGACGGCAGTCGCCTGAACGCCGTGCTGGTTGGCACCGTGCTCTTCTTCAAGAATCGTCGAATGCTGTTGACGCATGTTCTCGATCTTGACCGCGACAAGCTCACCAAAACGTTGTCCTTTCGTGATGACGTCGCCCGGCGTCTCGACGTGAACGTGGACTTTGAGCAACTCTTCGTCGGCGACGACAAGGAGCGAGTCGCCGAGTTCAGACAGCTCGTTACGGAACACGTCCTCATCGAACGGAGTCTGTTTCAACTTTTCGTCTTGGAAACGGACCATGATCTCCGTGCAATATCCAAATTCGATATCTTCCGTCGACATGAAACCTTGCGCAGCATGGTGTTCTGCCTCAACGAGGGCATCCATGACCGGTGCGTGCGGCTTCTCGAGCTCTTTCCCTTCAAGGCTCGCGAGGAACCCTTCATAGATGACGAGGAGACCTTGACCGCCTGAGTCGACGACACCGACTTCTTTTAAGACCGGCAACAAATCAGGTGTCCGCTCGAGCGAAGCTTTCGCTTCCGTGATCACTTGCTCCATGAACTCATTGAAGTCGCTCGTCGACTCAGAGGCACGGAGCGCTTCGTCGGCCGCTTCACGAGCAACCGTCAAAATCGTTCCTTCAACCGGTTTCATAACCGCCTTGTATGCCGTGTCGACGCCACGTTTGAGTGCCTCGGCAAAGTCGAGTGTCGACAATTCTGTCTTTCCTTCGATCGATTTACCGAAACCACGGAATAATTGGCTTAAAATAACACCCGAATTCCCACGGGCCCCCATAAGTAGGCCGCGGGCAAACTTCGATGACACGTCAGCGATGTTCGCCGTATCGAGTGCGGCCACTTCCTTCGCACCTGAAGTCATCGTCAAATTCATGTTCGTTCCCGTGTCGCCGTCTGGGACCGGGAAGACGTTAAGCGAATCCACGTAATCTGCATTTTGGCTCAAGTTGGCTGCACCGTTTGCGACCATTTGCGCAAACACCAATCCATCTAAACGTTTTAACCCCACACCAAATCCTCCTTCGTTCTCGTCAGTCATTCGTCAGACGAACGCCTTGTACGAATATATTTACCGACGAAACGTTTAATCCTAAAGTTTCACCGAGCGTGTATTTCACACGACTTTGCACGTTGTACGCGACTTCTGACACTTTCGTCCCGTAGCTCACGATGATGTGCATATCGATATGTACGTCTTCTCCATCTTGACGTACGACAACGCCACGCGCATAGTTCTCACGTTTGAGCAGTTCTGCGATCCCGTCTTTCAGTTGAGCTTGTGACGCCATTCCTACGACGCCGAAACATTCCATCGCCGCACCGCCCGCGAGTGTCGCGACCACGTCGTTCGTGATATCAATATTGCCATATGTTGTCTTCATTTCAATTGCCATATGGAGTAGCCTCCTTTATTCGGAATGATTCCTACAGTATATTCTACAATAAGTACCTAGTTATTAAAAGGACATGCCCCTAAACTCGGTCAATTGTAACCGCAACCCTCATTCATTATTAAAATCCTCATCCGTAATGTCAAGTTTTTTTCTTGTCATCCGGTTATTTTCTAGTTGCATCGTGAAAAAACCCATGCTAATATAAACGAGTGTCTATTAGGACGAACCCACATAAAAAAGGAGGGGAAACGCATGGCACGTAAATGCTACGTAACAGGTAAGTCACCTAAGTCAGGTAACAACCGTTCGCACGCACTCAACAAGACAAAACGTACTTGGGGTGTAAACGTACAAAAAGTTCGCATTCTCGTTGACGGTAAACCTAAACGAGTTTGGGTTTCAGCTCGCGCTCTTAAATCAGGTCTCGTTGAACGCGTATAATTACCATACACGAACGAAATAAATCCCAGCGGCATACGCCGATGGGATTTTTTTGTTTACTTCTTTATATACATAATCAAGACGTTGCCACTGTGAACGAGCAAGTCCGCCTCTTCTGCCGACCACTCGTTTGAAATCGTCAGCGCCTCATAGCTGACGACGTCATGGTTCTCGAGCGGGTACTTGACGCCACGAATCGAGACCGAGGCCCGTTTCCAAGGTACGAGCGACAAGTAATGGTCAGGACGACGCGGGAGACGATAGTCCCCTTTTCCGACGAGACGGACTTCTTGCCCGTCTGCGAACAACCGCATCTCGGGGTACGCCTCGAGCAGACCGACGTTACTGAGCGTCATATCGAGCCTGCCCCCGAGTGCACCGTACACGTCGATCACGTCCGCTCCTTTCCCTCGTGCCGCCTCGAGGGCGATCTCAAGGTCGGTCACGTCTTTTTCAGACGGATAACGGACAGCTTCCTCCGGCACGGTGCCTGTGAACGAATCAAAGTCACCGACGAGCAGGTCCGGCTTCATCCCACGGTCGAGCAGCGTATGATAGCCGCCGTCGACACCGATGACGTAATCGGCGTTCCGAGGAAGATCAGGGACCGCTTCCGGGCTCGCAGCCACAATCAAGACGCGCATTATCTGATGTCCCGTGTCGCGAGCGTCGCGAAGCGCGGCGCCGACGTGAACAAGAGCACGATCACGACCGCCGAGACGAGGAACGACGGCAACATATACGTCAAGTTATAGCCGAGCGAGTACAAGACGACCGGTCCTTCCGCATACTCGGCGAAGAAGACAATGCCGGAGACGACGTGCGCAACGTAGCGGAGCGCCGAGCCGATCAACGCCCCGAGAATCAAATAGAACGTGAGCGTTTTCTTGGCGCCGTCTTTTGCCGACTGTTTGACTTGACCGGCGAAGATGCCGGCGACTCCGACGAGGCCGTAGGCGACCGTATAGTCGAGTAAAAATTGGACCGGCGTGAAGATATAGGCCCCAAATAACAGTTGTAGCGTCCCGACGAGCGCGCCCGTCGCGAGTCCGCCTCTCAATCCGTGGCGATACGCCATCACGAGAATCGGTAGCATCGCCAAGCTGACTGCTCCGCCTTGCGGCAACCGATATGGGATGAGCATGTCAAAGATCAGTCCGAGTGAGGCGAACAGCGAGATTTCAATGAGCGCCTGTAGTTTTAAACGTTGTTTCATCTTATTCCCTCCTTGATATGAGTGAACGACAAAAAGCAGCATGACGTAAACGCCATGCTGCTATCGTGTAGCAACGTGCATTTTCGCCACATCCCTACGTCCGTGTGAACGGAACAGGTTCAAAGGGTTAGCTCATGCCTCTCAGCCACAGATGTGACACCCCTTGCGACAATATTTGTTGTTCTATAGATGATTATACACGAGACGCGTTGCGAATGCTATCGATTGCGTCTTTATAGCTCGGTTCGTTATAGATGGCTGAACCGGCAACGAGGACGTCGGCACCTGCGTCGATACAAAGTTTTGCCGTCGCAGGATTTACCCCGCCATCGATCTCGATCTCGAAGTCGAGACGACGCGCTTGGCGCATCTCGCTGAGCGCCGCGATCTTCGGGACGACCGCTTCGATGAACGCTTGGCCGCCAAAGCCAGGGTTCACGGTCATGAGCAACACCATATCGACATCACCGAGCACGTGCTCGATTGATGACAACGGCGTATGTGGGTTCAAGACGACACCACACTTGGCGCCGGCTCCTTTGATTTGTTGCAATACGCGATGCAAATGGTTTGTCGCCTCGACATGGACCGTGACGATATCGGCGCCTGCTTGAACGAAGTCCTCGACGAACCGTTCCGGTTGGTCGATCATCAAATGGACGTCTAATACTATGTCCGACTTGTCACGCAAACTTTTGAGTACCGGCAGTCCAATCGAGATGTTCGGCACGAACTGACCGTCCATGACGTCAAAATGAATGTAATCGGCCCCTGCTTCTTGGACCGCTTTGACCTCTGCCTCAAGGTTGGCAAAATCGGCCGACAGGATCGATGGTGCGATTTTAATCATGTTAGTACCTCCGTTGTCTATCTTTTAATTCCTCCATAAACGTAACATAGTTCGCATAGCGGGTGGAAGCGATTTCTCCGGCCTCGACCGCCGCTTTGACGGCACAACCCGGCTCGTTCAAATGGGCGCAACCACGGAATTTACAGTCATCGTGCCGCAAGACGAATTCAGGGAAACACCAACGCATCTCCTCGACTTCAAGTTCTTCCGGGAACTCAAGACTCGAGAATCCAGGTGTATCGGCGACGAACCCGTCCGCGAGTGTGATGAGCGTGACGTGACGCGTCGTATGCTTCCCGCGGCCAAGCGCTTTCGAAATCTTACCAGTCGCGAGTTCGAGCTCCGGTGCGACCGCGTTCAGCAACGAACTCTTCCCGACGCCGGTCTGTCCGGCGAACACGCTCGTCTTGTCTTTGAACGCGCTGCGGATGAGCTCGATTCCAGCTCCGTCTTCGGTCGACGTCTCAATGACTTGATAGCCGATCGAACGGTATAGCGCTGCCGCCGCACTAATTTTTTCTTTTTCAGCTTCTAGCAACAAGTCCATCTTCGTCAACACGATGATTGGGTGAACTTGCTTCGATTCGATCAAAATGAGAAAGCGGTCAAGCAAATGAAACGAGAACGCCGGCTCTTTCACGGAAAAGAGCAGAAACGCCTGATCGATGTTGGCGATCGGCGGACGGACGAGATGGTTCGACCGCTCATCGACAGCCATGATGTAGCCGGTCCCGTCCCCTTGGTCTTGAATATCGACGTCGTCCCCGACGACGGGCGAAATGTTTCGGTTCCGGAAGTTTCCCCGGGCGCGACATCTGATTTCAACTTTCGTTTCGGTCATGACATCATAAAATCCACCTTGCAAGCGAATAATCGTTCCTTTCATCCTGTTTCCTCCTTAGAAAAGAGGTGACGCGCACGCCACCTCTTCATTGTGAATCTTTTGCTTGTGCGTATGTCACCGTATCGGTCCGAACGACTTCACCCTCGACTTCAATCGTCGCGGTACCGACTTCGTCCGGAGCAATGACGAGCGTATAGGAATACGTCGTCGTTTCTGTGATCATATCACGCAACACTTCGATCTCACCACGGGCATCGACGGTACGAATGACGACTTCGACCGGTTCCGCCTCGTCACCCTCTGCCGGCGGTTCGATTTCGACGTCCACTTCCCGCTCGATTGAGATGTCGGTCGGCTCGACTCCTTGTGAGACGATGACCGTCAGTTCCGTTCCCGGATCGACCGCCGTCCCTGACGTCGGCAGTTGACGAATGATTTGATTCGCTGGGATACTCGTCGAATACTCATCGCGTTTCACGATTTTCAAGTTGTTTTGCTCGGCATAAGTTGACGCTTCTTCGAACGTATAGCCCGTCAAATTAGCAAGCTCGATTTTATTGCTGCCGGTCGAGACAACGAGCGTGACCGTCTCTTCCGACGCGATGACTTCTTCACCTGGCGTGATCGATTGCGAAATCACATCTCCGCTGTCGACCGTTTCGGACGCTTCGGATTGGATTTCAATATCTGTGAAATCAAGATCTTTCAACGTTCGTTCCGCTGCTGTTTGGGACACCCCCTC
Source organism: Exiguobacterium sp. SH0S7 (assembly GCF_004337195.1). Lineage (NCBI taxonomy): Bacteria > Bacillati > Bacillota > Bacilli > Caryophanales > Exiguobacterium > Exiguobacterium sp. SH0S7. Next base: position 155,613 of record NZ_SJVA01000002.1, read on the forward strand.
GACGTCAGGCATCTCGACCGTCTCTTTCCCAGCGGACACGACGATGGTGACGACCGTTCCGCGCTTCGGCTTCCGCCCAGGTTGAGGATTCTGCGAAATCACGTCGCCTTCAGACACGTTGTCACTCACCCGGTCCGTCGTCTCAACGACAAATCCGGATGCTTCTAGTTCAGTCGTCGCATCACCGACGCTCATGCCGACGACATCAGGCACGACGGCACGTGACATTTCATCTGCAACCACATACGCCGCCACTCCGCCACCGATCAATAGAAGAACGAGAACTAGCCAGAGCCACCACTTCTTTTTCTTTTGTTTCTTCGGCGTCGCTGATTCCGGCTCGACTGCAGCTACAGGCTGCTTGACGACTTCTTTCGGTTCTTCCGGAACGACAGGCGCCATGACGAGCGTCTGATCAAACTCGTCTTGTTCTGTCGGCCTCCGTTTCGGTTCGTCCGCGCGGTCTGGGCTGAGCGACGTCAAGCAGTCTTTTTTAAAAGCAGCGACCGAGGCATGCCGTGCCCCTGGCGATTTGGCGAGCGCCTGCATAATACAGTTCTCAAGCGCTTGTGAAATTTTAGGGTTCAAGTCGAGCGGTCGGATCGGATCATCTTGCAAATGTTGCAACGCGACCGCGACAGGTGTCTCACCGATGAACGGGACTCGTCCTGTCACAAGTTCGTACAGCACCGCACCGAGCGAATAAATGTCTGACTTCTCATCAGCAAACTTGCCACGCGCTTGTTCCGGAGAGAAATAGTGGACCGACCCGAGGACTGACATCGTATGGGTCAGCGTCGCGTTCGACATGGCCACGGCAATCCCGAAATCGGTCACTTTGACGTTCCCGTTTTGGTCGATCATCATGTTTTGCGGTTTGATATCCCGATGAATGATGCGATGGGCATGGGCATGATCGATCGCATCACAAATCTGTCCCATGATCCGCAACGATTCCTCGATTGATATGTACTCTTCCTGTAAATATTGTTTGAGCGTCATACCATCGACATGTTCCATGACGATGTAATAAATGTCTTGTTCATCTCCGACGTCATAAATGGCGACGATGTTTGGATGGTTCAGACTGGTTGCCGCATGGGCTTCTCGTTCGAACCGGCGTATAAATTGTTCGTTATGCGAGAATTCAGATCGTAACACCTTAATGGCGACGGTTCGGTTTAAAATCTCATCGTGAGCCCGGTAGACATTTGCCATGCCGCCGCTACCGATTTGTTGTTCGATCCGATAACGATCGTTGATTCGTTCTCCACTTCGCATCGGATTCATCCTCTCTTTCTATCTGTAAATTGGACGAGCGCCACAGTGATGTTGTCGCTCCCACCCAATCGGTTGGCTTGATCGATCAACATGTCCGCCTTAGCGTCCGCAGAGATGGGACGAGTTAAGGCGTGTTTGATAGCTTCATCTGTCAGGTGAGTCGTCAAGCCATCCGTACAGATTAAAATCGTGTCGAACTCGGGTTCGGCAAACACTTGCAGATCAGGTTCGACGTGCTCTTTTGAGCCGATCGCACGGGTGATAATATTTCGTTTCGGGTGGATCCGCATTTCTTCTTCTGTCAATTCCCCAAGTTGTTTTAGCACGTTGACGTAAGAATGGTCTTCCGTCAATTGTTGGAGTGTACCGCCACGAAGGGCGTAGACGCGGCTATCTCCGACGTGTACGATGACAATCGTTTCGTCATGCCAACAGACGCCAGCGATGGTCGTCCCCATCATGACGAGATTAGATTGCTTCGCGAATTCAAGCACTTGCTCATTTGCCAGCTCCACGTTGTCACGGAACCAAGTCTCCATCGCTAACGGTGTGGCCGGAAGCGTCGGAAAAGCGCGACGAAACTGCTCGATGACGAGCTGACTAGCGACCTCTCCTGCTTCATGCCCCCCCATGCCGTCGGCCACGAGGGCGATCCCGGCATGCTCGTCTCCTAAAATCAAGACGGCATCCTCGTTTTGAGCCCTCACCTGCCCACGGTCGGTTCGGTATGCTAATTCCATCTTCCTGATTACCTCGTTTCTTGTTCGCGCTCCTTCGCTCGAAGCTGCCCACAAGCCGCATCGATATCCGAACCTTGTTCGCGACGAATCGTCACGTTCACTTTTCGATCTTTGAGCACTTTTTCAAAGGCAAAAATTTGATTACGTGGCGTGCGCACATAGTCGCGCTCAAGCACATGGTTGACTGGAATCAAGTTGACGTGGCATTTGACGCCTTTCAACAAGTCGGCAAGCTTGTGTGCATCTTCTTCTGTATCATTGACGCCACCGAACAAACCGTATTCAAACGTGATACGACGTCCACTCTTCTCCGTGTAATAGTTGACGGCTTCCATCAACTTGTCCAAGTTATAGGCACGGTTGATCGGCATGAGACGTGTCCGAATCTCCGTCGACGCCGCATGAAGCGAGATCGCAAAGTTAATGCGCATCCCTTCGTCGGCGAACTTGTAGATTTTCGGCACGATTCCGCTTGTAGAGACGGTGATATGGCGTGAACCGATGTTCAACCCGTCATCGTGGTTGACCGTACGCAAGAAGCGCATCAATTCGTCATAGTTATCGAACGGTTCGCCGATTCCCATGACGACGATCGAGTCGACACGTTCGCCGCTCACGTCAAGCGCGCGCTGGACGTCGAGGACCTGGGCCGTGATTTCCCCAGCTTCGAGGTTACGTTTCAAACCGCCGAGCGTCGAGGCACAGAACGTGCAGCCGATGCGGCAGCCGACTTGAGTCGTGACACAGACCGAGTTGCCGTATTCGTGGCGCATGAGTACCGTCTCGATCGAGTAGCCGTCTTGGAGCTCGAACAAGAACTTGATCGTGCCGTCTTGCGATTCCTGACGGACGAGTTCTTTTAACGTCGTCAACTGGAACGAAGCATCGAGTTTTTCACGAAGCGGTTTCGACAAGTTCGTCATATCATCGAATGACGTCACACGTTTGACATACATCCAGTCATATAACTGTTTCGCGCGAAACGACTTTTCTCCTGCATCGATGAGCCATTGTTCGAGTTCAGGGTATGTGAGCGAATATAAAGACGGCTTGGCGCCGACTAATGGGTTTTTTTCAACTGCTTTTGGATTCATGTTTATACCTCTTTCTTAAATGCGGCGATGTAGAAGCCGTCAGTTCCGAACGTTGTCGGAAGTAGTTTGAGTTCGGCGCGGTCCGATGACACCATCGGACGTAACACTTCAGGAAGACGATCTCGGAGTGTTTCATCCCACGTCAATCCGTTCGACAATATATAGTCGGCCTGCCGTTCATTTTCAGACGGGTCGATTGTACATGTCGAGTACACTAGCGTACCACCTTGCTTCAGTAGTGGCAAGACAGCGTCGATAATTTCACGTTGGATGATCGGCAGTCCAGAAAGGGATTCTTTGTCCTTCGTCCATTTAATATCTGGCTTGCGGCGAATGACACCTAGACCCGAGCACGGGACATCGAGCAAGATGCGGTCAAAGCTCTCGCGTTCGAACTCATCTCCGGCGTCTCGGGCATCGAGGGCTAGTGCGGTCACTCCATCGATTTGCAATCGCTTCACTTGTCGTTCGATCAGTTTTGCCTTATGAGGGTGAAGGTCGAGCGCCACGAGCGTCCCGCCGTCCATCCGTTCGGCGGTGTGCATCGCTTTGCCGCCTGGCGCGGCACACGCGTCGAGCACGCGTTCGGTCTTCTCGGCACTGAGCGCGTCGGCGACGATCATCGAGCTCTCATCTTGAATCGACAAAAGTCCTGCGTCGATAAACGGCGTCGTATGAACGTTTCCGGACTCGATGACGAGACCGTCTGACGATAGCTCAGAACGTGACGCTTGTACGCCTGACTCGGCGAGGCGTTCGATCATATCGTCGACCGTGATTTGTTTGCGGTTGACGCGAACTGTCACCGGGGCCGGCTCGTTGTTCAACTTGCACATCGCCTCGGTCGCCTCAATCCCGTACGTGTTGACCCAATCCGCGACGAGCCAGTCGGGATGACTGTGCTCGATCGCAATCCGTTCGGCGTCAGGGAGCCCGCTCAAATCTGGGAACCCGTCACGGGTGACGTTGCGCAACACGCCGTTGACGAACTTGCCGATGCCGGAGTGCCCACGTTTTTTGGCGATCTCGACCGCCTCGTGTAAGACGGCCCGGTCCGGCACTTTGTCTAAATAGAACAGTTGATACACGCTCATCCGAAGGAGCGGTAAGACGAAACTGTCCAGTTTTTTCGGGTTTTGGACACGCTTCTCCAATATATAATCAAGCGTCCGCTTCCGCCCGAGTGTTCCGTAGACGAGCTCTGTGTAAAGTCCCACGTCTTTTGAAGCTAGCTTTTTTTGGTTTAATAAATCGTTGACCGCGATCGTCGAATAGGCTCCGCCTTGTTCGATTTTGATCAGCGTATCAAGCGCTGCTTGTCTTACGTTCATGTCACCCTCCTAATTGGTCGCCCACTTGCAGCTTTTGTCCGGCACCGCGCATGAACGTGGCACCGTCCATCCGTTTTTTTCCGGCCGGCTGTAACTCTGTCACTTTGATGGCGACGTCATCTCCAGTCGCGACCACAAACCCATCCTCTTCAAGCCGGACGATTGTGCCCGCCTCACCGCTCCCGCTCGTCTTCTCGCTCGCGAACACTTTCACCCGCTCACCCGCGATCAATGTATACGCCGTCGGGAACGGGTTCATGCCACGAATGTGGTTGAAAATCGATGCGCCCGGCTGTGACCAGTCCAGCTGTTCGCGGTCCCGGCTAATGTTCGGTGCGAACGTGACGTCACGTTCGTCTTGCGGTACCGCTTCGATCCAGCCTTCTAAAAAGGCTGGCAACGTCTTGATCAACAGATCAGACCCCGCGACGGCAAGTTTGTCGAACAGCGTACCGACCGTGTCTGTCTCTTCGATCGGGACGATCGTGTTCGCGATCATGTCACCTGCATCCAATTTATCGACCATGTACATGATTGTGACGCCCGTTTCTGTCTCTCCGTCCAAAATTGCTTGATGGATCGGTGCGCCCCCCCGGTATTTTGGAAGGAGCGAGGCGTGTACGTTGATCGCGCCATATGTCGGCGCCTCTAACAGTTCACTCGGCACGATTTGCCCGTAAGCCGCCGTCACAATCAAATCCGGTTCAAGCGCCAAAATATCCTCATAATCGGTGCGAACTTTGATCGGCTGCAATACCGGGATATTATGACGGAGCGCACACTCTTTGACCGGTGTCGGTTTGAGCTCACGCTTGCGGCCGACCGGTTTGTCCGGCTGAGAGACAACACCTACGACATTGTATCCTTCTTCGAGCAAGCGCTCAAGTACGGATACGGCAAACGCCGGTGTACCCATGAAGACGATCCGCTTGTCGGTTCCTGGCTTAGGAACGGCGAGTTTATCGGTGAATAGGACACCGTCTAAATGGTCGATCTCGTGTTGGATGGCGCGCGCGAAGAAGCCGCTTGCTTTCACTTCTTGAAAGCGCCCTTTCATGTCTTGCGTCTTGACGACGATCGACTCATGTCGTTCGACGAATCCGAACTCACCCGGGATGCTCAAGCACCCTTCTAATCCGACGGCTTTGCCTGCGGTCGAAATGATCTCTGGATTGATCAATACGAGCGGACCTGTTTCGTCGTCAGTATGGACGACGGCAAGGCGCTGGTTCAAATTGACTTGCGGCGCGGCCACACCGACGCCATCATACTCATACATCGTGTCAAACAGCCGGTCGACCGTCTGGCGCAACTTCTTGTCAAACTTTGTCACCGGGTCACAGTTGACCCGCAAAATCTCATTTGGAATTTCGACTACTTTATACATTTCGTTCCACCTCACATGAAGACGTATGGATTTACATCTATACTCAATTGATATTCTTTTTTGCTGATCGCTTTCGCCCGCGCTTGTTGCAACATGGCGAGAACGGGATATAACGCTTCCGGTTGTTTCGTCTTGATGAACAGCTGGTAGCGATACAAGTTTTTAAGTTTCGATAACGGTGCCGGCATCGGTCCGTTCAGCCGGGACTGCTCGACGTGCGCTGCCGCGAAATCGGCGGCGAACAGGTCGGCCTCGGCTTGCGCGACGAGCGGATTTTCAGCCGCGAACGTGACGAGCGTCACGTACCAGTAAGGCGGATGGTTGCCGACTTGTCTGAGTTTCATCTCGCGCTCGAAAAACGACTCATAATCATGCCCACTCGCTGTCTCGATGACATAATGGTCCGGATTGTAAGTCTGGACGTACGCCTCACCCGGTAAACTACCACGCCCGGCTCGTCCGGCGACTTGGGTGACGAGTTGGAACGTCCGTTCGGTCGCTCGAAAGTCGGGCATGCCGAGCGTCGCATCGGCTGCGAGCACGCCGACGAGCGTGACGTTCGGAAAATCGAGCCCTTTGGCAATCATCTGGGTACCGAGCAGGATGTCGGCCTCGCCGTCCTCAAACCGTTTCAACAGCTGTTCGTGTGACCCTTTCCGCGACGTCGTATCCTGGTCCATGCGGATGATCCGTGCTTCCGGGATTCGGTTCAACAGCTCGGTCTCGATCTTTTGCGTGCCGGTGCCGAACTGTTTGATCTTTTTACTGTCGCACGTCGGGCATTTCGACGGCATCCCGATCTCATAGCCACAATAGTGGCATTTGAGCCGGTCGCCGTGCTGATGATACGTCAAGTTGACGGCGCAATGCGGGCAGGTCAGCCCTTCCCCGCAATCACGGCACATGACGAACGTCGTGAACCCGCGGCGATTGAGCAAGATGACACATTGTTCTTTCTTCGCAATCCGGTCGTTGATGGCCAGAAATAAGTCTTCTGAAAACATCGTCGTGTTCCCTTTCGCGAGCTCGCGGCGCATATCGACAATATGGACGGGCGGCATCTTGCCACCGTAGCGTTCACTCAAATGCAAATAGCGATAGACGCCTTTTTGAGCGCGGGCGAATGACTCGAGCGACGGTGTCGCGCTTCCGAGCACGACCGGACAACCGTGATGACGCGCGCGCCAAATTGCGACATCGCGCGCATGATAACGTGGATTTTCTTCTTGTTTATACGTCGTCTCATGCTCTTCGTCTAAGATGAGCAGGCCGATGTGTTCGAGCGGAGCGAAAATGGCCGATCGGGCGCCGACGACGACGTCGACTTCCCGTCGCTTGATTTTCCGCCACTCATCGTATTTCTCGCCTTGCGACAAGGCGCTATGGAGTACGGCGACGCGGTCGCCAAAACGGCGTTTGAACCGTTTGACCATCATCGGTGTCAAGCTGATCTCTGGGACGAGCAAGACGGCTTGCTTCCCGTCATCGACGACTTGGCCGATCGACTCGAGATACACTTCGGTCTTTCCGCTTCCCGTCACGCCGTGGAGCAACAACGTCTCACCGGCTTCGGCCTCGCGAATCGCGCGCACCGCTTCCGCTTGACTGTCGTTCAGTTTGACATCATCGATTACTTGTTCGATCGAAGCATACGGGTCTCGATTCAATTCGACTTCGGTCACTTTGACAGCACCGAGCGTCTCGAGCTTTTGCAGCTGGGGCCGCGTCAATCCGATTTGACGGAGCGACGACCAGTACATACGAGGCACGTCTTCAAGTAGCCGGACCGCCTCGAGCTGTTTTTTGGCACGCGCCGGGACGACGCTCGCATCCTTCAACTCGATCAACAAGTCGGTTTTGACCGTTCGTTTCTCTTTAAGCACCGGTGAAAGCGACAAGTCCCCTTTTTTGGCCATGGCCAAAATCAGCGACTGAACTTCTTTTGGATACTCGGACAAGTGTGTGCCGGCCCGAACGCCTTCAGGAAGTGACTCCCCTTTGATCGCTTTATCGTAACTGACTTTCAGCGCTGCCGGCAGCATGGCGAGAAGTGCCGATGAGCGGAAGCAAAGCGTCGTCTGTTTCACGTGCATCGACAGTTCGAGCAACTCTTCGGTCAAAGACGACTCTTCGTCAAGAAGTGCTTCGAGCGGTTTTAACCCTTCGCGTGTTCCGTCCGATACCCCTGTCACGATGCCGAGTAACCGTCTCGATCCGAACGGTACCGATACGCGCATACCTGGCTCGATCAACGACTCGAACTGGACCGGGACCTCATAGTCAAACGGTCGGTCGATCGTGATGACCGGAGCATCGACGTGGACGTGGGCAATCATCGTAAACCTTCCTTAAAGTAGGCGAGCAACTCGTGGGCGAGACGTTGTTTACTCTGCCGCGGCAGACGGACAAATGAGCCATCCGCTCGGAATAAGACGACTTCGTTGTCGTCAGACCGGAAACCGATGTCTCGCTTCGACACGTCATTCGCGACCAAGAAGTCGACGTTTTTACGCTCGAGTTTAGCCCGGGCATGGTCTTCAAGCTGCTCTGTCTCGGCAGCGAATCCGACGAGGAGCTGATGCGTCTTCTTCGTTCCAAGCTCTTTTAAAATATCGGTCGTCTCCTCGAGCTCAATCGTCAACGGGCCGTGGACTTTTTTATGTTTCTCGGTGTGGACCGTCTTCGGACGATAGTCTGCGACCGCCGCCGACTTGATGACGATGTCTTGCGTCGCAAATCGCTCGAGCACGGTCTCGAGCATCTGTTGTCCCGACTCGACCGCGATCGCGGTCACCCCGTCTGGGACCGGGACTTGGAGCGGGCCGTGGACGAGCGTCACGTTCGCGCCCATATCTCGCGCCGCCTCAGCAAGGGCGACTCCCATCTTCCCGGATGAATCGTTGGATAAAAACCGGACCGGATCGATACGTTCGACCGTCGGACCAGCCGTGATCAAGACGTGCTTTTCAAGCAAGTGTTTCGGGACGAACTGGCTCGCGATGATGCGGACGAGATCTTCCGGTTCGGGCAGACGTCCGCCGCCAATCCAGCCGCAGGCCAGATTGCCGACACCCGGCTCGATGATTTGATAGCCGTATGATTTGAGCGTCTCGATATTTCGGCGGGTCGCCGGATGTTCGAGCATGTTGACGTTCATCGCCGGAGATACGATGACGGGACATTTCGCTGCTAAGATCGAGGTCGTGATGAAGTCGTCGGCGATGCCGTTAGCAAGTTTAGCGATGATATTCGCCGTCGCCGGGGCGACGACGATTAAATCACTCGTATCAACGACATCGATGTGGGCGATCTTCGTCGGGTCGTGCTCTTCGAACACGTCCGAATAGATCGGATTGCGACTGAGTGCTTGAAACGTCGCTTTTCCGACGAACTGCTCAGCCGATGCTGTCATCGCCACGCGGACGTTCGCGCCTGCTTGAACGAGTTTTGACGTGAGTGCGCACGCCTTATATGCAGCGATACCGCCGCTCACACAAAGCAAGATGTTCCGGTCGTTCACCATTCACATTTCTCCCCTTTATAGACAATGAGACCCAAGTCGTATCCGACTTGGGTCACACTTCATCCGTTGTTCTTTTCGTTCACGATGATTGTCGTGTCACCCGAGAATATTTCTTCTAGCGCTTGACCGACCGGTTTATACGATTTTGGCGCAGCGATTTTTGGTGCTTTTCCGTCTTGGATCTGACGGGCACGCTTGGCGGCCACCGTCACGATTGTGTATTTCGACGGGATGATACGTTGTAAGGCATCAATCGAAGGGTATAACATTAAATGACCTCCATCATAGCTTTTTTATAGAGAGACGCGACACGTTCACGTTTACAATGCTCGGCCGTCACGATCGCTTTGATCCGGTCGATCGCTTTATCGACTTCGTCGTTTGTGACGACGTAATCGTAAGCATCCATCAACTCGATTTCTTCACGGGCGACGAGCAAGCGTTGCTTGATGACTTCTTCCGATTCAGTGCCTCGACCGACTAAACGGTTTCGAAGTTCTTGCAGACTCGGCGGTGCGAGGAATAAAAAGACGGCTTCTGGGAAGCGTTCCTTTACTTGGAAAGCTCCTTGGACTTCAATCTCTAAAATGACGTCCTTGCCACTTTCAAGCGTCTCGCGCACCCATTCGACCGGTGTCCCATAATAGTTGCCGACGAATTCTGCATGCTCAAGCAGTTGATCGTGTTCAATCATGTCTTCAAATTGCTCTCTCGTCTTAAAGAAGTAATGCACTCCCTCAACTTCGCCTTCACGTGGTTTTCGAGTCGTTGCCGACACCGAATACTGAAGGTTGTTGTCCGCCTCTTCACGGAGCACTCGGCAAACAGTACCTTTGCCGACACCGCTTGGACCAGATAAGACGATTAATAATCCTCGTTCTTTAAAATTCAATGCAAGCCCTCCATCTTCTAACATCACATTACATTATAATAGCAGTCCTTTAATTGTTACGGCAAGAAGAAGTTCGGATTTCCTACTTCATCGTACCATATTTTCTGTGAATCTGATAACGTAGAGACAGAAAAAGGACAAAGGTGATGAGACTAATGGCATATGATGGATTAATGACATATCGTGTCGTAAAAGAACTACAACCGCTCGTTGGCGGTCGAATCAATAAAGTGCATCAACCGTATGCGCTCGACTTGATGATTCAAGTCAGATCGAACCGACAAAGCGTCTCGTTGCTCGTTTCAGCGAACGCGATGTATGCGCGACTTCAATTGACGGACACCCCGATCAAGAACCCGCAAGAGCCTCCGATGTTTTGTATGATGCTGCGGAAGCATATCGAGGGCGGCTTTATCACAGCGATCGAACAAGTCGGCCGCGACCGCGTCATCGTTTTCTCAATCAGATCGCGTAACGAGCTCGGTGATGAAGAAAACAAACGCGTCTATGTCGAACTGATGGGGCGTCACTCGAACGTCGTCTTGACGAACGAGGACGGCAAGATTTTAGACGCGATCAAACACCTTCCTCCGTCTCAAAACACGTATCGGACGATCATGCCAGGCAGCGAGTACATCTTGCCGCCGGCGCAAGAAAAGTCCGATCCGTTGACGGAACGGGAAGCCGGATTGAAACGAATCGATTGGAACGCAGGTATGCTCGATAAGCAGCTCGTCGCTCACTTTTCTGGGATGAGCCCGCAGATCGCTCAAGAGATTATGCATCGGGCCAAGACGCCGAACCGTACGAACTTAGAGGCGGCGTTTGACAGCGTGATGGCGGATCTTGACGGCGCTTATGTATTCCAACAGCTCGCCTCCGGGAAGGAACGGTTCAGTCCGATCGCGCTCACGTCAGGCGATATCGTTTCTGAAGAACGCTACGACTCGAGCCGGGAAGTGCTCGACCGCTTTTACTATGAGAAGGCGAACCGTGACCGGGTCAAGCAGCAAGCCCATGACGTCGAGCGTCTGCTCAAGTCAGAGCTCGAGCGCAACCAATTAAAACGGAAACGCCTGCTCGAGGATATGAAAGCGACGGAACGATCGGACGAGCTCCAAAAATACGGTGAGCTGTTGACGACGTATTTGTTCCAGCTCGAGAAAGGGATGAAAGTCGCCCACGTCGTCGACTATTATGACGAGGACGGCGCCATGATCGATATCCCGCTCGATCCGCTTAAAACACCGAACGAGAACGCGCAACGTTACTATAAGAAATACAACAAACTAAAAGTCGCCAAAATCGAGGTACAAAAGCAAATTGAACTGAACGAGACCGAAATCAGCTATTTAGAGACGCTCGTCGCCCAACTCGACGTCGCCGCGCCGCGCGATATCGTCGAGATTCGCGAAGAGCTGGCCGAAGGCGGGTACATCCGACAAAAACGTCAGAAGAAGAAACAAACGGCCAAAGTCGCGCTCGAAGGCTACACATCTTCGACCGGTATCGAGTTTTACGTCGGTAAAAACAATACGCAAAACGACCACTTGACGTTCAAGTTCGCGCGTCGCGACGAAATTTGGCTTCATGTGAAAGATATCCCCGGTTCACACGTCATCATCCGGTCGACCGAACCGGACGAGACGACGCTCCTCGAAGCAGCGACCGTCGCCGCCTACTTCTCGAAGGCACGTGCCTCGAGCGGGGTGCCGGTCGACTATACGAAAGCCCGTTACGTGAAAAAACCGAGCGGCGCCAAGCCGGGATTCGTCATCTACACCGATCAGCAGACGGTATATGTGACTCCGGACGAGCAGCTCGTCAAATCGCTTAAACAATGAACAAAGGCCACGTCATGCGACGTGGCCTTTGTTCATTTCGGATTATGTTTGAACGCCTCGAGCTGTTCATGATAGTCGAGCAGATGTCCGTGTAAAATTTCAGAAACAGATAAGTCTTCATGCTTCAATTGGAAGAGCGAGTACGGTTTGTCACACGTGTAGAGAATATCGTGATGGTGGGCGAGCAAGAATAAAAACTCGGACTCGAACGCGTGACGTTCGTCCTCGGTCATCATGAGTAACGCTTCCCGGTGCTCAGCGAGACTCTCGAGCAGCAAGACCAATTTATCCTCTAAATGAATCAATAACCGATATTGCTTGATCGTCAAATGCTTCAACTTAACCTTCGTCATTTGCATATCCTCTTGCAACATCATATGGAGCTCTTGATGGCCGAGGATACGGGCGCGCGTCTCGAGCAGTTCTGCCGGGGAGCCGATCAGTTCGCGCCAATGATGGAACATATACGCCGACGTCTTCCGAATCTCGCCGAGCAGACGCTCTTCATAACGCGGTGGCATGAACGCATAGTTGACGCCGAGCGAGACGAACACACCGACCGCCGTCAATAGCGAACGCGTCCACGCGTAGTGGAAAAAGTCGGTCGTCGGGTTTTCAAGCATGAGCACAATCGCGAACGCGGCATACGTCGACATGTGCGTCTTATCGAACGTCGTGTTGAGCGTGAGCGCGACGATGACGGCAAGACCTATCGAAATCGGGTTCACCCCGAACGCATAGACAATCAACAAGCCGCACATGAGGCCGACGATCGTACCGAATATACGGCTAAAGACGATTTTCGACGACCGTTTGACGGTCGGTTGCATCGCGACGACGGCGGCGATGGCACCCATCCCCGAATAAATGCCGAAGACGTACCATGACAAGGCAATCGTGATGGCGACGGCGATCCCGGTCTTAAACGTTCGCAGTCCGACTTTAGGAATGTAGCGTTTGTTGATCATTTCAGTTCGACCTTCCCTGTCTCAGAAATCAGTTCCACGTTCGGACGATTCGAGTTCGAAAGATGGTACACACCGTTGCTAATTTCTTTAAAGCGCTCAGCCGCCGCGATGTTTCCTGTTGTCGTGACGGTTACTTGTCCGGTCGCGTTTCGCGGCTCATACGTGAGCGCCCCGGCCTCTGTCTGGACGGTCAGCGCTTGGTTGACGACGACGTCACGGATTGTCGCGTCCCGATACGACCGGATGTCGCCAGTGACGACACGAACCGTCTCAAACGTGGCATCGCTTTTCGTCTCGACTCGAAGCCGGTCGCTTTCAAGTTTCTTCAGATTGACCGCGTTGGCATCGAGAACGATGGTTTTCGCGACTAGGCCTTGTCCGGTCACTTGCTCAGCCGTCACTTCGATCGATGTCATCGAACTTGGCAACGCGACCCGGATTTTATAACGGGACGGCTCCGCGCTTGCCCGACTCCCGAACTGGCTCATCGGTCCATACCGTTCGACGACGGAAATCGTGTCCCCGACCGACTTCACTTTAATGCGACGTTCTTTCGAATTCGTCTGCAGTACTTCGATCTGAACTTTTTCGTTCGTACTCCGGAAAAATTCAACATTCCCATGCGTTGTCTCAAGCCGAAGCTTTTTCATCTGGTAACGGTCCTCATACTTGTCCCCTAGCGCCAACATGTGGCTGAATACGAATAAATTCACGAAAAATAATAAAGGTAACACCGTGAGGACGAGACCGAATGCGATTTTGCGATGTTTAGGGATGTTTTGAAACCGTACTTTCAATGACTGTCCTTTAATTCTAGAATACGCCATAGTTCTCTCCTTTTTCGACTGCTTTCCCTATTCTAACACGTTCAGTATCACATGTTACCAAATGAAAAAGAATCCGCCCGGAGGTGGATTCTTCAGCATGTCACTTGTTTGCTCCAAACGGTTGGGCTTTCTTGCCAAGCTGTGAGCGAGATTGCTTCGTTCTCAGAAATCACGTCTTGATTCCGAGCAACTTCAATCAGTTCAGCGAACGTCGTCAGTGACGAGGCGGTCAAGTTCGCATCGGTCAAATTTACGCTCAAGCTGTCTAAGCCGTATGAGAAAACGGCTTGAATCAAAACGACTTCGCCTCCGGCCGCTCGAATCGCCTGAGCCGCTTCGATGCTCGATTTTCCAGTCGAGAGCAGGTCTTCGATGACGACGACGCGCGCTCCTTTGTCGAATCGCCCTTCAATCTGGTTGCCTTTCCCATGCCCTTTCGCACTCGACCGGACGTAGACGAGCGGTAGACCGAGTCGGTCGGCTAAAAGCGTCGCATGGGGAATCCCGGCCGTCGCCGTTCCCGCGATGACGTCGGCGTCGAGCGGACGGACGGCGTCGACAAGTGCATCGATAATCTGTGAACGCACTTCTGGATAACTGAGCGTCAGTCGGTTATCACAATAAATCGGGCTTCTTAACCCGCTCGACCATGTGTACGGTTCATTCGGTGATAAGGTGACGGCTTCAATCGATAATAATGCCTCAGCGATTTGTCTCATACGTTTGGCTCCATTCCTTCATAAAGTATTCGTAAGCTGCGTTCGGGTCGGCTGCCCGGGTGATCGGGCGCCCGACGACGATAGCTGACACACCGGCGTCAAAAGCGGCTTGCGGTGTCGCGACCCGGACTTGATCGTCTGTCGTTTCGTTGATTCGGATGCCGGGCGTCACCGTCAAAAACTGTGAACCGAGCGCTTGTCGAATCGCGCGGGCTTCGTGAACGGACGCGACGACCCCGTCGAGTCCTGCCCGTTTGGCAAGTCCCGCTTGGCGCAAGACGGCCTGCTCGAGACTTCCTTCAATTCCGAGTTGTTCTGACAGCATCCGCTCGTCGGTCGATGTCAGTTGGGTCACCCCGATCAATGTGGTCGTCTCGTTCACGTCACGCAATCCATCCAATGCGTAGCGCATCATCGTCTCGCCGCCGAGCGTGTGAACGTTCGTCATTTCGACGCCGAGCCGGCCGATTTGGCGGAGCGTCCGCCTTGCCGTCTCCGGGATGTCATGAACTTTGACGTCTAGAAAGACCGGGTAACCGCTCGCGACGAGTTCTTCGACGAACCGTCCACCTTCACGGTAGAACAGTTCCATGCCGACTTTGACGGCCGGGCGTTGGTCAATTTTTTTCAAGAGTGAAAACGCTTCGTCACGTGTTTCGACATCAAGCGCGAGATACAACCTGTTCATACGCCTTCCCCCTAACGTCTAAAATATGATCGATGCCGAGTTCATCGAGCCGGCCTGGCAACGCTTCGATGATTTCCTGGCATACGTATGGGTTTTCAAAATTGGCAGTCCCGACCGCGACCGCCGATGCACCCGCATAGATAAATTCGAGCACGTCGTCGACCGTCCGCACACCGCCCATGCCGATAATCGGGATATTGACCGCTTGGGCGACTTCGTACACCATCCGGATGGCGACCGGCTTGATGGCCGGACCGGATAATCCGCCGATTCGGTTCGCTAAGATCGGTTGACCGGTCGCAATGTCAATCCTCATGCCGACGAGCGTATTGATCATCGTGATGCCGTCGGCGCCGGCCGCTTCGACCGCACGTGCCATCTCCGTGATTGACGTGACGTTCGGGGATAGTTTGACGTATACCGGTTTCGTCGACGCCGCCTTGACGAGGCGCGTCAGTTCGGCCGCCATCAAAGGATCGGTCCCGAACTGCATGCCGCCACACTTCACGTTCGGGCACGAGATGTTCAGCTCGAGTGCTTTCACGCACGGGTCGGCGCTCATTTTCCGCGCGACGTGGATGTATTCTTCTGGGGTCGAACCCGCCACGTTGGCAATAATTTCAGTGTCAAACTTGGCGAGGAATGCCAACTTGTCTTCAACAATCGCGTCGACACCCGGATTTTGTAATCCAATCGCATTCAACATTCCTTGCGCCGTCTCGGCGACACGCGGTGTCTCGTTCCCGAACCGTGCCTCCCCGGTCGCCGCTTTGATCATGATGCCCCCGAGGATCGACAAGTCGTACAGCTTGGCGAACTCTTCGCCGAATCCAAAACAACCGGATGCCGGCATGATCGGATTTTTTAACGATAAGCCGGGTAGTTCGATGTGTAATCTCATAGCGTCACCTCTTCTGCCCGAAATACCGGTCCGTCACTGCACACTTTCACGTAACCGTCCGGCGCTTTGCACACACAGGCGAAGCACGCCCCGATGCCGCAACCCATCCGGTTCTCGATCGAGATGTAGCGCTCTTCGATATGCGACGCGGCGACCGCTTTTAACATCGGTTCCGGACCACAGCTGAACAAGACGTCGGCGTCGATTCTAGCGAGCGGCCCGGTCACGAAGCCTGCCTCTCCATACGTTCCGTCGACCGTTGTGATGATCGTCTCGCCGAGTTCGCGGAACTCGTCTTCATAAAATACACTCGCTTCTGAATCAAACCCGAGAATCGCCACCGTTTCGATTCCGCGCGCGGCGAGCATCCGGCGCGTGTAATAGAGTGGCGGCACCCCGATCCCCCCGCCGACGAGAACGACGCGCTTGCCGTCTTTTGCGAGCGGGAACCCGTTACCGAGCGGACCGAGGACGTCAAGTTCGTCCCCGGCTCGTCTCGTCGCGAGTTCAGCCGTCCCGGTCCCGACCACTTTGTACAGAAACGTGACGACGTCTGCTTCGACGTTTGCGACCGACAGTGGCCGGCGCAACAGTTCGGACGTCTTCACATGGAAAAACGTCCCCGGTGCGATTGTTGCATCACCGATTCGCACTTTCATTTCCATTGTCGCTTTCGCGATCTCCCGGTTCGATAAGATGGTCGCCCGTTGTCTCATACAGTCACCCTGAATTCGGTGAACGCCGGCAGGCTCGTCGTCTGGAACGATAGGCTCTCGATGACTTGCAAGAGCGCCTTCACCGTGTCGAGCGACGTCAAGCAGAGCACACCTTGCTCGGCCGCGGCCCGGCGGATAATGAATCCGTCTTTTGTCGCTAAGGCGTCGCGTGTCGTCGTATTCAAGACGATGTCGACATCGCCCCGCTCGATGACGCTCAGCATCGTCTCACCCGCTTCATGGATCTTCCCGACTTGTCGGACCGGCAACTTGGCTGCCGTAAGTGCCGTCGCCGTGCCTGACGTCGCCATCAGGCGGAAGCCGAGCCGGTTGAAGCGACGGGCGATGTCGAGCGCTTCATCTTTGTCTTGATCGGCGACCGTCAACAAGACGTTTCCTTTCAAGGCGATCGTCATCCCGGCAGCGACGAGTCCTTTATAGAGTGCTTTTTCAAGCGTTCGGTCCGTCGCCATGACTTCACCCGTCGATTTCATCTCTGGCCCGAGTGACGGGTCGACTTCTTTTAGTTTCGCGAAACTGAACACCGGTACTTTGACCGAGATGGCGTCAGATTCTGGGTGCAAGCCCGTTCCGAGTCCGAGCTGCTTCAACGTCGTCCCGAGAATCGTCTGCGTCGCGATGCGTGCGACCGGAAGTCCCGTCACTTTCGAGATGAACGGCACCGTCCGGCTCGCCCGTGGGTTGACTTCGATGACGTACAAGTCGTCCGCATAGACGAACTGAATGTTGAGCAACCCTTTGATGCGGAACGCTTTGGCGAGTTTGATCGTGTAATCGACGACTTTTTGTTTTAACGCCTCGCTCAGCCGTTGCGGCGGATAGACGGCGATCGAATCGCCAGAGTGGACCCCGGCCCGTTCGATATGTTCCATGATGCCCGGGATGTAGACGTCCGTCCCGTCGCAGATGGCGTCGACTTCGATTTCGATCCCGGTCAAGTAGCGGTCGATGAGGACGGGACGATCTTTCGAGGCGACGACGGCGTGGCGCATATACCGCTCGAGCTCCGAACGCTCATAGACGATCTCCATCGCCCGGCCGCCGAGGACATACGATGGGCGGACGAGTACGGGATAGCCGAGCATGTCGGCACAAGCGACCGCTTCCTCGACCGTGACCGCGGTCTTGCCCGGTGGTTGGGCGAGCCGTTCTTTCGTGAGCGTCGCCTCGAACGCTTTCCGGTTTTCGGCCCGGTCGATGTCTTCAAGTGACGTCCCGAGAATTTGGACGCCGTTCGCTTCGAGCGAGGCGGCCAAATTGATTGCCGTCTGCCCGCCGAACTGGACGATGACCCCGAGCGGTCGTTCATTGCGAACGACTTCTAATACGTCTTCTGTCGTGAGCGGTTCAAAGTAGAGACGGTCTGAGATCGAGAAGTCGGTCGATACCGTCTCCGGGTTGTTGTTGACGATGATCGCCTCATATCCGGCGTCACGGATCGTTTGGATCGAATGGACGGTCGCGTAGTCGAACTCGACGCCTTGCCCGATCCGGATCGGGCCTGAACCGAGTACGAGGATGGACGGTTTATCCGTTTTCACCGCTTCGTTCTCGACTTCGTACGTGCCGTAAAAGTACGGCGTCTCCGAGGCGAACTCGGCGGCACACGTGTCGACCATCTTATACACTGGCCGAACGTTCCACTCATCGCGTAACGACGCGATCGTCTCGACGGCTTGGTCCGTGATGCGGGCGATCATGCGATCACTGAACCCACGTTGCTTCACTTCGCGCAACCGTTCCTCTGTCAACGGCTCGTTGCGCAGTACTTCTTCCTCACGCCAAATCCGATCGAGTTTTGATAAGAAGAACCGGTCGATTTTCGTCAAGCCGTGAAGCTGTTCTGTCGAGTAGCCGCGGCGAAGCGCTTCGTACAGCATCCACAACCGTTCGTCGGTCGGTGTCGTCAGTTCTCGTTCCAGTTGTTCAGCCGTCAATTCGGAAAGGCGTGGTACGTATAAGTCTTCCGTACCGAGTTCGAGCGAACGGACGGCTTTCAAGAGCGTTTCTTCTAAACTCCGACCGATGGCCATGACTTCGCCCGTCGCTTTCATTTGTGTGCCGAGACGACGGTCCGCGGTCTCGAACTTGTCGAACGGGAAGCGCGGGATTTTAGCGACGACGTAGTCGAGCGCCGGCTCGAACGAGGCGTAACTCGTCTCCGTCACCGGGTTTTTTAGTTCCGACAACTTGTAGCCGACCGCGACTTTCGCGGCGAGCTTGGCGATCGGGTATCCCGTCGCTTTTGAGGCGAGAGCCGAACTCCGCGAGACGCGTGGGTTGACCTCGATCACGTAGTACGTGAAGCTGTCCGGGTCGAGCGCGAACTGGATGTTACATCCGCCTTCGATGCCGAGCGCCCGGATGATGTCGAGCGAGACGCTGCGGAGCATTTGATAATCACGATCAGACAACGTCTGGGTCGGGGCGAACACGATCGAGTCACCGGTATGGACACCGACCGGATCGAAGTTTTCCATGGCGCAGACGATGATGGCCTGGTCGCTCGAGTCGCGCATCACTTCATATTCGACTTCTTTCATGCCGGCAATCGACTCTTCAAGCAGCACTTGCGTCACCGGACTCGCCTTGAGTCCCGATTCGACAATCTGCTCGAACTGTTCCCGGTCGTGGGCGATTCCCCCACCGGTTCCGCCGAGCGTATAAGCTGGACGAATAATGATCGGATAGCCGATCCGGTCAGCGAAGCTCCAGGCGGCGTCGAGTGAATGGACGATATCGCTGTCTGGGACGCCGTGACCGAGCTTGTACATGAGGTCGCGGAACTGTTCCCGGTCTTCTGCCTGCTCAATCGCCGACAATTTCGTTCCGAGCAGTTCGACGCCGCAGTCGCGGAGCACGCCGCGTTTATCGAGCTCGACCGCCAAGTTCAGTCCGGTCTGCCCCCCGAGTGTCGCGAGAAGCGCGTCCGGACGTTCTTGACGGATGATCCGCTCCACGAACTCCGGTTCGAGTGGTTCGATATAGACGCGGTCCGCCGTCGATGGGTCAGTCATAATCGTCGCCGGGTTCGAGTTGACGAGGATGACTTCGTAGCCCTCTTCTTTTAAGGCAAGACACGCCTGGGTACCAGCATAGTCAAATTCTGCCGCTTGTCCGATGACGATCGGGCCGGATCCGATCACAAGGATTTTCTGAATATCTGGTCGTTTTGGCATGTCACATTCCTACTTTCTGTCTGTTTTCGTTGACGAGTGTCATAAAGCGGTCGAATAGGTCGTTGGCGTCATATGGTCCTGGCGCCGCTTCCGGATGATATTGCACCGAGAACGTCGGATGATGTAAATGTTTGATGCCTTCGATCGTCCCGTCGTTGACGGCGCGATGCGTCACGATGAGCGGCGTCTCAAGGAGCGACGTCTCGTCGACGGCGTAGCCGTGGTTTTGTGACGTGATCGTCACAGCACCGGTCTCAAGTTCGAGGACAGGATGATTGGCACCACGATGTCCGAACGGAAGCTTGAACGTGTTGGCACCGCTCGCGAGAGCAATCAACTGATGGCCGAGACAGATCCCGAACATCGGGAGTTTTGGCATGAGTGCTTCGATCAGCGGGAGCGCCGTCGGGACGTCTTTCGGGTCGCCTGGTCCGTTCGAGAGCATGACCCCGTCCGGCTCATAGCGCATCACTTCTTCAGCCGTCACGTCGTGCGGCAAGACGACGACTTCACAGTCGCGCTTCAACAATTCGCGCATGATCCCGAGTTTGGCCCCGAAATCGATGAGGGCGATCCGGCGGCCGCTCCCGGTGCTGACGTAAGCCCGTTTCGTCGAGACACGTGCCACTTGATCGGTCGGGAAGCTCGCTTCAAAGCGCATCGAAACGTCTGCCCACGTCGACTCACCGTCGATCAACACGCCGCGCATGACGCCGCGTGAACGAAGGTGACGCGTCAACATGCGCGTATCGACACCTTCTAGACCTGGTATCCCGAAGCGTTCGAGCGTCTCCGGCAACGTCGCCGTCGAGCGGAAGTTCGACGGCAGATCACACGCTTCTTTGACGATGAGCGCTTTTGCCATCGGGACGGTCGTCTCAAAGTCTTCACGGTTGACGCCATAATTTCCGATGAGTGGATTCGTCAACACGATGAGCTGGTCACAATAAGACGGGTCCGATAAAATCTCTTGGTAGCCGGTCATTCCTGTTTGAAAGACGACTTCCCCGATCGTCTCGGCGTTCGCGCCGAACGCCTTGCCTACAAATGCTGTCCCGTCTTCAAGCCATAATGTTCGTTTCATCGAATCTCCCCTTATATACGATTTCTCCGGCCGCGATCGTCACGACCGGCCAACCTGTGAGTCTTTTCCCAGCGAACGGTGTGTTCTTCCCTTTTGACGCGAACGTCGTCGGGTCGACCGGACGCACCGTCTCCGTATCGATCAGCGCGAGGTCCGCCGCCCGGCCGACCTCAATCACGCCGTAAGGCAGACCGAACACCTCGCTCGGTCGTCTCGTCATCCAGTCGATGAGCGCCGCCTCTTCCATTTGTCCCGTTTTGACGAACGTCGTGTAAAGGAGCGGGAACGCCGTCTCGAATCCGGTGATGCCGAACGGGGCGCGCTCCATCCCTTGTGCTTTCTCTTCAGCCGTATGCGGGGCGTGATCGGTCGCAATCAAATCGATCGTCCCGTCGAACAGCCCTTCTAAGAGCGCCGCGCGGTCGTCTTGGCTCCGCAGCGGCGGATTCATCTTAAAGTTCGGATCTAACCCCGGGATGTCGTCTTCCGATAAGACGAGGTGGTGCGGTGTCACTTCCGCCGTGACGTGGATCCCGGCCCGTTTGGCGTCACGGATGACGCGGACCGATTGACGTGACGACACGTGACAGACGTGATAGTGACAGCCTGTCTCTTCGGCGATCAACACGTCACGGGCGATATGGATGCTCTCGGCGAGACTCGGGATACCTTGGATGCCGTGCGTCTCACTAAACATCCCTTCATGGACGGAACCGGCCTTGAGCGTATTGTCTTCGCAATGGGCCACGACCGCTTTCCCAAGCCGTTTCGCTTCCCGCATCGCTTGACGCATCATCGCCGCCGACTGCACGCCGACCCCGTCGTCTGTGAACGCGAACGCGTCCGCAAGTGACGGCATATCGACTTGTTCGACACCGAGCTGCCGTTTCGTGATCGCCGCATACGGGAGCACGCGGACGCTGGCGTCACGCTCGATCCGAGCGAGCAAGTCATCGAGCGTCGCCCGGTCGTCCGGGACCGGTCGTGTGTTCGGCATCGCGCAAATCGTCGTGAATCCTCCGGCCGCAGCCGCAGCGGTCCCGGTCTTGATTGTCTCTTTCGCCTCGCCACCCGGCTCGCGTAAATGGACGTGGACGTCGACGAGACCTGGGATCAACAGCTTCCCATTTGCGTCAATCACTTCGTGTCCTTCGGTCGTCCCGTCGTAATCGACCGAACGGATCGTGCCGCCCTCAATCAACAGATTGCTCGTCCGTTTCGTCTTCCCGTCATACCATGTTGCGTGTTGAATAATCATTGTTGTCCCCCTAATGCTCGATTTAAGATGGCCATCCGTGCGTAAACGCCGTTCTTCATCTGTGGAAAGATGCGCGATGACGGATGTTCGATCAAACTGCCGGCGATCTCGACGTCCCGGTTGACCGGGGCCGGATGCATGATGATGGCGCCTTGTTTCATCCGCTCGACCCGCTCGACCGTCAAGCCGTAGCGCGCATGATAGTCTTCTTTAGAAAAGATGTCGCCCATAATGTGGCGCTCGTGCTGAACGCGGAGCAACATGACGACGTCGCAGTCCGGTAAGATGTCGTCAAGGTCGCGGTGCGAAAGCCCCATCGAACCATCCCACCACGATTCCGGGCTACAACCGACGACATTCGCCCCGAGCCGTTTCAACACGCCTGCGTTCGAGCGGGCGACCCGACTATGGACGAGATCGCCGCAGATGGCGATATTCAAGCCTTCGAACGTCTTGAACTCTTCATAAATCGTGACGAGGTCGAGCAGCGACTGTGACGGGTGTTCCCCGCTCCCGTCCCCGCCGTTTAATACTGGGATCGTCAGCTTCTCGACGAGCTCATGGTAGTATCCCGCTTCAGGATGGCGGATGACGAGCGTGTCGACCCCGATCGCTTCAAGCGTCTTGCACGTGTCGTATAACGTCTCACCTTTCGTCACCGACGACGTCGCCACGTCGAACGGGATCTCTTGGATGTTCAAGTGCCGCTCGGCCATTTGAAACGAGTTTTTCGTCCGCGTCGAATTTTCGAAGAACAAGTTCGCGACCGTCTTCCCGTCAAACAGCGGCGGCATGTCCCCTTGTTTGTAGCGGAGTGACTCTTCGATCATCCCCATGATCTCTTCGAGGGTGAGCGTGTCTAAGCTGACAAAATGGTTCGGTTGTTGTTTGATCAAATTCATGTTCGTCTCCTCCTTTTGTTTGGAGGCAAAGAGAAAAGGCGTCTCTTCACCTACGTGAAGGGACGCCTTCATTTGGGTAGACTGCACCCAAATAAACGAGCCTTCACTTTGCCGACCTCACGGGATCGAATTAAAAGTTACTTGCCTGTTTCGTTTCTTCAGTTGTATCGACCGAAGCCGGTTCGACTTCTTCTTTCGGTAACACCGCGTTCAAAAGAATACCGACGACCGTCGCGAGCGCCATCCCTTGGACCGGGAAGCTGCCGAGTTGGACCATCGCCCCACCGAGTCCGACGACGAGAATGACCGAGGCGATGATGAGGTTGCGTTTCTCGGCAAGGTCGACGTTGCTGTCGACCATCGTCCGCAGTCCGTTCGAGGCGATGACACCGAACAAGAGGATCGAGATACCGCCTTTGACCGGGTTCGGGATTGTCGAGATGAACGCCTCGACGTGACCGAGGAAGCCGAAGCTGATGGCCATGAGCGCTGCTCCGGCGATGACGTAGACGCTGTACACTCTCGTGATCGCCATGACGCCGTTGTTTTCACCGTACGTCGTACACGGCGGTCCACCGAGCGCTGAGGCGATAGCTTTGCCGACACCGTCGCCGAGGAGCGTCCGGTGCAGGCCTGGATCTTTCATCGTCTCGCGTCCGATGATTTTCGACGTGACCATTTGGTCGCCGATGTGCTCCGTCATCGTGACGAGCGCGACCGGGACGATGGCGAGGAGTGCCCCGACTTGCCACATCGGCATGTAGTCGACGAACACCATCGTGAAGTCAGGCAGTTGGAACAGGCTCGCTTGACCGATCGCCGAGTAGTCGATGATGCCGAACATGGCGGCGATGGCGTATCCGCCGACGATGCCGAACAAGATCGGAACCGCGCCCCAGACTCCTTTTAACTTTGTCATCGCGAGGATCGTGATGCCGAGCGTGAGCAGGGCGACCGTGATGAACGTGCCGTTATACGCTCCGTCGCGGTTCATCGACATGTCGATGGCGACCGGTGCGAGCGATAAGCCGATGACCATGATGACCGGACCGACGACGATCGGCGGCAACAGTCGTAACAGCCAACCGACGCCCGTCTTAAAGATGATGAGCGACACGACACCGTAGACCGAACCGGCGATAATACCGCCGAACAGTGCGGCTTCGACGCCCCATTGCTGGCTGACCGCGATGATCGGTGCGATGTAGGCAAAACTTGACCCGAGATACGTCGGGACTTTGAATTGGGTGATGACTAGGAATGAGAGCGTGGCCACACCGGAAGCGACGAGGGCGACGGACGTGTTCAGTCCGGTCAAAATCGGGACTAAGATCGTCGCTCCGAACATGGCGAAGACGTGTTGCAAGCTGAAGAGCAGCCATTGTGGCAAGTGAGCGGGACGCTCGTGGATGTTGAGGATGGGTTGTTTCATAAATAGTTCTCCTTCCTGGCCTCTCTGGACCACCTTAAAGGTTTTGGATTTAATGCTGTTGGATGTACACTTCGTCTGTCGTGTCGACTTCACTGAGTCGGACCACGACTTGTTCTGTTTTCGATGTCGGGACGTTTTTCCCGACAAAGTCTGGGCGAATCGGCAACTCTCGGTGCCCCCGGTCGATCAAGACGGCGAGTTGGATGTAATCCGGCCGGCCGTGGTCGACGAGTGCGTCCATCGCGGCCCGGACCGTCCGTCCCGTGTACAAGACGTCATCGACGAGGACGACCGTCTTGCCATTGATATCGTGCGGGAGTTCGGTCGCTTTCACTTCTGGGTCGAGCGACTTTTTCGATAGGTCGTCCCGGTAGAGCGTGATGTCTAAGTTACCGAGCGCGATCGGTTTTCCTTCGATTTCTTCGATGCGATGGGCGAGTCGGTCGCCGAGCGTCTCACCGCGCGTTTTGATCCCGACGAGGACGACGTTGTCCGTCCCTTTGTTGCGTTCAATGATCTCATGGGCGATTCGCGTCAAGGCGCGTCGGATCGCGGCTTCGTCTAGTATGGTCGAGCGTTTCATATGATTCCTCCTCTCGTAATCTATAAAAAAAGAAGACTTCCTTATCCGGCTGGAAAGGAAGTCTTCACGAAGGCAAACGAGTGCCGTATATGATAGACGGTTGTGGCCGCGGCCACGATCCTTTCACAGCCTCTCTGGACTGGGTTTAAAGGTGTTATGCTTTCTAGACTATAAATCTGAATCGGTTGAAAGTCAACGTGTTTTCTCGATTTTGTCCAATTTTGCGAGCTCTGCCTCGAAGTCGGTCGGGAGTGCCGCCTCGAACTCGAGCCATTCGTTCGTCCGCGGATGATGGAAGCCGAGCGTGGCTGCATGGAGCGCTTGCCCGTTCAAATCGATTGTCCGACGCGGTCCGTATTTCGGGTCTCCGGCAAGCGGATGGCCAATATAGCGCATATGGACACGGATTTGATGCGTCCGTCCTGTCTCGAGCTTGCACTCGACGAGCGTGAAGTCTTTATAGCGCTCGAGCAGACGGAAGTGTGTCACCGCTTCTTTCGCATTCTTGTCTGTCACCGTCATGCGCTGACGATCGTTCGTGTCGCGCCCGATCGGCGCCTCGATCGATCCGAGCTCATGGACGAGCTCGCCGTGGACGAGGGCGACGTATTCGCGTTTGATCGTTCTGTCTTTCAACTGTTGCGCGAGTGACTCGTGCGCCATATCGTTTTTCGCGACCATGAGCAGTCCCGTCGTATCTTTATCGATGCGATGGACGATACCTGGACGCTTCACACCATTGATGCCTGAGAGGTCGTCACAGTGATATAACAGCGCGTTGACGAGCGTTCCAGACGTATGACCGGCCGCAGGGTGCACGACCATGCCACGTGCTTTGTTGACGACGATGACATCCTCGTCCTCGAACACGACGTCGAGCGGAATATCTTCGGGGAGGACTTGGAGTTCGACGGCTTCTGGCACCGTCACGACGACTTCGTCCCCTTCTTGCAGTTTATAGTTCGGCTTCACGACTTGACCGTTGACGAGCAAGTCCCCCGCCTTAATCCAGTCTTGGATTTGCGAACGTGACCAGTCACTTCGTTCGCTCATCCATTTATCGATCCGTGCCTTTTCTTCGGCGACAAATGTGTAAGTTTCCATTACGATTGTCCCCTTTCTTTGTTTAATTTTTCTTCGAACAAGACGCCGATGATCATAAAGATGACCCCGAACGTGAGTGCCATATCGGCGACGTTAAAAATCGGGAAGTTGTAGCCGAACGGGTACGTGTCGACGAAGTCGACGACCTCGCCCCGGAACAGACGATCGATAAAGTTGCCGATCGCTCCGGCGAGCAGTAAGCCGACACTGTAGCCGAGCAGTTTGAACCCGTTCACTTCTTTATGCAAGAAGTAGATCAGACCGACGACGACGATGGCGGTGACGACGAAGAAGAACACCATCTGTCCCTCGAGCATGCCCCAGGCCGCGCCTCTGTTGCGGTACGATGTCAAATAGAGCCATCCTGGAATCAATTCGATCGATTGACCGATCGTCATCGTCTGGACGACGATCCATTTCGTCACTTGGTCGAGCAAAATGAGAACGACTGCTAATCCGTAATAACGTTTCATCAAATTCTCCTTTCAAGTCATAAGAAACCGGAGTGGACTGTGCGCCACTCCGGTCCGGCTCATGCGATGACTTCTGTACAGCGCGGGCAAAGTTCTGGATGATCTGCGTTCTGACCAAGTTCGGTCGAATACGTCCAACAGCGGGCACAAGCGGCACCGTCTGCTTTCGCGACGCTGATCTTCGCCGTCGCGTAGTCGACGTCGGCCGTATCGACGTAGTCGAGTTGTGACACTTGCAGGAGTTGACGAACGTTATCGATCGTATCGAGCAGCGCTTTCGTCTCACCCTTCGGTGCGACTTGAAGTTTTGCTTCGAGCGGTTTCCCGATCAACTTCTCGCCGCGGGCGATCTCGATCGCTTTCAAGACGTCGTCGCGGAACGTGAGGAATTTCGACCATTTCGCGAGTAATTCCGTCTCTGCTTCCGTGAGCGGCGCCACTTCTTCAAGGTCCGACAAGAAGACGCTATCCGCCGTCTTGGCCGGGATTTCTTGCCAAACTTCGTCCGCCGTATGCGGGAGGATCGGGGCAAGCAGCTTCGTCAACGTGATGACCGCATCATACATGACCGTCTGAACGGCACGGCGACGCGCATCGTTTTCACGTTCGATGTAGAGGATGTCTTTCGTGAAGTCGAGATAGAACGACGACAATTCGTTGACACAGAAGTTGTGGCTCATGTGGTAAACAGCCATAAAGTCGAACGTATCGTACGCTTTGACG
The DNA here is from genome assembly GCF_004337195.1 of Exiguobacterium sp. SH0S7. NCBI lineage: Bacteria > Bacillati > Bacillota > Bacilli > Caryophanales > Exiguobacterium > Exiguobacterium sp. SH0S7. The sequence continues at coordinate 183,283 of NZ_SJVA01000002.1, forward strand.
ACTTTCGTCTGAAGTTGTTTCAGCTTCGTCGCCATGAAGCGGTCGGCTTCCGGCATATCTTCGAACGCGACGCGCATCGACGGATCGAACCCGTTCAAGTTACCGAGCAAGAAGCGTAACGTGTTACGGATCTTCCGGTATACTTCTGACACTTGTTTAAAGTTGTCATGCGAGGCGCGGACGTCTGACTGATAGTCCACAGACGCGACCCAAAGACGTACGATTTCAGCACCGTACTGTTTCACGAGGTCGTTCGGTGCAATCGTGTTGCCGAGCGATTTCGACATCTTCCGGCCGTCGCCGTCAAGGACGAAGCCGTGACTGAGGACGTTGCGATACGGTGCTTTGCCGGTCGTCGCGACTGCAGTCGACAGTGACGAGTTGAACCAACCACGGTATTGGTCCGAACCTTCTAGGTACAGGTCGGCCGGACGGCGCAAGTTGTCGCGCTGTTCGAGCACGCCTGCGTGTGACGAACCTGAATCGAACCAGACGTCCATGATGTCGACTTCTTTACGGAACTCGCCGTTTGGACTGTTCGGATGTGTGAAGCCGGATGGCAACAAGTCTTTCGCCTCGCGCTCGTACCAGACGTTTGATCCGTGCTCATGGAACAAGTTGGCGATATGGTCGATCGTTTCGTTCGTGATGATTTCCGTTCCGTCTTCTGCGTAGAAAATCGGGATCGGCACACCCCATGCCCGCTGACGGCTGATGACCCAGTCGCCACGGTCACGGACCATGTTGAACAGGCGCGTCATGCCCCATTCCGGTACCCAGTTTACTTCTTCGATTTCACGCAACATGTCGCTGCGGAAGTCTTTGATCGAAGCGAACCATTGCGGTGTCGCCCGGAAGATGACCGGCTTTTTCGTACGCCAGTCGTGCGGGTACGAGTGCTTGATGAATTTGAGCTTCAACAAGTTGCCATTTGCTTCGAGCTTCATGCCGATCTCTTTGTTCGCATCTTCATAGAACAGTCCTTCAAAGCCTGGTGCTTCGTCCGTCATATACCCACGGTCGTCGACCGGGCACAACACGTCAAGTCCGTACGCTTGGCCGACACGGTAGTCGTCTTCCCCGTGGCCAGGTGCGATATGGACGCAGCCTGTCGCTTCAGCCGTGACGTGGTCGCCAAGGATGAGGAGTGACGTCCGGTCGTAAAGCGGGTGCTGTACCGTCATGTGTTCGAACTCGCGTCCGTTCCAAGACCCGCTCACTGAGTACTCATCCCAGCCGAGTGCTGTCGTCACTTCTTCGACGAGCGTCTCGGCAACGATATACCCTTTGCCATCGTGTTCGATCCGTGTGTATGTCAGCTCATCGCTGACAGCGATCCCGAGGTTGGCCGGAATCGTCCACGGTGTCGTCGTCCAGATGACGAAATGGTCGGTCGTCCCGAGGACGCCTTTGCCATCGACGACTTGGAATGCCACATAGATGGCTGGTGATTTTTTGTCATAGTACTCGATTTCAGCCTCAGCGAGTGCCGATTCAGAAGACGGTGACCAATAGACCGGTTTTTTCCCTTTATAGATGTATCCTTTTTCAGCCATCGTGCCGAACAGGCGGATTTGCGCCGCTTCATATTCAGGCTGGAGCGTGATGTATGGATTGTCAAAGTCAGCGAGCAGTCCGAGACGCTTGAACTGTTCACGTTGTGAGTTCACTTGCTCCATCGCGTAAGCGGCACATTTTTCGCGGAACTCGGCGACAGTCATCTCTTTACGGTTGACGCCTGCTTTTTGAAGCGCGTTTTCGATCGGGAGACCGTGTGTGTCCCAACCTGGGATCATCGGTGATTGATAGCCGTTCAACGACTTGAAACGGACGATGATGTCTTTTAACACTTTGTTGAGTGCATGGCCCATATGGATGTCACCGTTGGCGTACGGAGGTCCGTCATGTAGAATGTATTGCGGCTTTCCTGCATTCTTTTCTTGAACGCGGTTGTACAAGTCCATCTGCTCCCAAGCCTCGTGCATTGCTGGCTCGCGCTTCGGCAAATTTCCACGCATCGCGAATTCTGTATCAGGCATCAATAATGTGTCTTTGTAGTTCATTGAAACTCCTCCTGCATCTTTTTTGAAAAACAAAAAAAACCCGCCCCCAAATAGGGACGAGTTCATCGACTCGCGGTACCACCCTACTAATCTCAAGTAGACCTTGAGACCGCTCTCGGTAACCGATAACGAGGTCAAGCGGTCACGCTTACTCAGTTCAGCATGACACTCATAGGGGATACCAAATAAAGTCTTTCTCTTAGGCTTGCACCTTCCCTAAGTCGCTTCGTAGGTGTGACTTTATTGACGTGTCCTAATCAACGTATTGTTTATTATCCGTGATGTTTGTTTGGTGTGACTTCGTCGTCATTATACGCAAGTTCACTCGTATCGTCAAGAACCGTCTGGACAGGCGGCTCTCCGACAATCGTGTCCCATTCGGTACTATTTAGAAGTTCCATCTGTGCGTCGACGAGAACACGGAACCGGGTCCGGTACAGTTCGACTTTTTTCAACATTTGAATGACTTCACGCTCGGCCATCTGCTCTTTACGCGACGCTTCCTCTTCTCGGGCGAGCGCTTCGCGTTCAGCCTGCTTCAAGATGAGGCTGGCTTCTTTGGCCGCATTGGTCTTGACTTCTTCTGCCGCCTCTTGTGCGACGATAATCGATTTATTCAACGTGTCTTCCATCGAGGAGAAGTAGTCAATACGGGCTTGCATATCGTTGACGAGTTCTTCGTACCTTCTATTTTCACGAATCAATAGCTCAAACTCTTTAATGATTTGATCTAAAAATTCATTGACCTCATCGATATCGTACCCGCGGAAACGAGTCGAGAACTCTTTGTTATGAATATCAATCGGTGTCAACGCCATTCGACTTTCCTCCTAAATTCAACGTATGATGCCATACTGGATTTTTATTTTCTCACGCTTTGTCGAGCCGAGGATTGCCATCAATTTGACACGACCGTAACCCCGGATTGAAACTAAATCGTCTGGTTCGAGTAAAAAGCTCGCGTCCGTGATCGCCTTATGATTGACTTTGCAGTCACCATGTTTGACGAGCGCCTGTGCTTTCTGGCGCGATAGACCGAGCACCTCGCTCACGACCGCGTCAAAGCGGAGTGAGGAGACGATGCCAAACTCGTCGCTCCATTTGACTTCTGGGACGGTCAAAATCGAAGCGGCCGGTACATCAGACAGCCGCACCCGGGCTTTGCCGACGCGATCCACGTTCATTTCGATGAATCCAGCCGCATCAGCCGTCGTCGCGAACTGAGCGATCCCGTCAGCGAGGACAACGTCGCCAAACTTTTGCCGTTTCAGGCCCGCGTTAAGAAGCGTGCCTGTCACTTGGCGGTGGGTCAAGTCGACAAACTTCGTCGGATAATCGATTTGAAGAATCTTGACTTCAAAGTCGTTCACGTCGAGTTCATAGTAGTCGGGCGTCAATAAAAGCCGTTTCCGCTCAGCTCCAGGGAAACCGCCGTCCTCGTAGATGGCGAGCCGTTTGCCAACGAGTTGCCTGACGATTTGTTGCTCACGTGGGTCTAAAAAATCCGTCAATTTAAACAAGTAGTTGTCCTCGACTTGTCGCACCCAGTCGAGCACTTGCTCGACAAACGGGCGTTCATTCGGTCGATAATGATCGAAGACGCTCATTTACAGACCGAAAATCGCTCGCACTCCTGCTTGCGCCATACGAAGCACGAACAGGGCGACGATTGGAGAAATGTCGAGCATACCGCCGATTGGCGGGATGATCCGACGGAACGGGTTAAGAAACGGCTCACACAAGTATGTCAAAATCTGTCCGAATTTTGATTCTCTCGCATTCGGGAACCACGATAATAAAATATAGGCAATCAAGACCCAACTATAATATCCAAGAAGCGTAACAATCGTATTGCCTAATGCAGGGATCGCATTTTCCATTCATTTACCACCCTTTACTGTTTAGTTCGTCCTCCGAAATCAAATTCGAAATCGATCCAGTCAATTCGATATTGTTCGGAGCACATAGAATCGTGTTATGTCCAATCGACGTCATCGTTCCTTCTAGGGCGTATACGACACCCGATAAGAAGTTTACAACTTGACGAGACTGCTCTTTCGACATGCGCTGAAGATTGACGATGACGGCACGATTTTCTTTCAACTGGTCGCCAATATCTTGTGCCTCGGCAAAGACGCGCGGTTCGGCAAGAACGACTTTCGAACGTTCTTTCTTCTTCGTGTTTAGCGCGACGAGATTGTTCGATGGTTTCGGACGCTCCTCGGTTTTGACGAGCGCATCAGTCGTCGGTTGAGTGTTCGTCTCTGCGACAGCATACTCTTCCCCTTCATACGCGTGATTCGGATCTTCCTCAAGTCCAAAGAAGTCTTTCATTTTGTTTTTGATTGACATAACGGATTCCTCCTTAGAATATATTATTGCACAAGTACGGTCCCAATACGAACAAACGATGCGCCTTCTTCGATTGCCAACTCGTAGTCGTTAGACATACCCATCGACAATTCGTTGCATGGTGCATGTTCGAAGCGATTTGCCGCGACGCGGTCGCGCAATTCGCGCAAAGCACGGAATGTTTCACGGATCACACCTTCATCTTCTGTGAACGGAGCCATCGTCATCAGTCCGATGACCCGAATATGGCGATACTGTCTACAGTTCTCGATGAACGGGATGACTTCCTCTTTTTCAAGCCCATGTTTTGACGTCTCGCCCGATACGTTCACTTGGACGAAACAATCGATGACACGGTCGGACCGTTTGTCAATCTCTTCGGCGAGCGATAATCGATCGAGCGAATGGATTGCGGCAACATGATCGATGACTTGTCTCACTTTGCGTGTCTGTAAACTACCGATAAAATGGAACTTGGCGTCCGACGGCATCGCATTGACTTTTTCGAGCAGGCCTTCCGGACGGTTCTCACCGAAATCACGGACCCCTTCTACGTAAAGCGCGTTCGCGACGTCGACACCGACCGACTTCGTGACCGCGATGAGCGTCACCGCTGTTTCAGATTGACGGTTCTCAATATTCTGTTTCACTTGTTTGACGTTATCAGCTATGCTCACAATTTCTTCTCCTTGACGAGGACGGCGGCAAATCGACGTTTGGCGTCTCCGTTCCGATACGAGAAAAAGTCTCGATCGGAAGCGGTCGACAAGTTCGACTGCGTGACGTCCATGTTTCTTTCGACAGCGAGTGTCTCATTGACTCGTTGCAATGATAGATTCGCATGACGTTCTGATTCGTTATACACCGAGGCCGCATACGCTTCGGGCGAGACGGCATTGACGGCATCTAGGACACGGCGATCGACTTCATAATGCTCGGCCGTGATGGCCGGTCCGACGTACATCTCGATGTCTTGTTCCGGAACCCCGAGCCGAGCGAATGCGTCCGCCATCGAAGACACGATGTTTCCGACCGTCCCTTTCCATCCGGCATGAGCCATGCCGATGATTCCGTGATCTTTCGCACAAAAGAACAACGGGACGCAATCGGCGAACACGAGAGCGAGTGGCAAATCGGTAGCGGTCGTGACGAGCCCGTCAGTCGCTTGAATCGCCTCATCGTATCGATAGGCGCCTTTGCCCTTGTCCGCTTCGTCGACGGTCGCGACACGCGTCCCGTGCACTTGATCGGCCCAAACCGAATCGCTGAGCGACAAGTTTGCTTCGGTGAAGAAACGTTCCCGGTTGGCAATGACTTGTTCCGCATCATCGCCGACGTGCAAACCGACATTGCCTTCATTGTGTCCATCCGTCCGAGTCGTCACGTAAGCCAGATAGCGATACGCTTCGGTTTCCCATGTATGTATGAGTTGCATACCAGTCTCCTTTTTTAGAAAAAGGGGGTGCCGAGAACGGCACCCCCTGTTGTTTAGTTACGGCGTTGTCTTACGAACGCTGGGATGTTGATCGTCTCGTCTGGGACGTCCCCACCATAGACTGGTCTATGGAAGTTCCCTTCTTCTTGTTGAGCGGGTTCAGTCGGTTTCGGTTGAACTTCTTTGTTCGCCTCAGGTTCCGCTTGTTTCTTCGGTTGCTGAAGGAACGGGTTCGTGCCTTGTGACTCTTCCGCAAACTCAGTCGCGATGACAGTGACGATGATCTCCTCGTTCAAGTTTTCGTTGATGACCGAACCAAAGATCAAGTTCACTTCTTCATCAGCTGCGCTTTGAACGATTTGAGCAGCCTCTGTTACTTCATACAGGCTGAGGCTGAGTCCGCCTGTAATGTTCATCAAGACACCTTTCGCGCCTTCGATCGAAGACTCGAGCAATGGAGATGAAATCGCCTTTTTCGCTGCTTCGATGGCACGGTTTTCACCAGTCGCCACACCGACACCCATGAGCGCCGATCCTTTTTCCGTCATGATCGTTTTCACGTCGGCGAAGTCAAGGTTGATCAAACCAGGGATGGCGATCAAGTCTGTAATCCCTTGGACACCTTGGCGAAGCACGTTATCCGCTTCGCGGAACGCTTCGATCATCGGCGTGTTCCGCTCGACGATTTCAAGTAACTTGTCATTCGGGATGACGATGAGTGTATCGACTTTTTCTTTGAACGCTTGGATTCCGTGTTGCGCATGCTGCATCCGTTTGCGTCCTTCGAACATGAACGGTTTCGTGACGACACCGACTGTGAGCGCTCCGATTTCTTTTGAAATCTCAGCGATGACTGGTGCAGCGCCCGTACCTGTTCCCCCACCCATACCGGCAGTGACGAAGACCATATCGGCACCGTCAAGTGCTTCGATCAATTGCTCACGGCTTTCTTCAGCCGCTTTCTTGCCGATATCCGGGTTCGCACCGGCACCAAGGCCGCGTGTCAATTTAGCGCCAAGCTGGAGCTTGACGTCCGCTTTCGACATATTGAGTGCTTGTGCGTCTGTATTGACCGCGATGAACTCGACACCTTGCACTCCGTGCTCGATCATTCGGTTGACGGCGTTTGAACCACCACCACCGACTCCAATTACTTTAATTTTTGCTACGGCGTCAATCGCCTCATCAAAGTACATCATTTCAGGTATCCCCCTACGTAATTTCCAATTGTTAACACATCATCAGCTTACACGCCAAATAATTTTTCCATTAAACGCCCGAATCCATTTTTAGATTCGCGCTCTGTTGTTTCAGGCTCGTCATCACGATCGATGTCGCGTTCTGTCCCGCCAGTTGGTGTCGGAACAGTCACACGCTCGTCTGGCTTCTCAAGTTGCGACTTCGAGACATGATGGTCGCTCATGAGCACATACTTGAGAACACCGACAGCCGTCGCGTATTTCGGATGTCTGACACCAATCGACGAAGGTTGGTAGAGTCTTGTCTTTTGACCCATGACGCGCGTCGCCAATTCCTGGATGCCAGGCAAGGCAGCCGCTCCGCCACAGAGGAGATAACCTCCGCTGAGCGGTGGAACACCTACCTTTTGCACTCTATTCAACACGAGTGTGAACATTTCCTCTATTCGCGCCTCTAAAACGTAACTAATTTCTGCTTGTGGCTCGAATGCCACTTCCCCGTTAATATTCGTGAACGAGAATCCTTCAGAAGCGTCCGCCATTTCTTCGAGTGCGAGTCCGTATTCTTCTTTCGCCACTTTTGCGTCTTGGTACTTACAGTTGAGTTTATATACCAAGTCTCGCGTCATGTGGTCCCCACCGACTGGGAGGATATACGAGTAGACGAGATCACCGCGATAAAATACAGAGACGGTCGTCTTTTCATGTCCGATGTCGACGAGGCCGATTCCAAGGTCGATTTCATCGACGGAAGCAGCACTCATTCCAAGCGCCAAGTTACCGAGCACAAATCCTTCTAGCGTAAGACCTGCCCGTTCAATCGAACGACGGATGCTATGTAGGACCGTTTTTGAACCCGTTACCATTTTCCCGTGCATTTCTAACCGATAGCCGAGCATACCACGGGGATCGACGACCCCTGTCTGTTGGTCGACTGTGAATGACGACGGAATGACATCGATGACGCTCATCTCATCCGGCAAACGCATCACTTGCGCCGAATTGATGACTTCGATGACGTCGACATCCGTGATTTCTTGGTCTTCTCGTTTCACCGATGCGATTCCATGACACGGGGCAATTTGAATGTGTTCCCCTTCGATGGCAACATATACCGAACGAACTTGATCACCGAGCGCCGCTTCGGCATGTTCGACGGCTTGCTTAATGGCTTGAACCGTTTTATCGATGTCGACGACGGCGCCACGTTTTACTCCTGCAGACGGGGCGCACCCCTCCGCCAAAATGTTAAGCGTTCCTCCGAGCAATTCGCCCACGACGAGCTTAATTTCTGACGTTCCTATATCCAATGCGGCAACATAACCGTTCGCTTCCAAAAGGGAAACACCTCCGCGCTTAAATTTCTGTTTCTGAATTTCCGTTACATTGTTACAGATATCCAAAAATATTGATAGGTCCGGCAAGATATCTCACGTTTAAGTTTACAACAAATAACATAGTGAGAAAAGGTAGAATCCTACAAATTAAGCGGTTTTGGGGTGTCAATTCGATTACAAACCATAAAAAAACAGCCCTTACGTGTCTAAGGACTGTAAAAATTCAGATTATTCTTTCGTTTTTTCGTAAGGGACGAAGTAAAAGCCTCCGTCCATGACGACGGTTCCGCGTTGGCCTTTTGGGATGTTTTCAAAGATATCCCCGTATTTTGAGACGGTTTCGCTCAATTTGAACGTCGGTGTGAGCAACGTGTTTCCATCGTTCATATAAATCTCATACTGGACTGGTTCATCCTTTTTTTTCGAAAAGACGATTTCAGACATCCGGGCCCGCATCGCGTCATCGACTTGCTCGAGTTCACTTGCCACTTTCTCGAGCTCGGCGACGTCCGTGAACTCACGTAAGAGCGGACCATCCTGCAACTTCTCCGGATCATCGATTTGTCCGGTCGGGTGAAGTGATCCGTCTGCGAGCACGACGACTTCTTCTGAGTCGTTTCGCGAGTAAGCGATCATCTTCTCTTCTTCGACGTCCACGGTGACGATGTTATACCAAGACCGATCGACTTTGGCGTCCCGCACTCCCGGGAGTGCGCGAATCGTCTGCTCAATGTCGTTCGGAGAGATGCGAACAATCTTTGAAGACGTGTCAAGATCCGTCCCCTCAAGGACATAGGCTTCAGTCAACCAGTCGAGTCCGGACACATTCACGGCCTTCACGTCAGAAACCGACGTCTGCATATAGACGACGAGTGCGATGAGCACGGCAAACAAGAGTAGAATCGTCGCCAAGCGTCGATTCGCTTTTTTGCGCCGTTGGTCCTTCATATACGGAATCCGATCTTCCAAACTGCGAACGGTATTCTGACGCGTCTCCATTAACTTCTCTCCTTTATCGGCTTACTTCTTCAACAAGGTCGGCGAGTGATTCCGCGGCATGCGGGAATCCTAATCGTTTCGATGCTGCGGCCATCTCGTCATGGTTGTCCAAGACGTGACGGATCGACGCGACGAGCGTCGCGCCTGTCAACGCTTGCTCTTTTATCAGCTCAGCGGCACCGCTCTCGACGAGCGCCGACGCATTTTTCGTCTGATGATCCGCTGTCACGTAAGGGCTTGGGATTAAAACGCTCGGCAAACCGAGTGCAGTCAATTCCGAGATGGTCGAAGCACCGGCCCGTGAGACGACGAGACTCGCACAAGCGAGGAGTTCTGGCATATCGTAGACGTAAGGCAAGATTTGGACGTTATCTGAGCTCGGCGCTTTGGCGACGACATCGTCAAAATGCACTTTTCCGGTCACATATAAGACGTTCACAGGTTCAGTCGCGAGTTCTGGGATCGCCTCGATGACCGCTCGATTGATCGCTTCCGCCCCTCGGCTTCCGCCATAGATGAGAACAATCGGTCGTTCGTCAATCCCATACTCGGTGCGCAGTTTCATCTCGTCTGCCGTTGTCTTCAAGACCTCACTGCCCCGTGGATTCCCGATGACTTGCACGTTCGCCCCTGGGAAATGTTGTTCAGAACCGGCGAACGACAGCGCGACACGATCTGCTTTTTTAGACAAAAACTTATTCGTCAGTCCCGGGATACTGTTTTGTTCATGCAAAATCGTCGGAATACCGAGCAGTTGTGCGGTGAAGACGACAGGCCCGGACACGAAACCGCCCGTTCCGATGACGACGTCAGGTCGGAACGCTTTCATGTCTTTTCGCAATGCGAGAACCGATTGGACGAACCGATAACCCGTCTTGACGTTCTCAATCGAAAGCGACCGTTTCAAGCCACTGATTCGAATCGATTTGAACGGGATACCTGCTCGCGGTACGAGATCGGCTTCAAGCCCGTTCTCGGTCCCGATATAGAGCACCTCTAAATCGGTATGCCGCTCTTTCAACATATCGAGCAGGGCGAGCGCCGGATAGATGTGACCACCCGTCCCTCCACCAGAAATGATGACTCTCATCGGTTTGCCTCCTCATATGCGTTCACGAGCTTGACGAAATGTTCGCCTCGTTCTTCAAACGTCTTATATTGATCCCAGCTCGCACAGGCCGGCGACAGCAAGATCACGTCGCCTGCAACGGACTGTTCAAACGCGAGCGGCACCGCCTCGTCGAGCGTGGCGACGGCTTGCGCCGGAATATTTTCTGATTCACTTAACGTTTTGAACCTTTCAGCCGTCTCGCCGTAAGCGATGACAGCTTTCACCCGTTTCATCGCCGGAACGAGTGATGTCAGGTCGGCTCCACGTTCGAGCCCGCCACATAACCAAACAATCGGTGCCTCAAAACCAGTGAGCGCTGCTTCGGCAGCGACGTTGTTCGTCGCTTTTGAATCGTTGTAGACACTTCGGCCAAGCACACGGCCGAGGCTCTCCGTCCGATGGGCGACGCCGCCGAACGTGCGTAAGACGTGCTCGATATGATCAGTCGGGATGGCAAACGGCTCGATCAACAAGAGCGCGGCCAATACGTTCTCGACGTTATGGGCGCCTCCAAGCGCAAGTTCTGACACCGGCATGATCCGTGCGCCATGCAAAGTGATCCATCCTGAATCGACATGCGCGTCACCGGCTTCATAGCCAAACGTTTGAGCCGAAAGTCCAGTCGGCACTCGCTTCATGACTTCTCGATCCTCTCCTTTGACGACGACCCGGTCTGAAGGCGTCATGTTTTGGAACAGATTCGCTTTCGCGTCAGCGTACGATTCGAAGTCACCGTGATAGTCAAGATGGGCTTCTGACAAGTTGAGTAGCGCTGCCGAGCGGGGATGGAACGCTTCCACTCCCATCAGCTGAAAACTCGATAGTTCGATCACGATCAGGTCGCCCGGCGCGGCTTGCGTCGCGACTTCGATGGCCGGAAACCCGATATTCCCCGCCACGTGGACGGGGCGTTTGCCACCTTTTAACAGCTCATGGACGAGCGTCGTCGTCGTCGTTTTACCGTTCGACCCGGTGATGGCGACAAAATCTGCCTCTGTTGCCAAATAAGCGAGCTCGATTTCCGTATAAATCGGGATGTGACGCGCAATCGCTTCTTCTAGTAACGGGATCTGATAAGGGATACCCGGATTCTTGACGATCAGTTCAGCTTCGTCTAACAGTTCAAGCGGATGCGAGCCGAAGACAGTTTTTACGTTTAGCGCTTCAATCTTTGCCTGCTCTGCTTCTGTTGGCTCACTGCCCGTATTGATCACTACGTCTGCGCCAACCGCCTTTAAATAGGCGGCAGCTGCGATACCGCTCCGAGCCGCCCCGAGTACGAGGACTCGCTTACCATTCCACTGTTGATTCATGTCTTCCACCATCCATTACATGAGAAGTAACGACAATACTGCCGTGATCAAGCTAATTCCACTGAACGTCAATACGATGCGCCATTCTGACCAGCCGACCATCTCGAAATGGTGGTGGATCGGACTCATCTTAAAGATTCGTTTCCCCGTCGTTTTAAACGAGATGACCTGCAAGATGACACTGAGCGTCTCGATGACAAAAATAATACCGACGAAGACGAGTAATAATTCAAGTTTCAACATGAGGGCGAGACCAGCGACCGCTCCGCCTAAAGCGAGCGAACCCGTGTCACCCATGAAAATTTTCGCCGGGTATTTGTTAAAGACGAGGAACCCAAGGAGTGCTCCGACCGTACTAAACGCAAACCAAGCGATGCCGACTTCGTCTTGTCCTAACGCATAAATTCCAAAGAACGCAAACGTCGGGATGGCCGAGAACGAAACGAGACCGTCCAAACCGTCCGTCAAGTTGACGGCGTTCGAGAAGCCGACGAGCCAGAAGATGACGATGGCGATGTAGAACCAGCCCGTATCAAACGCGATCGATGTGAACGGAATGCTGATTGTTGTGTCGAGCCCGCCGCCAAGTGATAAGAACCAAACGAACAACACCGAGACAATGATTTGGCCAATCAACTTTTGGAGCGATGTCAATCCAAGGTTGCGTTTGTTGACGACTTTAATGTAGTCGTCAAGGAATCCAATGATCCCGAACGCGAGCGTGACGAACAAGAGCGTCCCGAATCCGGCGACCGCTTCTCCAAACACGAGCGATACGAAGAATCCGACGAGAAGTGCGAGCAGGATGACGATCCCGCCCATCGTCGGTGTCCCTGATTTCTTTTGATGCCAATCCGGACCCTCGTCCCGGATCTCCTGACCAAACTTTAAGTTACGAAGCGCCGGGATGGCTCGCGGCATGACGACCAATACGGTCAATAATGAACTGATTAAGACGATTAAACTGATTAACATATTCGTACCTCACTACTCTATTTATTGGACTAAGCGCTCAAGCGCAAGTCCTCGCGATGCTTTTAACAATATCACAGTCTGTGGCCGTTGATAACTGCTGAGGAGTGCTTTCGCTTCCTCTACCGTTGGGACCATCGTCACATTCACGCGCGGGTCACTGATCCCTTGTGTGATCCATTTCGCTTTGTCGCCGATCAGCACGCAATCGGTCACAGGCGCCGTGATGACGTGGCCGACACTCTCGTGCTGGGCCTGTTCATCTGTTCCGAGTTCGTACATATCCCCGAGGACAAGGACACGACGGCTAAAGCCTTCTAACGTTTTCACCGTCTCGATGGCGGCAATCATCGATGTCGGGCTCGCGTTGTAGGCGTCATTGATCAAATGCGCGTCACCGAACATTTGCTTCTCCATCCGCATCGATGTCAATTGAACCCGATTCAGGCCGCGTTGGATTGTCTCGTGATCAAGACCTAATTTGAGCCCGCACGCGATCGCATACGCCGCATTCCGGATTTGGTGGGCTCCGAGCACTTTTAACTCATAAAACTCGTTATTGTAGCGGAAAATCGAGGCGTCAAACGTCGATTCGACGACTTCAAGTTTCCCATCCGCCGTCGCGTCGTAACCGACTCGGTAACCTTCGTTGGCCAAAAGCGGCTCGTCGGCATCGACGATGAGCACCCCGTCCGGTTTGAGCCCGGCTTTAATCTCAAGTTTTGCTTTAGCGATCCCTGAGCGACCTCCGACTTGTTCGCCGTGCGACTCGCCGATGTTCGTCACGAACGCGACGTCAGGCTTGGCAAGTTTCGATAACAACTCGATTTGCCCGAATCCGTTCATCCCCATCTCGAGCACCGCGACTTCCGTGTCACGAGGCATTCGCAGTACGGTCAGCGGCAGACCGACGTCCGAGTTGAAGTTTCCAGCCGTCTTGTGGGTTTTGAACTTTTCCCCGAGAACGACGGCAACCATGTCTTTCGTCGACGTCTTGCCGTTTGAACCGGTGATCGCGACCACGAACGGATCGATTTCAGCCAAGTATCGTGCCGCCGCTTCTTGCAGCGCCTTTAGCGGTGACTCGACAGGAATCGCCACAATCCCTTCCGGCAGCGGACGCCCCTGCTCCCAAAACGTCACGATTGCGCCTTTTTGGACGGCCGCATCGATGAAGTCGTGGCCATCGACGCGAGCCCCGATGATCGGCACGAACAATCCATCCTCATTACCGTCCCTCGAGTCGGTCGCGACATGACGGACCTCACGAGTGTCGTCCGTCTCCATCCCAAACCAAGAAGCAAGTGTCTGTATCGTTAACTGTTCCATCCTTATTTCCTCCTGTGACAAAGGAAAAGAGAGCCGAGGCCCTCTTCATCCCTATGCGTTAGTTCGACGGCGATTGGAGCCTCACTTTGAGTGTCGCCCCGTTCTTGACCGGCTTGCCTTTCCCGATTGACTGGGAAGTGACAAAGCCCGTTCCGTCTATTTCTAAATTCAATTGATAGAGCGTCGCCAATCGTTTCGCATCACGAAGCGACCAGCCTGATAGGTTCGGCATCGTGAACGAGTCCTCCGTCTTCAACAGGAGACGCTCCCCGACGACGTACGATTGCCCCTCGACCGGGCTTTGAGCGACGACATCGTCCCCGCTACCGAGTAAGATCGGTTCGAACGAAGCGGCTTTCGCCTGCTTGACCGCCTCATCACGACCAAGCTCGACGTATGTTTCCGTCGTCTTCGTCGACGCATCGATTGTTTTCGTTTGTTTTTCCGGTTCGACGCTTCGATAACGCAACGCCACGTCCATGACATCCTTGAACAGCGGCGCCATGATGCGCGGACCCGTCGTCGACGAGTCGCCGTTCGGTCGGTCGACCGCAATATACATGACAAGTTCCGGATCATCTTTCGGTGCCATTCCGACGAACGAGTGGATGTACTGACCGCTCAAGTACTTCCCATTTTCGGCAATTTGAGCCGTCCCGGTTTTTCCGATGACGCGATAATTATCGAGCGCATACAGTTGACCGGTTCCGAGATCACTATTGACGACACCGTCGAGTGCTTCGCGTGTCAGCTTGGCCGTTTCTTCCGTGACCGGTTGACCGACAGTTTTCGGATTGGTCGTCCGAATCGTCTCGCCCGTTTCACGGTTGACGACTTTTTTAATCACGTACGGTTGTTTCATCGTCCCGTCGGTCGCGATCGCGGAAGTCGCTTGTAGGATTTGCATCGGTGTCATCGCCGTCGATTGTCCCCATGCTGTGATCAACACGTTCATCGGACTATCGAAGTCGTATTGACTGTTCACTTCTCCCGGCAAATCGACGCCCGTTCGTTGGTCGAACTTGAACGCCTTGAAGTAATCTTCGTATCGGTCGAGTCCGAGTCGGTCATTCGCTAAAATCGAGAAGGCGACGTTTGAAGAGTGCCAGACGCCTTCCACCATAGGAATCGTACCCCATCCGGTAACGTTATAATCATTGAACACCGTCTTGCCATACTTGTAAGACCCGGATTTGTACAGCTCGTTCGGGTTGTAAACACCTTCATTGATTGCTGCGGCGAGTGTGAAGATTTTCATCGTCGAACCTGGCTCAAAGCGTGATGAGACAGAGAAGTTGCTGTAAGACGTGATCTCACGGGTATTCGGATCAAAAGACGGACGATCGGACAAAGCGATGATCTCACCGGTCTTTGGATCCATGATGATCGCCGTCGCATTTTTCGGTTTATATTCTTTATACAGTTCATCCATTTTCGTATCAAGCAGTTGTTGGATGCGATGATCGAGCGTCAACTGGACGTCCGCCCCGTCTTCCGGGTCGATTTTTAGTTGTTCATCGCTCGACACGAGCTGCCTGCCTGCTAAATCTTTCTCGAAACGATATAAACCGTACGATTCACTCAGCACGTCATTGAGCGATTTTTCAATCCCAAGTTCTCCGACGAGTTCGATGCGCCCGTTTTGATCAATCTTTTGGGCGTAGCCGACGACGGATGAAGCAAAGACTTTATTCGGGTAATAGCGTTTCGGTTCTTCTACGAACGTGATGCCCGGAATCTCAAACGCTTCGATTGCTTCTTTTTGTTCGACCGTCAAATCACGGCCCGGTACCCCGAACTCGATTTGACCGCGATCGACATTTTGTTCGAGCCGTTTCAAAATATCGGCTTCAGTCATCGGGATGACCGTCGCAAGCTCTTTAGACGCACCTTTAAATTCGTCAGGCAAGAGCGTCTTGTTTTCGACCCGCTCTCCCCCTAGCTTCAAGACCGCGACAATCCGGTAGGACGGGATATTGATGGCAATCGGTTGCCCGAACCGATCAAAAATCTCTCCACGCTCTGCCTTAAGTGTACTGACAGCCTTCCAACGCTCTTCTTCAGCGAAAGCGAGCATGTTCTCCCCTTTGTACGTCTGAAAGACGGACAAGTAGAGGAACCAGCCGACAAAAAATAAAAAGAGCGGTGTGAAGCAAACGATCGCCACCCACGCCACTCTTTTTTTACTCTGTTGTAGAGAATTCATCAGTCGATCACCAAAACGTTCTTTTCATTGAACTGCATGCCGAGCTTTTCAGCAATCGCATAAATTCTCTCAGGTGAGCTTAGTTGGGCAATCTCATACTTCAGTTCTTCATTCTCTTTCGAGATCGTGTTCATCTCTTGGCTGATGACAGCAGTATCTCGCATAATATTGTACGCTTCGTTATGTTTCGACACCGTGATGCCACCGAACAAGACGACCGAGAAAATCATCGTCGGGTACAGGATGGATTCGAACAAGGTCAACGTACGTCGTTTCGGAGCTGGTATTGGTCGTTCTTGCGGAATCGGATTTCGATTCGGTGAAATTTGAGGCTGCAGAGCCTTGCGGGCAGCTTCTGGCATCAGGTATCCCTCCTACGTACAATCTATTTTTGTTTTTCGGCGATCCGAAGTTTGGCCGACCGGGCCCGGCGGTTGTCTTCAAGTTCGTTATCTCCGGCAGTGATCGGCTTGCGTGTGATCAGCTTCAATTCCGGTTCGAACTCTTCTGGGATAATCGGCAATCCTTTTGGCAACTGTGGATACTGGCTCTTCTCTTTGAAAACCTGCTTACAGATGCGGTCTTCAAGTGAATGGAACGTGATCACACAAATCCGTCCACCGATGGCGAGCATGTCAATCGCGTCTTGGACGGCACGATCGAACACGTTCAATTCGTCGTTCACAGCGATACGGATCGCTTGGAACGTCCGTTTCGCCGGATGGCCGCCTTTGCGTCGCGCCGGCGCCGGAATTGCGTCTTTAATCAATTCGACGAGTTCGAACGTCGTCTCAATCGGCTTGACGGCACGAGCTTGTTCGATCTTACGCGCAATCTGTTTCGAGAACTTCTCTTCCCCGTATGTAAAGAAAATGCGGGCGAGGTCCCCGAACGGCCATTCGTTGACGACGTGGTACGCCGAAAAATCTCGTGACCGGTCCATTCGCATATCGAGCGGAGCGTCAAAATTATAGCTAAAGCCGCGTTCTGCCTCATCTAACTGTGGTGAAGAGACACCGAGGTCAAATAATACTCCATCGACTTTTGTCACACCTCGTACCGCTAACTCGTCTTTCAGGTGGACGAAGTTGCTCTTTATAAACGTAACCCGGTCCTCATATGGAGCCAAACGCTCAGCAGCGTGCGTGAGTGCGACGTCGTCCTGGTCGAAGGCGTAAAGATGGCCCGTCGTCAGGCGTTTCACAATCTCTTCGCTATGACCGGCTCCCCCTAACGTACAATCGACGTAAATTCCGTCCGGTTTGATGTTCAGTCCATCAACAGACTCCATTTTTAAAACCGTTTCATGCTCAAACATACAAAAACCCTCTCAACCTACATTTTTCAACTAGTTTATTACATTTACTTTATCATAAAAATGTCAAGCTACGCATTGGTTTTTAGCGAAAATAGGAAACAAAAAGGTAACAAACAAAAAATGGTTCTCCAAACAAGTGGAGAACCTCGATCATTTACGATTTCACAATCAAATTTTGACTAAACAACGCTCCCATTCCGCCTGTTCATAGGCGGCGCGTAACCGAACGAATAAATCGTCTCCGTGACGATTCATCAGTGGGACCATCGACCAGATCCGCTCTTGCGGTGCGTCCATCGGCAACAAGCGTGTCGACAGATGGATCCGACGTCGATTCAAACGATACTGCTCGCGCTTCGCCTCGGCCCGCATCTCGTCAGCAAGACGGTCAAGGATATTTCGCGCGTTCGTCTCAAAGCGATGCCCGCGCTTTCCTGCCTCTTGCCCGATTGCTTCAGACAGCGTGCGGTAGGCATACAGACTTTGGTCAAACGATTCGTCATCGAACGAATGGTCCGGGAGCGGATTCGTCAAGTAATCGACGAGCGTGGTCCCTTCTTGAGCGAGTTTTTTCTCGTCGTTCGTCGACATGACGACAGCGCCAAGTCTTGGGATCAACAACGGCATCTTCCAACCGAATACATGAAACAACGGACGAAGTTGGAGCCAATAGGCGATTTCCCCCGGACCGGCGACGTATGCGAGCGTCGGGAACAAGTAATCTTGCATGAGTGGCCGGGACACGACATTATTCGAGAACCGTTCGGGATGCTCATCAATTTCTTGTAACAGTTCCGCCTCCGTGAAGCGGTGACCGCGTTTCGTCGTGAAGACATCTTGTTCTTTCGTCAACAATTCACGCGTCCCGTCATGATAAAATACGTGGGCCGCATCGCGGTTCAGTTCTACGGTCGGCATGCCGTCCTCGAATGAGTCGCGGAACACTTCGTGCAAGCGGTCGTGTTGCACGATCAACTGTTTGAACGCCTCACGTTCGAGCCGGCGTACACCAGGCTGATGCGGGTCGAACAGGAGAAAATCGTTCCCGACGAAACGCCGCATCATCTTCCCAAAAAATTGTGCGAACGAGTGACTCGCTTGGAGTAAGGCGACAAGCTCATGATAAAGCGTCGCCGTATGGACAGTCTCTGTCTCCGACACGAACAGACGTTGCAACATTTGGACAAGTTCGATTTTGAGACGGTCGAATTCGAGTTCTCCGACCGATGCCTTCCCTGCGAGCGGAACGGTCGACAACGCTTCTTTCCGCAGTTGCCGTGACAACGGCTGGGGGGCGTACACATGGTTGATCTCGGCGAAGTCATGATCCTCGGTCGCCATCCAAAAAATCGGGATGACCGGCTTACCGAGCACGGCCTCCGCCTGTTTCGCTCGTTTGAGCACGGTTAACAGCTTATACACCGCAAACAACGGGCCCCCGAAGACGCCGACTTGCTGTCCGGTCACAATCGTGAACGCCTCGCCTTTCGCGAGCGCGTCGAGTTTTGAGTCAAGCACGTCCGAGAGCGGCCCGTGAACCGTCTGTTGCGCCCGAAGAATCTCTGCTAACGATTCCAGATGCGGGTATGAGCGTCCTTCAAGCTCGCTCGCTCGAGCTTCGAGCTCGTCCATTCCTTTATAGTCCAGCCACTTCGTATATTCCGCTTCGATTTGGATCATCGGGGAAGATGGACTGTACATGGCGTCTAGCGACTCTATCCTCACGTATAACGACTTCCTTTCAAACGGTCAATGAATCATTTCATTTGCGACACCGAGCGTAAACAACACGGCGTGTAACGGGACGAGTAGTAAAAATAACAATCGCCAGCCGTGTACGAACATTTTTGTATATAAGACTTCTTCGTGTCGGACTCGCTGCCAAATCGCATTTGCCGGAAAAATAGCGCAGCAGATGGCTAAGAGCAACCAAAAGACGTCGTCCCCGACGAGTGTCTCTAATAGGACCGTACACGCATAAAACCAGAGGAACACTCCGGCATCGCAGACAAGTTTAAACGTATTGACCGATTTCGGCATAATTTTTCTAAATATCATATACACCATAAACCATATGACAAGCGGAAATGAAACGATATACACTAACAAGATGCGCTCGCTCCTATTATCAATTTTTGCATGAGTGGGATGACCGTCAGTTTTCGGCCTCTGTCCTCGGCCCGTTTCAAGAGCGGGGTCAAGATGGCATCGACCTCGGTCATACGTCCGGCCTCGATATCTCGAAGCATCGAAGAGCGGTTTTGAGCTGTCTTCTCGATGATCGTCTCAATATATGTATAAGGTACGAACTGATCGAACAGCGGTGTCAGCTCCTCATAGATCGTTTGCGCGACTTCGCGGCAAGGCGGTTCGGCGACGGCTCCATTCGGGACGCGACAAAGTGCGGTGATCGGATTGATGATCGCGTTCGCAAACAACTTTTCAACGACGACTTGTTCGATATCCGCTTCCCACACGACTTGGAGCGGCGAGGCGATGAACGTGAGCGGCTGTAGAGTATGCAAGCTCCCGATCCGAACTCGGCCGAGGCCGCTATGGTTAATTCGATTCCCGTCTTGCGTCACCCCGTGCTCGATGACGCCTAAGTGGAATCCTCGTTCCCGAGCGTACTCGAGATGGGCAATCCCGTTCGAGCAGATGAACACAGGGACGCCCCCGGTAAGCCGTTCTGTCGCCGCGCGCACTTGGTGCGCTTTCGTCGTCACGAAAAAGACGTCCGCTTCCGTCTCGTTGAGTGTATGTACCGGTTTGAGCGGGACAGCGACGGTCCCCTCCGTCATACCGACTCGTTCGATCATGACGTCTTTCGTTCCTTCGCCTCGACCGTATAAGGTGACGCTATAGTCTTTCGCGAGTAACGACGCCATCAACATCCCGACAGCCCCGTTCCCGATAATCCCAATTCGTTTGATCGGCTTCATTCGCTATCCCTCCACAAACAGTGTGCACAAAGAATTTTACCACAATCTGTTTCCAGGACCACACAATAAAAAAAGAAGCGATCTCCAAGGAGACCGCTTCTTTTCGCATTATTTGCTTGTTACTTCTTTACCGTTGTAATGTCCGCAAGATTTGCAAACACGGTGTGAAAGTTTCATGTCGCCACAGTTCGGGCACTCGTTCATACCAGGTACGTTAAGTTTGAAGTGAGTACGACGAAGACGTTTGCGAGTTTTCGACGTTCTACGGAATGGTACTGCCATCGTTGTCCACCTCCTTGAAAAGTTAGCCGTTCTCGTCCTCTTTTTTAGAGAACAAGTCAGCAAGGCCCGCGAGGCGCGGGTCGATTTTTGGTTGGTCGTCCGGCTGTTCGTCAATGAGAGACCAGCCTTCCCCTTCAACCTGAGTTTTGTCTGTTTCGTTCCCGAAAATTTGAATCGGGACTTCTAACATGATGAGCTCTTTTACGATCGGTCGCAGATCAATCGTATTTCCTTCTGGCAAATTGACATCATCGAATTGCTCCGTATAACGCCCATTCTCCAAAAAGAAAGGCTCGAGCGATTCAATATCAAATTCAAAGACGACATCTTCTAACGTACGCGCATCTGGCAACGTCAGGTCCCCTTGAACCTTCAAATTGAATGTAACTTGATTAGATGTGAACGACGCATCCCCGTGCACATGCACCGGGCGAATCGAACGGATATCCGGATGGAGCTGAGTAAGCTCTTCGAGTTCAACCATCTCATCGATGGAAAAACTGTCATCCTGGTTTCGTAGCTTAAGTAGCTGTGCAATAGACCACTTCATCCGAATCACCTCAATTGCAACAATATGAATTATAGATAGGCCAACTTGTTTTGTCAATGTTTTTTCTTTACACTAAAATCAGTTGGCGACGGCGCTTTGCCAAAGCGTACTTACCTATCTTACACCAATCCAATCGACAATGCAAAGGAGTAAATTTATGAAAAAGACGGCCATCATCGCGGAGTACAATCCGTTCCATAACGGACATCTCTATCAGGCAAAAACAGCTCGAATCGAAACGGATGCCGACGCCATGATCGCCATCATGAGTGCTCAATTCACACAGCGCGGTGAACCGGCTGCTTTTGACAAGTGGAGCCGGGCTGCGGCGGCAGTCAAAACAGGGGCGATCGACCTTGTGATCGAACTGCCGACTTGTTACGGCGTCCAACGCGCCGACCGGTTCGCGAGCGCGGCTGTCTCCATCGCGGAACAAATCGGATGCCAGACGCTCTCGTTCGGCAGTGAGAGCGGCGACGCCGATGCGATCCGGCGCGCGGCACACGCTGGCATCGAAGCGACACCCGCCTATCATGACGCGCTCCAACACGCCTTAAAAGCAGGCAAGTCATCCGCCAAAGCATCGAGCGAGGCGTTTGCGGCACTCTATCCAACTTTTGACTTGACGCTCCCAAACAACATTCTCGCCTATCATTATGCGAAAGCCGCTCGCACCATCTCACTCCATACCGTAAAGCGTCTTGGGGCCGGCTACCACGATACAGGCGTCTCGGACGTCATGTCGGCAACGGGCGTCCGGGCCCACTATCTCGAGACCGGGAGTGTCCGGGCTGTCCCAGAAGCGACACGGGCGTTATTCCAGCAGACGTCGATGGCCCACTGGTCGCTCTATTGGCCTGTCTTGCAATTCAAGTTACGGACGACCCCAAAGTCAGAACTCGAACAACTCGTCGGCATTGACGCTTCGTTGTCCCCTCGCTTGATCGAAGCCGGTCTCGCATCGACGTTCGAACAAGCTATGGGCGGCCTGTTGACGCGACGCTATACACGTACCGCCATCCAGCGCGCTCTCGTCTCGGTCCTCATCCATTGGAAACGTGACGAACTTCCGGAACGATTTGACGAAGTCCCATACGTCCGTCCGCTCGCATTCAATGCGATTGGCCGTAGCGTCTTAAAAGACATAAAAAAAACGGTACCGCTCGTCAGCAAGTACCAACCCGATTTAGCGTTCGAAGCCCGTGTGACCGAGGCGTACCGGTTACCTCTCGGCAACCGGTCACTGCTCGAGCATATGCAAACCCCTCAATTCATCGACTCCAAATAATCGATGGCATCCTCGACCGTTTCGACCGGAACGACTGCAATATCGCTCTCGAGCCGGTCGAGTGATTCCAGCGCTTCATCATAATTCGAACCAGCCGGCACGAAGAACACCGAGGCACCGGCTCGGTCAGCCGCGACGATTTTTTGCCACGCCCCACCGATCGGACCGACGTTTCCTTCTTCATCGACCGTGCCAGTACCGGCAATCGTCTCACCGCCCGCCAAGTCACCCGGCGTCAACTGATCATAAATCTCTAGCGTGAACATGAGACCGGCCGAGGGGCCCCCAACGTTCGTCAGTTCAAACGTGACGTCCGGTTCTGTGCGCACATTTTGCACCGGCAGTGGCTCATAAATTCCGAGACCGACACGGTCCCCGCTCCGGTCGAGCGGTTGAACGAGTGTCTTCACGACACGTTCCCGTCCATCCCGTTCGAGCGTGATCGTCACTTCATCCCCCGCCTCGAACGCCGAGACGCGCTTGATGAAATCAAGACGTGACGCGAACGATTGGCCGTCAAGTGCTGTAATGACGTCACCTGGTTTAAGGACGTTCGCCGCGAGCGACCCGGTGATTGGAGCCGAGACGTACATGCCGTCAAACGTGACGGTCACGTCCTCTTCGGCTAGACCGTACGCGTATTGAATGGCCGCTTGCTGCGACGATGACATGAGCAGCTGCTGTCTTCGCTCGTAATCGTCTTCCCCTTCGCCGTCATACAAATAGCGACTAGACGGACTCGCTTCCGTGAACGGCGTGAACCAGCTCCCGACGAGCCAAAGTGGTGTCGCCCGTCGTTGCGAGATCGTGACCATCATCAGTTCACCCGCATCTTTCGTCCCGTCTTCAACTGTCATAAAGGTTTCGATGGTCGTCGCTTCGCCCGGATACGTGATGTAATAAGGTAACGGGGCAAATAGAAAGATGAGCACGGCGACGAGGATACCGAAGCCGATCTTCAGCGACTTCATTGCTGTTGACTCACTTCATATTTTTTCCGAAGCGCCTGTTCGACTTGTTCGGGAACGAGTTCAGCGACCGAGGCGCCGTATTTGGCGACTTCTTTAACGATCGACGAGCTGAGGAACGAGTATTTGCTGTTCGTCATCATAAACAGCGTCTCGACGTCCTCGTTTAACTTCTTGTTGATCGAAGCGATCTGAAGTTCGTATTCGAAGTCAGAGACGGCCCGAAGACCGCGGACGATCGTCGCTGCTTCTCTTTTAGCGGCATACTCGACGAGCAGCCCGCCAAACGCGTCCGCTGACACGTTCGGTAAATGCGATGTCACTTCCCGAATGAGCGTGAGCCGCTCTTCGACGTTGAATAACGGTGCCTTGCTCGAGTTTTCGAGCACCGCGACGATCACTTCATCAAAGATGGCTGCCGCCCGCTCAATAATATCTAAATGTCCGTTCGTAATCGGGTCAAAGCTCCCCGGGCAAATCGCGATCCGTTTCATATGTTCACTCCTCGGTCGTTGCATACTCGTAAAGGCTGATCGTAATGACAGACGAGTAGCGTTGAACCTTAATTTTTTCGAGCAGACCGACCCGACCCGGCAACGTCGTCTCGCTGCCATGTTCGCAGACGACGACGCCATTGTCTGTCAACAGTCGGTTCGATTCAATGAGTTGTAAAAACGATTCATGTTCTTCCTCATGGTACGGCGGGTCCATGAAGATGAGTTTAAACGACCGCCCCGTCTCGGCGAGTTGGTCGAGGACGGCCCGCGCGTCTTGCCTTTGAACCGTCGCTTGTGCCTCGTAACGCGTCGCCCGTAGATTGTCCTGTATCGTTTGAATCGCCTTCCCATGACGATCGACGAAGACGGCACGGTCGCACCCCCGTGATAACGCCTCGATCCCGAGACCGCCACTCCCCGCGTAAAGATCGAGGGCATCCCCCCCGGCGAAGTAAGGGCCGATGATATTAAACAATGATTCTTTTACTTTATCTGCCGTCGGTCGTGTCGTCGACCCTGGGACCGCCTTTAGGCGCGTCCCTTTTCGTTCTCCTGAAATGACTCGCATCGTTGATCCTCCATTAGAAAAGATGAAGGCGTCACCACCTTCATCTCGCCCGTTTATTTCTGCTTTGGCTCGTACGTCTCGGCAATGAAAGGCCGTTCGCTCCGAACGACCGCGTCGACGAATGGCAAGGCACTGATTTTCTCGATGATCGTCTCATGGTCTTCTAAGTCCGTATATAAAAAGGCGTACTTCTCACGCTTCGAGACGTAATATAAGTTTGCGTAGCGACGTAGCGCTTTCACTTGTTTGAGCGACTGCACGTAAACGACGAGTCCGATTCGACCTTTTAACTCGAATGATTCAGCCAGCACATCCACAACTTCCGCCTCCTCCGCCACAGCTTCCGCCACCGGAACAGCCACCCTCATCGAAGAACGGGTTGCCGGTAGGCACTTTGATTTTTGGAGATACCGAGAACGCCAACAGCTCACTCACTTCTCCGAGTAACTTATCTAAGTTACGTTCCGCCTTTTTGAAGGCGGCCACTTCCGGTTGCACGTCGAGACGACGCTTCACGAGATGCATCTCTTTTTTAATACGATCGTGATCCGGGTGATGTTTCCCGAACCGTTGCACGTACTCATAATCTTCTTTCATTCGTAAAAATTCCCGTTCGACTTCCTGGGCTTCTTTCGAGCGAGCGCGAGCTTGTTTTGTCGCGATATATGTTTGGAACGATTCGCTCGTCTCGATCAAGGCAGTCAATGCTTCTGTTTGATCGAGCAAATCAATCGTCTGTTCAGTAATAATCATGGCTTTCACCCTTTCTGACATGATTTTACCACAATTGATTCCCTCTGTGAGCAATCGGACTTATAATTGAACGTGACGTAAATGCAGAAAGGAAGTGAACCACCGCTTCGTGCGGTGTACGATGAAAAAAGTCTCGTTTAACATGATTCGCTCGGCCGGTATGAAAACCGACTATGCGAAACCAGAATATTATTATGATCAACTCGATAAAGTCCGGGCGGCCGATCTCGTCCTCTTCCCGGAGTACTGGATGGTCAACTCGATCATTTACGGATTGAACAAACCAATCTTCCCGTCTCCGGCGACGTACCACCTCGGGCACGATAAAATCGAGATGACACGCGCTTTCACAGCGACGTTCCCGCATCGCATCCCGAAGACGTTAATTTACGGGAAGAACCCGTACACGATCGAACGCGTCCTTGAAGAGTTCGAATACCCGTTCGTCGCCAAGACCGCCAAGTCCTCGATGGGTCAAGGCGTCTGGCTCATTAAAAATGAACAAGAATGGCTCGAATACGTCGACAAACACGAGACGTTTTACGTCCAACAGTTCATCCCGAACGACCGTGACCTGCGCATCATCGTCATCGGCGAAGAAGTCGTCGGTTCTTATTGGCGCGTCAGTGAGGCCTTTTTAAACAACGTCGCCCAAGGTGCCCACTTCTCGTATGACGATATCCCAGGTCACGTCGTGGAAGAAGTGCTCTCGATCGCGAAGACGCTTCACATCAATCACGCCGCGTTCGACGTCATCGTCTCAGGGGATAATTTTTACATCTTGGAATTCAACGTCTTCTTCGGTTCAGAAGGATTGATGCCGCTCGGCGTGAGACTTACCGACAAGATTGCGGGGTATCTCGAAACGATGTCTTGACCGTTCATCTTTTTTTCACAATTTGAACACACGTTATTCCAAGAACGTTTTCGAATATGATATGATGACATATGAGGTTTATTAGGGAAAAGGGGGATTATGATGAAATTTGAGCAGTTCCACATCGAGGGAAAAGAGATCCGCTTCGGTTTGCTCGAGACGATCATGGATCATCATCATTTCATCCGTGAAGGCGCTTGGGACTATGAGCGTGCGACGTATGATATGAAGTACGAGAAGCAATCGACGGGCGAGACGTTTTACCTGCGCTTGCCGGTTTATGCGATTGAAGGCCAAATCGAGGACCGTCACGCAGTCGTGAAAATGATAACACCGATCCTCGGGAAACATTACTACCCGCACGGCGTCGAGTACGATGAAGAGTTCCCAGAAGAAATCGTTCGCGACTGTGAGCGTCGTCTCGCGGCTCTTGCGGAAACATTAGAAGTCAAACCCCTCTAAACGAAGGGGTTTTTCTTTTGGCCACTCAACAAAAATGGAGAACCCGCTGTGGGTTCTCCATTTTTACATACGCTTAACGACTTGCAATCACATTGAGTGTCACGTCGACTTGTCCGAGCAATAGATCGAACTGGTCGCGGACGTAACGGTACAACCGCTCTGCCTCGCTAAGCGAGACGGGTGCGATCAGTAGATAATCGTACCGCTCTTTCGAGAGCGACACGACTTTCACTTCGCGCAACCCGAATTCGATCGCGCTGCACGCAATCAAATCCTCGATCGCCCGCTCTGCAATCGTCACATCTCCGTATGAATAATCGTTTCCGATGACAGCCATCGTATCGTTCATCTTCTTCACTCCTTTTCTGCAACGAGCACCAACACGTCCTCCATAATGGTTTCGATGTCGACGGGTTTTTCTCCTGTCGTCGCCATTTGCGCGACTGCACGAACATCATGGTGACGGTCGATGATATACATCGTCGTCGCGTGGGTGACAAGTCCACTATTCGCTTTCGAATAATAGAACTGAAGCTGACGGGTGATCCGGTCGATGTCGGCTTTGTCACCGGTCAACATCTTCCATCCAGTTGGCTCAGCTTGGAACGCCGCTCCGTAGTTCTCAAGTACCGGGATCGTATCGACTTCCGGGTCGACCGTGATGGCGACGAGTTCGACGTCAGTGCCGTACAAGTCGTTCGCCTTCAAGTCTTGCTCGAGTTTCATGAAGTCGCGTAGCGTGAGCGGACAAATGTCCGGACAGTTCGTATAAAAGAACGTGACGATTTTGACTTTTCCGTTATCTGAGTCATACGGTTGGCCATCGAGCGCGTTCGTCAACGTGAACGGGGTCGGCTCTTGGATGACCGGCAAATCATCTTCTTTGAAGAAGAGAAAATACGAGCCCACTCCGATAGCAATCAAAATGACGACCGTCAACCCGACCGTCAAGTAACTATTTCGTTTCATGCTCATCCCCCTCTCTTCGGTCATCCTCCAATGATGGCCCGGAAGACGTTCGTCGTCTCACCCGGTTCAAACGCCACATAGAGAAGAACATAGACCATCACACCTGTAATGGCTGTGAAAAACCAGACGACTGATGCTTTCGGTCCGATTTTACGATGTTTCTCGATCTTGTTTTTATAGCCAAGATAGAGTGTGATCAATCCGAGGATACCACCTGTCGTCGCCAGGATGATGTGGAAAATCATGAAAGCGAGATAGTACGGCTTCACCGAGTCCGGACCTCCAAATGCTGTATTCCCAACAAAGATCGTCCGCGAGACGTAAAGGATAAAGAACGTTGTCGCCGCGACGGCAGCTGCTGTCATGACTTTCTTATGCTTTTCAATATTGCGGCGGTCGCGCGCGATAATCGTCCAGCCGATGGCGACCAAAATCGCACTGATTACAATGAATGTCACACTAATTAAGGCAAGATAGTTCATCGATGTTTCCCCTTTGACTTAGTTCATTTTTTCTCTTTCGGTTCGTTCGGTGTGAATGACATGCCTTCGTCAAGCGCGAGCGATTTCGTCCGGCGTACCCAACCGAAGAACGTCCAGCCGAAGAAGAAACCGTACACGACTTCCTGACCAAGCTTCATCAATACCCCGCCGAAGCGCTGGTCTTCGAGGGCGCTGTTCGTCGCACCCATCAAGGCGTTTAAGTCGAGACCGGATACGTCTCCGTTCGGCATACAGTATCCGAGCACCGTCGCGAACGTCTCAACGTCCGTATAGGCGTTATAGAGAATTCCTTGACTGAAGATGATGAACGCACAAGCAGGCGTTAGCAAAACACCATTTGCGATGATGTACACCATCCGTTTCAAATCGGACATCCCCTCTTCTTCATCGGAGAGGAATGGGGCGATGACCGGATACCACATCGTCAAACTGAAGACGACGAGAGCCCCGTGAAAGATGCGATGCACCCCATAGTTCGTTAACACGTAATCAAAGATGAATGGCATGTGGTAAAACGTAAATAACGCGTTGAACAACACGAGCGCGATCAGCGGTTTCGTCATAAACTTGAGCGTCGGCCCGATTACTTTATAACTAAATAATTTTTCAAATACCCAATACGGCAATCCGTAAATGACGAGCGCCGGCGCTAACACGTAGACGAGCACCATCTGCAACATATGCACCGAGAAGATAATGTGCGCGAGCACATCGACTGGACTACCAAATCCGATGTAATAGAGAACGATCGCAAACAACATGCTGAACTTTTGTAGCAACGTGGTCGACTCGTACCCTCGTTTCGCCATTCTCTCTGTGACGAACGCATAGAGGACGTACAACCCTACCATCAACAATCCGAACAATGGACTCCAAAGTGTTATCCAATCGAACTGTTTGAGTAGCTCTGATGTATTCCAGAGCATCCCTTCACCCCTTTTCTTTCTCTCCCAAACCAATGAAACCGTTCACTTCAAGATTACTATTCCTTTATTTTTGAAGTAAAGCAAAAAGGACTGAATCATCTATGTTTCCACAGATGTTCAATCCTTTGTCACATTTTTACCAAATGAGCAAACGAAGTGCCGCGACAGTGATGATGGCTACGAAAATACCAAGCCACATCATTCCGACGATCCACGTGTTGCCACGGTTGTTCATATGCATGAAGATGTACAACTGCAAGAACACTTGGATGATGGCGAGGATGATCAAGAAGCCACCCGCTGCCCATACCGGCATGAGCTCCGCGTAGACCGCGCCGAACGCGACAAACGTGAGCAAAATCATCATCGCGAAACTGATCAACTGAAGTTGATACTCGCGTCTCGACTCTGCCTTCACTTCAAGCTCTAACTGTTTGTGTGTTTCGTTCATTGGATTTTTTTCCATGTCAGCTCACCATCCCTAAGAGATAGACGATCGAGAAAATGAAGACCCAAACAACGTCGATGAAGTGCCAATACAAACTCGACACGTAGAACTTCGGTGCGTTGTAGACATCGATCGGACGGTTCCAGTTGCGAATCAACAGCGTCGTGATCCAAAGGAGACCGAACGTGACGTGAGCGCCGTGGAATCCGACGAGCGTGTAGAACGCAGAACCGAACGCACTCGACGTGAACGTGTGACCGATATGGTAGTAGTGGATGAACTCGTAAATCTCAGCCCCTAAGAACCCTGCTCCGAGAAGAAGCGTCACGATCAACCAAAACTTCATTCGACCTGGATTGTTCGCTTTCATGTTCATCATCGCGAGCACGCTCGTGAGCGAGCTCGTGAGGAGGAGCATCGTCATCAAGAAGACGAGCCCCATTTCAAAGATATTGTACGAGCGAAGTTCCTCTGGTGCACCAGAATTTAGAAGCCCGACGTACGTTCCAAACAACGAGGCGAAGAGAACGGTCTCTCCTCCAAGGAAGAACCAGAAGGCCACATATTTATTCTTCCCTTCCAGTGTGGCTTTCTCTGGATTGGCCGGAATACCGGTCACTGGGTGTTTTTCAACTGCATGTGCCATTTATTGCTCTCCTTTCTCACGAATCGCTTTCAAATCCGCTTCGATTTGTGATTTTGGAATGTAGAATCCGTGGTCGTCGATCCATGAACGGAGGAACATCGACACGAACGTGATGAGTAAACCGATGACGATCAGTGACCAACCGACAACCGCGTTGTCCATTTGGAAAATCGCGCCAAGTCCAGCGATGAATAACCCGAGTGACATGAAGAACGGGATCAATGAGTTATTCGGCATATGGATGTCTGACACTGGTTCAGCGACAGAAACCCGTTTATTACCCGCCATCTTCTCGAGCCAGAACGTATCCAACCCTTTGACGAGCGGCGTTTGTGCAAAGTTGTACTCTGGAGTCGGCACAGGAAGTGTCCACTCGAGCGTACGTCCGTCTTCCCAATGGTCAGGTTTGACGACTTCTTTCGACAAGAACGCCTTGACGACTGCGATGAGCAAGATGATCGTCGACACACCCATGAAGAAGGCACCGATCGTCGACAGCAAGTTCAACGTCTCAAACCCTTGATTCGGCAAGTATGTGAAGACGCGGCGTGGCATTCCGAACAATCCGAGGAAATGTTGCGGGAAGAACGTCAAGTGGAACCCGATGAAGAACAACCAGAACTGCCAGTAGCCAAGCTTCTCAGAGAGCGCTTTGCCGAACATGAGCGGGAACCAGTAGTAAAGTCCTGCGAAAAGACCATAGACGACCCCACCGACGATTACGTAGTGGAAGTGGGCGACAACGAAGTAACTATCGTGGTACTGATAGTCAGCCGGTGCGACCGAGAGCATAACCCCTGTCATCCCTCCGACGAGGAACGATGGGATGAACGCCACCGAGTAAAGCATCGCGACGTTGAACTTGATCTGCCCACCCCAAAGTGTGAACAGCCAGTTGAAGATTTTGACCCCTGTCGGAACGGCGATAGCCATTGTCGCGACGGCAAAGATCGAGTTTGCGACCGGTCCAAGACCGACCGTGAACATGTGGTGAACCCAAACCATGAAGCCAAGGAACCCGATGAGCATCGTAGCGAATACCATCGTCGTGTAACCGAACAAGCGTTTACGGGCAAACGTCGGAATGATTTCCGAGAAAATACCGAACGCCGGCAAAATCAAAATGTAAACTTCTGGGTGACCGAAGATCCAGAAGAGGTGTTCCCAAATGACAACGTTACCGCCCATTGCCGGATTGAAGTAAACGGCACCGAACAGACGCTCGAACATCAACATGAACAAGCCGACTGTAAGCGGCGGGAACGCGAAGACGATCAACGCCGAAGCGACGAACGTCGTCCAAGTGAAGAGCGGCATCCGCATGAGTTTCATGCCTGGTGCCCGCATGTTCAAAATCGTGACGAGGAAGTTAATCCCGGCCATGAGTGAACCGAACCCTGAGATTTGAAGACCGAGGGCGTAGAAGTCGACCCCTGTCGCTTCCGGTTGCGTCGAGAGCGGCGCGTAAGCCGTCCAACCCGCGTTCGGTGCAGCGCCGAAGAACCAGCTAAGGTTCAACATGAGTCCACCGAAGAAGAACAACCAAAAACCGAGCGAGTTAATGAACGGGAACGCGACGTCGCGCGCCCCGATTTGAAGCGGCACGACGGCGTTCATGAAACCGAATAGCATCGGCATCGCCGCAAGGAAGATCATCGTCGTCCCGTGCATCGTGATCAACTGGTTGAACACTTCGCCGCTGACGAAATCGTTCATCGGACGGACGAGTTGCCAACGAATAAGTAACGCTTCAATTCCACCGAGAAGGAGGAAGAAGATTCCTGAGAACAAATACAAAATACCGATTTTTTTGTGGTCAACCGTCGTAACCCAATCCATGATGCCATTGTATTTACGCGGTTGCTGCATAGCAGTGGTCTGTGCCACGTGAAATCCCCCTTTTCCCGTTAGTCAATCTTCTGATCGTACAAGAAGTCAACGAGTGCATCTAACTCTTCATCACTGATTTGGCCTTCACTGAAGCCAGGCATGAGCGCGCCTTGTTTTAATGCTTGTGGATCACGAATCCATTCTTTCAAT
Source organism: Exiguobacterium sp. SH0S7 (assembly GCF_004337195.1). Classification (NCBI taxonomy): domain Bacteria; kingdom Bacillati; phylum Bacillota; class Bacilli; order Caryophanales; genus Exiguobacterium; species Exiguobacterium sp. SH0S7. The sequence goes on from NZ_SJVA01000002.1 coordinate 215,636, forward strand.
TTTTCTTCGTTGTTTTCGAGGTAACCCGCCAACCACTCGCGGTCACCGAAGTTCGTCAAGCTAGGCGCGACTTTACCGCCACCGTGGCAGCTCAAGCAGCTTTCGACGTACACTTGCTCACCTGTCGTCAAGTTTTGGTTGTCAGCGACAAGTTTTTCTGTATTTTCGTCTTGCTTCGCTTTCATGTCTTCGAGCCACTGATCGTAATCAGCTTGCTCGAGGGCGATGACTTTAAAGTCCATGAGCGCGTGCGATGGTCCACAAAGCTCGGCACACTTACCGTAGAACGTACCTGCTTCGTTCGCATGCAACCACATCTCGTTATCTAACCCTGGGTTCGTATCCGTCTTACCAGACAAAGCCGGTACCCAGAACGAGTGAATGACGTCTTTTGATGTCAAGTTGATGCCGACCCGTTTACCGACCGGGATGACAAGTTCTTGTCCTGTGACAACACCAGCGTTCGGATATTCGAACTCCCACCAATACAGGTTGGCTGTAACGTTAATTTCTTCTTCTTTTTTCGCTTCTTTCGCTTTCGCGAGCTCGACAGTCGTTGTGATTGTCGGAACAGCGAGAATGATGAGCAAGATGATTGGAACGACTGTCCAAATCATCTCGAGCGTGCTGCTACCTTCCACTTGCTTCGGAATCGATTCATCTTTCCGACGGAATTTCATGAGCACGTACACGTAAATGACCGTTACGATGACAAGTACAAAGAGCATGATTGCCAAACTGATGAGAATGATCCGGAGCTGAATTTCAGCGCCTTCTCCCATCGGCTTCAATGCAGACAATCCCTCTACGCCGCACCCTGACAATAGCAGCGCGAACATCATCATCGGGACGATGCCAAACAGAAGCTTCTTAAATGATTTCACAACAATCCCCACTTTCTCCCAAAATGATGTGCAATGGTTTCTATATAGTGAGTGCGATTACCAAAGTGCCGTCAATACCAGCGCGACAATCCACACGACTAAATAAATTAATGAATAAAAGAACATTTTGTTAGCCCACTTGATCTCATCTTCGGCTTTAAATCCTTTCAAACCGAGATATAACCAGTAGCCCCCAAGACCGGCCGCAATGATCACGTAGACCGTACCGTAATGCATAAACAAGAGCGATGCTGGAATGAGCGTCGCAATCCACCAAATGATTTGCCGCTTGGTGATCGCGAAGCCGTTTACAACGGGCAGCATCGGAATTCCTGCCGCCCGGTATTCCTCGACGCGTCGCATCGCGAGCGCGAGAAAGTGTGGCGGTTGCCACAAGAACATGACGAGGAACATAAGCCAGGCGTCGATATGAAGCGCCGGGTCAATCGCGGCCCATCCGATCAGCGGTGGAACCGCTCCGGAAATACTGCCAACGACCGTGTTCAACGTATGTGTCCGTTTTAGCCACATCGTATAAATGACGACATAAAAAAATGCCCCGATTAAACCGAAGACTGCTGCTACGTAAGACACGATCAATAAAAGCAATGTCCCGACCGCAAGTTGCGTAAGTCCGAGAAGTAAAATGCGCTCCCCTGAAATTTTACCGGTGACACTCGGTCGATTGTCTGTACGTCCCATCAAGTAGTCGATATCACGGTCCACGAAGTTGTTTAGGTAACAACTCCCGGAAATGACGAGCGCGCTTCCTAACATCGTTAATAAGAGCTGTGGCCAAACTTCAAACAAATAAAGCACTGGCGTATCACTCTGGTATGTTGTTGCCACAAAGAAACCAGCGAACACTAACAAAAGGTTAGCGCGTACGATTCCCATTTTTGCCAAAGCAACATAGTCACGGAACGAGGCGGCTGATTCTGTATAGTCTACTTCTGCCACTGTTCCCGGGTTGACTTTTGTCATGCTGACCCCCCCACATAATCACGAAATCCTCGTATTCTTTTCACAGAAAAAACACAATATGAACAAAGTACACCTAACTCATTACAAAGATACCATATTTTCAAAAAGAATACGTCGTTTATGCTTGTAAAATAGCGAGTTTTTTATGGCGAACGTGTGATAATTGTCACAGTAAAATTCCTGTACTAATACTAGGATAACGATTTTGATAGCGATTGCAAGCTTTTCCGTTTCGTTTTTCCGGACTAAAGCCGTATAATAAGTATGGCGAAAAAAATAAAAACATACAAGGCACAATTCTAGTGATTTTTCTCAAAAAGCAGGTGGAAACGAATGCATAAAAAACTCGCACTATTCTCAAGCCTCGTCACCCTCGGTATGATGCTCGTCTTGATCATGGGCGGTACTGTTACGAAAACCGACTCAGGTGACGGTTGCGGGACGGACTGGCCGCTCTGTCACGGGAAACTGATCCCGACGAACCCGAGCGTCGAGACGATGATCGAATACAGTCACCGCGTCGTGTCAGGGATTGAGGGACTCCTTATCATCGCCTTGACGATTTGGACGTTCACGGTCGTCAAAAATCGATTCGATGTCAAAGTGTTCGCGTTCCTAGCGTTCATTTTCATGTTGATTCAATCGATCATCGGCGCCGGAGCCGTCATCTGGCAACAGTCGGACGCGATTCTCGCGCTCCATTTCGGGATCTCGCTCGTCTCGTTCGCGTCCTTACTCATCCTGACGATTCTTTTATTCGAAGGTGAACGGGTACACAAAGCCGTATCCGAAAAACTAAAGATTCACTTGTACGGGTTGACGATTTACACGATGGTCGTCGTCTACACAGGAGCTTACGTCAGACACCTCGGTGCGACATACGCCTGTGTCGGTTGGCCGATCTGTGAGCAAAACGTGTGGACGTTCGAATCATACGTTCAAATGGGGCATCGCATCATGGCGGCACTCCTCGTCTTCTACACGCTCTACGTCCTTTATTTGGCCCGACGCGAAACGAACCGTCTCGTCGAACGGGGCATGTGGGCCTCACTATTCTTCATCATGCTTCAAGTCGGCACGGGTGCATGGATCGTCCTTGGCGGCCACGCCACATACGTACCGCTCTTGCACGCGTTCTTGATCACGTGCTACTTCGGGATCATCTCGTACTTGGCGTACCATGCGTATCGAAGCACCAATCGAGCGGTAGACGCAGCTCGAAAAGAAACGGTCTGACGAATCAAACTAAATCACGAATCACAAAAAGGAGCGGGCGACCGCTCCTTTTTGTATGCCTATTTGTCACTGTGCGTCCTTGAACCGCTCGAGCGCCCTTGCACGCGCCGCCTTATGATCGACGATCGGTTCGATATAACCGTCCCGATCTGACGGGTCCGGGAAATGGATCGCTTTCCTGTCAACGTCAGCCAACTCGGTTACATATTTGCGGATAAACGTCCCGTCCGCGTCGAACTTCTCCGACTGGATCGTCGGATTAAAGATCCGGAAATACGGCACGGCGTCCGTTCCGACCGAAGCGGCCCATTGCCATCCGCCGATGTTCGAGGCGGCCTCGTAGTCGATCAACTTCCGTTCGAAGTAGCGCTCGCCTTTGCGCCAGTCGATCAACAGATGTTTCGTCAAAAACGAAGCGACGATCATCCGGAGCCGGTTGTGCATCCAACCGGTCTCGTTCAATTGACGCATCGCCGCGTCGACGATCGGATACCCGGTCTCGCCACGGCACCATTTCTCAAACTGATCGTCATTGTCTTCCCAGTCGAGATGTTTATATTTATCGTTGAACGGCCGGTCTTTCAGTCCCGGAAACTGGACCATGATCATATAGTAGAACTCGCGCCACAATAACTCATCGTAATACGTGTCACGTCCTGTTGACTGCCGCGCCTCGAGGACGGCTGCTGTGACCGTACGAATCGACAACACACCGGTCCGTAAATACGGTGACAGCCGGCTCGTCCCGGCGATCGCCGGGATGTCACGGTCTTCAGCGTAACTCGTCACCCGGTGTTCCACAAAATCGCGTAACCGTTTCATAGCCGCTTCCTCTCCGAGCGCTTTCCACGAACGTTCACACCGGTCAAACTGCTGTTTCAATTCATCAGGCAGTTCATGTTGCTTCGTCGCGAGTTGTTTCAATCGAGCGACGTCGACGTCGTACGGTTGTGGCGGCGTCTCGGCGTACACCGCTTTTTTGAATGGCGTATACACTTTATACGGAGTACCGTCTTTTTTCGTGAACGCGTTCGGGGCGAATAAATGACGGTCGAGTAAACGGATGACTAACACGTCTCCCCCGAGCGCTTCGATGACCGCATCGTCACGTTGTTTGAACGGCTCGACATACTCAGCGTTAAAATAAAGCGCGTCGGGTCGTCCGAGCTGCTCGACAAACGCTTCCGCTGAGTCGGCAACAATGGTGCGAAGCCCGATCTCTTGATCGGCGAGCTCCTGCATGAACTGCTTCATCGTCGCGAAAAAATAATCGTGTCTCGTCTCGAACGGCTCGCAGTATTTCGGATTGAGCCAAAAGACGAACTCGATGTCATCGTCATCGGCGGCGTCTTTCAAGACCCGGTGTAACATATGGTTGTCACTTAATCGAAAATCTGACCGGAACCAACATACTCGTCTCATCTTTCCCACTCCCTATCTAAAAAAGAAGCATAGCTTGGCTATGCTTCTTTTGATTATACAAATTCAATCAACAAGTCGTCACTTTGGATTGTGTCGCCTTCTTTAATATGGATCGCTTTAATCTCACCGTCTTGTGCGGCTTGGATCGTCGTCTCCATCTTCATCGCCTCAGTGACGAGAAGTTGCTCCCCACGGTGCACTCGGCTTCCTGGTTCGACGAGTACTTTCAAGACCGAACCTGGCATCGAGGCCCCGACTTGTTTCGAATTCGAGCGTTCCACTTTCGGTCGGCTCGTCGTCGCCGACTTCACGTTGACGTCTTTAATCTCGATTTCACGTGGTACGCCGTTCATCTCATACGAGACGAGGCGGATTCCGTCTTCGTTCGCAGCGCTCACTTGAACGAGCTTGATGATGAGCGTCTTCCCTGTCTCGATTTCGACTTGAATCGTTTCGCCGACGTTCAATCCATAGAAGAACGTCAACGTGTCAAGCACCGAGACGTCACCGTACGTGTTCGTATGGGTCACATAGTCCTCGAACACTTTCGGATAAAGCGCGTTCGCGAGCAGTTCAAAGTCCGTCACCGGACGTTCGAGCTTCTCAAATAACTTCGTTTGAGCCGCTTCAAAGTCGTACGGCTTGATCAGTTTACCCGGACGGACCTCGAGCGGCGCCTCACCTTTGAGAATCGCTTGTTGGACGTCTTTCGGGAACCCTCCTGGAGGCGACCCGAGCTCACCGCGCATCATCTCGACAACCGAGTCTGGGAAATCGAGTTGATTTCCTCGTTCGATGACGTCCTGTTCGCTCAAGTTATGTTGGACCATGAAGAGTGCCATGTCCCCTACGACTTTAGACGACGGGGTCACTTTGACGATATCGCCGAACAACATGTTGACGCGGGCGTACATCGACTTCACTTCACTCCAGCGGTCACCGAGACCGACCGCTTTCGCTTGTTGCTGCAAGTTCGAATACTGTCCGCCCGGCATCTCATGCTCATACACCGATGGATTCGATGCACGCATGTCACTTTCGAACGGTTCATAGTTATGACGCACGTCTTGCCAGTAGTCACTGATGACTTCGTAGTGCTTCGCATCGATCTTCGGCTGGCGTTCGTGATGGTCGAGTGCGTAAATCAAACTTCCACCTGAAGGCTGCGACGTCATACCCGACATCGAGCTCGCTGCGACGTCGACGATATCGACGCCCGCATCAGTCGCCCGTGCGTAAGTGAAGATCCCATTCCCCGAAGCGTCGTGCGTGTGCAAATGAATCGGCAAGTCGACGGCGTCTTTCAGTGCCGACACGAGCGCATACGCCGATTCAGGTTTTAAGAGGCCAGCCATATCTTTGATCGCAAGAATATGAGCTCCGCTCGCTTCGAGCTGCTTGGCGAGATCGACGTAGTACGGCAAGTGATACTTCGGACGGTTTCCGTCATACAAGTCACCGGTGTAACAGATTGCCGCTTCTGCGACTTTCCCTGTCGGCAGCGTCGCGTCGATCGCGAGTTTAATCGATTCAATGTTGTTCAAGCTGTCGAAGATTCGGAAGATGTCGACGCCGGCATAAGCCGCCTCGTGGACGAACTTCTCGATGACGTTGTCAGCATAGTTTTTATACCCGACGGCGTTGGCACCGCGAAGGAGCATTTGAATCAAGACGTTCGGCATTTTCTCACGAAGGCGCATGAGACGTACCCACGGGTCTTCCGAGAGGAAACGGTAGGCGACGTCAAACGTTGCCCCGCCCCACGCCTCGACCGAGAACAGTTCTGGCATGAGTTTACTCGTCGGCTCGGCGATATTCAAGATGTCTTGCGTCCGCATCCGTGTCGCGAGGAGCGACTGGTGGGCGTCTCGCATCGTCGTATCCGTCAAGAGCAGCTCTGGTTGACGTTTGATCCAGTCAGCCAAACCGTCTGGACCGAGTTCTGTCAGGATTTGTTTCGCCCCCGGCTTCGCTTCGGCCGGAAGATTTTGCGGGATTCGGACCGAGCGGCTGATCGGCTTATCTTTCAAGCCGACACCCGGGAATCCGTTGACGGTGACGTCCCCGATATAGTTGAGGAGTTTCGTCCCTCGGTCTTTCCGTTTCGGGAAGACGAACAGTTCGGGTGTATCATCGATGAACGATGTACTATAGTCCCCGCTAATAAAGTTTTGGTGCTTCATGACGTTGATCAAAAACGGAATGTTCGTCTTGATGCCGCGAATCCGGAACTCGTTCAAGTTACGGACCATCTTCGCTGCCGCTTGTTCGAACGTCATCCCGTGCGTCGACAGCTTGACGAGGAGCGAGTCGTAGTACGGCGAGATTTCAGACCCGACGTAGGCGTTCCCGCCGTCGAGACGAACCCCAAAACCGCCTGGCGAACGATACGCCATGATTTTCCCTGTGTCCGGCATGAAGTTGTTAGCCGGGTCTTCCGACGTGACACGGGATTGGATCGCATAGCCGAGCAGTTTGATATCTTCTTGCTTCGGCATGTGAATCACGTCACCGTGAAGCGACTCGCCTTGGGCGATCATGAGCTGTGTTTGGACGATATCGAACCCGGTAACCATCTCCGTGATCGTATGTTCGACTTGGATCCGTGGGTTGACCTCGATGAAGTAGAACGACTCATCCTCAGTGACGAGGAACTCGACCGTCCCGGCGTTCACATAGCCGACGTGACGCATCACTTGAACCGCCGCGTCACAGATTGCTTGACGAGACGCCTCCGACAACGTCACACACGGTGCGACTTCGACGACTTTCTGGTGACGACGTTGAACCGAGCAGTCACGCTCAAACAAATGGATGATGTTCCCGTGATCATCCCCGAGAATTTGCACCTCGATATGCTTCGGACGTTCAACTAGTTTTTCTATGTACACTTCGTCTGAGCCGAACGCTTGCTTCGCCTCTGACTTGGCACGTTCAATCAAATCTTTCATCTCGGCCTCGGTCCGGATGACGCGCATACCGCGTCCGCCGCCGCCCATTGAGGCTTTGACCATGAGCGGGAAACCATGCACGTTCGCAAAGTCGAGCGCGTCTTCGTACGAAGTCAATGGACCGTTCGAGCCTGGAATGACCGGTAGCCCGGCTGCAATTGCGTTTTGACGAGCCCGAACTTTATCTCCGAACGCGTGCAAGTGAGATTCGTCCGGTCCGACGAAGATGATGCCTTCTTCGCGGCAACGACGAGCTAGTTCAATGTTTTCCGATAAGAAACCGTAACCCGGGTGAATCGCGTCACTCCCCGATTGCTTCGCGATTCGAATGACGTCTTCAATGTCGAGATAGGCGTCGATCGGTTTCTTGTTGAGACCGATCAAATACGCTTCATCGGCTTTAAAACGATGTAACGATCCACTATCCTCTTGCGAATAGATGGCGACAGTACGCATTCCTAATTCTGAGGCTGCCCTAAATACACGAATGGCAATCTCTCCACGGTTGGCTACAAGCAATTTGCTAATTGATTTCAACCTAAATCCCCCCATTTTGGAAATCGTTTACATATACATCTTTACCTTACTACATGTAGTGATGCATTTTGAACGTTTTCTTCTGATTTTTCGCGAATTCCCGCGCGGCGTGTCGCCTCTCGGTGACGGTTACGCATCGAGATACTGCTGAGCACACCGAGAATTCCCATCGTCATGATCAGCGACGTGCCGCCGTAACTGACGAGTGGAAGCGTCACACCCGTACCCGGGAACCAGCCCGACATCGCCCCGATATTGATTCCGGTTTGGACCATGATTTGCGCGGCAATCCCGAACGAGACGAACATCGCAAAATGGTTGTCGGTATGGTTGGCGATATTTACTGCCCGGAACGCGATGAAAAAGAGCAACACCAAGACGACGAGTACGCCGATAAAGCCAAGTTCTTCGGCGATGATCGACATGATATAGTCCGTCTCCGGCTCCGGCAAATAGCCATACTTTTGATAACTATTCCCAAGTCCGACGCCGGTCAATCCCCCATGCACGATCGAGATGATCGACATGAGAAGTTGGTGCCCGTAGCCTTCTGGGTCCATGAATGGATTGAAGACGACGTTAATCCGACTAACTTGGTTTTCTGTGAAAACAAACGTATACATAGCATAAACAAAACCAATTCCAGCAATAATCACCGGGATGATGATGCGAAGTGGGGCCCCGGCAGCTAACCACATCATGAACATAATCACCCCTAAGACGAACAATCCGCCATGGTCAGGCTGTCCATTTATGACGAAGGCATACGGAAAAAAGTAGAACAAGCCCGGGATGACGAAAAAGGCCCCGATTTGGGCGCGTAGCTTTTTCTGTTCGATCGCCGTGCGGCCGATTCGGCCCGGCCATCCTGTCAGTTCACGATTCCATAACTGATGGTAGTAGTTAGCGAGCAATAAAATTAACACGAACTTGGCGATTTCGATTGGCTGGATCGTGAAACCGCCGATGATGAGCCAAGCCCGGGCACCGTTCAGCGGTGGCATCGCCCAAGTGACAAACAATAGAATGACCGAGAGCGCATACAGGCTTCGCAACACGTTCTTTTTGCGGAAGTTTTCATACCGGAACATCGTCGCGATCAAATAGACGACAATCCCAAACCCTGCATAGAACAGTTGCCGATAAAACAAGCTACTGTTCGCGTAATCACCACGATTCCAAACACTGGCGCTGTAAATCATGATCGAGCTGATCCCAACGAGCAAGAGCACCGCAATGAACAGTGAGAAATCAAAGTACCGAAACCGAGTTTTCATGTTTTCACTTCCTTATGTACAGCAATCCGCAACCCGTTATAAAAAAATACTCAAACAGCGCCGCCTGCACAGTTTGAGTATAAGGTTCATAATTCTGAAGCTTCCGCGAGCGCGGATAACTTTTGTTCCAATGAATCGATCAGTTGCTTGCCTTCGACATCTGAAATAAGTCCAAGCCGGACCGCAAAATCGATTTGGCGCGACAGACCGAACATATGTGTATCAAGTACCTCTTCATAAAGCGGGCACTTCGGCATTTTCAAGTTTTCTAATTGCACTTCAATCAAGCAACGGATTTTTTCAGCATCTGCTTCAAGCAAGTGAAGCGCCTGTTCCCGTTGGACTGCAGCCAAATTTGTCGCCACTACGACCCCTCCTCCGTACAATGACAGACTGTTTGTCATAACTCAACTGTACATTATATTTCATCATAATTCAATGAACAGTCTAGATTCAAAGCGTGTTTCTCGCAGTTTTCCTTTTTGCACGGAAGAGCTGTATAATATACATTGTATCGCTAGTTAAGGGGGAGTATCAATGATTTTTCCGTTAGATGGAGCGGTCCGTCACGCGCTGACGATTGACCCGACCGTATGGATTTTTGACGAACGTAAACGCAAAGTCGAAGAACTCGACCAAGCCGTCGAGAATGATTCAGACGCTTACTATGCCAAAATGGGGAAGGCATGGGACGACGGATTGACACTAGGGACGCGCGTCGACCACAATAAGCCGATGTCGCGGGCCGATAAAGACGCTGCGCTTCGTGACTCGTTCGCGATGCCGTTCGCACCATTTCTCCAAAATGCCGAGCCGCTCAATACGGCGACGCACGTCAGCTTTTATGGGGAGACGGTATTGACGATCCCGCTCGCCGAAGTCGGTTCGATTTATCTTCAGTTTTCACAAGATGGAAAAGTGTTGGCTGACGGACCGGTCTATGCACTCTACAACAACCAAATCATTCGTCAGGTCGACCATATCGTCGTCCGAACGGATGGCTGATAGGAAGGCGCTCGCCGTCTCAGGCTGTTGACGAACGAGGTCGCTATAAGCGATCTCGTTCGTCTTTTTTTTTGGACTTTTTACTTCACAAAGTGTAACATGTGTGATATCGAAATATACTCTATGTAGAAAGGGCGTGACGCTTACGATACCTTTATGGAAAAAGAACTTGATCATCGTTTGGATCGGCAGCTTCTTGACGGCCGCCTCGATGAGCCTCGTCTTGCCGTTCCTGCCCTTATTTATCGAAGAGCTCGGCGTGACCAACCCTGACCACGTCGTCACCTGGTCCGCCGTCGCTTTCGGCGCCACTTTCCTCGTGGCCGCCATCGTCTCCCCGCTTTGGGGCCGACTCGCTGACCAGAAAGGGCGCAAGCTCATGTTGATTCGGGCGAGCCTCGGAATGGCCGTCGTCATGTTCTTGATCGGCTTCGTGCAAGACGTTTATCAACTCGTCGGTTTACGACTCATCATGGGTGCCGTCTCCGGATTCATCTCGGCCGGCATCACTCTCGTCATCTCACAGACACCAAAAGAGAAAAGCGGCTGGGCGCTCGGCACGTTGTCGACCGGTGGCATCACCGGCGGACTCCTCGGTCCATTGATCGGTGGATTGCTCGCAGACTGGATTGGGCTTCGACCCGTTTTTCTCTTTACCGGCAGCGCACTCTTCGTCACGTTTTTAATCACACTCTTGTTCGTGAAAGAAGATTTCGTCCCGGTGGCGCGCGAGCGACTTGATTCGACAAAGTCGATCATTGCCTCGCTCCGTCATCCTCAACTCGTCTTCAGCTTGTTTTTGACGACGTTTTTAATACAGTTTTCAACGCAGTCAATCGGACCACTGTTGACACTGTACGTCCGTGAACTGAACCCGTACACGACTTCCCTCGCGTTCATCGCGGGGATCGTCGCTTCAGCACCGGGGGTGGCCGCCCTCCTGTCCGCGCAACATCTCGGACGGCTGTCAGACCGGCACGGTCCGGAACGGATTTTGTTTTGGGCGCTCATCGTTTACACTGCGTTCTTGATTCCTCAGGCGTTCGTGACGTCGACGACGCAACTCGTCATGTTGCGCTTCGGCCTCGGTTTCGCGACTGCGGCACTCATGCCGTCGGTGCAGTCGCTGCTAAGGAAACATACACCGAGTCACGCGACAGGACGGATTTTTTCTTACAACCAGTCGGCCCAGTTCATGGGCAACCTGCTCGGACCGTTGTTCGGCTCACAAATCGTCGCCCACTTCGGCTTCTCCGCGCTCTTCATCGTGACCGGTTTGATCATGTTGACGAACGCGTTGCTTGAGAAAGCGAACGTCCAAGTTTTGCTCCACCCAAACACAAAATAGACGTCGCGCTCACGCTCGCCGTCTCAGGCTGTTGACGAACCAGGTCGCTAATAGCGATCTGGTTCGTCTTTTTTATGTCTGAAGTCTGCCCGACATAAATCGGGCTTTTTCTCTCGACTGTCGAGGCCTCAAAAAAAGACAAATGGCCGCCAGATGGCGACCGTTTGCGTTGCTCGTCCGATAGCACCCCGACTCTTGCAGGACAGCAATCCGCCGGAAGACGAGCAATATTATTCATGTTGGTCAACAAGCTGAGACGTTGAGCTTACGCTCGACGTCTATTTCTATAGCAAATCGGCCGCCAACCGGGCGAGCGACGAGCGTTCGCCTTTGATGAGTTGGACGTGACCGAATACGTTTTGCCCTTTGAACCGTTCGACGGCGTACGAGAGTCCGTTCGAATATTCATCTAAATACGGATGATCGATCTGATATGGATCGCCGACGAGAACGATCTTCGAATTCTCCCCGACCCGGGTCAAAATCGTCTTAATCTCGTGCTTCGTCAAGTTCTGCGCTTCATCGATGATGATGAACTGATCCGGCATACTTCGCCCCCGAATATATGTGAGCGCCTCGAGCTGAATCGATTTGATGCCGGCGAGGATATTTCCGAGCTCGTCTTTCGAGTTGGCATTAAACAAGAATTCAAGATTGTCATAGATCGGCTGCATCCACGGACGAAGCTTATCTTCCATCTCACCCGGCAAGTATCCGATGTCGTTGCCCATCGGCACGACCGGACGCGCCACGACGAGTTTGTTAAAGCGACGTTCGTCCTCGACGAGGGCAAGCCCCGCCGCGAGAGCGAGGAGCGTCTTCCCGGTCCCGGCTTTCCCGAGGAGCGTCACGAACGGAACATCGTCGCGAAGCAGTAAATCGAGCGCCATTCGTTGTTGCACGTTCCGCGGATGAATGCCCCAGACGTGTTCGGCGTCGAGCGATAACGGTCGAACGATCGGTTGTAACGGATCGACGACCGCGAGTGCGCTCGCTTTCGAAACGTTACTCTTTAAGATGACAAATGAGTTCGGGTACAGTTGGTTTTTTGAAAAAGCCGACGTCGGTAGCTGGCGAACTTGATAGAATTCATCAATTATCGCCTGATCGACCTCGATTTCTCGATAGCCGGCGTACAGATTCGTCGTGTCGACGATATGGTCTGTCAAATAATCTTCGGCTTCGATGCCGATTGCGTCCGCTTTGACACGGACCAGTATATCTTTTGAGACGACGACGACTTTCCGGTTGTGATCATGCTCATACTGTTTCATCAAGCCGAGTGCGACCGTCAAAATCCGGTTGTCATTCGTCATGACGTCAAACGGGAAGTCGACTGTATGTTCATGGCCGATCTCAACAAAGAGATGGCCGCCATTCTCGAGCGGCACCCCGTCATGAAGTTTGCCGGTCGATCGGAGCTGGTCAAGCACACGCGCCGTTTCTCGGGCGTTACGGCCAAGCTCGTCCATGTTTCGTTTTTTTCCATCGAGTTCTTCTAGGACGATGGCCGGGATGACGACGTCATGCTCATCGAATTGAAAGAGTGAGAGTGGGTCGTGTAGAAGTACGTTCGTATCGAGCACATACGTTTTTTTCATAAAGTTTGCCGCCCCTCGAAAATTGTTGGTGTTCAAGAGTTCAAGCTTTCCTTCACTTCTCGGTCCAATTTTTCCGCCGCTTCGATATCGTACGTCTTGACGATGTCCGGTTGCCCGAACGTCGCCCCGTAAAAGGAGATGTTGCGGACTTCTTCGACCGAACCTTTAAAAAAGCGAAGGTGCAGTCCCGGTTTCACAGTCGGTTCAAATTCATGGACGTGCGAGAGCGTCACACTGTAAGCGAGACCGTCCTCTAAAAAGATGAGCCCCGCCGTCTTTTCGCTTGTCAACAGCGTAATCAGATGCGAGTTTTTTATCAGGGCAAATCGGACTGTCTGTCGATCGGTCGCCTGCACCCAACTGATGGCGTGGGTGGTCGGCCACCGCTTCGCTTCATCAAACGCGACGAGAAACGTCAACGGCATCTCGTTTAACGTTTCTTGTTGCGCCCGGGAAAGTTCGAACGTTGCTTTACTCGCCATGCACTCCCCTCCTTCTTAAACGGGTATATGAAATGGATTCGCCCTTAATGACTTCTTTCCCTGCTTTTCTATCTGGAAATCATGCTATAATCAACGGAGAGGAAGGTGAGACCATGCGCGTAAAGTGCTCTCTTTGTGATAAAGTCGATACGATTGATTCGTGGTCGTTCGAAGCGAAACGACTTCGCAATAAACCTGCTAAAACTTACATGTGCCAAGAGTGTCATGCACGCATTACGGAACGAACGGCTGAGCGTGCGGCAACAGGCCAATTCCACCTATATCCATCGTTTCGCCAAAAGCGAAGATGGTAACAAAAATGGACGTCCCGTCAACGGGGCGTCCATTTTTTAGGTTGGTTCATTGACTTGGTCTTGACGGCGGTTCCACCAGAGGCGGCCCCGATAAATGGCTAGGACGACCGCCATGACAACCAATACTTCCGGGATCGGCCACGTGAAGAAGACGAGCGCCATCGTCCCCGCTCCGAGCGCGAGAATGATGTAGACGATGAGCGCTTTCCACCACGCGAGTTGTTTGGCAAAACCTAATTTAAAGACGAGCAACGTCAATAAGATGACCGTGATGATCAAGGCGTTAAAGCCGACCGAAAAGTCGTCCGCGTCACTGCCGACACCTAATAGCGAGGCGATCCACGGAACGTCGATTTGGGTAATGTCCATCGTTTGAGAAGCTTTCAAGGCAAATAATCCCCCTTTGTTTCCTACACGTCTATTCTACACGAATCAAAATAAAAGGGAACGCCTCGGCGCTCCCTTTTCTACTTATTCTTTACCAAGTTTACGACGCTTGTCAGCTTTTTCACGTTCGTTCTTGTTCAAGACCTTTTTACGGAGTCGAATCGAGAGCGGTGTGATTTCGCAGTACTCGTCATCGTTCAAGAACGTAAGCGACTCTTCAAGCGAGAAGACGCGCGGACGTTTCAAGACTTGTGTCGAGTCTTTCGATGATGCACGCATGTTCGTCAACTGTTTCCCTTTGACGGCGTTGATCGCGAGATCGACGTCACGGTTACACTCACCGATGATCATGCCTTCGTATACATCTGTACCTGGTTCGATGAAGATCGTCCCACGGTCTTCGAGTGCACCGATTGAGTAAGCCGTTGACTTACCAGCTTCGATACAAACCATGACACCGCTGCGGCGGCCGCCGATATCAGCAGGAATGAACGGACGATACTCTTCGAACGTATGGTTCAAGATTCCGTATCCGCGTGTCGCCGACAAGAACTCGTTACGATATCCGATGAGACCACGTGAAGGAACGATAAATTCCATACGAGTTTGACCGTTATCGTTCGTGTTCATGTTCGCGAGTTCACCTTTACGGAGACCGATCGATTCCATGACTGAACCTGTGTACTCTTCCGGTACGTCGATGATGACGCGCTCGAACGGCTCAATTTTCGTACCGTCTTCAGCTGTACGGATGATAACTTGTGGTTTTGAAACTTGGATCTCGTACCCTTCGCGACGCATGTTCTCGATCAAGATACCGAGGTGAAGTTCACCGCGTCCTGATACGACCCATTGGTCAGGCGAGTCTGTGTTTTCGACACGGAGCGAAACGTCCGTCTCAAGTTGTTTCATCAAACGCTCTTCGATTTTACGTGCTGTCACGAAATCGCCTTCGCGTCCTGCAAATGGAGAGTTGTTCGTCATGAAACGCATTTGAAGCGTTGGCTCATCGATGCGAAGAAGCGTGAGCGGCTCTTCTTTACCGACCGGTGTGACCGTTTCACCGACGTTGATGTCTTCCATCCCCGCGATGGCGATCAAGTCACCAGCTTTAGCCTCTTCGATTTCAACACGCTTGAGTCCGAAGTAACCGAATAACTTCGTGACGCGAAGTTGTTTGATTGATCCGTCCGTTTTGCAAAGTGAGACTTGGTCTCCGACTTTGATTTTCCCACGGAAGACGCGACCGACTCCGATACGACCGAGGTAGTTATCGTAGTCGAGCATCGTGACTTGGAACTGAAGCGGCTCATCCGAGTTGTCGATTGGTGCCGGTGTGTTCTCAAGAATCGTATCGAGTACGTGCGTGATTGTATCTTCTTGCTTCTCAGGATCAGGATCGAACGAACTTGAACCGCTGACTGCAGACGTATAGACGACAGGGAATTCAAGTTGATCTTCATCTGCTCCGAGGTCGATCAACAAGTCTACGACTTCATCGACGACGTCGAGCGGACGGACCATCGCTTTGTCGATTTTGTTGACGACAACGATTGGGCGAAGTCCTTGGTCAAGTGCTTTCTTCAATACAAAGCGTGTTTGTGGCATACAGCCCTCACGTGCATCGACAACAAGAATAACGCCATCAACCATACGCATGATCCGCTCAACTTCACCACCGAAGTCGGCGTGTCCTGGCGTATCTACGATGTTGATGCGAGTATCTTTATAATCGATTGCCGTGTTTTTAGCGAGGATTGTGATCCCGCGCTCACGTTCGATATCGTTCGAGTCCATGGCGCGCTCTGCTACCATTTCGTTTGTCCGGAAAGTACCAGACTGTTTCAATAGTTCATCGACTAACGTTGTTTTACCATGGTCAACGTGGGCGATGATGGCTACGTTACGGAGGTTAGTTCTTAAATTCATGTAGTTATTCCTCTCTTATTTGAAAAGTTTCAACTTTGTATTCAACTTAAAGAGTATAGCACAGGTGCTACCACCTTTGTCACGTTATATAGTCTGTTACCGTTTCCAATTGCGCTGATTTTGCTTACAATGGGATAGAGCCAAGAAAAAAAGGGGGAATCTCGATGCAACTCATGTTCGTCTTGATCGCAATCGCCGTCGTCGCCGGTTTTGTCGGTATCGGCATCGGTGTCGCCGAAGCGAGTACCGCCATCATCGTTGGCAGTCTCGCGTTGAGCGCGGTCGCTACATTCTTCGGCATCAACTTGCGCCGCCGTGTCCTAGCAGACCGGCGTCCATAACGAACAGGCCCGAGGCGAGCGCCTTGGGCCTTGTTTTATAGTTCTCGCGTCAAGCAGATGCGGTCTCGCAACACGAGGCCGTCTTCTTCGATCGCCTCGTAGCCATGGTTCGAAAAATAATCGCGTTCGACAGAAGCAAAACGGAATCCGGCTTGTTGATAGAAGCGTAACTGGACGATGCTTGAGTTGCCCGTGCAGACGAGCAATTCGCTCGCACTTCCGCTAGCCGCCCGACGGATGGCGTCTTGGAGCATCCGTTGCCCGATCGTTTGGTTTTGACGATCCGGTTTGACGGCGATGTTGACGAGTTCGACCGATTCCGCACTGCGACGGACGAGCATATACGCCCCGACGAGTTCCCCGCCGAGTAAAGCCTCAAATGTCGTGCCCTGTGCGTATTGCGCTTGCACCATCGCCTCGTTCGGATTCGCCAAGACGAGCAAATCACGCACACGGTCGTACGTTTTGTTCGGTTCGATCGCAAGGTCTGGCCTCACTTCAGGCGTCACGTTTTTGGCGATGACGTAATGTTTGATGACGTCCTTGACGAACGTCTCGCTCCCGCCGAGGACCGATGTCTTCCCTTTATAGCTGACGGGTTCACCGTATAAAGAGACGACGCGGCCCCCGACTTCTTCGACGAGTAGTTTTCCGGCCGCGTAGTCCCACGGCATATTGCGCATCGTGATATAGCCATCGACCCGTCCGGCCGCAACCCAAGCCAGTTCGAGTGAGGCGGCCCCGTGCGCTCGTGTCCCGACAGCGTCACGGACGATCGGTGCCAACACTTCCGGTGCAATCTGTTGGTTCGGAGTCACCCACGTCGCATTCATACTCAAAAATGCGTCACGGACGTGATGTTCATGAAGCTGCGGCAACTTCCGTCCGTTGAGCGTCGCCCCATAACCACGCCGTGCCACGAACAGCTCGTCAGCCATCACATCATAGACGAATCCATATTCGACGACCTCATCGACCATAATCGCAATCGAGATGGCGAACATCCGTTTTTGATGAATAAAATTGAGCGTCCCGTCAATCGGATCGACAAACCAAACCGTCCCTGTCAACTTGTCAGGCTGTGTCGAGATGCCTTCTTCTCCGACAATCTGATGCTCCGGATACGCCGCTCGGATACGGTCGACAATCAGTTGTTCGACCGCTCGATCGATTTCAGTGACCAAGTCCCCTTTACCTGTCTTCCGCTCGATCCGATAACTTTCATCGATTTGTTGACGGATATATTCCCCTGCTTGTTTGATTAGATCAATCGCAAACCATTCCAACATATTTATCACCTCTCTATGTATTATAGCAAACAAAAACCAGCATTCGCGTGGAATACTGGTTGAATGAGCGGTTGTGGGTCAGGCTTCGAGACGCAAAAGTTCTTGGCGGTACTTCTCTAACCGATGCTTGCTAGCCTGGACAGTGGCATCGTCTTGTGACGCCATTGCATCGAAGAGTGTTGCCAATTCATAATCAATCTCTAGGCGCAGCACCGGAATCCGTTTTTCTGCGTCTTTTCTTTTGAATGCCTCAATCACTTGTTTCATGAGATGCCACACTCCTTTTTGTTGGGCTACAAGTTACGGTTTAGTAAGTTGAATTGAGTATATCAGATGAGATTCAAAAAAGAAAGAAAATTGTCTGACTATTTTGAATTTTTTATCTTAGTGGATATATTCCCACTTCAACCGGTCCTAAACCTTAAATAACCTTTAGTGATATGTACCCTATTTCTTAAGGTACTAACTAAAAAAAGCAGCAACCGACAGATTCGTCGGTTCCTGCAATTCATTTGTTACAACCTGATAATCTTAGTATTTGATTTCAAGGCCGCTTGGACCGTACGATAGGTAGAGTATCCGGTCTGCTCATCGTGGACAGCGCTCAGTTGCTTCTCTTCTGACTTTGATGTCACGATT
This sequence comes from Exiguobacterium sp. SH0S7, assembly GCF_004337195.1. Taxonomy (NCBI): domain Bacteria; kingdom Bacillati; phylum Bacillota; class Bacilli; order Caryophanales; genus Exiguobacterium; species Exiguobacterium sp. SH0S7. Next base: position 234,262 of record NZ_SJVA01000002.1, read on the forward strand.
TGTTTGAACGACCGATACGTTGCTAAAAATTCTTCCCGATCGACGCCGCCTTCGTTGGCGAGTGCGACTTGATTATAGAACTCGACGACTTCGATCAGTTCTTCTGTCGTCCAGTCCGGATTGATTGGATAGTTGATTTGCATATTCTTCACCTCGACAACCATTGTATCAACAAAAAAAACTATTGCAAGTTGACTTGGAAATCTCTATAGTTTTTTTGTTGCATCGTTTTTCTGCATAGCAGACCAATCATTCATCGGGTAAAGAAACTTAGTATACGTAAACGACCGATCCCATACAAACGCTGACTTCAAGGAGGGCTTACTATTGAAAATTAAAGGGTCTACACAGCTCGACACGCCGCTATTTGAGACGTTGCTCAAACACGTCAACACAAATCCGATTGCGTTCCATATTCCTGGTCATAAAGGCGGAAAAGGAATGGATCCCGAATTTCGTGACTTCATCGGCGAAAATGCTTTAAAAATCGATTTGATCAACATCGCTCCACTTGATGACTTGCATCATCCGAAAGCTTCGATTGCTGAAGCCGAGCGTCTCGCTGCTGAAGCGTTCCGTGCTGACGAGACATTTTTCTCGGTCCAAGGCACATCGAGCGCCATCATGGCGATGATCATGGGCGTCGTCGGGCCGAACGAAAAAATTATCGTCCCGCGTAACGTGCATAAATCCGTCATGTCAGCGCTCGTCTTGACCGGAGCCCATCCTGTATTCATTCATCCTGAATATGATGAAACGTACGGGATCGCACACGGCATCACGGCAAGCGCTGTCGAGCGCGCGCTCGAGCTGCATCCTGACACGAAAGCCGTCCTCGTCATCAACCCGACGTACTTCGGTGTCGCTGGTGACCTCGAACGTATCGTCGCCGTTGCTCACGCTCAGGACGTCCCTGTACTCGTTGACGAAGCGCACGGTGTCCACTTGCCGTTCCACGACGAGCTCCCACTGTCGGCGATGCAAGCGGGCGCAGACGTCGCTGCGACGAGCGTGCATAAGCTCGGTGGCTCGATGACAGGTAGCTCGATTTTGAACGTACGCCGCGGTCTTGTCTCGCCAGAGCGGATCCACGCGATGCTCTCGATGATTACGACGACGTCGACGTCCTACCTGCTTCTCGCCTCGCTCGACGCAGCCCGGCGCCAATTGGCGACAAAAGGTGAGGCCATGAACGAACGCGCCCTCACGCTCGCACGAATGGCACGCGTCGCCATCAACAACATGCCGCATTTATCGGTATACGGTCACTCTGAGCTCCATTCTGAGTCGACGTACGCCTTAGATGAGACGAAAGTACTCGTATCGGTTCGTGAGCTCGGGATTACCGGATTTGAAATCGAGAAATACTTGCGCGAACATCACCGCATCGAAGTCGAGATGTCTGACTTATTGAACGTCCTCTTCATCGTGACGAGTGCCGACGATGAGTCGACGATTCAAGCACTTGTCGATGCGATGCACGATGTCGTATCGGTGTATAAGCAGTCTGGGAACGATTCTTTATCGATCATGCTCCCAGAGATCCCACCACTCGCGCTCAGCCCACGAGACGCGTTCTACGAAGAGACGGAAACGATTCCGCTCGAGAACGCTGTCGGACGAATTTCGGCTGAGTTCATCATGGTGTATCCACCAGGGATTCCTATCATCATCCCTGGAGAATTGATCACGGCATCGACACTTGAGTACATCACGGCCAATATCGAAGCTGGTTTACCGGTTCAAGGTCTTGAAGACGAGTCGCTTCAAATGATTAAAGTCATCCAACAAACGAAAGCAATCCGCTAAACGAAAGCGAGCCGGTCAAATTGACCGGCTCGCTTTGTGTCATCAGAAGAAAAGATGCTTATGATGATCGAATTGCTTCCCCTACTACCTATTATAAGAAAACGCTTACATTTTTTCAAGAGGTGATTCTGAAGTTTTTTCGTCTTTCGTCCCCTCCTCAAGACAAAGACGCAAAAATTCAGCAACATGGTCGGTGTCATACAAATTGATTCCGAGCATCGGATAAAGCTGTCTCGGTTCCTCGAGCGCATGCATATCGAGAAGGGCTGACTGTCCGGTCTGCATGCAGACAACGAGTACTTTCCCCATGAACTGGTGCGTATAGACAAATCCGAAATCATAACGAGACGTTTCGGTTTCGATGCCGGTAAACCGAACGCGGCTCGTCTCGGAAACGGTATATAATAGCTCCTCATCAAACGCCATGATCATTCCCTCCTTTCTGACTTCATATACTATTTTCCTTTATACTGAACTTGTGAAACCTAGGGAGGATGACTCATGAACATTCGAAAAGCAAGCGCGCGCGACGAGGCCGCACTATTGACGCTCATGCGAGCGCTCTGGCCCGACGCCCCGTTGATCGAGTTGAGGGCCGAGCTTCGTCTCGGATTGCGTTCCGGCAAGATGCATTATTTTTTGGCGACCGACAACACGGCAGTCGGATTTTGCCAGCTCAGTTTCAGACATGATTATGTTCCCGGCGCCGCCTCTTCTCCGACTGCGTTCTTAGAAGGGATATACGTTGACGAATCTGTACGCGGGCAGGATGTGGCGACCCGGCTCGTCGAAGCCGCCGCATCATACGCTCGGTCGAAAGGCTGTGACGAACTCGCTTCCGATACAGAGCTTGACAATGAGGGGAGCCAACGTTTTCATGCTCGAATCGGTTTCGATGAAGTCGAACGGACCGTCCACTACATCAAAAAACTCTCCCGCGAGTAGCGGAGGGCACTGAAAAACTTCAAATAATTTTGAGCAGAGGAGCGTCATCCCGGATGGGATGGCGCTCCTCTGCTCTCATTGCCCTTCAAGCCGCCCTGTCCGGCACGCCGCTTTCCTGGGGGCGGTCAGCGAGCCGCATCGCGACGATGTCGCTGCTGGGTCTCGCCTTGCCCGCTGTTCCCCCGGGAGTCGGCGTGCCCTCGGGACGACGCTGTACGTCCTTGCCGTTCCGGACTAAACTGGCTATAACTACAATCCTGGAGGCGATCCCGATGATGCCAGACCTGCCGAACATGCCGCCGAGCCCGTATGCGGCGCTTTACGATCTGTTGATCCCTGCCGATGACGAGCTACGGCTCATCCACGATCTCGTATCGTTCGATTTCGTCACCGACCTGCTCGCGGACACGTATTGTCACGACAACGGGCGGATGGCCATCCGGAAGGCCCGTACAGGGACGAAGAACATCGGGAAGAATCAAAAAGAGACACAATACTTCGACATCAAGTTATGCAAGCAGTGTCCGTTGCGCGAGGGATGTTACAAGGATGGGGCGAAATCGAGAACACACAGAGCGTGATGGCCATCGTCGCGGTCAACCTGAAGCGAATCATCACTCTCAGGGGAGAACAAAAGGAATAAGGGCATGGAAAAAGGGCGACCATCCCGACTTTTGTCGGAACGGTCGCCCTTTCTCGTTCTCACGCTCGGACAGAGCGGAGGTTTTTCAGTGCCCTCCGCGAATAGCGAGAGAGTTTTTGTATTACTTGACGACGTGGATTGGCATACCCATTGCGATTTCTGCCGCTTCCATTGCCATCTCACCGAGTGATGGGTGAGCGTGGATTGTGAGCGCGATATCTTCAGCTGTCATGCCTGCTTCGATGGCGAGACCAAGCTCGGCAATCATATCAGAAGCGCCTGTACCCGCGATTTGAGCACCGATCAAAAGACCGTCCTCTTTACGCGTGATGAGCTTCATGAAGCCGTCTGGCTCGTCGAGAGCGAGGGCACGACCGTTCGCTGCGAATGGGAATTTCGATACTGTGAAATCGAGTCCTTCTTCTTTAGCGAGCGGTTCTGTGTAACCGACTGTCGCAAGTTCAGGGTCAGTGAAGACGACCGCTGGGATTGCTGAGTAGTCGAGGTAAGCCGGCTTACCTGCAGCTGCCTCCGCTGCAACTTTTGCTTCGTAAGAAGCTTTGTGTGCGAGCGGTGGTCCTGGTACGATGTCGCCGATTGCATAAATGTTTTCGTTCGACGTCTTGCACTGGTCGTCGATCTCGATGATGCCGCGGTCGCTGATTTTAACTTCAGCATTCTCGAGGCCGATGTCGCCAGTGTTCGGACGGCGTCCGACTGTGACGAGGACGTAGTCCGCTTCAACAGTCTGTTCTTCGCCGTTCACTTCAAACTTCACGATAACGCCGTCTTCCGTTTCCTCGACACCTTTTGCAAGAGCGTTCGTGTGAATCGTGACGTTGCCTTTTTGTTTGAGTTTCTTTTTGACGATTTGCGTCATTTGTGGCTCGAAGCCAGACAAGATGTCGCTTGCGCCTTCAACGACTACGACTTCAGTATCGAAGTTCGCATACGCTGTCCCAAGTTCCATTCCGATGTAGCCGCCACCGATGACGACGAGCTTTTTCGGAACTTCTGGAAGAGCCAATGCGCCAGTTGAAGAAAGAACGCGTTTTGACCATTTGAACGATGGAATCTCGATTGGTGTCGAACCAGTCGCGATAATCGCTTTCTTGAACTTGTAAGGAGTTGAGCTATCTTCTGTGATGACACGAACTGTGTCTTCAGCTGCGAAGAACGCTTCACCTTGAACGATCTCGATCTTGTTGCCTTTCAAAAGACCTTTGACGCCGCCAGTCAATTTGTTGACGACCGACTGTTTCCAGTCTTGGACTTTCGTGAAGTCAACTGACACGTTGTCAGATGTGATTCCCATTGACGAGTGACCTTTAGCGTGCTGGAAGTTATGTCCAGCCGTAATCAAAGCTTTAGATGGGATACAACCGACGTTCAAGCAGACACCGCCAAAGTTGCCTTTTTCAACGATTGTAACTTTGAGTCCAAGTTGTGCGCCGCGGATTGCTGCGACGTATCCACCAGGACCAGCGCCGATGACAAGTAAATCAGTTTCTTGTGCGAATTCTCCTACTACCATGTTATTATCCCTCCATCATTAGAAGTGCTGGATCTTGAAGCAAACGTTTGACCATGTTGAGCGCGTTTTGAGCAGTCGCACCATCGATGAGACGGTGGTCAAAGCTGAATGAAAGTGCGAGCACTGGTGCTGCGACAATCTCGCCGTCTTTGACGACAGCTTTTTCAGCAATGCGGCCAATACCGAGAATTGCAACTTCCGGGTGGTTGATGACAGGTGTGAACCATTGTCCACCAGCTGAACCGATGTTCGTGATTGTGATCGATCCGCCTTTCATGTCGTCCCCAGCAAGTTTGCCTTCACGGGCTTTGCCAGCAAGCTCATTGATGTTGTTTGCAAGTGCGTAGACTGATTTACGGTCCGCATCTTTGACGACAGGAACGACGAGGCCGTTATCCGTGTCAGCTGCGATACCGATGTTGTAGTAGTTTTTGTAGACGATTTCTTCGTTTACATCGTCGATTGACGCGTTGATCGTTGGGTAAGCTTTCGCTGCCGCTGTCAATGCTTTGACGACGAATGGCAAGTACGTGAGTTTCACGCCTTGGTCAGCCGCGACTTGTTTGAACTCTTTACGGAGTGCGACAAGTTTCGTGACATCGACTTCGTCCATGAGTGTTACGTGCGGAGCCGTATGTTTCGAGTTGACCATCGCTTTCGAGATCGCTTTACGGATACCACGGATTTTCTCGCGCGTTTCGAGTTCAGGTGTAGCTGACTCGTAAGGCTTGATTTCCGTCTTCGCAGCCGAGGCCGTCGCTACAGATTCTGTTTTCTCTGTTGTAGCTTCCGCTGTCGGTGCTTCACCGTTTGCGAACGCATCGATGTCTTCTTTAAGAACGCGACCGTTGTCGCCAGTTCCTTTGACTTCGCGGATGTCGACGCCTTTTTCACGAGCGTACTTGCGAATCGAAGGCATGGCGATGACGCGCTCAGACTTGTGAAGTTGAACTTCACGTGGACCGTCTTCTTTCACGTCTTCTTGAATGTCTTCTGTCTTCTCTTCAGCTTTTGGCTGTTCAGGAGCTGCTTCTTCTTCACCGGCTGGTGCGTCACCTTCGATGTCGAACGTGATGAGGACGTCGCCGACGATGGCAACTGTTCCTTCAGAGACTTTAACTTCCTTGACTGTTCCGTCGACCGGAGCAGGAATCTCAACGACGGCTTTGTCGTTTTGAACTTCGAGGAGGATGTCATCCTCTTTCACTGTATCCCCTGCTTTGACGAACCACTTGACGATCTCACCTTCGTGAATTCCTTCACCGATGTCTGGTAATTTAAATTCAAATACTGCCACTGGTTTTTCCTCCTATCGAATAATCATGTAAACACGACAAGGGAGACAATTCTCCCTCATCGTTAAATGAACACGATCAGAAGTTGATAACTTCTTTAACTTTTGCAACGACATCTTTATGGTCAGGTAACCATGCATCTTCACCTTGTGCGAAAGCGAAGACCGTGTCTGGTGCAGTTACACGAAGCACTGGTGCTTCGAGGTGAAGAATCGCGCGTTCTTGAATTTCAGTTACGACGTTAGCCGCAATCCCTGCTTGACGCTGTGCCTCTTGAACGACGATCGCGCGGCCAGTCTTTTTAACTGACTCGACGATTGTGTCAATATCAAGCGGGCTGATTGTCATGAGGTCGATTACTTCGACGTTGATGTTTTCTTTTTCGAGCTCTTCAGCTGCTTTGAGTGAAGTATGAACCATCGCACCGTATGTGATGATCGAAACGTCGGTACCTTCGCGTTTCACGTCTGCTTTTCCAAGCTCGATCGTGTAGTCGCCTTCTGGTACTTCGCCACGGAACGAACGGTAAAGTTTCATGTGCTCGAGGAATACGACTGGGTCGTTGTCACGGATTGACGCGATCAAAAGACCTTTTGCATCGTATGGTGTTGACGGGATGACGACTTTAAGACCAGGTGTCTGAGCCATCAATCCTTCAAGGCTGTCCGCATGAAGTTCTGGTGTTTTAACGCCGCCACCGAACGGTGAACGGATTGTAACCGGCTGGCTGTAAGCGCCGCCTGAACGGTAACGCATACGTGCCATTTGGGCAGCAACTGAGTCAAACACTTCGAATACGAATCCGAAGAATTGAACTTCCATGATTGGACGGAAGCCTGTGAGTGCAAGACCGATCGCGAGACCACCGATACCAGACTCAGCGAGTGGCGTATCGAAGACGCGGTCTTCGCCTAGCTCGTCTTGGAGACCTTCCGTTGCACGGAAGACCCCACCGTTTTTACCAACGTCTTCTCCGAAAAGAAGTACTTTCTCGTCGCGCTTCATTTCAACGCGCATCGCATCAGTAATCGCTTGGATCATTGTCATTTGAGCCATAACTTACTTCGACTCCTTTGCTGTATATTCTTCAAGCTGCTCTTTCAAGTTTGAAGGGAGTGTTTCGAACATGTTGTTGATGAAGTCCGAAACTTTTTGTTTTGGTTCTTTGTCCGCGAGGCTGATCGCTTCTTTCACGTCTGCTTTCGCTTGTTCGATCACTTCGTTCTCCATGTCTTCGCTCCAAAGCTTTTTGCCTTCGAGGAAAAGACGGAAACGTACGAGTGGATCTTTTTCTTGGTACTCTGAATCGAGTTCTTTCGTACGGTAACGTGTTGGGTCATCCCCAGCGAGCGTATGTGGTCCGTAACGGTATGTGAGTGCTTCGATGAGCGTCGGTGTCCCGTCAAGTGCGTCTTTACGCGCTTGTTGTGTTGCGGCGAAGACAGCAAGTACGTCCATACCGTCAACTTGGATTCCGTTGATGCCCGCTGCTACAGCTTTTTGCGCGATCGTTTTAGCTGCCGTCTGCTTCTCAACAGGTGTCGAGATTGCGAAGCGGTTGTTTTGAACGACGAAGATGGCTGGTGATTTGAATGCACCTGCGAAGTTCATACCTTCGTAGAAGTCACCTTGTGACGATCCGCCGTCACCCGTGTAAGTAATGGCGACGTTCGTGTTGCCGTTGCGTTTGAGACCCATGGCCACACCCGCTGTTTGAATGATTTGTGCACCGATGATGATTTGTGGCATTAAGACGTTAACGTCTTCTGGGATGCGGTTTCCTGCCACGTGACCACGTGAGAACAAGAACGCTTGATAAAGCGGAAGTCCGTGGAATACGAGTTGCGGGATATCGCGGTAACCCGGGAGAATCCAGTCTTGCTTGTCGAGCGCGTATTGCGTCCCGATCATCGTTGCTTCTTGCCCTGCCACTGGCGCGTAGAAACCTAGGCGTCCTTGACGGTTAAGCGAGATGGCACGCTGATCCCAAATTCGAGTATAGACCATGCGGCGCATAAGCTCCTGAAGTTGCTCGTCCGTTACATCTGGCATCGCGTCTTGGTTGACGACCTCGCCCTTCTCGTCGAGAATACGGAACGTTTGGAAGTTTTCTTCCACGTTTTGAAGTACCTGAACGTTGTTCATTCGTTTCACCTCATCCTTTCAACTATGAGACAATTGTCTTTTTTTGTGATCAAACACTACCTCAAATCTTAAGTGTATCTGTCCAAAAAAGCAATCTGTATTAACGTGATTCAGGAAAGTATGACTTCTCCTGCCGTTTCCTTGTCAGTATAAAACGGGTTGTTACAATAACGCAAAAAATATGCTCACTCCATAAAAACGCTTACACGAACACATTTTCCGAATATTTTACGCTCTGTATCATTTTCATTTCACCTTCTGTACCATCAGAGCGATTCGTTCATTAAATATGATATAATTGGACATATCGCAATTGGAAAGGAAGTTTACCCATGTTAACAATGATAGACGTGATTCGTGAAGGAGATGAGCGGCTCCGTAACCGTTCAAGTGAAGTCTCGCTTCCACCTACAGCAGAAGACCTCGCCCTGCTCGACGAGATGGAAACATTCCTCGTCAACAGCCAAGACCCTGAGATTAGTGAGAAATATGAGCTTCGCGGCGGTGTCGGGATTGCCGCACCACAACTCGGTGTCAATCGCCGGTTCTTCACCGTCCTGCTAAAAGAAGAGGAAGAGACGTTCAAGCTGTCGATCTTCAATCCGAAAATCACGAGTCATTCTCTCGAACAGACGTATTTGAACGGCGGTGAAGGCTGCTTATCTGTCGACCGCATCGTCAAAGGCAACGTACCGCGTCACCGTCGCATCACCCTCGAAGGATTTGACCGTGATGGCAATCCGATCAAGTTACGCCTTCGCGGGATGCGAGCCATCGTCTGCCAACACGAACTCGACCACTTGGACGGCATCCTGTTTTATGACCGCATTAATACGACCAATCCGCTAGAAACATACGGTGAACCGATCTGAGGTGACGAGCGTGAAAAAAAAGACACTGTTGTTCCTATTCCCATTCTTGTTTCTTTTAATCGGTGGATGCGTCCGAATCGAATACGACGCCACTGTCCACTATGATCAGTCTGTCACTCTCGAGACGACGTATGCGTTCCGCGATCACCCGGTCATGAAGCTATTAAACTTACGGCTCGACTGGGAAACGTGGAAACAACAAGCGAACGATAACGGCTATGCGACTCGAGACTATTCGAGCGAAGACGATTACGAGGGTATGGTATTAAAGAAGACGTTCAAAAACGTCGATGAGCTGCAAAACATTAAACAGGAATGGAAGACCGGACCGGCCGGTATCCTCGTTCCCCCCGACGTGAAATTTGACGTTCAAAAGGAAGACGGCATTTGGTTCGATTCATATGTGTTGAAGACGAACTTGGATCTACGTCTCGATCGCGTCGACTTGCCTGGTGTCAACTTGAGCGGTTCCCCGAAAGAACTCGCCGAACGTTACATCCGCCAAGCCGACATCCGTTTCAATTTGACGGTACCGACCGGTGTGTTCGTCGAGGACGGGACTGGCCTTGATCCTCGTTCGATGAAACAAGTCGAGTGGCAAGTGTACGGCGGACGCCAAAACAATATGACGCTTGTCGCGCACGTACCGAACGTCAAAGCGTGGATCATCACGATCGTTGTTGCTGTCATCGCTAGTGTGACTGCTTTCTTTGTTTGGCGGAGATCTCGGAAAAACGTCGGAAACCCCGACCGGACATCGATTCGTTCGCGTGTGCTCGGTACGTTGATCATCCTGTTAGCGTTAGCCATCATTATCGTGACCATTCGTGAAGAGCTGACGAACGACCGAAAAGTCGAAGCCATCCGTCAAGCCGCTCAAACCGATGAGTTCATCCCGACGTTCGCCGTCCACGGCCTACTCGGGACCGACCGGACGTTCCTCCGCTTCTCCCAATACATGGAGCAGCGCGGACTCGCCAAAGACGGTGCGCTTTGTACGGTGACAGTGAAAGGGGCGGTCGACTGCGTCATCAATGATTACAGTTCGAACCGCCCGATCGTCCGGATTGAATATGAGGATGCAGAAGCGTCCTTGAACAACCAGACGAAATGGTTGAACCTCGCCATCGAAGAGTACAAATCGGAACGAAACCGTTCGTTCGACCGCATGTATGTGATCGGTCACAGTATGGGCGGTGTCGCCGCAGCCAACTACATCTTGAACCAAGACGAGTATATCGTCGATAAGTTCGTTACGTTTGATAGCCCGTTCGCCGGGACGCGACTAGCCAACTTCGGTTTATCTGCCAGCAACTTCGGTGTGAACACGGGCAGTCCGGCCATCCGCGACTTGTCGCCGAGTTCCGATGGGCTCAAGTCGTTCCAGGCCAAGCTTGAGACGTGGCCCCGTTCGGTCCAAGTGTATTCGTTCTCAGGACGAGGCGGCGAATTCAACTTGATTGAACCGTCGAGCTCGCTCTTGCTCGAGGAATACACGAACAACATCGGTACCGAGACCGTCCCGTACGATCACTTCTCGCTTCATCGGAAGACGGACGTGCTCCGTGAGACAGGCGAGTTTTTATACGAGTATTCAAATGAGTTCAATCCAGTCGAAACGCAATAAAACAAGCCCGCCCTTTGATGAGGGCCGGCTTAGGCTGTTGACGAACCAATTCGCTTTTCGCGAATTGGTTCGTCTTTTTTATGTTCGATGACCTCGAGTCACTCTGCTCGGCACAAGATTGAAAAAATGGTATGTATACGGCCTCTCCAGGCCAATAAACTGGTCAGCTTCTTCATGTTTTGTGCAGTGACCGCCGCCAGATGGGACCGTGTGCGTTGCTCGTCCGATGGCGCCCCGACTCCTGCAGGATAGCCCCAGCAGCGACACGAGTCGCGATGCGGCTCCGGAATCGCCTGCGGAAAGCGTGGGCGTCGAAAGGACGAGCGATATCAATCATGTTAGTCAACAAGCTGAAGCCCGCCCTCTGATGAGGGCGGGCTTGTTTTAGGTCAGTAGGTCATCGTCCACGTCAACTTCTGTAACCAGTAGAGCAAGTACTTGCCGATCGGCAAGTCGGTCTGAATCTCATCATAAGCGACGGTGTACGTCCCGTCCTCGTTGTTCCAAAGCCGTTTGAAATAGCTATCGACTTCACGCATGAACTCGGTCTCGGTCGCAGTCGTCACTTCGACGTCCGCCTCGAGGTTATAGTCGTTCATATTCCGGGTCGTGTAGTTGCCAGACCCGATCACAACGACACGCTGCTCGCCTTCGACGTAGAGCATCTTCGGATGATATTGTTCTTTCCCGACTTCGTACCAACGGACCTCGATCTGTTCCGGATTGACTTCGACGAGCTCAGCCGTGACCGGCAAGTTCGGGAGACCCGACTTATCACGCCCGAACGCGTTCGTGTTCGGGTCAAGGATGAGCTTGACGAACACGCCGCGCTCGGCGGCATCGTGGATTGCTTGGATGATGTTCCGATCGGCCAAATAGAACATCCCGATCCAAATCGTCTCGCCCGCTTCCGCCTCGTCCATCGCTTTCACGACGGCTTCTTGAATTTTCGACTCGGTGACGTAACGAACCTGCATCGGTCCGTCCGAATCCTCGTCACGTAAGGCGCTGAGCTTTTCTTCACTCGGGAAACGGCTCGCGTCCCCTTTCGAGAACCGGGCGATCGCCTCTTCCCCTTCAAGAATGTCAGCTAGGATCGGACCGTCGAGTCGGACGCCGACATTTGAATGGTAACCGGACGCATCATGCGGATTCGCCGAGAGGACGAACCCGTCGTTCTCCGTCACCATGACTTTGCGATGGTTCGCTTTCACGTTCAGTAACCGTAAATAAGAACGAATCGTGATGTCCGGTGCCGATTTCGCCATCGGGTTCGGGAGCCAACCGTTTTGGCTGTCCCCGAACCATTGGAATCCGATGCGATACAACGTCGAGTACAAGATATTCGGGTCACGTAACGCGTCGAGGTTCGTGTAGACAATCTCCGCGCCGGCTTCCTTGAGCACGTCTAAATGGTCAGACGCGTGACCGTTATACGTCGTGTTGATCTCGTCTGTGATCAAGACGACGTTCAAGTCCGGATATAGCTCCATCTGTTCTATGAGTGCTGACGACAGGCGGGCCGTGATGTCCGGATATTGTCGATCTTCATTTGAATATGGATTGAATAAGAAAAAGTCCATGACGATATACTCCCGGGCCTCGCGGATCGATCGCTCGACATCTTGGAAGATCTCTTGCTCATTGACTTCGGTGTCTTCTCCTTGGTATGTCAAATCAGACAAAAAATCGATTTGGTCATCCGAGATGTTTACCGGTTCGGATGCTCGAGACACCCCTTCTGGCAGCGGTTTTACTTGATGATAAATCATCGTGACTAAAAATAAGATCGCAAATGCTGCAAGTCCCCACTTGAGCCAACCTGTCTTACGCTTCTTCCGTTCCATACGCACCGCCCCTTTTTTCATTCTCTAAAAAACGGGCTGTAGTCACCTACAGCCCGTTCGTTTATACTTCCATAATGATCGGAAGAACCATTGGGTGTCTTCGTGTTTTTTGAGCCAAGTATGGCGTGAGTGTATCCGAGACAAGTTGCTTCATCTCTGACCATTTCATCTGCTTGTTCGATAAGCCTTGTTCGACCGTCTTCTTGAGCAAGCGCTCACCGTCACGAATCAGGCTGCCCGATTCACGCATGTACACGAATCCGCGCGAGATGATATCGGGTCCGGAGACGAGTTTTCGCGTCTTGCCGTCGATGCTGATGACGACGACGACAAGTCCATCTTCTGACAAGATTCGGCGATCGCGTAAGACGATATTGCCGATGTCACCGATGCCGTTTCCGTCAACATAGACGGCGTTCGCCGAAATTTTGCCTGTAATGGCAGCCGAATCGGCATCGACGGCGAGCACTTCGCCGTTGTCCATTACGAACGTGTTCTCTTTCGGGATCCCGACCGATTGCGCGAGCTCGGCATGTTTCACTAACATGCGGTACTCTCCGTGAATCGGCATGAAGAATTTCGGGTTGAGCAACCGGATCATGAGCAGCTGCTCTTGTTGCGATCCGTGACCTGACGTATGGATGTTCGTGAGTTTACCGTAGACGACGTCAGCGCCCGCTTTGTACAGTTGGTTGATCGTTTTACCGACCGACACGGCGTTACCAGGAATCGGTGACGATGAGAAGATGACCGTGTCGCCAGGGATGATCGAAACTTGACGGTGTGTCCCATTCGCAATCCGGCTGAGCGCAGCCATCGGTTCACCTTGTGATCCGGTACAGAGAATCGCCACTTCATGTGGTTGGAAGTTGCGCATCTGGTTCGTCTCGATAATCATTCCTTTTGGTACGTTGATAAAGCCGAGATCTTGTCCGATCGTCATGACTTTTTCCATCGAGCGACCGAAGATGAGCAAGTGGCGTCCCGTCTCAGCACAAGAGTCGATGACTTGTTGCAGACGATAGATGTTCGAGGCGAACGTCGCGAAGATGATGCGCCCTTCCGCTTTACGGAACGTCTCACTGATCGTCCCACCGACGACTTTTTCACTCATCGTGAACCCTTCGATTTCTGCGTTCGTCGAGTCTGACAAGAGACAAAGGACGCCTTCTTTCCCGATTTCAGCCATTTTGGCGATATCAGCCGGCTCGCCGACCGGTGTGAAGTCGAACTTGAAATCGCCGGTATGGACGATGTTGCCTTGTGGCGTCTTGACGACGACACCGAGCGAGTTCGGAATCGAGTGAGTCGTCCGGAAGAACGAGATACTCGTCTTTCTGAACTTGACGATCGTATCCTCATCGATTTCATGCAATTCGGCCTCACGAAGCAAGCCGTGCTCCTCAAGTTTCACTTTGATCAACCCGAGGGCGAGCTTTGTCGCATAGATCGGCAGTTTGACTTGTTTCAACAAGAACGGGATTCCACCGATATGGTCTTCGTGACCGTGGGTGATGAACACCCCTTTTACTTTTTCTTTGTTTTTGATCAAGTATGAGTAATCTGGAATGACGTAGTCGATCCCAAGCAAGTCATCCTCTGGGAACATAATCCCGGCGTCGATGACAATGATCTCATCTTGAAATTGAGCGACATACGTATTCTTCCCGATTTCTCCGAGTCCGCCTAATGCGAACACAGCGGTTTGATGGTTCTTTACAAACTTCATTTAATCTCTCCTTACTTCTAGTTAGTTGATTTTCATCTATGTGATACATAAGTGATTCTCGTGATAAAGTTATGTCTCCGTAAGATTCTTTCTTCATTATAGCTCATATTGTGACAAAATTTCACTAATGACGTCAGATTGAGGGCGGTTTCTTGATTTCGTGGTATGCTTTTCTGTATAGAAATACCCTAAACAAGACAGAGAAAGCATGGTGATTCGAATGGAAGATAAAAAAGTAGTCTTTTTTGATATTGACGGCACGCTTCTCCACGAAGGGACGTATATTCCACCTTCGACGATTGCGGCGATCGAACAACTTCGTGCGAACGGAGTCGAGACGTTCATCGCGACGGGACGAGGCCCGGCGATGCTCTCAGACATCCCGCAGCAACTTGGAATCGAGAGCATGGTGTGCTACAACGGCCAAATCGTCGTCCACCGTGGGGAAATCGTCTATCGGAACACGCTACCGACTCATGCGCTCAGCCGTTTGACGGACCATGCGGGAACGTTTGACCACACACTCGTCTATCTCGGACAAGACCGTGGCGGCGCGACGAAGCCGAACGACCACGTCGTCGAACAGTCGCTCGGTGAACTCGATATGCCGATCCCGACGTACGCGCCAAACTTCCACATTGAACAGGACGTCTATCAGACGTTGCTCTACTGCACGCCTGAAGAAGAGCATCATTATCTCGACGCTTATAGCGAATTCGATTTTATCCGGTGGCACCCGCATGCGATGGACGTCATCAATCGCGGGGCGAGCAAGGCGGACGGCATTCGCCACTTCATCGAGACGAACGGCTATCGCCTCGAGAACACATACGCCTTCGGTGACGCGTTAAACGACTTGGCGATGCTCCGATACGTCGGTACAGGCATCGCGATGGGCAACGGACGAGCCGAGGCAAAAGAAGCGGCCGACTTTGTGACGAAATCGATTCTTGAAGACGGGATCGAGTACGGACTAAAAACTATGAAGCTAATCTAAAAACAACGAGAGGCGCGCGCCTCTCGTTTTTATCTTGACCGAAGCGAGCGTTCGAGCCGGTCGAGGTCAGTATCTTTTCCGATGATGATCAAGATATCTTCCGGCAGGATCATCTCGTCGGCTTGAGGGGAAATCAAGACGTCGTCACCACGACGGATGGCGACGATGTTGACTCCGTATTTGGCACGAAGGTCCAAATCGATCAGTGATTTATTCGATAGTTTATCAGAAGCCTTGATCTCGACGATCGAATGTTCATTTGAAAGTTCGAGGTAGTCCAAGATACTTTGGCTCATCAATCCGTTGGCGATCCGGACGCCCATATCGCGTTCCGGGTGGACGATGTTATCCGCACCGATTCGACGTAGGACTTTTTCGTGATAGTCGTTCGTCGCTTTCACCGTGATGATTTGGACACCGAGCTCTTTCAAAATCAACGTCGTCAAAATCGAGGCTTGAATGTTTTCTCCGATTGCCACGATCACATGTTCGAAGTTACGAATCCCAAGACTCTTTAAGACGTTCTCATCGGTCGTGTCGGCGATGACCGCGTGCGTGGCTAGGCCCATGAACTCATTGACGCGTTCTTCATCTACGTCGATGGCGAGCACGTCATATCCGTTCGACGACAACTCCCGCACGATCGACCCACCAAACCGACCTAACCCGATGACTGCAAATTCACCTGTCATATTCAAAACATCCCTTTCCATACAGCGGTTTCTGTTCCCGATTCTTCGTACAGTGTAACCGATTCGCCCTAAAAAAACTATACAAAAAAGACCGGGGAATCCCGGTCTTATGCTTTACCGCTTGAACGTGTTCCACGCACATAATCATTGTCGAACAAGAACAGACGAAGCAATAAATACAACGCTGGTACGAGTAAGAGCAATCCTAGAATGAATACGATGACGAGCGCGATCGCCATCGACTCGTTGACGACGCTTCCGTTAATGTCGATATACGGATAGAGGATATACGGCAAATGCGTATAGCCATATCCGAACCACGCCATGAAGAACTGACCCATGACCATCAAGAAAGCGATTCCGTAGTTGCGTTTCAAGTAGACGAACGATACGGCGATGATGAAGAAGACGAAACTCGCAGCGAACCACCACCAGTTACCCGCCAAAATGCTTTCATAGTGCCATGCCGCCTGCGATTTCAAGCCGAAGAAAACGAGGCCCGAAGCGAGGATCGTCGGAACACTCCAGAAGAGCGCCCATTTGCGTACGAGGCCGACTGCTTCGACATCACGTGCCTTGTCCGCATAGAACAAGAGGAACATCGCACTAATATAGAGCACCGACACGATCGCAAGGATAACGACTGTCCACGAGTAAAAGTTTGTGAACAATTTCAATCCGTCAAAGAACACACCCGACTCTGTCTCGTTAATGAATCCGCCTTGGCTGACCGTGAGCACGGTCGACATCGCCGCCGGAATCAATAAACCTGTCGCCCCGTACAAGAACACGTAAAACGTACTCTCTTTCGAACCGTAGTTCGCGAACGCATAAAAACTTCCGCGAATCGCGAGCAAGATCAACACGACAGAGGCTGGTACTAACAAGGCCGTTCCATAATAGTAAGCCGTATCCGGGAAGAACCCGACGATTCCGACGAAGAAGAAGACGAAGAAGACGTTCGTCACTTCCCATGTCGGTGACAAATACCGTTGAATCAGGCGATTGATTTTTTGGTCTCGCTTCGTGTACTTACTATAGAAAGCGAAGAAGCCGGCACCGAAATCAATCGATGCAACGATGAGATAGCCGTATAAAAACGTCCATAATACGGCAATCCCTAATTCTTGAATTTGCATGTCATATCCTCCGATCACACTTCATCCGCAAACATCGCTTCGCCGCGATGTTCCGATTGTTTTAGTTCTTTCCCGACTGGGTTGTCCTTGAACAGACGTGTCAAGACGAGCACTGTGACCACGCCAAGAACCGCATACAGGATCGCGAAGGCGATGAGCATCCAACCTACGTTAGCCGACGTCGTCGCTGCCTCACTCGTGCGCATCAAATCATAGAGCGCCCATGGCTGACGGCCAAACTCGGCGAAGAACCACCCGAACTCGATCGCCATCATGGCGAGAGGACCTCCCGCCGCAATCGCAATCAGCATCGGTTTACTGAATTGCGGCAATCGCTTAATATAGCGTCCGAGGACGAACAGGAATGAGATGAGCGCAAGAAGCATCCCGATTCCGACCATCGCATCAAACAGATAGTGGATGAACAGTGGCGGTTGATCCTCTTTCGCAAATTCATCGAGACCCGTCACTTCATAGTTCGGGACACCGCCCGCTAAGATTGACAACGCATAAGGGATTTTAATGGCCCCTCGTACTTCGTAACCACCTTCACCATCGTCTTCGAGCCAACCGCCCAAAATGAGTTCGGCTTCGGAGGAGGTGTCAAAATGCCACTCTGCCGCCGCCAACTTATCCGGCTGGTACTTCGCCAAGTATTTACCTGAGAAGTCCCCGACGAGCGCAGTCGCAATCGCAAAGATGAGCGCGACGGTCATCGTTAAACGAAGACCCTTTTTGTGATACTCGATAGACAATTTGTCGAGCTGGTTACGGCGTTGGCGCAATAACTGCACGGCCGCAATCGCCGCCAAGATGAACGCCGATGTCAAAATGGCCGACGTTAATACGTGAGCCATCTTCGTCGGCATCGCCGGACTGAACATCGCCTCGAGCGGACTCACGTTCGCAAGTTTCCCATCGACGATATCAAATCCGACAGGTTGGTTCATGAAACTGTTGACCGTTGTAATGAAGAAGCCTGAGAACAGCGCACCAACGGCGACTGGAATCCCAATCAACATATGGTGCCACGGGTTTTTAAACCGATCCCACGTGTACAAATAAATGCCGAGGAAGATCGCTTCGAAGAAGAACGCGAACGTTTCCATGAACAACGGCAACGCGATCGTCTGACCGGCGACGCGCATCAAGTTTGGCCATAGCAATGATAACTGCAGCCCGATGGCTGTACCGGTGACGACACCGACCGCGACGGTCACGACATAGCCCCGCGACCACCGACGAGCCATCAAGGTGTATTTCGGATCTTTCTTTTTAATACCTAAAAACTCTGCCAATAAAATTAATAGTGGAACCCCGACGCCGATTGTGGCAAAAATCACATGAAAGCCTAACGTGAGTGCCGTTAACGCCCGACTCATCAGGACAGGATCTTGAAACATCTATTGATTACCTCCTATCTCTCTCTAGCGCTTCACACCGATGCGTGAAACGAAACATCACAGATGATTTCCTTTGGATACCCCTATCATAATGATTTTATATAGCGCTGTAATGTCTCAATGCTTGAGTTCGCAAAATGTTCACATTTGAACAAGCTTAACAATATTGACGCTTTACAATCATAGTAAATTCCCTTTTTTCTCACATCGGAAGCATAATTCAACACATTTCAACAAAAAAAGCGGACAACAACGTGTCCGCTTCGTTCACTTCACAATGACCGTTCTAAAGAAATGATCGAACAGTTCGACCGCGACATCGATCGCCCGCTCATCCGGATTGAGCGTTGCTTGATGAAGACCTGAACCCATATCGTTCACCCCGAGCCATACCATGAACCCCGGCACTTGTTTCAACATATAGCCGAAATCCTCACCAGTCATGGCCGGAACGCACGTCTTATACGAATATCCGACGTCTTCGACCGCTTCCTCGAACTGGAACAAATATCGTTCGTCGTTCACCACTTCATGGTACCGGTTACCAAACTCGAGGTCGATATGGACGTTATACGTCATCTCGACACCGGCGATGACTTGACGGATCCGACGCTCAAGGACGACCATTTCTTTATCCGACAGGGCCCGGATCGTCCCATCGAGCTTGGCCGTCTCGGCGATGATGTTCTCTTTCGTGCCGGCAGCGACTTTACCGATACTGATCACGGCGCTCCCCATCGGGTCGATATTGCGAGAGATGATCGTCTGCAGCTGCATGATCAATGCCGCCTGAACGATGACAGCGTCAATCCCGGCATGCGGGAAAGCGCCGTGCCCACCCTTGCCGTGAATCGTGAGGTGGAGCTCACGCGCACTCGCGAACAAGACGCCCGGTCGTGAGGCAATCGTGCCGACCGGGTATTCCGGCGCCACGTGGAGACCGAACATCGCGTCAGGACGGAAATGATAGAACAACTCCGACATCGCCATCGGTTCCGCACCGCCCGGTCCTTCTTCGGCCGGTTGGAAAAAGACGACGAGATGATGATCGAGCGGCTCTTCGATTGCGCGTTTGATCAAGCCGAGCGCGATTGCCATATGGACGTCATGGCCACACGCGTGCATCATGCCTTCATGGACCGAGGCGAACTCAAGTCCGGTCTCTTCCGTGATCGGCAATCCGTCCATATCGGCCCGATACCCGATCGTCTTGTCGCCGACAAGACCGTCGACACGCACGAACAGTCCGGTGCGCCAATGCGAGATGTGGACCCGTGACGAGTTAAACGAACGAATCAACTCTTCAAGTGTCGCTTGTGTTTTAAACTCCTCGTAACCCGGTTCTGGAATCAAATGTAACTGTCTTCTAGCTTCTATGGCCCAACTCATTCCACACTCTCCTTTGTCACTTCTTCAACGATTTCCCAAAACGCTTTCACTTGCGCGAGCTCGAGCATCGAGTCGGTCGACAACATCCACGTGTCACGCACGAGCGGTGTCCCGTTCGACGACGTGAGCGGAATCTTATTGATCGCCTCGACATCGCGAATCGTCGACTCCGGCAAGATGGCAAAACCAATCCCATGCAGCGCCATCTGTTTGCACGTCTCGATCTGATCGACGACGAGTGTCGTGAGCGGAGGACTCGAGAACCGCTCTTGCCACCACTCAAGGATTTCTTGATAATAGGTCGAGTCACTCTTAAACTGAATGAACGAGCGCTCGTTATTTTTCAACTGCTTTAAATCGGTCATCCGCATATCAACGAGGTGAAGCGAATCTGAGAACAGTTTCATCTTTTCTCCGCGCCAGTCCGGGTTACCGCGAATGATCCCGATATGGAAACTCTCTTCGAGCATATAGCGCATCATCTCGCTCGACCAGCCCGTCACGAGTTTGACCCGGACGGACGGATACCGTTCCATGAACCGTTTCAAGACGCGGGGCAACCAATACTGTCCCATGATCGAGGCGACCGCGATTTTGAGCGTCCCGTACACTTCGCCTTGCTTGGCCGTCAACTCTCCCCGAAGTTCTTGCTCTTCGCTATACATCTTTTTCGCGAAGTCGATGATTTTCTCACCATCCGGGGTGAGGGCGAGGCCTCGCGTCGAGCGGACGAAAATCTTCTTGCCCCACTGATGCTCGATCGTGACGAGACGTTGGCTTAAAGCCGGTTGGGAGACGAACAACCGCTCGGCGGCTTTCCTCATATTCAACTCTTCGGCGAGGACGATCAACACTTCTACTTCTGATACTTGCATGACGTCACCTATTTCTATATCGTTTCTAAGACTGTATACTAAATTCATTGTTGCTAACCTGTATCATATCATGTTCATTCGCACTTTTTGAGTCGTCAGGAGGAAATCGTATGCAACGTCATCATTTTGCCTTTATTGTCGCGACCGTCGCGACGCTCGGAAGTTTGTACTTCTCCGAAGTCATGCTCTATCTGCCCTGCAAGCTGTGCTGGTTTCAGCGCATATTCATGTACCCGCTCGCGATTTATTACTTGACTATCATGTTAACGAACCGTGAAGTCAACCGTCTCTTCATCGGACTGATGGCCGGTGCCGGCTGGCTGATCAGCCTATATCACGTCGTGCTCGAACGGGTTCCGAACGGGGATGCGTTTTGCAGCAACGACTGTCTCATCCGTTGGGTGAACTACTTCGGGTTCGTCACGATCCCGCTCTTGAGCTTCATCGCGTTCACGCTGATTTTAGTCATTCAATTCGTTCCAAAACGTACTGTTCGTTGAATGGAAAGAGGAGACACGGTCAATTTCGACCGCGTCTCCTCTTTCTTTCGCTCATCGCCACCACTCGTCATAGAGCGACGCCGGCATATGGTGCTTATGGCGCGACCGTTTAAAGATCGTCTCGATCCGCTCGGCGATAGCCGGGTCGACGGCTTTCCCTTCTAAGTAATCGTCGAGCTGGTCATACGTCATCCCCAGTGCGACTTCATCGGGAAGACCCGGTTTGTCGTCCTCGAGGTCAGCCGTCGGCACTTTATAGATCAGACTCTCGTGCGCTTCGAGCTCATGGAGCAACGCTTTTCCTTGGCGCTTGCTCAGTCCCGTGAGCGGCGTCAAATCGGCTGCCCCGTCCCCGTGCTTCGTATAAAATCCAGTCACATACTCTGCCGCATGGTCAGTCCCGACGACAAGCGCCCCGAACGTCGCCGCGATGTCGTATTGGACTTTCATCCGTTCACGCGCTTTCGTGTTCCCTTTATGGAAATCGCCGAGTTCGAGCGTCGTCGCTTGTTTGAACGCCTCGACCGAAGCATCGACGGCAGGCTTGATGTTGACGGTGAACGTCTTGTCAGGCCGGATGAAATCGAGCGCTCGCTTGGCGTCGTCTTCGTCATGTTGTTCGCCGTATGGGAGGCGCACCGCATAAAACGTATAGTCGCCGCCGGTCTCAGCCCGCAACTCTTCCATCGCGTGTTGGCATAACTTGCCCGCGAGTGTCGAGTCTTGCCCACCTGAAATACCGAGAACGAGTCCTTTCGCCCCCACACGTTTGACGTACGTTTTTAAAAAGTCGATTCGTCGACGGACTTCTTGAACTGGATCGATGTGCGATTTCACATGAGTCGACTCGATGATGTGTTGTTGCATCTTTCATTTCCTCCTTGTTTGTAAGTCGGTTTGCCCTATTGTCTGACAATCTGGTTTTGTCGTCAATACGTTTGGTTATCAAAAAAAGACGGAAACGTGAGTTTCCGTCTAACGGTTATTGAACGCGGAACGATGCGACGTCTCCGCCGATCGGTGTCATCTCTAGGAAGAGCGACTGTCCTGATGTCGGCTCCTCATCTAATAACACACCGAACGTGAAGCCGCCGGCCGTCGGTTGCGACGCGCCTTGTGCAAACACGTTATGCCCGTCCGAGACGCTCCATTCGAACTCCTCGACGTTCGTGTACCCAGCCACTTCAATCAAATTCCCGTTTCTCTTAATCGAGACATCGCTGAACGCACCGTCCGTCTGGACCGGCTGCTCGCTCGACTCATCCTTCGGTTCTTCAGAAGGTTCTTCTGAAGACTCTTCTGAAGACTCTTCTGAAGGCTCTTCTGCCGGTTCTTCCGCAGGCGGTGCCTCTACCGCTTCAACTGATAACGCCTTTTGATCGGTGGCTGCCATCTCTGGTGCGCCTTCGACTTGAGCGAGGCTGACGAAATCAACCGTATACTCTCCGCTCTCGAGTGTGAGCGGGAACACTTCGTCAAACACTTTCGTCTCACCTGGTTCCCACGTCTCTTCGATAATTGATTCAGTGAACATATATTCGCTGCCGTAATCAAAAACGGTCGTTTCTCCGTTCATGACCGTCAACTGAAAACGTTGCGACGAATTGAAGGTCACCTTGACCGGCTCTTCATTCGGGTTCGTCATCGAAACCGTCGCCGATAATTGTTTTGTGTCGGCATTGTAGCTCGCGTCCGTCTCAAGCGTCAATAAAGCAGGAGCTGCCGACGAGTTCCCGTCCACATCGCTCGGAGTTGCTTCTTCTTTACCACACGCCGCTACCACGAGCATCATCGCAGCGACCACGACTAGCAACCAAGTTTTTTTCACGTATTCCACTCTCCTCAACAAAATAAAAAAAACGTCTATAGCACTAGTGTATACGTTCGTGCAGACGTTTGTAATGGATTTCCCTATATTATTTACCTTTTTTAAGAAACTTTTAAGTTTTCCACGTATTGCTGCCAACCGGTCACGAACAACGAGTCAGCGACATCGATGTCAGAACGAACTTGTGCAGAGATTGAGAACGTCTCACTATGAATCGTCTCAAAAATGACGGTGATCATGCCATCGACCACTTCTTTGTAAGCTACGAGTTCAGTTGTTTCTGCAAAAAGAATCATGAGTGTTGCTCCTTTGTCCAAATAAGATACTTTCAGTGTACCAACGTTATTCAAATAAAAACGTCCTATCGTTCGACAGTCCCGCTCCGAGCTCGACTTGTCTGTCGAATAACTGGTACCGATTGTTAGTCGGTTGGTTGAATTATGTAAGGACAAATGAAAAAGAGAGGGTATTCGCCAAGCGAACTCCTCTCACTTCCTATAACTGTAAAATTGAACAAACCTGACTTGTCGAATGGTTTATTTCGAACGGTTCGAAATTTGTTGCCACACCGTTCCGAGTGCCGTTTCTCCGCTCGTAATTCGCTCTTTGGCGAGACGTGCTTGGAGAGAAACCTCGAACTCACGGTCGTCCTCGGCGATTTTCAAAGCCGGTACGGCCTGCTCGTCACCACAGTCGAACAAGAAGCGGGCGGCCCGCCAGCGGACAAGCTTGCTCTTGTCTTTAAGCGCCTCGATCATCGATGGCTGAGATTTTGACAACGCCCAATCAGAGACGGTGTCCCCCGCGGTCCGTCTCACGATCGGTGACGGATCGACAAGTGCCTGCTCGATATAAGTGACGTACTGTTCTCGATTTTCTTCGAACATACCAATCATGACGACCGCTTGACGCCGGATGGCCATAACTTTGTCCTCGAGTGCCCGGCGAAAATAGACCATATTCTCCGGAACAATCTCAAGTTCGTCCAAGAACGCCAGTCGCGCTTTCCAATCATCTGACTGAAGCTGATTCGCGTTCGTCTCGTAGTCGGCCTCACGTCCAAACGCACGAGCGACGATGCGGATGACCCGCTCCTCTGGGTACGCCGCTTCAAGTTCTTCTTGGGCGACAGCACTCACGTCTTCGAGTTCCCCGTAACGCGGGGCTTGTTCGACCCAGCGGCGATCTTGAATGACGTTTTTCACTTGCTGCTGTACCTGCATCGCTGCGTCGACAAAACGTTTAGACAAACCGACCCGTTTCTCCTCGTCGCCTTTGACGAGTTTCAGCTGCATCGGGACGTCTAATACGAACTGAACCGATACGTGGACCGGCTCATAGTCTGCCGTCAACTGGCTCGCTTCTCCTTCAGCGACGTCTTCGCCGAACGCACGACGGATGTCGTTCATGACGTCGTGCCAATCGTGTTTCGGATGCCGTTCGACCGCTAAAAAATCAGAGACGGCGTATACCGATTTGACGCCTCGTAATGCGATGATGTCTCGGATCGTCTCCGGGACGTCCTGACTCGCCTTGTCATATGTGATCCCGCGGCCAGAAAAAGCCGGTTCGACAATGATCTTTAAATTGTTCGGACTTGGTGTTGGTTCAATTGCTACAAGTTTCATCTTCATCACCTCACACCAATCGTGACGAAAACAACAAAAAAACGCAAGCGAGTCGCTTGCGTCGTGAACGTCAAAATAGGGCGATGAACTGTTGGAGGGAATAGCGCTCTCCTTCGACGTCGAACGTGTCATCTCCAGCGATCGGTTCTAGGAAGAAGCGTTTCTCCCCGTCCGCTTTCACGTAACCGAAGATGTGGTTCGTCTGATAAAATAATTCCACAATCGTGACCCGGCCGAACGTCATCCCGTCATTGATGACTGCCTGGTCCCCTAACTCGCCGCCGTTGTACAGTTCGATATACGTTTCCATGTGTTGTCGCTCCCTTTGTGTTTGTTTTCACAATTCATTTCTATCAGACAAAGGTCGTGACTTCAAGTTATTTTTTTGCGTTACGCTTCCAAAAATCAATCCAATTGTAATACTCAGATAACACTCTATCAATTTGTTGGATTGATGGTTCATGTTCAAGTCCTTTAGCACCAATCTTCTCTTTGCAATGCGTGATAAAGATTTCGTTTCCTGGTAAAACGTTTGCCCGATTTGTGGCAAATACTTGTCGGAGGTGGACTTGGCACCTTACCGTCCCGAGCATGCCGGGTGAGGCGCCGGCAATCATGACCGGTTTATCACGAAGCGGCGTTCCCGGTTCGAGCGATAGCCAGTCGATCGCATTCTTTAAGACGCCGGGTATGCTGTGATTGTACTCCGGGGTAACGACGAGCAGACCGTCCGCTTCTCTGACCACTTGCTTGAACGCGACAACGACGTCCGGTTCATCCGGGTCAATCAAGTCGTCATTATAGAGCGGCAATTCGATTGATGCGACCTCCACGTCAAACCGATCACGACCGAGTTCGATGATCGAATGAAGTAGCGCCGTATTGAACGATGCTTTACGCAAACTGCCTGATACGGCGATCAGTTTGAACTTATGCACCGAGCGCACTTCCGCGTCGAGCCAAGCGTTAATGAGTTGCGCTTCGGTTTCTGGCGCCTCCATCATCCCCATATGACTGGCTTGCACCGTCTGTTTTGTATGACGCTCCGCCCCCATGAAAGCTCGTTCCGCGTCCATGTTCGGATCTTTCGAGCCGTAAATAAACAATCCGGGCAGGTTCGTCTCGCGCATCGTTCCTGTCTCATCATTCCGGTCCCGAATCGCTTCTTGAGCTGAGATGATTCCTTCTTTCGACATGTTGAAGCCGATCCGTTTAGCACGTTCGATGAGTGTCTGATCAGAATCCGGGGCGAACACGCCTGGGATCATCTCGTCGATGAACGGATGGACACCTTCTTCAATCACTTTCTCAATCGCGGCATTTCGTTTCGCCTTCGCTTGATCCGAATCCGCGCCGGCCGTCGAATGAATCAACCCGAAGCCCGATAATTCATCCGGATAGCGTCGAACAAGGTTCGTCGTGATGTATCCGCCGAACGAATGTCCCAGTACGACCGGACGATCGAGCTCGCGCAAACGAATCTCTCTGATCACCCAATCCGCGAATTGATCGATCGTCTCGGGACCCGATTCGGTGTCATCATGTCCCGGAAGCGTCAATGCGTAAACATCCGCTTCAAGCATCGGGACAAGCTCGTCAAAATAATCCGGTGACCCACATAGGCCATGAAGCAATACAACTTGTCTCATCGTCATCTCCCTCTCTGTGACCATTCGTCTTTTAGTAAACGGTACATCGTCAAGTCCATAAAACGGCCGTGACTGTAAGCATAGTCGTGCAGCAAGCCTTCCTCGGTGAAGCCGAGCTTTCGTACTAACCGATTTGACCCATCGTTCTCTGGTGCGACGAGCGCCGAGATCCGGTGAAACTTGAACTCGTCGAACCCGTACCCGATGACGGCTGTCGCCGCTTCATAGGCGACACCTCTGCGCCAATGACTAGGCGCGACTTCAAATCCGATTTCAGCCCTGAAATATTGGGGCGTCCAGTTATGAAAGCCGATCGTCCCGACGAGCTCATCGGTCACACGGTCACATATCGCCCATCGAATTGCTTTCCCTTGTTGAAATTGATCTTTAAAATAGGCGATGACATTCTTCGCCTCATACACGGCAAGCAACGGATCAGATCCGTAATAGCGCATGACTTCCTCGGTCGAGAGGATCACGTAGAGTGCCCGCGCGTCCCTAGGCTCGAGTTCTCTCAGGATAAAACGATCTGTAGCGAGCTCTGGAAAACTCTTCTTCAACCCCCACATGCTGAACCCGCCTTTCTTCTACCTTTTCTCTAATTATACCTAGTTTTCCTCAAAAACCATCATCTCAATCATCTCGACCGCTCCAATATGGCACACTCGGGACGGATTTGCTAAAATCAAATTGTAGTGACTTCGAACTGAGGGGATTAATATGTCAAAACAGTTGTTCTACATTAAACAAGACCGGGAACTACAACGTTTTACCCTTCATGGGGTGACACTGACGGATGTCGTCGAAGCGTTATCAATCGCCCGACCGATGATCATCTGTCGAACAGACATTAAAGGGATGAGACAATCATCCCGGACGAGGTTTCGCTATATCGAGGCACACGAACTCTCAACGTTCTCGACGAAATACTTGAACAACCAGACGAGTTTCACCGCCATCGACTTTCCCGACTATAATTTACTCGAGTCATTATCAGACCATGAGATTGCGGAAATCTTGTTTTTGAGCCATATGGAACGAGGCCTGAAAGCGCCGTTCCTTAACTCGATCCAAAATGAGATCGCTTATTTCAACGAGTCGAACGATCGTCACAGTAGCCTCTACATAAAAGACTGGTCGACGATCAATCAGTTCCTGCAAAGCGTGCTTCAAAGTAAACTCGACCGTGACATCCGTAATATCAGCTTCGTCCCGATCCCACTGCCTGTCATCGATGAAATCGTGGCTTTATCCCCACAAGGGCTGATTATCGATTTCGACCATACGAAACGCAGTCTGTTCAATCGACAAGTCGCCATCTCGTTTTACGTCGCCGGACGATACGAGGACATGTCTGTGCTTGAAGAAGACTTTGACGCCAAAAAGGAATCGATCGCCTTAAAAGGGCAATTGACCTATCGCCGCCGAGCATGGGAAATCGAACGATTTTAAGTTCATACGTGTATGAAAGTCAAAAGAGCCTGTAAAATTCAGGCTCTTTTTTGCTATCGCGCTCGTCTTTATTTCGTTCCAAATCGCTTTGTCTAACGACTTTATCGTTATTTTTAAAAATTGATAACAAATTGTCTTAATTTTTCGTTAAATTAAGTCTTTTCTTTTAACGACAGGACGTTATACTAGGAATAACCTTCTGGAGGGACGGAAGGCAATATAGAGAAAGCGAGGTGAAAATCTATTCATCTGTCGATGGATAGATCTACGAAATGGAACAACTGAAAGTACAGGGAATTTCTTCGTTCACCAAGTTTGCGACGAATGGAAACATGCTGAAATTAAAAGACGCAATTGCCGGCGAGCAGCGGATTTCGCTTCAAGAAGCGACCGATATTCAAGTCTCGATGCTCGACGAGGACCATTCGCGCTTCACTATATTCGGTCAGTCGCGCCCACTCGTGGAACTGACCCTTCCTCACCATTCTTGTGAAGTGTTATATGCATGGCTGCTTCACAAATTAAAACGACAAAAAATCAAATTGGCTTCAAACGCTTAATAAAAGCGCGTCCTCATGAGGGCGCGCTTTGTTCATTCCTCCGATAGATGGTGACGCCCCCATGTTTGGCAGCGCCCACGACTTGGAACAACCATTCTTTCTCAATCAACAGTGACCGGACTGTCAAAAATTCGTCTTTCGGTACGAGCAACTCATCGATTGAGCCGTCGAGTAACGCTTTGACCTTTTGTTCCCACTCGTTCATTTTGCTTCATTCCTTTCCTTCTGCGCTTCGTTCGCCCAGGCAAATAAGTACTCACCCGTTTGAATCGCGTCTCCCGGTACGAACAGTTCCATCGGCACGTGTGCATGCGACGGAATCTCTCGATTGATTGCGAGCACGACCGGTTCACCGAGTGCTGCTTCGATGTAGCCGGAAGCAAACGTGATCACTTCATCCGCAGACATTGTTCCCTCGTTCGCAAGAGCCGCTGCATAGGCCGCGTCCATCTCATTTTCTTTCAAAAGAACACGTCCGTGCTCGAGCAACGCGAAAGGTGGCTTCGCATCGACATGAAACACCTCAAAGGCGCGATAACCCGTTTCATCACATGATAGGAGCGGAACGAAGCGGCGTTGTCCCGTCCATTTCTTCAATTGAAACAACGTCCGCATCGACGCAAACGACTTCGCGCCAGTCGCATCTTTTTCGACCAATATCGTCGGCGAACTAGCCGCGTCCGCTTGATCTCTTCCTATAAACAACCAACTTTCGACTTCAGATACGAGTATCAACGATTCTTCCTCCCTATGATCCATTCCGACCAGGCAATCACCGTGAACGCGACGAGCCATCCGCCCACGACGTCACTGAAATAGTGAACGTTTAAAATGACCCGGCTGAACGAGACGGCTACGAGTAAAACGACGAGCGCCGCGACCCAAACGGGCGAGTACTTTCGCCGGTATAAACTAAAAGCGAACAAGCCGTACAAGGCGAGCGAACCCGAGGCGTGCCCGCTCGGAAAACTATACGTCGTCGCATCGAGAGCGGCATCGATGAGCGGCCGGTCGATCCCGTACACTCGCTTCAATAGTTGCGTCAAAACTAACGTCCCGATGACGACGAGCGGTAATCGAAACGCTTCAAGTTTGTCCCCGCGCCATAAACAATAAAGCATGCCGACAAAGGTCAGGGCGATCAACACCTTCACACTGCCGAGTTCCGTCACATAGGCGAACAGCGGGCCAGACAACGGCGCGACAATCCGATAGACGAACCCGTCGAGCGAAGCCGCCCCACCTAAAATGACAATCACCGAGACGATGGCGAAGCCAAGCGTCCCGGCGATTGTCAGTGTTTTTGCGCGATGCATCAGTATAATCCTTTGCGTTCACGCATCTCGTCTTCACCGAAATCGTTCATGTCGCGCAACCGGTGCGCGAGACGGCCCGATGCGTTAGCCGCAATCGCACCGACAAGGTCGTCCATGAACGTATGAACTTGACCGTCGTCCATCTTCGTATCGAGCTGCTTGATGATCCCGATCTTCGCTTTATCTAAGTAACCGAACGTCGTGACGGCAATCGATCCGTACGTGTTGACGGCCCCGATCGCGATCGTCTCATCGACGCCGAATAAACCTTCATCTGAAGCGACGATTGAAAGGAGCGGTTCTGACAACTGCCCTTTTTCGGCTAACATATCGAGCTCTGAGCCGACGAGAATCGCGTGTTGGAGTTCGCGTTTCTCAAGGACGGCCTCAACCGACTCGATGCAGTCTTTTAATGATAAGTGCGGTGAATAAGGCGCCTGCATTTGGTAGACGATCTCTGCGATCGATTCGATCGATACGCCCCGTTCAATCAAACGGGCCCGTGCAGCCTCTGTTACGTCTCGTGAGTGTGGTACTTGTTTCATAATTGTTGCGGGCAATTACCCGCGTCACATCCCTTCATCTCGAGAACAGCATGTCTCGAAGTACTCATTCTCTATTATACTGAAAACTTTAAAAAAACACTAAGCCCACTTTGACTTCATTCGATAAATCGGTCATCATAAACTAGTAGACCATTCATAAAGGGGGAACTGGAATGAAGATTGGGGTAGTCTTATTTCCATCAAAACAAGTGCAAGACTTCGCCAACTCGTATCGAAAACGGTACGATACGAAGTACGCTTTGATTTCGCCACACGTGACGATCAAAGAACGTACCGAAGTCGACGAAGCCGAGTTACCAAAAGTGCTCGAGTATTTACAACAAATCGCTGAAACGACGAAGCCGATTCAGTTGAAAATCGACGGTGCCCGCTCGTTCGCGCCGACGAACAACGTCCTTTACTTAAAAGTGTTGCCGACGCGCGAACTCGAAGCGCTACACGCTCGTTTACACGAAGGTGCACTCGATCAGCCTCCGAAGTACGAGTTCCTCCCGCACATCACGATCGGACAAGACTTGACCGACGCCGAGCTGTTCGATGTGCTCGAACGGATGCGGATGGAACAAGTCCATTTTGAAGAGACGATCAACCGTATGGCCGTCATGTACGAGCTCGAAAACGAAACATGGAACGTCTATGAGACGTTCCGGTTCCGAGGTTAATATTATACGCTCCGGTCGACGAAACGACCGGGGCTTTTTTCTTGTTCAGCTTCTAACCATTCTTCTTGACGCGGAATAATCCGCTGGACCCGCTGGATGCGAGTGACCGGTTCGATGTTCGCCCGTTCTGTCGGTTGGACCTGGCGATTCCCGTATTGGACGACCGTAAAATCAATCTGATAAGGACCCATGATCTTCCCTCCCTCACAAGTCCTTACCCCAAACGGTTACGCTATAATACAAAAAGAGCGCATTTACGCGCTCTTTCCCGAACTTATAAAATATGGTAGCCGCTGTCGACGTGGATGACTTCTCCCGTGATGCCACTCCCCATACCCGATAACAAGAACAGACCGGTCGAAGCCACTTCTTCGGCCGAGACGTTCCGGCGCAGTGGTGCCTTTTGCTCGAGCTCAGACAAGATGCTGTTAAAGTCACCGACGCCTTTCGCCGACAACGTCCGAATCGGTCCAGCCGAGATTGCGTTGACTTGTACGCCTTGCGGGCCGTATTCGTTCGCCAAATATTTGACGCTCGAATCGAGCGCGGCCTTAGCGACACCCATCAAGTTATAGTTCGGTACGACCCGTTCCCCTCCGAGATACGTGAGCGTGATGACCGAGGCGTTCTCTGCGAAGTAAGGTTTTGCCGCCTTGACGACCGCCGTCAAACTATACGCCGAAATATCGAGCGCTTGCGCGAACTGACTGCGCGTCATCTCCGAGAATTCACCGCGCAACGCTTCTTTATCCGCGAAAGCGATTGAATGTGCAATCCCCTGAATGTTACCCGCCTGCTCATGGATCGAGCGGAACGTCGTGTCGATCGCTTCATCGTTCGTCACATCACACTCAAGCAACAGTGCTTCTTGGCTCAATTCAGCAGCAAGTGATTCGAGACCTGACTTGAAACGTTCGGACGCATAAGTGAGCACGAGCTTCGCCCCTGCCGCGTCGAGCGTTTTCGCGATCGCCCAAGCGATCGAGCGTTTATTGGCAATCCCCATGACGACGTACGTCTTGTTCGTTAACGTTGGATAAATTGACATTGTGAACTCCCCTTTTTAGTACCTGGTTATAACATCTGTTATCAGATTACAGAATGGTGTCTGTTTTGTCAACCGCCTCGTAACGTATTGCGATTTTTTATAGTTACGGTAAGATAAAATACGTATAGAAAGGGTGAGACGACTTCATCATGAACCGCATTCAATCTTATTTAAAAAGTTTAGACACGACACTTCTGACAATCGTCTTCTTCTTGATGGTCATTAGCCTAGGTGCCATTTACACGGCACAACCGATGTTGCCAACACGATTACAACATATTAACTTCGCCTTCGATCAAGGAATCCGTTATATCATCGGATTCGTCGCCATGTTTGCCATCATGACAATCGAATACGAACAGTTGCGCAAAATTCATTGGTATCTCTACTCCTTTGGTTTGTTGCTTTTAGTTGGCTTAATTCCGCTCCGGGATACCACACTCGTTCCAAATATTAATGGGGCGTATGGATGGTATAATGTGCCTGGTTTCAGTTTTCAACCAGCTGAATTTATGAAGTTGTTTTTACTGATTTCCATGGCTACGATCGTCTACGACCACAATAAACGTTACGGTTCGTCTCAACAAGATGCGTGGCTGTTAATGAAACTAGTATTACTGGCTATCCCACCTCTTGGGCTGATTGTCACGCAACCAGACTTAGGGACCGGGCTTGTTTTAATCACGATGCTCGGTGCCATCATCATTGTGTCAGGAATCGGTTGGAAGTGGTTGCTCGGTCTATTTAGCGCTGCCGCCTTAACAATCGGTGGCTTCATGTACCTGTTCTTCTCGCATTTCGAGTTGTTGCAACGGTTCGTGCCGGGTCATGCCTTGAATCGATTTCAAGCATGGATTTACCCATATGAGTACTCTGACGATTTAGCGTTCCAGTTGATCAAATCGCTTCAAGCCATCGGTTCTGGTCAAATGTTCGGAACTGGCTATGGTCAAGGTTTAGTTTATCTACCAGAGTCGCAGACCGATTTTATTTTTGCCGTCATCGCTGAACATTATGGTTTTATCGGTGCAGCAATCGTGATCATCGTCTTCTTCTTGTTCTTATATCGGATGATCCATATCGCGCTCGAAGCGAGCAGCCCGTTCGGAAGTTACATCGTGACCGCCGTCATCGCCATGTTCACGTTTCAGATCTTCCAAAACATCGGTATGACAATCGGTGTCCTTCCGATCACCGGCCTGACCTTGCCGTTCATCAGTTACGGGGGTACCGGGATCATCATGAACATGATTGCCATCGGACTCGTCATGAACGTCGCCTCGAAATCGAAATCGTATATGTTTGACGACGATTAAACATAGCCCCGCACTCATTTGAGCGCGGGGCTATGTTTTGTTCACTCGTGTTCGAGTTGAAAGTCGTCGGGGTAAGCCGCTTCGATTACGATACTCTCCCCTGTCAAAGGATGATCGAACGCGGCAGACGAGCTGTGAAGCGCGTGACGGGCGATCACGGGACGTCCGCCATACATCGTATCCCCGAGTAACGGATGACCAATGTGGCGCATGTGGACGCGTATCTGGTGGGTCCGTCCGGTCTCGAGTTGAATCGTCAACGCCGTATAGTCACCGCGCGACTCGACGTGACGGACGTGTGTGACGGCTCGTTGCCCGTCGTCTGTGACGACGCGTTCCATGATCGAGTGTTCGGCCCGACCGATCGGCGCATCAATCGTCTGTCGTTCGACTAGTCCTTCGACGAGAGCGATATACGTCCGGGACAAACCACCTCGCTTTTGAAGTTCGCTGAAGCGATGGTGCACGTATGCATATTTAGCGAACAAGACGACACCAGACGTGTCCCGGTCGAGCCGATTGATCACATGAATCGCCGAGTGCAATCCAATTCGTTCATAGTAACCTAGCACAGCGTTCGCAAGCGTGTCGTCAGGATGAAGCCGAGACGGGATCGTCGCGATGCCTGCCGGCTTGTCGACGGCGAGCAAATAGTCATCCTCGTAGATGACCGTGAGCGGACGCCGTGAACGGACCATCGTCTCCGCTGGCTGCTCAAGCGGAAAATGAACCGCAACTTCATCGCCGCTCGACACATCAAAGCGAACAGTTCGCGGCTTCCCGTTCACTAAGATGAGGCCACCGTGTTTGACTTGCGTCAACATCTTGCGTGAGATGCCACAATCCCCCATCAAAAAGTCGCGCAGCGGGACGTTCGTCTCCGCGACACGACGTAATGTAAAACCGTACATATGTTACTTCCCTTCCTCGATGAACGATTCGCGCACCCGACGCCAAAACGGGAACGGACGGAACCGGGCGAACGTCACTTTTTCTTTCGCGACCGCGCAACGGATCGACTGGACGTTCGACCACGACAGTGCTTCCTGATGGTCGAACGCGAGCTCAAACTCCGTTTTCGTATGCGGCTTGATTTTGACTTGGTGGTGCTTCGGCAACAACAATGGTGAGCCGATCGTCCTGTAGACGAGATTATTGATCGACGCCATCTCGGTCACTTGGATCGCCTCGATCGATGGATGGACGATCGCACCGCCGAGCGCTTTATTGTAGGCGGTCGATCCGGACGGTGTCGAGATGCAAAGACCGTCTCCCCGGAACGTTTCAAAGTAATCGTCACGGATCGACAAGTCACACACGAGCGTGCGCTTGTAATTTTTAATCGTACACTCGTTCATCGCCAACTGCCGCTCGGTCGTCCCGTCCTCATAGTCGATCAACACTTCGACGAGCGGATAAGATACCGGTTCGAACGACTCGCTCGTGATCATCTCTGTCAATTCATCGAGCTCGTCCGGTTGCCAGTCGGCGTAAAAACCGAGATGGCCCGTATGGATGCCGACGAGAAGGGTGTCGTCTAGCCGGTCGACATATTCATGGAACGCCTGTAGCATCGTCCCGTCCCCACCGACCGAAACGACGATCCGAGGTTGTTCCGAGACGGAATGTCCCGCCCCGGTCAACTTGTCTGTCAACTCACGCGCAATCTCCGCGGAACGCGCATCTCCCCTTGACACAATCGCAAACTGCATACACTCACCCCCTAGTCTTGGTCCGTTTGGACGTTCATTTCTTTATCACGAAACACTTGCTGCGCATCTTGAATCTCGACGCGGAGCTGACTCATCTCAGCATCGAGCAGAAACGCCGCCTCCGCGGCCCGGCGCAGCCGTTCTTGGACTTCTTGCGGCATGTCGCCATCGTATTTATAGTTCAACGAGTGCTCGATTGTCGCCCAAAAGTTCATCGCGAGCGTCCGAACTTGGACTTCAACGAGCGTTGGGAATTCCCCGTGGATCGTCTGGACCGGGTATTCGATGATAATGTGATACGACCGATAACCCGATTCTTTTTGATTCGTGATGTAGTTCCGTTCCTCTACAATTTTAAAGTCGGTCCGGTGGTGCAACAGCTCGAGGACCTGTACGATATCATCAACAAATTGACACATGATTCGAAGCCCGGCGATGTCTTGCATCTCGGTCGACAAGTGATCATAGGCGATCTGTTTGCGTTTCGCTTTCTCGAGGATGCTTCCAACCGGCTTGACCCTGCCGGTGACGAACTCGATCGGAGAATGGTCATTTTGCGAGTTGTATTGCTTACGGATCGCTTTAAACTTCACTTTCAGTTCATCGACCGCAATTTGATACGGCACTAAAAATTGATCCCAGTCCACTGCTTGCATATGCTGTCACCACTTTCGTTCGTTTCGGAAAACCTTGCTTTTTTCCGTATGTATCCGATTGTATGGTATCATAAACCAACAATTGTTCATAGAATGGAGCGATGACGAATGACCCAAGAAGTGGAAATTGAGTTTAAATCGATGCTGACGAAGGATGAGTATGAGACGTTGCTCGAATCGTATCAGTTATCCGACCAAGTCAAATGGCAAGCCAACGATTATTTCGATACGCCCACGTTTGAACTGCGCAGCCAAGGCGCGGCCTTGCGCATCCGTGAGAAGAAGAGCGGTCAAGTTTTGACACTCAAACAACCGCACGATGTCGGACTGCTCGAGACGCATGCACCGATCGATGAAAAAGCGGCAGAAAATTTGTTCAAGTACGGCATCGTCCACGACGAACAGATGAAACAAGCCCTCGCCACGTTCAATTTGACCGGACCGCTCGAACATTTGGGCCGGCTCGAGACGAAGCGTGCTGAAATCGAGACGTCAGACGGTCTGCTCGTGCTCGATGAAAGTCATTATTTGGAGATTTGTGATTACGAAATAGAATTCGAAGTGACGGACGAAACGGCAGGCCGAATCGCGTTTGAAAAGCTGCTCTCGAGCCATAATATCCCGTTACGTCCGGCCAAAAATAAAATCGTCCGATTCATGGAAGAAAAGATGGGACGGAGTGAAGGTTGAGCAGATACGTTGCCAACCTTTTTTTTTCGTTGCTACAATGAGCATACGATATATTTGATTTTGTTTACGAGAGGAGGCGACACAATGGAACTTGAACAATGTAATGAGTCATCCTGTTCACTGGAAGAATCTTCTATCCAAGTAACATATAAGCCATTAGAGTTATTCTATTTCATGGACATCTCTGATCCCGACGGTTTTCACGTGATGACACTCATTAAAAAACTCGAGCTCGAATACGGGCACTTGATTCGTTTTCGGATGGTCTCGACAGTTCCTAGTTGTGTTGGCGGATGTCAGGAAGAGGTTCGCCTTCTCACGATGATCAAGGCTATGGAATTACAAGGGAAACGACATGCGATGCGTTTTTTGCGTCACCTTCATATTAACGACGCCTTTACGAAGGATGCTTCTAATGATGCCGACCTGTGGGAGATCGCGCGCTCTTACGCTGGATACGGACTCGACATCGATGAGTTGGCGGCAGATATGCAGTCGAATCAACTCTTGAGCGCCCTCGCTGTCGACCATCAAATATTAAAAGACTGGGAAATCGAATCGCTTCCTGCCATGACGTTCGTCACTCGTGACGAGGCGCTCAAAATCGAAGGCGTCTATCCTTACGACGTGTACCAATCCGTTATGAGTGAACTGCTCGGATACGTACCGAATCGGCAAACCGGTTGGAACGTTGAAAAAGTGTTACGTCACTACGACGCCTCGACAATCACTGAGCTCGCGTTCATCTTAGAGCTCGACAAGCCGGTCATCGAACGGGAACTGAAAAAACTGTCGCTCCAGCAACGTTGCCGCCCCGTCCCCGGATGCAGCGGTCAAGCATGGGCCACACAAAAATAAACGGATACAAAAAGAAACCCACGGCCGGGGAGCCGTGGGTTTTTGACGTCTCAAGCGGGGACAAGAGACGCCGATCTTAACACCCGGGGAAGGTGTCAAGACGGGAGAAAGTTTACGGTCAATAAAGGGGTTTGTGATTGATTTCACACTTATAATATAACCATAGGCTCGCCTATTGACAAGCACTTTGTTCATATTGTCACATAATGTTCACGCACGTGCGCGATTACGAAAACAGGAGTGATTCCATCTCATCGAGGACGGATTCAAACTGATCGAGCGCCGCTAACACAGGTGCTTTCGTCGTCATGTCAACGCCGGCCGCCTTCAACACCTCGATCGGGTAATCGCTCGACCCCGCTTTTAAGAATTTGTCGATATAACGTTTAACGGCAGGCGCACCTTCGTCCATGATTTGTTGCGACAACGCCGCTGACGCCGAAATTCCTGTCGCATACTGATATACATAGTAGTTGTAATAGAAGTGCGGGATACGGGCCCACTCGAACGCGATCTCTTCGTCGATGACGATGTCGTCGCCGAAGTAACGCTTGTTCAACTCAAGATACGTCTCGTTCAAGTATTCTGGTGTGAGCGAGATGCCACCTTGGGCCGCTTGATGGATCTTATGTTCGAACTCGGCGAACATCGTCTGACGGAACAGCGTCCCCCGGAACGTCTCGAGTTGATTGTTGAGCAAGTAAAGGCGCTCGGCTTTGTCCGTCCGTGTCTTCAACAAATAGTCGTTCAAGAGCGCCTCATTCGTCGTCGAGGCGACTTCTGCCACGAAAATCGAATAGTCCCCATACGGGTACGGTTGCGTGGCACGCGTGTAGTGACTGTGTACCGAATGACCGAACTCGTGGGCGAGTGTGAACAAGTTATTCACGTTGTCTTGCCAGTTCATCAAGATGAACGGTTGCGTGTCGTACGCGCCAGACGAATAGGCACCGCTACGTTTGCCGCGAGTCTCCCGGACGTCGACCCAACGTGAGTCGAGACCGTCTTTGACGATTTGGACGTACTCGTCTCCGAGTGGAGCCAGACCTTTGACCATGAGCTCTTTCGCTTCTTCATAAGGCACTTTCATCTCGACGTCTTTGACGAGTGGCGTGTAAAGGTCATACATGTGCACTTCGTCTACACCGAGCGCTCGTTTACGAAGCGCGACATAACGGTGTAACAGATCGAGCCGTTCATTCACCGCTTCAACGAGTCCATCGTATACCGATTCAGGAATCGAGTTGTTGTGGAGTGCCGATTGACGCGCACTCTCAAACTTGCGCACCGTCGCATAAAAGTTGTCCTTCTTCACGCTCCCAGACAGAGTTGACGCGAACGTGTTCAAGTATTGTTTGTACGTCCCATACATCGCTTTGAAAGCCGTCTCACGCACGCTCCGGTCTGCCGACTCTAAAAACGTAATGTAACGACCGTGCGTCAGTTCGACTTCTTCTCCTTGCTCATTCTTCACTTTAGGGAATTTCAAATCGGCGTTGTTGAGCATGCCGAACGTCGAACTCGATTGTCCGAGCACGTCTCCGGCTTGGGCGAGGATCGCTTCTTCCGCTTCCGTCAAGACGTGGGGCCGCTCTTGCGCCAACTCATCGAACGCATGACGGTAGACGGTCAACCCTTCGTGGCCGCCCATGAACGCAGTGATCTCACTTTCGTCGATGGCGAGCAGTTCTGGTGTCATGAAGGCAAGTTGAGCCGAAATTTGAGCGGCGAGTGACCCGGCACGGTCGTTCAGCGCCTGATAATGGCTGTTGGCCGTATCTTCGTCATAGCGCATATGGGCGTATGTATACAGCTTATGCAGTTGACGCGAGATTTCGTCACGGAGCTGCAGCGCCGCGTAAAGTGTCTCGGCCGACTCCCCGAGTTTCCCTTTGAATTCAACGAGTTCAGGGATTCGGGCTTTGAGTGTCTCAAAGTCTTGCTCCCACGCTTTGTCGTCTGCATAGATGGTTTCTAAGTTCCACGTCTCCTCGACGGGTACTTGTTGTCGTGTTAGTACTTCTGACA
Organism: Exiguobacterium sp. SH0S7; assembly: GCF_004337195.1. Lineage (NCBI taxonomy): Bacteria > Bacillati > Bacillota > Bacilli > Caryophanales > Exiguobacterium > Exiguobacterium sp. SH0S7. The sequence continues at coordinate 273,672 of NZ_SJVA01000002.1, forward strand.
TATGTCCACTTCCTTTTCTCAGTTTATATACGATTTCGCCATGAATCGCTGAAACCCTTGAAACAAACGAATATCGTCACGAAGTGCTGCTTCGAGCGTGACTGGGACTTGCCAGTCGATGACGTTTTCTGACAAGCCGAATACGTTCAAGAGTTGTCTCCATTGTAACTGAAACGAAGAAACAAAGTCGCTTGTCGGGGTCGCGTTGAACTGACGGCATGTCTTCTCGATGCTAAAAGCGAGCGAATCCTTGGGCGCTTCCCATCGATTTAAATACAAGACCGTTTGAAATTCGAACGGATGAACATGAACACCCCACAGCGCCGGGAGCGGCAAATAACAGACCGTCGGCAAAAGTGACGGTAACATGCCGAGCGGATAGAGACGATTCAAGATCAGCCGTCTGTAGAGCGGCGTCGGATAAGGCGGCGTCATGCGCTTACGCCGCACGAGTTGAATCCATCGGTGCGCATCAAACCGATAAAACGGCTCAAACGGCGAGACGTCAAAAGATGTCGCTGGCACCCACGCACCTTGTGCCCGTCTGAGCGAGATTGGACACCCGACGAACCGGTACAACGCGTTCTTGACCGGAACGATCAGCGTGCGCCGCCGTGCGATCTCGTACCTCATCCACGGTGAGAAGGACGGCACCGGTTCAAGGCGTAATCCGCTCGCGATCCAGATGACGGCAAGACCGTTTCGCTCATAGTGTCTCGTCCGTTCTACGTAAGAATCGATTGCTAGCGGTGAGGCCTGTATTTCGACGACGAATGACGACCCCGCTTTTGTCGCGACCAAGTCAGCCCGTCTCCCGTTCAGATCCACTTCTTGCTCGACATCATATCCGCCCGCCTGCAGCCATTGTCTGACGCCCCATTTATCGGTTCGGTGACCAGCCGACTCTCCGCTCCCACACGTTTGAACGTGAGAAAAATGGAGCCGTCGTTTCGCTCCTCGTTTGACAATGACCCGTTCTCCGCACTGTGGACATGAAAAAGGGGCAGCCGGTTCGATTTGCCTCCGACTCAACGTATGGGCATCGACGTACTCCCCTGTCTGATCGATTGCGAACCGCATCCCGCTTCCCCCTCATAATAATGGTGAAAACATTCGTGCCAAAGATTCAACGAGTTTGATGAAATAAGATCGTTCTGCGAACGCGCCCAATTCCAACTCGTGAGACCCTTCAAAATCTTTGTAGATGTCTTGCTTGAGCTGATGAACCGAGTTCGTGTTGTACAGCAGTGCGTTCACTTCAAAATTGAGATGAAAACTGCGGAAGTCCATGTTTGCCGTCCCGATCGTCGCCAGGCCGTCATCGATGACGATGACTTTCGAGTGCATGAATCCTTCCTCGTACAAATAAATCTTGACGCCAGAGCTGAGCAACTCCTCATAATAAGATCGGCTCGCATAGAAGACGATTTTATGGTCCGGGAAGCTCGGTAAGACGATGCGGACATCGATCCCCGACAAAGAAGCTGTCTTCAACGCACTCATAATATCCTCGTCAGGAATCAAGTACGGTGACGAGATGTACACCGATTTTTTGGCGGCGTTGATAAGTGCGAAATAAATCGACTTCATCGTCTCGTACGGCTCGTCCGGTCCGCTGGCGACGATTTGGACACCGCCGCTCGCGCTACGTACCGTCTCGAGCGGCTCTAGGTAGAACGGCGTGAACAAGCGCTCACCCGTCATATAGTACCAGTCTTGCAGGAAGATCAGCTGCAGTTCCGATACCCCTTCCCCTCTGACGTAGAGATGCGTGTCACGCCAAAATCCGAACTTCGTATGCTCCCCTAAATACTCGTCCCCGACGTTCAAACCGCCTGTGAACGCTTCGGTCCCGTCGATGACGACGATTTTCCGGTGGTTCCGGTAGTTCGTCTTGCTCGAGACGAGCGGTAAGACGACGGGAAAGAACGCCTGGACGTGGACACCAGCTTGTCGCATCTCTTCGAAAAAAGAACTGCTCGTATGGATCGATCCGACCGCATCGTACAAAAACCGGACCTCGACCCCTGACCGCGCTTTTTCAATCAAAATACGTTGAATTTCCCGAGAAATACGATCTTCCCGGAAAATGTAGTACTCGAGGTGAATGTGACGCGTCGCCCCGTTCAAGGCTGGCAATAGTTTCGAAAACTTTTCTTTTCCGTTCGTGAGGATTTGTGTATACGTGTTCGACGAGACGGGTAATTGATTCAATGAAGACGTTAAGTGGAGCAACTTCTCATAATCATCGTGCGGAAACATGAGCGATGGCGAGAGTGTCATCGCTTTTTGCCGATAAGCGAGATACGTTTCTTCATCCAACATCGCCTTCTCATTGAACATGCGTCTCCGCCGATAGTTTTGACCGAAGACGAAGTATGCGAATAAACCGACGACCGGAAATCCGAGCATGACGATTGCCCAGATGAGCGTTCGTTGCGGATTACGGTTCTCGAGCAAGATGACGAGCAAGATGCTAAACGTCGTCAGAAAGACGAGGATCGTGAACAGCCCAATCACTTGCGAGCTCCAGTAATAAGATAATACGGCAATGAGCCCTGCGAGCAAAAGAAGGGATAATAGTACTTGTATGCGTCGCAACATATTATAAGCTGACCCCGTTTCTGTCATGTATTATCATTAATTATACATCGGAACGATATCTTTTTGAGGGGAGTGGAGAAAATATGGGGACTTTTCTAGTGACGGGGGCGACGAGTGGCATCGGTCGTGCGGTCGCCTTACGGTTAACGGAAGAAGGACACGACGTCTTAGGCGTCGGACGTGATGAGACGAGAGGTGCGACACTCGAACTCGAATCGGATAACACGATCACGTTCCTGAAATGTGATTTATCTCAAGCTGACGAGGTCGAGGCGCTCATGGATCGCCTCGTAGCCGATCAAGTCGTCCTGCACGGAGTATTCAACAACGCCGCGACGTTCGGTCGTCCCGGTACGCCTGAACGGTTGCCGGCCTCTGCTTTTGAGGAAGTATTCGAACTAAACGTGTTGGCGACAAACCGCCTCATTCAACGCGCGATTCCGCTCCTCGCGACTGGTTCAAGCGTGGTCAACAATGCAGCGATCGTCGGACACGTCAAGTTCCCGCCGATGCTCGGTCCATACGCCGCTTCGAAAGCGGCCGTCATCGCGCTGACGAAGACGTTCGCCCATCGGATGAAAGGAAAGATTCGTTTCAACGCCGTCTGTTTCGGACCGGTCGATACGCCGCTCAGCCATAAGCTGTACGGCGGCGAGGCGAAATTCAAAGACGCGATGAGCCATCATTTCCGCGGGAATGCCGCTTCACCGGAAGAAGTCGCACCGGTCGTCACGTTTTTATTGAGTGATGCATCGAGCTATATTAACGGCCAAGCCATCACCATCGACGGTGGCTACAGCCTGTCTTGAACGCGAAAAGGGGTCGTCTACGAATTAGACGGCCCCTTTCGCTTTTGTGCGAACAGATGTATATTATGCCTTGATCTTCCTCGCTTGCATCATCTGGGTCGTCAAGAACGCCTTTTCGCGCGGATGCAAGTCGTCCCAGTTGAGCACGTCTTCAATGTAATCGACGAACTCTTCAAACGTGTCATGATGCGTTGGATGAGCGCGCAGGCGTCCGATTCGGATCGCCTCGAAAATCGACGCCATCACGAAAATGTCATGGCTCGCGTACGTCTTGATCGGCGCGAGCGCCTCGAACAACGTCGCTTCCATCGCTTTCCGTTTGATGTGCCAATCACTCTTGCCGTTTGAGAAGACGAAATCCCCTTCCGGAAGTTCACTTAATTCCCGTAAGATGTCCCCGATATAGTGAATCGCATGAATCGCCGTGTTCGGGTCGTTAATTCCCGGTGACACTCCTTTAAGGGCGATCTCACTCAATTTTTCGATGACGAAGGCCGGGTCTTGAATCGATGAACGGATCTCGCCGATTTGAAAAACATCTTTGTCGAGAGCGTCATCCCCTAGCCAATATCCGAGAATATCTCCTTCCGCCACAAAGTCGCCGACCGCGACGACCGATTCGAAACTGATGTCATGATCTTCTTGTTTCTCGCTCGAGAACAGTTGAACATAGCCGGTCCGTGAGGCGTACACCGCTTGCCCTGCTTCGAACGTATGGACCGATCGCTTCAGCACGATGCTCACCTTCCCGTCCTCGACCGCTTGTTTCTGTTTGACAATGACGGACAGTGCCTCTCGATGTAAGGACGATAACAGGCGTTCAGCTTGAATCGAGACGCTGATCGTCTGAATGAACTTGACGAACGCCCAGATCGAACTGACGACTAATACGACGCTGACACCTGAGGCGAGGACGGCGTCCTCTTCCGAAGTCCGAATGAGAAATAAATTCGTGATCCCGTACACGGTCGTCATGATGAAAATACCGAGCGTATGTTTCGAAGCCGAGTTTGTTAAAAAGTTATTGATCGTACGGGGCGAGAATTGAGATGAATACGTCGTCAGCACGACTAAAATCGTCGAAAAACTGAACGTCATCATCGTCATGAGACTCGTGAACGACGACGAAAGGACGGAAGCGGCTGAATCCTGATCCAAATAAATGATTTCTGGCAACAGTTCGCGGAAAAAGCTACCGAAATACTGCGTCAGAAACGTTAATACGATACCACCTGTCCCATACAAAAACGGGACGAACCACGTACTGTCTGACAACGTCAATTGTAAACGCTTGAGCATCAAGTCACCTCTTCAATATGTATAGATTAGTAAAAAAATCGCCTGTCCGCTTGAACAGGCGATTCGAGTTTAGAAATAGTGACGTACTTTCGAGAACACGTCGCCGTCGAGAATCGGTTTACCGTACTCCTCGAGCATAGCGAGGGTTTGCGTACTGAACGACAAATATTCGGCTAAAAGACTGAGGACGTTCTCTTCTTCTTCCGGCTCCATCTCGTCCGGGAAGTCGATCCACAAGTAGTAACGGTTTTCATAATGGAATAACTTGAGGGTGACGTTACTCAGCGTATCACCGGCCCGTTTGCTCAGAGCGATAATCGCCTCAAAGTCATCCGTATCCATAGCTAACGGAGCCCACGCCTCCGGTTCAGCTTCGACTTCATCGAGTTCACTCAACTGGTCGAGAACAGACTGTTGATCACGCGCTTCGTCGATTGCGTTGCGCAAGAGCGACCCGAGTTCTGCGTCGTCTTCTGTGTCGATCACATTTTTCGCGATCGTGACGGTCACTTCAAGTCCTTTTTCAAACGCTTGTACTTGTATCCATAGTGGACCATCGAACGAGATATCTTCCCGTTCGTGCGCTTCGTCCATCATCTGCCAGAACAGCTGCTCACCACGTTCTCGGTTGTACCAAATTTCATCCCGGGCGAATCCGCGTTTCTCGATATCGACATAAGTGATGAAAAACTTGACGGTATTGTCATTGATGCGCTCAATTTTCACGATTGTCCACTCCCTTCTGACCTCACTCCTACTTCTTAAGGAGGAGAGGGGAAATTGTCTTGTTATCATAGTACCCTTTTTTTGACCTGTCAATCTATTGATGATGGGGTGTGTACCACTATTTTATCGGAAAAACGAGATAATAAAAAGCACACTGCTTAGACAGTATGCTTCCTCACTCGTTGACGAGTCGTTGCGCTTCTTGAAGTTGGAACGTACGAACTTTGCGAGGCAAGAATCGACGAATCTCATCTTCGTTATATCCGACTTGAAGGCGTTTTTCATCAATCAAAATCGGACGGCGAAGGAGGCCCGGATATTCTTGAATCAAATCGTACAACTGCTGAAGCGAAAGTGCGTCGACCGATACATCGATTTTCGAGAAAACTTTTGAGCGGGTCGAGATGATCTCATCTGTGCCGTCTTCTGTCATGCGTAAAATCTGTTTAATCTCATTGAGTGAGAGTGGTTCTGAGAATATGTTTCGTTCTGTAAATGGGATATCATGCTCTTCGAGCCAAGCCCGTGCTTTTCGGCACGATGTACAGCTCGGAGACGTATAAAGTGTGACCATTTTCGTTCCTCCCTGATCAAATGTTCGTCCATTTTTTTAGTGACTCTTCTTGTATACCCAAAATCTCGTTCACGTAATTATAATAATTCTTATTTATTGAAACTTCAATGATATTCTTTCTCATCCGGGTAAGAAAAGAGGACGCATTCAGAAGAATGCGACCTTGATCGACCGTTCTACGAAGCTGGAATCCGAGAAACCGGTTGTGACACCGTTTCCTTCCCTGGCTTCACTTGCAAGTCTTTCAATTTCTTCTTGAGCACTTCTTTTAACAGTTTCTTTTTTTGTTGCAGTACTTTGTCACGCTCTTTCATGGTCTCTCACCCCCATGGACGAAAGGAAAAAACCAACCATTACTGTATCTAAAAATCTTAAAGTTGCACTAATCTATAGTTGAATTATAGCACATCCTATTGAAAAATGTTGAACAATCTCGTAAAAAATCATGATTTCACACGTTCCAAATTTGCATTTACTTATCCATTCCCGTATAGTTAATAGAAATAATCTTTGAAATCACCAAGGAGGAGAGCACGAATGAGAATCACGTTAGAAACGATCATGCAGCATCACGTCACCCAGAAATACTTGACACGATCTGGATTAAAACATGCCGTTGACGTTTGTGAACGCGCTCTCGAATTGGCGACACGACGAGGGCTCGACACCGATCTAGCAACGAAGGCTGCACTGCTCCACGACATCGGTCATTACGAATGGTACACCGAGGGTAAGTGGAACTACGACTTGTATCGCCAAAACGATATCCACGCCATCAAAGGCGCGGAACGCGCACATAAACTGTTGATCCGGCTCGGAGAAGATCCGGCTCGGGCCAAGGAAATTTCCGTCATGATCTTGCTTCATACGGATTCTTACCTTCCGCCTAACCGCATCCAACGGACCCCGCTTCAACAACTCGTCCATGATGCCGATACGTTCGTCGAACAGCCGGGCGGCCTCCACCATTACGAGACGATGGAGATTGAAGACGCGCTCGCTCGCGTCCGTTTGATCGATGCCGTCGTCGAGCGGCTCTCGAACTTGCCGCGCATCTCAAACGCCTAACACCGTCCGGGTCTCCCACGGTGTTTTCGTTTGAGCAAAAAAGCCCCGAATCCAATTGGATTCGGGGCTTTTCATATTAGACGAGCTGAGCTTTATACGCCTCATATTCTGCGTCTGTGAGCGAAACATAGTGACCTGGTTCGACTTCGCGAAGCGCAGGGATACTCGAATCTTCATCCGACCGTCCGACAGCACCAAGTGAGCCAGACTCATAGACGATCCGTTTACGTGTCCGTTCGTGTTCTGGATCCGGAAGCGGGATCGCAGACAAGAGCGATTTCGTATAAGCGTGAATCGGGTTCTCGTACAGGCGCTCTGCCGGCGCAAGCTCGACGAGGTGGCCTTGATACATAACGCCGATCCGGTCCGAGATATACTTGACCATCGACAAATCGTGGGCGATGAACAAGTACGTGAGATCACGATCACGTTGCAACTCTTTCATCAAGTTGACGACTTGAGCTTGGATCGACACGTCGAGTGCTGAGATCGGCTCATCGGCGATGATGAATTCCGGTTCAACAGCGAGCGCTCGGGCAATCCCGATCCGCTGACGCTGTCCGCCTGAGAATTCATGCGGGTAACGGCTCGCGTGCTCTTTCGTGAGACCGACTGTCTCGAGAAGGTCGTACACACGGTTCATCCGGTCTTCATTCGTCTTGGCAAGGCTGTGGATATCGATGCCTTCAGCGATGATGTCAGCGACTGTCATACGCGGGTTGAGCGATGCATACGGATCTTGGAAGATCATCTGCATAGCCCGGTTGAATTTCAACTTTTCAGCCTTATTCTTTTTCCCGTGGACGTTCTCACCTTTGAAAAGAACATCACCATCGGTTGCATCGTAAAGGCCGATGATCGTACGGCCTGTCGTCGATTTACCACAACCCGACTCTCCAACGAGGCCGAGCACTTCACCTTTGTAAATATCGAACGAGATGCCGTCGACCGCTTTGACGACGCGGCCTCGGCCAATGTTAAAGTGCTGCTTCAGGTCTCGTACTTCTAGTAATTTCTCACGTTCCATTATTCAGCACCACCTTTCAAAATCGATTTCGCGAACGCGCTGTCAGGACGATACTTGAGCGCGAGCTCACGAATCGCTCTCGGCGGCGTCACTTGCGGTGCTTGTGGGTGCAAGAGCCAGCTCGCTGCATAGTGTGTATCACTAATTTGGAACATCGGCGGTTCTTTTTCAAAATCAATCTTCATCGCATACGGATTACGCGGTGCGAACGCGTCGCCTTTCGGCGGGTCAAGCAAGTTAGGCGGTGTGCCCGGAATGGCCGGGAGCGCTTCGTTCGGATCGTCGGTCGGACGCGGCATCGACCCGAGCAGTCCCCAAGCGTACGGGTGACGCGGCTCATAGAAGATCTCATCGACCGTTCCTCTTTCGACGATTTTACCGGCGTACATGACGGCGACACGGTCAGCCATGTTCGCGACGACACCAAGGTCGTGTGTGATGAAGATGATAGCCGTACCCGTTTTTTGCTGAATGTCTTTCAACAATTCTAAAATTTGAGCTTGGATCGTTACATCAAGTGCTGTCGTCGGCTCATCGGCAATCAATACTTTTGGGTTACATGCGAGCGCGATCGCGATGACGATCCGTTGACGCATACCACCTGAAAGTTGGTGCGGATATTGCTTAAGACGTGCCTCTGGGTTCGGGATCCCGACGAGCGTGAGCAATTCGAGCGTACGCTTCTTCGCATCTTCCCCCGTCAATCCTTGGTGTTGCTTCAATCCTTCGGCAATCTGTTTGAAGATTGTCATCGTCGGGTTGAGTGACGTCATCGGATCTTGGAAGATCATCGCGATGTCACGTCCCCGTATTTTCAACATTTCTTTTTCTGACAACTTCGCCAAGTCTTTTCCTTCGAACAAAATTTCTCCGTTCGTAATCTCACCTGGCGGGTTCGGAATGAGACGCATGATCGCTTTCGATGTGACGGATTTACCAGAACCCGATTCACCAACGATTGCGAGCGTCTCGCCTTTTTTCAAATCAAACGATACGTTGCGGACGGCTTGTACCGTTCCGGCATACGTATGGAACGAGACCGCTAAGTCTCGGACAGATAAAATCGTTTCCATGCACGAGTCCCCCTCTGTTTAAATTATTTACGCATTTTCGGGTCGAACGCATCACGCAAGCCATCGGCGAGCAAGTTGAAGCTGACCATGAGCAAAACGATGATGATTGACGGGATGACGAGCAAGTACGGGAACGTCCGTAGCTCTTTGTATCCGTCGTTGATCAACGTACCAAGTGACGCTTGTGGCGGTTGAAGTCCGATCCCGATGAAGCTGAGGAACGCCTCGAAGAAGATGGCAGATGGAATCGTGAACATGAGTGTGATAATGATCGCACCGAGCGTGTTCGGGATCAAGTGTTTGAAAATCAAACGGTTACTTGAGGCACCGAGCGTACGGGCAGCCAACACAAACTCTTGGTTTTTCAGTTTCAAAATCTGACCGCGGACGAGTCGACTCATCCCGATCCAGCCGGTGATGGCCATCGCCAAGATAATGGTGAAGACCCCTGGGTCAAAGATCAAGATGAACAAGATGATCAAGATCAAGTTAGGAACACCAGTCAAAATTTCGACGATCCGTTGCATGATGTTGTCAATGCGGCCACCGAAGTAAGCCGAGACGCCGCCGTATGCGACACCGATGACCGTATCGATGATTGCGGCCATCAAACCGATGAAGAGCGAGATCCGAGTCCCTTCCCAAACACGCGACCAAAGATCACGGCCAAGGTAATCGGTTCCGAACCAGAAATTCTCTTCGACGTTTTTCTGTTCATAGAAGTTGATGTCACGCCCACCTAGGTTGGCCATGCCGTCAAATCCGGCCCACTCAAGTCCTGTGACTTTAGGCGGTAGTTTAGCTTGCGAGATATTTTGTTCATAAGCGTCACGGCCTGAAAGCATCGGACCGAACAACGCGAGCAATACGAGAATCAAAATAATAGACAGCGAGACGATGGCCGCTTTGTTTTTCTTGAGACGAAGCCATGCATCTTGCCAAAAGTTCAAACTTTTTCCGGCAATTCGTTCACCGAGCTGTTCGTTCATCTCGACACGTTGGAACATGTCTTGGTCGAACTGCTCGAAATCTTTTTTATTTTCAATCATCAGTTATCCCCCCCAAGACGAATACGTGGGTCAACGACTCCGTAGAGCAAGTCAACAAGTAAAATAATTACAATGAACAGAGCCGAGAAGAAGAGCGTCGTGCCCATGATGACCGAATAGTCGTTCAACGTAATCGACGTTACGAACAATTCACCAAGTCCCGGAACAGCAAAGATTTTCTCGATAACGAACGTACCTGTGAGTAGCGCAGCAGTCATCGGTCCAAGGATTGTGATCGCCGGAATCATCGCGTTACGCACCATATGTTTCCACACGATTGCATTCCCGGTTAATCCTTTCGCTTTCGCGAGCGTGACATAGTCTTGCCCGGTCACTTCTAGCATCTCGGTCCGTACGAAACGGGCGATCGATGCGGTGACCCCTAGCGACAACGAGATGGTCGGAAGGATTGTATGTGCCGGCGAGTCCCAGAACGCGACAGGCAATACGCCCCATTTTACTCCAACGTAGTATTGAAGGAGGGCCGCAAAGACGAACGACGGGACAGAGATCCCGATTACCGACACGAACATTGAACCATAATCGATGTACGTGTTATGGCGAATCGCTGCAACGATCCCGAGCAATAGTCCGGCTAACGTACCAAGCACTAGTGCCTGAATACCTAACTGGGCCGATGGTCCGATTCGTTCCATGATCAACTCCGTCACTGGCCGGTTGGCCGTACGGAACGATACGCCGAGGTCGCCTTGGACAAGGTTACCTAAGTAAGTCGCGTAACGAACTGGAAGCGGATCATTGAGTCCGTAACGATCGTTCAAGATCTGAATTTGCGTGTCCGTTAATTTTTCCTGGTTCTGATACGGCGAACCTGGAAGCAGGTCCATCAGGAAAAATGTGAACGTCGCAATCAAGAAGAACGTGATGAGGCCGTAAACCAGCCGCTGAAGAATATAACGTCCCATAATAAAAACCCCCTATTTTTCTAATTGTGTCTATGCTTGCACCAACAGCGTCACTATGACATATTTCCCTTTTCTTGAATTCACAAAATGAAAGGAATTTTCTGAAAGAATAGGTCAAACGTCATCTCAAGGCTCTTAGCACAGCATATGAAAATCAAAAAACCCTCAGTTTCTGAAGTATTCTGAATTTTCACTGTTACTCCATTATACTTTACCAACAAAACATTTGAATAGTATTTTCTCTCAATTCGATTTTTTTTTTAGAAAAGTGGGGACATGCTTACGCATGTCCCCTCTCCTATTTAGTTGATATCAACGTATTTGTACTGGTAATCAGCACCGAAAAGTTGACGGTTGAAGTTCTCGATGTTCGGACGGATCAAGTAAGCGACACCGGCCTGGTAGATCGGCATGATCGCTTGGTCTTGTTCAATCAAGAGCGTTTCTGCTTCTTTGAATTTATCGTAACGAGCATCGATCTCTGTTTCAGCCGAAGCTTCATCGATCAACTTGTCGTATGCTGCTGACTTGTACTTGATGTCGTTTTGACCGTTGTCTGACGTGAAGATGCCAAGGTTAGTGAGCGGGTCTTGATAGTCAGGTCCCCAAAGGGCGAATGACATCTGGTAGTCCCCGTTCGCTTCGCGTTCGAGCTTGTTGTTGAACGGTTGTTGCGAGATGTTGACCGTTACGTTCGGCAAGTTCGACTCGATTTGGCCTTTCATGTACTCTGAGATTTGTTTTGAAACTTCACTGTCGAATGAAAGCAATTCGATTGTGATCGCTTCGCCACCAGTTGCTTCTTCCCAAAGTGTTGCTGCTTCGTCAGCATTCGTCTCGAAGTGTTGGACGCCTTCTGTGTAATCCGTTCCGTCTTCATACTTGATGAATTCTTTCGGGACGAACGAAGTCGTTGCGATTGAACCGTTGTTCAACAGTTGGTCGATGATACCGGCCGGGTCAACAGCACGAGCGATTGCTTTACGTGCGTTCACATCAGCGAATACTTCATCTTCATGGTTGAACTTGAAGTAACCGACTGTTGAACGAAGTCCTGTGTTGTAGTCTTCGTCTTCTTGGAAAGCAGCGACTTGCTCAGACGCGAGGCCTGCGTAATCAACATCGCCTGCTTCATACAAGTTGACGACCGTTGACGTATCTTTGACGACGCGAACGTCGACTTTGTTGAGGGCGACGTTTTCGGCATCCCAGTACGTATCGTTTTTCGTCAAGACATAACCTTGTTCACGATCCCACTCTGACCATGTGAACGGACCGTTGTAGAGAAGGTTCTCTGTGTTTGTTGCGAAGTCCGCTCCTTGCTCAGTTGCAAACGCTTCATTAATCGGTGTGAACGTACCGAACGATGTGAGTGAGACGAACGATGGGTCCGGACGCTCGAGTGTAACTTCTAGCGTTTTCTCATCGATTGCTTTCACACCGAGTTCTTCTTTAGGAAGCTCACCCGTGTTGATTGCTTCGGCATTTTTTACCGTGTTCATGATATACGCATATTGTGAACCAGTTTCTGGGTCCACGGCACGTTGCCAAGCGTAAACGAAGTCATTCGCTGTAACCGGCTCACCGTTAGACCATTCGGCGTCACGAAGCGTGAACGTGTAGACAGTTTCGTCTTCGTTCAATTCCGGCTCTCCTTCGGCGATGGCTGGAACGGCTTGCCCTTCTTGGTCAAGACGGTAAAGACCTTCCATTGTGTTGGCGATCAAGTTGAACGCGACTGCGTCCGTTGCGAGCGCCGGGTCGGCTGTAGTAATGTCAGACGTGTCCGTCAAACGAAGTACTTTCTCTCCGTTCGAAGACGAACCGCCGTCAGAGTCTCCGCCAGTCGAACAAGCGGCGAGCACTGTACCGAGTGCCAAGATGAGTGTCATCATTAGCAAAATCGATTTTTTCTTCATTGCGATGTCCCCTTTCTAATCTCGTGAAGCTTAGCATTCCGTCGGACTAACATCTTACTCTTTTTCTTTAATTTTCTGAATATTACATAAAGTATCCGACGAAAGAACGTTAGGGCTATTGTAAAAAATTTTTAATCAAACTGTCAACTACGGAATAAACCGCTGTCATTTGAAAAACTTCCTTCTCGCCATAATAGCGGGACTACGCGTATCATAGAACCATAAGCAAACGTGACAAATTGACGTCGTCACGTTGAAAGGAGTTTGTCACATTGAAAAATTTTAGAAGTATATTAATCGTTTGGGGAATTGTCACAATTGCCTATACGGTTTGGTCGTATGTGTCGTACTACCGTGCGGAATCGTTCGCGTTTCATTTGAGCGGCGGCTTGTTCGTCGCCGGCATGATCGTCTTCGCGTTCGGGATGTTCTCACAGATGAGCGCTTCAGGATTGTTCGACGGGATCATGTACGGGTTTAAACGAAATCGCCGCGCCAAACTAAAGGAAATCGATTCCGATTATGAAGAAGACGAAAAAGACGACGACGAGATGAAAGAAGAACGTTCCGCCCGTAAACAATCGGCTTGGCGTTGGGTATATGTCGGGATTGCCAGTGTGATCCTGTCCTACGTCATCACTCTCGTTTGACCTTTTTGTTTTTCCAGCAATATGCTAAACTAAATGCAGAACATAGGAAACACAAGGAAGAAGACAAGTACCTCGAACTCCCTTTCCCCCAGAGAGTCTACGTTGCTGCGAGTAGACGGAGAGCGTTCAAGCGAATGGACTTCAGAGTGGCTCACCTGAACTTGAGTACGGTGAGACGGTTACGCCCGTTAACGCGATCAAGTGGCATGATTTCATGCAAATTTGGGTGGCACCGCGGTTATTCGTCCCGATTTTTCGGGCGGAGAACTGCGGTTTTTTATATTTTATGGAGGTGTAGGCATGGCAACGATATTTTCAGGTATTAAACCGACCGGCGTCGTGACGCTCGGTAACTACTTAGGGGCGATGAAACAATTCGTCGATCTTCAAGAAGAACATGACGCGTACTATTGTATCGTCGATCTTCACTCGATCACGGTCCAACTCGACCGCGTCGAGCTGATGGATAACACCCGCAAGCTGGCGGCACTCTATCTCGCCTGCGGACTTGACCCTGAGAAGGCAACGATCTTCGTCCAGTCAGAAGTAAAAGCGCACGCACAGCTCGGATGGATGTTGACGTGTATCGCCGGGATGGGCGAACTCGGTCGGATGACGCAGTACAAAGATAAATCGCAAGGCAGCGATAACGTCGGGGCCGGGCTGTTCATCTATCCGACACTCATGGCGGCGGACATTCTACTTTATGGGACAGAGCTCGTGCCGGTCGGTGACGATCAAAAACAACATATCGAACTGACGCGCGATTTGGCCGAACGGTTCAACAAACGCTATTATGAGACGTTCAAGATTCCTGAGCCGCTCATTCAAAAAGAAGGGGCTCGGATCATGAGTTTGACGAATCCCGAGAAGAAGATGTCGAAGTCGGACGCGAACATTAAAGGCTTCATCTCGATGCTCGACGAACCGAGCGTCATCCATAAAAAAATCAAGAGCGCCGTCACGGACTCTAGCGGCGTCATCAGCTTCGACCGGGAGAATAAGCCGGGCATCTCGAACTTGCTCGAGATTTACTCGTTATCGACGGGTACTTCGATAGCAGATCTCGTGACCCAATACGCAGACTCGAACTACGGAACGTTCAAGCAAGACGTCGCCGAAGCGGTCGTCGCTATGCTCGAACCGATTCAAGCGCGCTATCACGAACTCGTCGACTCGTCAGAGCTTGATGCGATCCTTGACTCGGGACGTGAGAAAGCCGAAGCGGTCGCGAACAAAAACCTCGCCAAGATCGAGAAAGCGATGGGCTTGAGCCGGAAACGTGCCAAAGTGAAAAAATAAGCCAGAGCCGCCCAACACATGCGTTGGGCGGCTTCTTTATGGAAGAACACAAAAAAAGAAAGAAACAGGCGTCCCTGTCTCTTTCTGGTGAATGTTGCTTATTGCTCTTTGCCTTCGATGAATGCCCACTTGTACGAGTAGTCAGCGCCGAATCCGTGTTCAACGATTCCTTTAACGTACGGCTTCGTGAGACGAGCTGATCCGCGTTGGTAAACTGGCGAGATCGCGTTCTCTTCAAGAACGATTTTCTCTGCATCTTGAAGCTCTTTCCAACGTGCTTCAGCATCTGTGTTCGCTTTCGCAGATTCGATGAGTGCATCGAATTCTTCGTTCGACCACTTACCACGGTTGTATGGTCCGTCAGTTACGAAGAGGTCAACAAACGTCATTGGATCCTGGTAGTCAGGTCCCCAGCCTGCGAATGTAAGCTCAAAGTCACCTTTGTTCTCGAGGTCGAGTTTGTTGTTGAACGGTTGTTGCTTGATTGTAAGCGTCATGCCTGGAAGGTTCTTCTCAAGTTCACCTTTGATGAACTCACCGATTTGCTTCGCAGACTCTGAGTCGTAGTTGAGGAGTTCGATTTCGACAGAATCTGTCCCGAGCTCTTCAAGTCCTGCTTCCCAAAGTTTTTGTGCTTCTTCAACGTTGTAACCACCGATGTCGCCGTTAGCGTCACGGAAGTCTGCACCGTCTGGGCCTGTTACGAAGTCTTTCGGCACGAGGTAGTTCGCAGGTACTGAACCGTTCGCGAGAAGCGTTTCAGAGATTGCTGCTTTATCGTACGCTTTGTCGATCGCGTTACGAATGTTTTGGTTATCGAACGCTTCAACTTCAGTGTTGAACTGAAGGTAGAAGAGTGTCGGTTCAACGACAGTCGAGAATTCTTCGCTGTCTTGGTATTGAGCAACGAGTTCAGAAGTTAAACCAGTGCGGTCAACGTCGCCGTTTTCGTATAAGTTGACGCCTGTTGAAACTTCTTTAACGACTTTAACGTCGATTTCGTCGAGTTTGACGGCTTCAGCATCCCAATAGTCGTCGTTTTTGACCATTTTCCAGCCTTGCTCGCGCTCCCAGCTTTCGAGTTTGAACGGTCCGTTGTAGAGCGTCGTCTCTGCAGACGTACCGAAGTTCTCGCCTTGTTCCGCGTCGAACGCTTCAAGTTTAGGCATAAATACGCCGAAGCTTGTGAGACCAAGGAAGTATTCAGCTGGTGCTGTCAATTTAACTTCAAGTGTCTGATCGTCAGTTGCTGTAACGCCGACCGCGTCACGCTCGCCTTCGCCAGTGTTGTAAGCTTCAGCGCCTTCGATGATTGAAAATACGTAAGCATATTGTGATCCGTTGTCCGGATTAAGAACTTCTTTCCAAGCGTATTCGAAGTCGTTTGCCGTTACAGGCTCACCGTTAGACCATGTTGCGCCTTCACGGATTTTGAACGTGTACGTTTTACCGTCTTCAGATACTTCGTGTGACTCAGCCATCCCTGGTGTCGGGTTGTCTTCTTCGTCCATACGGTAGAGACCTTCGTTAACGTTGTTCAAGACGTTGAACGATACCGCGTCAGTCGCGAGAGTTGGGTTAAGTGAAGGAATGTCTGCACTGTCGAGCAAGTTGAGGACTTGCGCTTCATCTGCACTGCCTTCTGAACCTCCATCTCCGTTTGTTGTCGTTGTTTCTTCTTCCCCACCCGAGCAAGCTGCTAGGAACGCACTAGATAGAAGCGTTACCGACGTTGCTAACGCAAAACCTTTTTTCTTATTCATTACGATGACCCCCTGATTTTTTCGGTTTAACGAAATGAACGATGGTAGAAAATTCTGAAAGTTAACTTTACAAAATTTGCTACCACAATCCCGTTGATGCAATAATACAATATTCTGATAATTTTGCAAAGTATTTATTTTGATTTTTCTAAAAAATTTTTATCATAGGCTAAAAGCCCGCCTAGAGAGACGGGCTTTTAGCTCATTTTTTATAAACTTTTGAAAAAGTTAGGACGTACGAAGGACCGATGACCGGAAATCCAATTTCTGCATAGGTTGAATCAACCGCGTAAGCTCTTCCAGCTTGGTAGATTGGAATAACGACCGCCTCTTCCAACAAGCGTTTTTCTGCTTGACGATACGCTTCGTTCCGCGCCTCGAGTACCTCAGTCGAGCGTGCCTCCTCCATCAACCGATCGAACGTCTGGTCTTTATAACCACTCGAATTCAAATAATTTCCTGTTTCGAATTGAGTCAAATAAGCACTGAGCGCCGGATAATCCGGTTGCCAACCAGACAGCGACAACGCATAATCACCTGCAACTTCTTTCCTAACTTTGTCACCGAGAGGCAGTTCCGTGATGGAAACAGACAGCCCCGGAAGTTTTTCGAGTTCGGTTTCAATCGTCTCTGCAATTTGTCTCGCTTCTTCATCGACAAAGCTGAGTAATTCGATGTCAATCGTTTCTTCTTCGTAGCGTTCTTTGACCGACTCGAACAACGAAGACGCATCTTCTTCAAACGAGACGTCTTGCGCACTGCCGTCTGTGACGAGCAACCGGTCCGTCGTTTGTTCGGCGCGGGCGAGTGCATCGGTGAACGCCTCTCGATCGAGCGCAATCGCGAGCGCCCGGCGGAAGTCAGGATCATCGAACGGATATTCATCGACGTTCGATTTCAAATAGAAGACACCGCTCCGAGGTACGTCGACGATTTCACTTTCAAGTGAATCGATCACGCTTTCTTCCGTCCCATAAGGAAGCGGGTGAATGCCTGTCGCTTCCGTCCCGAGCGCTTCGTCCGCCCACATGATGATCCGCTCGAGCGTGACATTGCTTGCGTCGTGGTAAGATTCGTTTTTCGTCAGCGTCACTTGGGCCGCATCGATTGATTCAATTTGAAACGGTCCGTTCGCATCGAGTTCTTGCCAAGCCCCGATGGCTGTTTGTGGAAGAAACGCCGGCATTGCCAAAATCTCCTCGAACCCTTCCATCGGTCGTTCGAGCGTCAATTCGAGTGTCTGCGCATCGACCGCTTTGATACCGAGCGTCTCCGGCTCGGCTGTTCCGAGACTGATCGCTTTTCCATTTTTAACATCTTCAAGTAAGAAACTAAACGGTGAGTTCGTATCGTCGTCCGCGAGTTTTCTGAAATGGTCGACGAACGTCTCGGCGGTTACCGCCTTGCCGCCCAAAGTCTGACTCGGTTTTAGCGAGAACGTGTACGTCGCACCGTCCTCTGATCGGGTCAAGTTCTCGACGAGACCCGGTTCAATTTCACCGTCCGCCCCGAAGCGATACAATCCCTCATAGACATGAGACAATATCGTCTGGGAACTCGGGTCGATGGCGAGTAACGTGTTCGGCTGCTCCGGTAACGTCTCTCCGTGGATCGTCACGACTTGTTCTTCTTGCGGTACTAGTTCACGTGCCTGCTCGCGTTGTCCGTTCCAAATGATTAAAAAAAGTATAAGGACTGAACCCAACAAGGCGGCACCGATGATAAATCGTTTCATTCGGCATTCTCCCTTCTGTTAGACCAACCCTTATACCCTACCCGTTTTTGACCTGTTTTTCTACAATCAGTCTGTCACTTTCGCGAATGCAAGTGTCGCATTATGTCCCCCGAAGCCGAGTGAATTGCTCAGTGCGTACTGAATATCAAGTTCCCGCTTTCCTTCTCGAACATAATCAAGGTCACAGTTTTCTGCCGGTTCGTCACAGTTGATCGTCGGATGAATCTGTCCCTCATGAATCGACAACGCCGTGATGACCGCTTCGACGCCGCCCGCAGCACCAAGCAAGTGCCCGATCATCGATTTCGACGAGTTGACGGCGAGCTGATCAGCATGTTCCCCGAACACGTTGCGGATCGCTTTCGTTTCGAGCATATCGTTAAGTGGTGTGCTCGTCCCGTGGGCGTTAATGTACTGGACGTCTTCCGGTGCGATTCCGGCGTCACGCATCGCTTCACTCATCGCTTTCGACCCGCCTTCCGCTTCAGGTGACGGTGCCGTGATATGGTAGGCGTCCGAACTCATCCCGTATCCGACGACTTCGGCATACATTTTGGCACCGCGTGCTTTCGCGTGCTCATATTCTTCGAGAACGAGGACTCCCGCCCCTTCACCCATGATGAACCCGTCACGATTTGCATCGAACGGACGGCATGCCGTCGCCGGATCTGGGTTCGTCGATAGCGCCTTATTGGCACAGAACCCTGAAAACGACAACGGTGTGATTGGTGCTTCGGCCCCGCCTGCGAACATCGCGAGCGCATCGCCGCGTTGAATGACGCGGAACGCTTCGCCGATCGAGTTCGTGCCCGACGCACAAGCCGTCACCGAGCAGTTGCTCGGTCCTTTCGCCCCGAGGTAGATCGAGACTTGGCCGCTCGCCATGTTCGGGATCATCATCGGAATGAAGAACGGGCTGATTCGGCGCGGTCCGCGTTCATGCAAGATGCTCGCTTGTTTATCGATCGTCTCGACGCCGCCGATTCCGCTCCCGATCCACGTCCCGACTTTGTCCGCCATCGCAGTCACATCTAGACCGCTATCCCGATGTGCGGCGTCCGCTGCTAAAATTGAGTATTGGATGAACGAGTCCATCTTCCGAGCTTCTTTTGGCTCAACCAAATGCTCGATATTCCATTCTTTGACTTCAGCGCCGACTTTTGCCGGGTACTGGCTAATATCAATCTTCGTCAACGTATCGACCGCATTGTCCCCGTTCAATAGCCGACCCCACATTTCTGTGACATCATTGCCTAACGGTGATACGACACCTAACCCTGTAATGACTACTCGTTTCATGAACAAATCTCCTCCGTGATTTTAGCGTTATTCCATGTGAGACAGCTCGCTCCCCAAGTGAGCCCGGCACCAAAGCCGGCAATGACGACCGTTTGTCCGGCCGTGACCTTCCCGATTTTAACCGCTTCAGCAAGCGCGAGCGGAATCGAGGCGGCCGATGTGTTCGCATGGTCTTGAATCGTGACGACTACTTTGTCTTCAGCGAGCCCTAACCGCTCAATCGCCGCGTCAATGATGCGGCGGTTCGCTTGATGCGGGACTAAGACGTCCATGTCGGCAATGTCTTTACCGGCTTGATGAAGCGCCTCTAACACGATGTCCGGCATTTTTCGGACCGCGAACTTGAACACTTCGCGCCCGTTCATGACGATTTTACCATCTGCATTCTCATATAAGAACTTCCCACCCGTACCATCGCTCCCAAGAACGATCGAATCGATTGACGCGACGTCATCTTCCCCTAATACGACAGCACCTGCGCCATCACCGAACAAGACGGCGGTCGAGCGGTCGTCCCAATCAATCAAATTGCCCATCTTTTCGGCCCCGATGACGAGTGTACGTTTAAAACCTTTCGACTGCATCAAGCTCTTCGCCGTATCCATCGCGAAGATGAAGCCGCTGCAGGCGGCGCTGACGTCAAATGCGACGGCGCGTTTCGCGCCTAAGTTCGCTTGGACGAGACAAGCCGTCGCTGGGAATGATGGTGCCGTCGCCGTCGCGCAGACGATCGCGTCGATGTCCTCGATCGAAACACCCGCGCTCGCAAGCGCCCGTTCAGCGGCCCGAGTCGCCATGTCCGCTACCGACATGTCCGCATCGGCCAAATGACGCGCCTCGATCCCGGTTCGGGTCCGAATCCATTCGTCGCTCGTATCCATACGTTTTTCCAAATCGACGTTCGTGACCCGGTTATCCGGAAGGAATGAACCGATGCCGATGATTCCAATGTTCATAGCTATAACCCCTATTCTTAGTATCTGGTACTAATATAAGGGAATGAAAAAGGGATGTCAACGCATCCCTCTCGAATTATTCACTTTGTCCGAGTCGTTTCGTGACCGCCATGACCATTTTCGCCGAGTTGATCGATGCCGTCTCTAAAAATTCATCGAACGACAAATTCGCCTCTTCGTCGGCGCTGTCTGAGATTGAACGTGTGACGACGAACGGCACTCCGAACTGGTGGCACGTCTGGGCGATCGGGGCCGCTTCCATTTCAACGGCTGCGACACCATCAAAGTGTCCTAAAATTTCCGCGACCCGTTTCGAATCGTTGATGAACGAGTCCCCTGTGACGATCAGCCCGGTATGGACGTTCACATCGTGCAAGCTCTCAATGACTTCCTTACAGACGTCCACCAAGTGCGCGTCCGCTTTATACGCAGCAGGCATGCCCGGAACTTGGCCGTACTCATAGCCGAACGCTGTCACGTCGACATCATGGTGGCGGACTTCCGTCGAGACGACGACGTCTCCGACTTTCATCCCTTTCTTGAAGCCCCCGGCAGAACCGGTGTTGATGACGACGTCTGGTTTGAACTTGTCGAGCAAGAGCGTCGTCCCGATGGCCGCGTTCACTTTTCCGATCCCTGACTTTAAGATGACGACCTGGACGCTGCCAAGATATCCTTCATAGAAGTGGTAGTTCGCAATCTCTGTATCCGTCCGTTCTGTCAATTCGTTACGAAGCAAGTTCACTTCTTCTTCCATCGCCCCGATGATTCCGATTTTCATGTGATAGCCTCCTCAGAAAGAGAGCGACCTCCAATTGGATGCCGCTCTTTTAGTCATTATTTGATTTCTTTAATTTCGACGACCATGTCGCCGCCAGGTGTTTGCACGTTCACGACGTCTCCGACAGTACGACCGAGAAGCGCTTTCGCGATCGGCGATTCGTTCGAGATTTTCCCTGTGAACGGGTCAGCCTCGGCACTGCCGACGATTGTATATGTTTCGTCTTCATTGTCTGCTTGAATGAAAAACGTCACCGTTTTCCCGATTGCGACCATTGAGTTGTCCGCACCGTCGTCTTTGATGATGACAGCGTTACGAAGCATCTCTTCAAGTTGTGCGATGCGTCCTTCGACCATAGCCTGCTCTTCTTTCGCTGCATCGTACTCAGCGTTCTCAGACAAGTCTCCGAAGTCACGGGCAATCTTAATACTTTCAACGACTTCTTTACGGCGCACTGTCTTCAGTTCATTCAATTCATGTTCAATCTTGTCTTGTCCTTCTAACGTCATGTAATGTTGCTTTTCAGCCATGTCTGTCACTCCTTCATTGTCTCCTAGTATATTACAGCACATCAAAATTGAAAACGATTTATTTTAGTAGGCCCGATTGCGTTCCGTAAGCACCCAGCGGATCTTTGTCACGAGAAGATCGATGGCGACAAAATTCTCGCCGCCTTCAGGGACGATGATGTCCGCGTAGCGCTTCGTCGGTTCGCAAAATTGCAAGTGCATCGGACGGACGACGTTCGTATATTGCGCGACGACCGAATCAATCGAGCGTCCCCGCTCGTTAAGATCGCGTTGCATCCGGCGTAAAATCCGAACATCGGCGTCTGTGTCGACGAACACTTTAATATCCATCAACTCACGAAGACGGTCGTCCTCGAGTGCTAAAATCCCTTCGACGATGACGACGTCGACCGGTTGGATCAAAATCGTCTCGTTCGAACGTGTATGGGCCGCATAATCGTAAACCGGCTTCTCGATCGCTTGATGATTTTGCAACTGCTTGATCTGTTCGATCAACAAATCGTTGTCGAATGCGAACGGGTGGTCATAGTTCGTCTTATATCGCTCTTCCATCGTCATTTCTGACTGGTCTTTATAGTAGGCATCTTGCTCGATCATGACGACCGATTGTCCTTTGAACGCATCCACGAGTGCACGGGCGACGGTCGTCTTTCCAGATCCAGTCCCACCGGCCACGCCGATAATGACGGGTTTATGTTGCATCAAAGTTAAATCCTCCTCATCGTAATTTACGACTGATTGCTAGGCCATCACCGAGAGGCAAAATCGCGGTGTGATAATCGGTCCGTGCCATCAATTGCTCAGTAAACTGTTTTACGAGACGGATGAGCCGGCGTCTCCGACGGTCAAGAACTGACACGTCTTCGAGCAGGACGTCTCCTCTCAAAAACAAATTATCGCTGTAAATAGTACCACCAATTGGTACTAAAGCGCCATACCCATCAAAGAATTTTTGATATTGGCCTTTGGCTGCATCGATGAAAACCGCATCAAACGGTCCTTCGATCGACCCAATCAGTTCGACCGCATCGCCGTGAATGATGGTGATCCGGTCCGAGACGTCCGACCGTCCGATAAAGCCGAGCGCTTCCTCGTAACGACGTGCATTGCGTTCGATTGTGACGATTTCGGCCTCAGGCAACAGCTCAGCCATGCGGATCGCACTGTATCCGATCGCCGTCCCGACTTCAAGTATACGCTGCGGCCGTTGCATCGCGAGTAACGATAATAACACCTCTGAGCCGGTCAAGTCCATAATCGGCACGTGATGAACGCGCGCAAACTCTTCCATCTCCGCTAAGAGCGGTGACCGGTTTAAAATCAAGCCCTCCACGTATCCTTCATAGGATGAATGTTCCACGTCTTACACCTCTTACTCTCTATTCATTCAAACGACCGGAAGCCAAGGCCTCCGGTCGCATATCTATCAGTTGTTCGCTTCTTCGAACGCTTCCCATTCAGGGCGATATTTGTTGACGTTCTGTTGATGTGCCTCATATGTCACTTCAAACAGAACTTCTCCGCTAGGGAAACCTTCGCGAGGCGGCCGTGCGTAGAAATAAACGTTGTCTGTATCGTTCGGGTTGAGCGTCGCTACGAACGCGTCACGACTGACCGAGGCAATCGGACCAATCGGGATCCCTGGGTAACGATATGTGTTATACAGTGAATCGTTTTGCAAATCATTGAACGACGTGAAAATTGACGTCTCGCCCGTTCCGTACCAAACGGTCGGGTCGGACTGCAACTTCATCCCGTCCGCAAGCCGGTTCTCAAACACGCCGGCAATCTCTTGACGGTCTTCTGTCGATACCGCTTCTTTTTCGACAACGGAAGCGAGAGCGAGCGTCTCGTGGAACGTACGTCCCGACGCCTCGACAGTATCAGCATACTCGAGATATAGCTGTTCGGTCGGCTTCAGCATCTCATCGATGATTTGTGTGAGCGTGACACCTTTGTCGAACTCATACGTGGCCGGGAACAAGTAGCCTTCGAGCGGATGGTAAATCCCGTCTGCTAACACTTCTTCGGTCAACATATCGTGTTCGGCAACGAGTGAACGGATATATTCCTGATCGCTCAGCTGTGCCGAAATCTCTTCTTTCGGAATTTCAGCCACGTTGGCGAGCCGCGCGATGACTTGATCGATCGTGAATCCTTCTGGAATGACGAGTTTGATGTCAGGTACGACAATCACTTTCCCCGTCTTCAGCGTGGCGATCAACTCGTCAAGTGACTGTGACGGTGACATCGTATACGTCCCCGCTTGGAACGATGACTCATTTTTAAACCGTGTGTATAAACGGAAAACCGTGCTATTCCTCACAAGTCCATTCTCTTCGAGTAGTTCGCCAATATAACCTGAGCCTGCACCGAGCGGAATCTCAACTTCGACCGTTTCGGACGAAGCGGGATCGACCGGCTCAAGTGACCGCTTTACGAATGCATACGAGACAGCGGCGCCCGTGGCGATGACAAGAAGAAAGACAGCAAGGATAATAACCGTGATGCGTCGAACGATCCGGCTACGCGCACGCTTCTCATCAGACATCGATGGATGATTCATGCGTGTTCTCCCCTGTTCTTCTGTATGAAGATGGGCGACGAGGGTTTACCCTAGCCGCCCGTCCATTTATTAGTCTAATCCGACTTCGTCGTTGACGATGTCGAACGCTTCCATCACTTCTTCAAAGTCATCATCATCTTCGACGAGTTTCAAGATGAACTCACCATCTTCAAGTTCTTCGATTTCAAACGCGTAAACTTCGATTGTATCTTCATCTTCTGTTTCCGGGTTACCGACTGGTTCGAGGACGACAAACGTCTTTTTCGAACGGTCGCTCGTCATACGGAAAATTTCTGCAAATAAATGCTCGTCTCCATTTTCATCTGGAATACGGTACATTTCTTCTTCACGACGGATTTCTGCCATGCGTAGTTCCTCCTTATTTCCCTGAACGATCCAGGTAATTTTGTAAAATCATGACGGCTGCCATCTTATCGATGACGGCCTTTCTCTTTTTACGGCTGACGTCTGCTGAAATGAGCATCCGCTCCGCTTGCATCGTCGTTAAACGTTCGTCGACGAGAACCGTCGGCAAACCGGTCGCCTCGGTGAGGGCGGCGGCAAACGCCTGTGACGCCTCACCCCGAGGACCGATCGTTGCGTTCATGTTCTTCGGAAGACCAACGACGATTTCTTTCACATCGTACTGCTCGATAATCGGTTGAAGCAAACGAACAGCCTGTTCAAAGTCGGGTTCCGTCCAATAGACCGTCTCCACACCTTGCGCCGTCCAACCCATGAGATCGCTCACTGCGACCCCAATCGTCTTCGAACCGACATCAAGCCCCATAACTCGCTTCATATTAGTCCTCTTTCCGATCGTTCAAATACGATTTGACCAACTCTTCGAGCAGTTCATCCCGCTCAATTTTGCGAATCAAGTTTCGCGCATCGTTATGACGCGGAATGTAGGCAGGGTCACCTGACAACAAGTATCCGACGATTTGATTGATCGGTTGGTAGCCTTTTTCCTCGAGTGCTTGATACACAGTGATCAGTGTCTCTCGAGTATTGGCTCGATTATCATCTTCTGGAAAATTGAATTGCATCGTGCGATCCATTTGGCTCACAAGAATCCACCTCTTTCCGTTTGCACTTCACATTCTATTATGCCAGTGATTGAACGTAATGTGAAGCAAACTTCAATGCTTCGTCCAGTTTTGTCGCATCACGACCTCCGGCTTGAGCCATATCAGGACGGCCGCCGCCGCCGCCGCCGCAACGAGTCGCGACTTCTTTAATCAATTTCCCGGCGTGGAAACCACGGTCGTTCAAGTCTTTCGTCACACCTGCGACGAGGTTGACCTTGTCGCCGTTCGCTGATCCGAGAATGATGACGGCTGATCCAAGTTTTCCTTTCAACTCGTCGACCATGCCCCGGAGCGCATCCATATCCTGTCCGTCGACACGTTTGGCAATCAATTGGACGTCGCCGTACGTCTCGATCGAATCCGTGAGCGTTGACGCCTCGATGTTCGCAAGTTTGGCTTTCAACGACTCAGCCGCACGTTCCGTCTCTTTCATTTCAACTTGAAGCGCTTGGACGCGAGTAGGCACTTCGAACGGTTTCGTCTTCAACAGTTTCGCAGCCGCTTCAAGCGTCTCGATGTGTTGGTTCATGACTTCATACGCGCCAGCGCCTGTGACCGCCTCGATCCGGCGAGTCCCGGCCCCGATGCCTGACTCAGACAAAATTTTGAACAACCCAATTTCAGCCGTGTTGGCGACGTGGCAACCTCCGCATAGCTCGACCGAGTAATCACCGGCCGCGACGACGCGGACGACGTCCCCGTACTTCTCTCCGAATAATGCCATCGCTCCCTTCGCTTTCGCGTCGGCGATGTTCATCTCTTCGATATCGACACCGATCGATGCCCAAATCTTCTCGTTCACTTGACGTTCGATCGACTGGATTTCTTCCGCTGTCACTTGACCGAAGTGCGAGAAGTCGAAGCGGAGACGGTCCGGTGTCACGAGAGATCCGGCTTGATTGACGTGCTCACCGAGCGTATCTTTCAAAGCGCGGTGCAACAAGTGCGTCGCCGTATGGTTCTTGATGATCGCTTGGCGCGAATCGAAATCGACCGTAGCCGTCACCGCGACCTCAGCCTTGGCAATCCCTGAATCGACGACGACCGTATGCAAGTTTTGACCGTTCGGTGCTTTCGATACACCCGTGACGCGCAAGACGAAGTCCGTCCCGACGATTCGGCCTTTGTCGCCGACTTGACCGCCGCTTTCGGCGTAGAACGGGGTGTGGTCAAGGATGACTTGCGCCTCTTCTCCTGCCGCGACGACGTCCGCAAGCTCGCCGTTATGAATCAAGCTGACGATTTTCGCTTCAGACTCAAGGTTCGTGTACCCGACGAATGATGACGGGAGCGTGATGTCAGCGAGGACACCTGATTGAATTTGCATCGATTCGACGTCAGCACGCGCCGTACGGGCCCGTTCACGTTGTGCGTTCATCGCTTGCTTGAATCCATCCTCATCGACCGTCAACTTGTGGTCTTCTGCGTATTCGATCGTCAACTCGAGCGGGAAGCCGTACGTATCGTATAGACGGAACGCGTCTTCTCCACTGATCACGTTCGATCCAGTTGCTTTTTGTGCTTTCGCGACTTCGTTCAAGATTGCAAGGCCGTCGTGAAGCGTCTCGTGGAAACGCTCCTCTTCGTTCTTGATGACTTTTTTGATGAAGTCCTTTTTCTCACTCACTTCTGGATAGAAGTCGACCATGATGTCACCGACGACGTCGACGAGTTCAAACATGAACGGACGCTCGATTCCAAGCATCTTCGCGTAACGGACGGCACGACGGAGCAGACGGCGCAACACATAGCCGCGGCCTTCGTTTGACGGGAGTGCCCCGTCCCCGATCGCGAACGATACGGTCCGGATGTGGTCGGCGATTACTTTGAACGCCACGTCTTTACTGTTGTCAGCCCGATACGTCTCACCGCTGATTTTTTCTGTCTCGCGAATGATCGGCATGAACAAGTCGGTGTCGAAGTTCGTCGGCACGTCTTGAAGCACACTCGCCATTCGCTCGAGTCCCATCCCTGTATCAATGTTTTTACGCGGGAGCTCGGTATAGTTGCCGTGACCGTCATGGTTGAACTGGCTGAAGACGATGTTCCAAATTTCAAGGTATCGCTCGTTTTCGCCGCCTGGATAAAGTTCCGGGTCAGTCGGGTCGTCACCGAACGCCGGGCCACGATCGAAGAAGATCTCCGTATTCGGGCCAGACGGGCCTTCGCCAATCTCCCAGAAGTTTTCTTTGAGCGGGATGATCCGGTCAGCAGGAACACCTAACTCGAGCCAAATTTGTTTCGCTTCCTCGTCGTCCGGGTGAATCGTTACCGACAAAAAGTCCGGGTCAAGCCCGTACCAGTCGTCGCTCGTGAGTAGTTCCCAACCCCATTTGATAGCGTCTTCGCGGAAATATTCACCGACTGAGAAGTTCCCGAGCATCTCGAAGAACGTATGGTGACGCGCCGTCTTCCCGACGTTCTCGATATCGTTCGTCCGAATCGACTTCTGGGCGTTGACGATACGCGGGTTTGCCGGAATGACGCGACCGTCAAAATATTTTTTAAGCGTAGCGACGCCTGAGTTGATCCAAAGAAGTGTCGGGTCCTCGACCGGTACGAGTGAGGCACTCGGCTCGACCGCGTGTCCTTTTGACTTAAAGAAATCTAAATACATTTGGCGAATCTCGGCGCCAGTTAATGGTTTGAGCGGTTTCATCAACAATTCCTCCTTATTCTGAACGAAACGAAAAAAAAGCGATGCCCGTCCCTGTGGAAAGGGACGAAAGCATCGCTTCGTGGTACCACCCTCGTTCGCACGGATTTACCGTGCCTCGAAACATCCGATAACGCGGATGAGACGCCCAGGGTGAGTGGGGACTCCAGACTAGCTTCGGTCGACCGACCCCCATCTTCTCACAGCCTAGGAAGATGTCTCTGGTGAGGCGGTTACGACTTACTCATTTCCTTCATCGTCTTTAATCGTTTCAGTTTTCTATTGGTCATTATCACATGTCAGAAACCAGACGTCAAGACTTGCCGCCAAGCCGTTCGACGAGTTTTGTCCGCCGCACCGGCTCTTCTTCCCGCGTCGCCGCCTCGAGCGCCCGGACGTCGCCGAACAAGAGCAAACTCTTCTTCGCCCGCGTGACGGCCGTATAGATCAAGTTGCGCGACGAGCGGAAGCCGCCGTTGAAGAAGACGGGCATGAGTACGATCGGGAATTCGGAGCCTTGCGACTTATGGATCGTGATCGCATAGGCGTGGGTGAACTGGTCCCATTCGCTGCGGTTGTATTCGACCTCGGTCTGGTCGAAGCGGATGTAGATCTTATCGACTTTGTCGACGTTCTCTTTGGCGAAGAAGATGTTCGTGATCTCGCCGATATCACCGTTATAGACGTTCTCTTCGGCGTTGTTGACGAGTTGGAGCACTTTGTCGCCGCTCCGGTACGTCCGATTGCCGTGTTTTACTTCCCTTGCCGCCGACTTCGGATTGAACACGTTTTGGAGCGCCTCGTTCAACCCATCGATGCCGCACACCCCCCGATACGTCGGGGCGAGCACTTGGATGTCGAACGGCGAATAGCCTTTTCGCAGTGCGGCGCCGGCCATCTGACAGATCGCCTGCAACGCCGTCTCTTGGTTCGCTGTATAGAAGCGGCGGTCCGGCAACGCCGCGAGCAAGTCGTCGGGCATTTGTTTCGCGTTGAGCGCGTGCGCCAAACGCAGGATACTCGACTCGGACGCCTGGCGATGGACGACGTCGAGCCGGACGACAGGGATGCCGCCGGTCGCCATCAAGTCGGCGAGCACTTGGCCCGGTCCGACCGACGGGAGTTGATCACGATCGCCGACGAACAAGATCTTCATCCCGTTTGGAACGGCCCGCAGCAGGCTGCGGAACAAGAAAATATCGATCATCGATGCCTCGTCGACGATCAACACTTTGCCGACGAGCGGGTTCGTGTCATCGACTTGGAATGAGCTGCCGTCGAACTTGAGCAACCGGTGAATCGTCGAAGCCGGTAGCCCAGTTGATTCACTGAGCCGCTTGGCGGCGCGGCCGGTCGGTGCGGCGAGGACGAACGGGAACGGTTGGTTCGGTACCGGCTCGAGCTTCCAATCGAACACGTCGCTGAGGGCGTGGATGATGCCGCGGACGACGGTCGTCTTCCCTGTTCCCGGTCCGCCGGTGAGTACCATGAGCGGGGACTTCAAGGCGAGCTCGATCGCTTCGCGCTGTTGCTTGGCATATTCGATCGAAAACATCTCTTCGACCCGACCGACGGCGTCAAAAATCGTCGTCATATCAACGTCTTCGGTCGTCGATGTCGACATGATCCGGGCTAGTTCTTCGGCTGCTTTCCGTTCAGCCCGGTAGACGCGCGGGTGATAGACGACACCGTCCTCGACGATGATCCGTTCATCTTTGACGAGCGTCTCAAGCGCGGCATTGAGCGCCTCGGCCGGATCGCCACCGATGATGCGCGGCATCTCACTCGCGAGTTGATCGGCCGTGACGAACAAGTGTCCGTTCCCTTGCTCGAGTTCGAGTACATACAATACCGCCGCCGCGATCCGCTCCGGATGGATGCCTTGAATCCCGAAGTGAGCGGCGATGGCATCGGCCGTCTTGAAGCCGATGCCTGGAACGTCATACATGAGCGCGTATGGATTCTTTTCAATCGTCTCCATAGCCCGTCCTTCATACTCTTTATGAATCTTCGAAGCGAGTCGCGGGGTCACGTCGAACGGGGCTAAAAACAGCAACAGCTGGTCGACCCCATATAAGACGTTCAACCGCTCGGTGATGACGCGGGCTTGTTTTTCTTTCAACCCATCGATTTTCGATAAGACATCGGGATGCTTGACGATCTGGTCGATACAATCGTCACCGAGCGTGTCCGCGATTTTTTGTGCCGTCTTTTGGCCGATCCCTGGGAACGATCCGTTCGTCAAAAAACGGACAGCGGCCCGCTTCGTCATCGGGACAACGCGACGGATCCAATCCGCTTTCATCTGTTTGCCAAACCGTGGATGGTCGACGAGACGGCCGTGCGCTTTGTACGTCTCGCCTTTCTCAATGCCGACACCGACACCGGCGATGACCATTTCAGTCTCGTCTGTCTCAAAATTTTTCTCTTTTATACGTACGAGCGCAATAGTATGCGCTTCTTCTTCCGATTGAAACAGGACGCGGATGACTTTTCCTGTCAACTCGTAAGGTGCTGCTATCATTCGAGCCACCTCCAGCTAGTTTTCCATTCCCCATTATAGCCCGAGTTCGAACGGTAGAACAAATGGACTAACTGAATAGATTCAAGATTTGCTCGAGTTGATCGAGGTTAAGCCGCTCGAGCAACCGAATCAATTGGTCGATATCGACCCGATTTAAGATGCGTTCGAGTTGTTCCAAGTCGACGGTCTCTAGCAACCGCTCGAACCGTTCGAGTTCACCTGAGTTGACGTATCCTTCGAGCCGATCAAATAGCTCGGTCCGCTCGATGCGGAACAGCTGCTCGAGTGACGGTCGTTGAATGAAGAAGACGAGCCCGGCGGCCACTACGTGGACACCCCAGTTGAGAACGACGTGACCGAGCCGTACCGTCTGTCCGACGAACGGGATGAGCGGGATGAACGAGAGCTGCAAGACGATGATAACGAGTTGAATGTATGGGTTCGGGATGAACCAAGCGGTGAGCGCGAGCATTGCTGGGACGACCCACGCCACCCCGATCGTCCCGAGCGTCTTGGTCCACGACCGGTTTAACGACAATAGCCAATGCATGAGGATCCCGACGACGAGGAACGTCACAAACAATAACAAAAGCGTCGACGTCGCCCGCTCGGACTCGATGACGACCCGGTACAGCACGTTGTTCGTCCACTCCCCGCTGGCAAGCCGGTCATCGACCGCTGTAAATAAACGTCCGAGCATGAACCATTCGACAATGAAGAATACGACGACACTGAATAGACTAAGTATGCGCATGATGTCTCCCCTTTCTAGCGTTCCCCTTCTTTTCCCCGAACCTGAAACAAGCTATGCACGTTTTTCAGTGAATCAAAGCGGGAACTGTCGAAGTGAAACCATGAAGGAGGAAACAATGATGACGAAACGGCTACCAATCAGTGGACTATGTGAACTCGTCTTAGAAGTGACCGACATGACCGAGGCCGTCGATTTCTGGCACGGCAAGCTCGGTTTGCCGGTCGTCGAGCAATGGATTGGCGATGACGCCGAACCGAGCGCATCGCAAGAAGGTGCGAACGAGCCATGGGCGACATGGCTGTACGTCGGCGGCAATACGCGGCTCGGTCTATGGCTGAAGCGTGACTTTACGACAGACGAAGAAGAAAATCGCCAGCAACAAGTGACCGAATGGGACACGCTGTATGACGAAGGCGGCGCCCACGTCCATTGCGCCTTTTTCGTGCCGATGAAATCGTTCGATCAAGCGCTAGAAGTGCTCGAGGCGTCAGCGATCCCGACGAAGCTGCGGACGTGGGACGAGGACGAGACGGTCAACGGCAAAGAGCGCTCGGCCTACTTTAAAGACCCGAGTAAGAACGTCATCGAACTGTATACGAAAAATATGGACGAGGCATACGGCGAGTTTGCCGGCGAGCCGGTGAAGATCACGACGAAACAGCTATGACGGCTGTTTTCGACTGTTCTCTCTTCATGATAAGATGAGAGAAAATGGAAAAGGTTGTGCCAGATGCGATTCTTCCCTCTTCTGCTCATGATTGGTCTCGGAATGCTCACGTTTGTATTGTATTTCATGATTGATGCTTTTCCGACGCTCGATCGCCCGACTTCTTTTGCCGCATTAACATTCGTCTCATTCGGTGTGACCTTCCTCATTTTGACGGATGGTATACGCCGGGCTAAATCAGGGAAACGCGTCGTGTGGAGCTACATTGTGCTCGCCTGCACACTTTTGTTGACGACGTTGAACTTGTTCGTCTGGTTCGCCGGAGAACTTGTGAACTGACAACGGGACGAAAAGCGCCTCTCGCAAAAAAATAGCGAGAGGCGCTTTTCGTAATCAGTTTCCGAGCAATTCATCCATTTTCGCTTTCGCGTCACGTGCGAGCTCATGGTCCGGCTGTAGTTCGAGTACGCGCTCGAGTTCGGCGTACGTCTTGTCCTGCTCACCGAGGAACGCATAGGCGATGGCCAAGTTATAGCGGGCGTCCGTATGAGACGCATCCAAGTCGAGCGTGTCCTCGAGTGCGTCGACCGCCAAGTCGAGCTGTTCGTTTTGCGCGAGCGCGAGCCCGTATTGGAACGTGATCTCGACGTCTTCCGGCGCTTGCGTTTTCGCTTCCCGAAGTCGCGGCAACGCGCGGACGAAGTCGCCCATCGCTTTGTACGTCAAACCGAGCATGAAGTGCAAGTCTGCATCATTCATGCCGGAAAGGAGCGCTTGTCGTAGCGACGCCTCGGCCAAGTCGACTTGTTCGAGCTCATAGGCGAGCGCGCCTTTCGCGTAATGGGCCGCACCGAACGCATTGTCGAGTTCGAGCGCCTTATCGTAAAAGACGACCGCCCGTTCATGGTCACCGATCGCTTGAAGCAGCGTGCCCATGTTGACGTAACCGGTCGGGTCCGTCGGATTCGACTCGATGGCGTCGTTGAAATGTTTGGCCGCTTGTTCAAATTCACCTCGCTGCATCGCTTGGATGCCTTGTTCGTTTGCGTTCACTGTCATCACCTCATCCGATATAGTCGAGTTGTTTCCCGTTAATATACGCTTTGTCGATCGTCGCTCCGCCTAGACAGATATCGCCGTCATAAAAGACAACGGCTTGTCCTGGCGTGATGGCACGTTGTGGCTCATCAAATTTGACGAGTACTTCGCCACCATCGAGCGGCGCGATCGTTACCGGCACGTCTTGTTGACGATAGCGGAACTTCGCCGTCGCCCGGAACTCCGCCTCAGGAGCCGAGCCGGTCCACGACAATTGTGACGCAAAGAGCGCGTCTGAATAGAGCGCGTCGTGATGGAAGCCTTGGCCGACGTAGAGGATGTTCTTTTCGACGTCTTTTCCGACGACGAACCACGGCTCTCCGTCTCCGCCGATGCCTAGACCGTGCCGCTGACCGAGCGTGTAATACATGAGCCCGTCGTGGCGTCCTTTCACAATCCCGTCGAGCGTCTGCATCTCACCTGGTTGTGACGGCAAGTATTGACCGAGGAACTCTTTGAAGTTCCGCTCTCCGATGAAGCAGATGCCAGTCGAATCTTTCTTCTTCGCCGTCGCGAGTCCAGCTTCTTCAGCGATGACACGGACGTCTTTTTTGTCCATGTGCCCGATCGGGAACATCGTCCGCGCGAGTTGGTCTTGCGACAATTGGTTCAAGAAGTACGTTTGATCTTTGTTGTCGTCTTTCCCACGCAACAGGCGGTGCTCGCCGTCGACGAACTCGACGCGGGCGTAATGCCCTGTCGCGACGAAGTCGGCCCCAAGTCGGAGCGCATGATCAAGGAACGCCTTGAACTTGATCTCTTTGTTACACATGACGTCCGGGTTCGGCGTCCGCCCGAGGCGATACTCGGCCAAGAAGTATTCAAAGACGCGGTCCCAATATTCTTTCTCGAAGTTGACCGCGTAGTACGGGATCCCGATTTGGTTGGCGACCGCGATGACGTCCTCATAGTCTTCTGTCGCCGTGCAGAATCCAGACTCATCCGTATCGTCCCAGTTTTTCATAAAGATCCCGATGACGTTATACCCTTGCTCTTTTAACAGATGGGCCGTCACCGAAGAATCGACGCCGCCTGACATTCCGACGACGACCGTCGTGTCTTCAGGGGCTTTTGTTCGTAAGTTCATCTATCTCACTCCGTTCATAAATGTCGAGACGACTTCATGTAGTCGTTCGGCGAGCCGTGTCACGTCATCGACCGTGTTGCCCAGTCCAAAACTGATGCGGACCGATTGTTTCGTCCGGTCAGATTGACCGTACATGGCCGTCAGCACGTGCGACGGCTCAATCGTTCCAGCCGTGCAGGCGCTGCCGCTCGAAATGGCACAACCGCGCATGTCCATCATGATCAGGAACGGCTCAAGCTCGATACCCGGCAGGTACAAGTTGACGATGTGAGGCAAGCGGTTCGCCCCGTTCACTTCGTACTCGACGCCAAGTTCATCAAGCGTGTGTAGCAACGTGTCAGCCATCTCTCGGTAAGCTGTCACCCGCTCGTTCCGTTCGGCTATGACCAGTTCAGCCGCTCGGCTAAACCCGACGGCACCCGGAACGTTTTCCGTGCCGGCTCGACGTTTCCGTTCTTGTTGTCCTCCAAAAGAACGCGTCGCTAATTTTACACCTGTTTTTATAAAAAGAAAACCGATACCTGTCGGACCGTTCACTTTATGCGCCGACGCCGACAACAAGTCGACGCCGAGCGCGTGCACGTCGATCGCTTCTGTGCCGAGCGCCTGGACCGCGTCGGTATGGAACAACGTATCCCGGTCGGCTAGCAACGTCCCGATATCAGCAATCGGTTGGATTGTCCCGACCTCGTTGTTGCCGTACATGACCGAGACGAGAATCGTATCGTCACGGAGCGCGTCTTTAAGCGCAGCGACCGATATGGCACCGGACTCGTCGACGTCTAAGTACGTCACGTCGAACCCTTCACGCTCGAGTTGCCCCATCGCATGCAAGACGGCGTGGTGCTCGATTTTCGTCGTGATCACATGCTTCCCTTTATGTCGGTTCGCATAAGCTGCGCCGAACAAGGCGTAATTGTCTGACTCGGTCCCGCCCGACGTGAAGACGATCTCGTTTGGCGTCGCACCGATCCATGTCGCGAGCGTCCGTCGTGACGCGTCGAGCGCCGCCCGAGCTTTCCGGCCGACACCATGTATGCTCGACGGATTACCGTACTGCTCTAAAAAATATGGAGTCATCGCCTCGAGCACCTCGGGACGCATCGGCGTCGTGGCCGCGTGGTCAAAATAGTTCATATCCGTTCACCTCATCGTTAAATATAGAACATGTAGCCTTCTGAATCTTCTTCCGCGAGATCGGCGAGTGTCGTTTCTTCTAACACCGTCTCGATCGCCGCTTTGATCTTGTCCCAAAGTTTTCGCTTCACGGCGTCGTCCGTCTCCGAGTCTTCGACAATCGTCAGCGGACCTTCGAGCAGACGAATGATCTCACCAGCCGTGATATCGCTCGG
Source organism: Exiguobacterium sp. SH0S7 (assembly GCF_004337195.1). Taxonomy (NCBI): domain Bacteria; kingdom Bacillati; phylum Bacillota; class Bacilli; order Caryophanales; genus Exiguobacterium; species Exiguobacterium sp. SH0S7. Next base: position 309,557 of record NZ_SJVA01000002.1, read on the forward strand.
TGCTTTGACGAGCTGATAACCACCGTAGGCACCGCGGACACTTTTGACGAGACCGCCGTTACGGAGCGGGCCGATCAATTGTTCCAAGTAATGTTCTGGCAGTTCATGGCGCGCCGCGATTTTCTTCAAACTGAGCGGTTTGTTGTCCGTCTCACGGGCAAGCGCGATCATAATCGTTAAACCATAACGGCCTTTAGTAGATATTTTCATATTGGTTTCTCCTTCTGTTATACTGTTCGAACAAACGTTTGTCGAAAGGAACGTGTACGTATGAGTGATTTATTTCAACAATCGAATAGCGGGCCGCTCGCCAACCGGATGCGCCCGGAGACGTTAGACGAAGTCATCGGTCAACGCCACATCATCGGTGAAGGCAAGCTGTTGCGCCGCGCCATCGAGGCCGACCGGCTCGGCACCATTATTCTTTATGGTCCGCCCGGCACTGGCAAGACGACGCTCGCTCGCGTCATTTCAAACTATACGAAAGCGACGTTTGTTCAATTGAACGCTGTCACGGCAAAACTAGATGAGCTTCGGAGCGTCATCCGTGCAGCCGAATCTCGATTTGATTTCGAGCAAGAGCGGACGATTTTATTTTTAGACGAGATCCATCGTTTCAATAAACTGCAACAAGATGCGTTGCTACCGGCGCTAGAGGCCGGCAAGCTCGTCTTGATCGGGGCGACGACCGAAAATCCAAGTTTCGAGGTCAATGCGGCGCTATTGTCGCGCGCGACGGTGTTTCGGCTCGAGCCGCCTGGACAAGACGAGCTCCGGGTCGTGCTTGAGCGTGCGCTCGCCGACAAGAAAGGGCTCGGCAACTACCCGGTTGAAATCGAAGACGCGGCTGTTGACCATTATATCAAAATGGCGGACGGTGACTATCGTGTCTTATTGAACGCCCTCGAACTCGCCGTCTTGACGACGCCGGAAATCGAAGGCAAGATTCAAATCACGCTCGACGTCGCCGAAGAGTCGATCCAACAAAAAGCCATCAAATACGATAAGACGGGCGACCGACACTATGACGTCATCTCGGCGTTCATCAAATCGATCCGCGGCTCGGACCCGGACGCCGCCCTGTACTGGCTCGCCGTCATGATCGAGGCGGGCGAATCGCCACGCTTTATCATGCGCCGCCTGTACGTTCACGCGGCCGAAGATATCGGGCTCAGTGACCCGAACGCGCTCGTCATCGTCGACGCGGCCGCACGGGCGAGCGAACATATCGGGTTCCCGGAAGCACGCATCCCGATGGCCGAGGCCGTCCTCTATCTCGCGACGGCACCGAAGTCGAACGCCGTCATCACCGCGATCGATAAGGCGATCCATCACGTCCGGACGGTCGAAGGTGGTCCCGTCCCGGTCCATCTCCGCGACGCGCATAGCCCTGGGGCACGCGAGCTCGGTAATGGCGCCGGCTACAAATATCCGCATGACGAGAAAGACGGATACGTCCCACAAAACTACTGGCCGGAAAATTTGGCCCGGAAACGTCCTAAATATTATACACCGACGAGCCGTGGCTTCGAGCAACAACTCCAAAAACGGCTCGACTATTGGGAAAAACGACGCTGACTCATTCGAGTCGGCGTCGTTTTCTCAGTTCTGGATGCGATTGATCTCGACACCAGCCGTCTCGAGCATTTGATTGATGACGTACCCGGCGGCGACGAGTCCCGCGACCGATGGCACGAACGCGTTCGAGCTCGGTGGCATCTTCGCTTTACGGATCGGGGCGTCTTTCTTACCGACGACCTCGTTCACGTCCTCACGCGTCACGATCGGTGACTCATCCGAGAATACGACCGGCACGCCTTTATAGATGTTATGTTTACGCAGACGCGTCCGCACCATCTTCGCAATCGGATCGTATGACGTGTCTTTAATGTCGATGACTTGAATCCGGGTCGGATCCATCTTATTGGCCATCCCCATACTTGAAATGACCGGGATACCACGACGTTTACACTCGACGATCAAATGAATCTTGTAGATGATCGTATCTGACGCATCGATGACAAAATCGATGTTTTGAGCGAAGAACTCTTCGAACGTCTCTTCGGTATAAAACATCTTCAACTGGACAAGTTCGACGTCCGGATTGATGTCGAGCAGACGCGCCCCCATCGCCTCGACTTTCGGTTGTCCGACTGTCGACAAGAGCGCGTGGATTTGACGATTGACGTTCGTGATGTCGATATCGTCTTTATCGACGAGCACGATCCGACCGACACCGCTCCGGGCAAGTGCTTCTGCTGCGAACGAGCCGACACCGCCGACGCCGAGAATGGCGACCGTCTTTCCTTTCAACGTTTCAATACCTTCTTGACCGATGGCCAACTCATTACGCGAAAACTGGTGTAACATAATCTTCCTCCAAATTAATACTATTTTTTCACACTATTTTACTCGGAATTATAATCAAAAAAAAGACGTCTAGCGACGTTTTTACAATAAAATCGATGGGGCCCGGAGTGCCGTGACGATGCCCTGCTTTTGAACCTGCTTAAGCAGGTGGGTGATCTAGCGTCCCCTTCACAAGTCCTCCTGCACGTGATGAGGCAGTTGATCCGGCTGGCAGTTCGATCTCCCGTATTCAAAGTGTTGGCTCAAAATAACGAAGGCGGCTCTCGAACACCTCAGGTATCCCATCTGATGCCCTTACTATAGCATCCCATGTAAAAAGAAGTCAATCAGAAACCTCGATTTCCGGTGACGGTTTCGTCACATCCACGTGTCACGAAACGCACGCGTCGGGTCATACGTATCTTGTTGGCGTGAGACGTTGAAACGCCGGTCGCGTGAATCGTTGCCGACACCGGCCTGATACGCCCAATTGCCATAATTGCTGGCGACGTCGTAGTCGATGAGCATCGCTTCGAAGTAGGCCGCACCATAGCGCCAATCTTGTCCGAGCTCTTTGGCGAAATAGCTCGCGACGATTTGCCGGCCCCGGTTCGACATCCATCCCGTCGCGTTCAACTCGTGCATGAACGCATCGACGAACGCGACGCCCGTCTCGCCTTGCTGCCACCGATGAATCACATCCTCGTCCACTTTCCACGCCTTGTCCTTCGAACGTATCCCTTGGCGACGGAACAACCGCTTCCCTTGCTCGAGCGCGACCCATTGGAAAAACTCGCGCCACAACAGTTCAAAATAGAGCCAATATGTCGACTCGTTCGCCCCGTGCTGTCGTTCATGAAGCTCTAGTTCATGGAGCACACGCCGCGGCGAGAGCGACCCGTTGGCAAGAAAAGCCGACAACTTGGATGAGTCGTCGACCCCAAAGCCGTTCCGCGTCTCTTTATACGTGCGGACGGGGCCTGCCAAATACTCGCTCAGACGTTTCCGCCCCGACGTCTCGCCGCCTTGAAACGGAAAAGCGGACCGGGCGTCAAGCGTCGGACGCTCGAACGGGACAGGAAACGGGAGCGGACGCGACTGACCTGAGCTCGTCCGCTCGATCAGCTGTTCAGGACGGGCATCGTCCTCGACCGCTTTTCGGAACTCGGTGAACAAAAACGGCATTTTTTTAAACGGGATTTCGGTGCGTGGGTACAGCGTGAATCCGTCGAACGATTGCCACTCCCCTTGCCAACGTGCGATGACGTCTTTTTCAAGCAAGCGTTCGTTCAATCCGATCGAGCGTTGAAACAACAGCCGGTCTGTCGGGTCGAGGATGTCAAGCGGGTGACCGACATGCACGTAGAGCGGGATCCCGAGCACATCGAGCGATCCGGCCAAGTCTTCTAGCGACTCTTTTAAAAATTGAAGCCGTCTGTCCCCGAGCGGGATGACGCCGAACTGATTTTCGTTCAGCTCGTCTTCCCTTATAAAGTAATGCCCCTCGATCGCTTCATCATGTTTCTGCGCCTCTTCGAGCGGCCGATGGTCATCGATCCGTAAATCGTTCTGATACCAAATAATCGTCTTCATATTCTTCGCCTCCTGGCTCTATTATGCGTGATGCATGTGCCATCAATCGTGTCGAACCTGTTCGAAATATGTTTTCATTTCCGCAACGTGTGGAATATAACTCTTTAGAGAAGAGAAAGGGGTGCAACAACATGGCTAGAAAAGGAAAATTTGGTACACTCATCAAAGTCGCGACGGCGGTCGCTCCGTTCGTCTACAATTATTATAAAAAGAACAAAGCAAAAAAAGCAGAAACACCTAAAAAATAATCAATGACGTCTCAGCCAAGCTGAGGCGTTTTTTTCTCGCCTTGAAACCAATTATGATATGATGATGGAACATTTTAGGGAATCGAGGCGACCAACATGCAGTCGGTATGGATACAATCTTTACGAATCAGTTTGAAGTGGGCGTTGTTCATGGGCGGTTTGTTCCTACTCGCCCTCGGGTCGTCGATGATGATCACGGCCGACCTCGGCGTCTCGACGTGGGACGTGCTCCATCTCGGGCTCGCCCGGCACACACCTATCTCGGTCGGGACGATCATTCTCCTCGTCGGACTGTTGCTCGTCTTATGCAAATACATATTGGACCGCATCCGACCGCAGTTCGGGACGCTCGTCAACGCCGTCTTCGTCGGCGTGTTCATGAACTTGATCCTCGAGCATCACTGGTTACCGACGCTCGACGGCACCGCACTCAATATCGCCTGGCTCGTCCTCGGCATCTTCGTCATCGGTATCGGCGCCGGGCTGTATGTCGCCATCGGTTACGGCGCCGGCCCGCGTGACGGACTGACGCTCGCCTTGGCCGACCGCTTCAATACGTCGGTCCGCATGATGCGGACGTGGATGGAACTCTCCGCTTGCTTGATCGGCTGGGTGCTCGGCGGTCCCGTTTTTTTCGGGACGGTGCTGTCGATTTTCTTGATCGGTCCGTTCTTCCAGTTTTGGCTCGAACAGTTCCTCCGGCTCGTCTCGGTCATCGACCGGGCGAAAGCCGATATCGCCTGAATTTAAGAGAGGAAATCGGACTCAAGGGGTCCGATTTCCTCTCTTTGCTGTTACGGGACGAGGACGATCTTACCGACCTTGCCTTGCTGTTTGAAATACGTTTGCGCCGCCCGGGCCTCTTCTAACGGGAATGTGCGGTCGACGACAGGCTTGATTTGACCGCTCGAACTCGCTTGGAGCATCGCTTTGAATTCCGCTCGTGTCCCGAGCACCGATCCATACATCGTAATGTGCTTCAAGTAGAGCGTACGGAAATCGAGATCGGTCCGTTGTCCCCCGGCCGATCCGGATATGCAAAACTTACCGCCGTTCTTCAATACATCGAGCGACGTTGCGAACAACGCATCCCCGACGACGTCGAGCACGGCATCGACCGGTCCACCGTTCGCTGCTAAAATCTCGTCCGCGAGCGTCTTCGACCGATAGGAAACGACGTGGCTCGCCCCGAGCGCTTTCAGTTTCGGTGCGTCTTTCAAATCGCCGATGATGGCGATGACGTTCGCTCCGAACACGTGCGCTGCAATCTGCACGTTCAACGAGCCGACACCGCCGCTCGCACCGGTGACGACGACCGTCTCACCAGGACGGATTTGAATTTGCTCGTTCATGTGCCACGCCGTCAACCCGCTCACCGAGAAGACGGCGCTGTCGACGAAACTGTCGAGCGGCATGTCATAACAAAGCTCGGCCGGCCAGACGACATATTCCGCATAACCGCCGTCATATTCCGAGCCGATGAACGACATGTCGGGAGCGATATGCTCCGCACCGTCCGCCCCACTCGACGTGAACGGAAACAAGACGACACGTCGGCCGATCATCCCTTCATCCACTTGATTCCCGACCCCGACAATTTCTCCGGTAATATCTGATCCTGGAATCCGTGGAAACTGGACTCCCTCCGGACGCCAGCCTGATTCCTGCTCCGTCCCGTACGCCCCTTCTCGCATCCATATCTCCGTATTGTTGATGCCGCACGCCTGTACGCGGACGAGCACCTCATCGTCTTTCGGTGTCGGGACCGGGACGTCGACGACCTGTAATTGATCGACGTCACCGTATCCGATGACTTGAACTGCTTTCATCAATTCGTTTCCTCCTCACACACACTGATGCTTGTTTATACCCATTTTACGCAAAACAGCCACCAAGACTTGAATCACTGGTGGCTGCCCGACTAGTTATAGTTGTTGCCGTCTGAGCAGCCCGGCGAAGACGCCGCCTTTGGCACTCAACTCGTCGTGCGTGCCGTCCTCGACGATGCCGTCGGCGGTGACGACGAGGATGCGGTCGGCATTCTTCACGGTCGCAAGACGGTGAGCGATGATGAGCGTCGTCCGGTCGGCCGCGAGTTCCGTAAGCGATTCCTGGATGATCGCTTCCGTCTCGGTGTCGAGGGCGGACGTCGCTTCATCTAAGATCAAGATCGGCGGGTTCTTCAAGAACATGCGGGCGATGGCGATCCGTTGTTTCTGTCCGCCCGACAGTTTCAGTCCCCGCTCTCCGATCTGTGTGTCGAGCCCGTGCTCGAGTTCGTCGACGAGCGAGTTCAAATGTGCCTTCTCGACCGCGTGCATGACTTCCGCGTCGCTTGCCTCGAGCTTGCCGTAGGCGATGTTCTCGCGGAGCGTCCCGGCGAACAAGAACACGTCCTGCTGCACGATCCCGATCTGGCGACGTAGACTCTCTTTCGTCATGTCACGGATGTCGATTCCGTCGATTGTGATGGCCCCATCCGTCACGTCGTAAAAGCGCGGGATGAGCGAACAGATCGTCGTTTTGCCAGCACCGCTCGTCCCGACGAGGGCGACTGTCGACCCGGTCGTGATGTCGAGGTCGATATGCGTCAACACTTCTCGGTAGTCCGAGTAGCCGAACGAGACATCGTGGAAAGCGATGTTCCCTTTCAGTGAACTGACCTCGACCGCGTCCGGACGGTTCTCGATGTCCGGTGCCTCATCGATCAGTTCTGTGAACCGTTTGAAGCCGGCCATCCCTTTCGGATACATCTCGAGGAGCGCCGTGATCTTCTCGACCGGTTTGATGAGCAAGTTCATATACAAGATGAAACCGACGAGCTCACCGTATGTCAATTCGTTTTCATACGTCAAGTACGCCCCGTAGACGAGGACGAGTAATGTCATGAGCCGTGTCGTGATATAGATCCCGGCGAGCGACTTACTCATGACCCGATACGCTTCGATCTTCGAACCGCGATAGAAGTTGTTGTCTTGTTGGAACCGGTTGATTTCGAACGTCTCGTTCGTGAACGACTGGACGACACGCGCGCCAGAGACGCTATCTTCGACGCGGGCGTTCACTTCACTGATGTTGCCGTACATCTTCTGCCACGCCTTGTTCATGTTTTTATTGGCGTACGTGATCATGATGACGAGGAACGGCACGGCGATGACCGTCACGAGCGCAAGTTGCGGATTGATCGAGAACATGATTCCGAATGCGCCGAGCAATGTCATGATGGCGATGAAGAAGTCTTCCGGGCCGTGGTGTGCCACTTCGCCGATGTCGAACAAGTCGTTCGTGACCCGGCTCATCAAGTGACCGGTCTTATGGTTGTCGAAGAAGCGGAACGATTGCTTATGGATGTGCGTGAACAGTTCTTCGCGCATATCGGTCTCGATATTGATCCCGAGCTTATGTCCCCAATAGTTGACGACGTACTGCATCATCATAGCGAGTATGTACAGAATAAGCAGGCCAATACTGATGATAATAATCCAGTTCCATTCGCCGCCCGGTAACAGAACGTCGATGAACCATTTCACAGCGAGCGGGAAGCCAAGCTCGAGCAGGCCGACGAGGATGGCGAACGAGAAATCAAGGATGAATAACTTCTTATGTGGACGGTAATAACTAAAAAAACGTGAGATCATTTCCTTTCCCCCTTCTAAACAAATAGTTTACGCTTTTTTGCAGGAAGTGGAAAATGGGAAGCACGTCTTTTTCAATCTTTTTTCAGACGATGTATAATGGACGTAAGGAGTGATAACAATGAACGTACAGATTACAGACCGCGCGAACGAGCGTATCAACGCCTTGAAAGGTGACCGTGACGGACAGATGCACTTGTTTTATGAGACGGAAGGCTGCGGTTGCGGCAATAGCGGCATCTTCGAGATCCGCTACGTGACCGAGACGACACCGGAAGACGTCGAGATCGACTCGAACGTCGGGCCAATCCTCATCAAGAACTGGACGAAAGTCTTTTTGGACGAAGACATGATCATCGACTACCGCGACGATAAACGGTCGCTCGTCTTGAAGAGCAACGGCCAAGTGTTCAACTCGAACCTGCTCGTGACCGATGGGACCGGTTGCCAGCTGAACGTTCCGAGCGCATGAAACAAGCGCTCCAGGAGCACCCGAAGTTGATGCTTTGGTTCCTCCTCAGCTTCGGCCTCGGTTTGTTCGGCATCTACCTCGCTTTCACCGACTCCGTTTATACGATGACGGCCGTGATTGCGTCGCTGTTCGCCTTCGGGTTTGCGTTGCAGCGGACAGCAAAGAAGATGCATGAGCAAGAGGATAAATAACAAGAGATAAAGAATTATTAGAGAAGGTGTCGTACGATTCAGTCGGCCCTTCTTTTTTTATACATACGATTTGGAGGAATTTGAAAATGAGACGCTATATGATTCATTGCCAAGACATCGATATCCGCGTGACCGAATGGGGTGAGCGCGACAAGCCAGTCATCTTTTGTTTACACGGCCTCGGCAGTACAGCACTCAGTTTCATCGAAGTTGCGGACAAACTGCAAAACGACTTCCGCATCCTCGCAATTGATGCACCGGGCCATGGAATGTCACAATCTTTCCGTGATGACCATTCATATGACTTTCCGCGTTTTTGTGAGTGGTTGAATCAAGTGCTCGACATGCTCGATGTGAATCGCTTTTATTTTCTCTCTCATTCCTGGGGGTCATTCATTCACCTCTACTATTTGATTAATCAAGGCGAGCGTGTCGACGGCTCCATCTTGATTGATGGCGGTTATCAAAGTAAGCGACTTCGCGGAAACTCTCCTGAAAACGAATCCTCATTTTATGAGAAAGACTTCGAAGACTTTTGTGAGTCATGGGGTGAATTTGAATCGATTGCGGTGTACGATGGCATCTCGAGACGTTCACCGCTCTTGGACCTGGCCGCGCAAGACCTGGCCTTACATAATGATAACCGTTACTATTGGCATGCTCGTGGAAGCACTGGTGCAGCCATCATTCGATCGATGTATCGTGACGAAGTGCTCGATTTTTCGAGCCAGGTGCAAACGAACTCGATGATCCTGTTGCGAGCCACTCTTCCAGAATCGGATGAGCCATTTAAAGTTGATGCGTCAAGTCAGTTTGCCAAATTGACCGGTGCGACCGTCAAAGCGGTTCCATCTGTCTCACACATGTTACATTGGGAAAATCCAGACCGCATCGTTCAAGAAATCAAAGAAAACTGGGTCATATCTGTTTCCGTGTAAACAAAAGGAGGTTCGCCGCGGCGAACCTCCTTTCGTTTATCCTTGTTTCTTCTCTTTCACCGCTGTCCGGATTGACAACTCTTCGAGTTGCGCGTCCGCGACCGGGCTTGGTGCTTGCGTCAACAGACAGCTTGCCGACGCCGTTTTCGGGAAGGCGATCGTGTCGCGAAGGTTCGAACGACCCGCGAGGATCATGACGAGGCGGTCGAGACCGAGCGCGATACCCGCGTGCGGCGGTGTGCCGTATTCGAACGCTTCGAGTAAGAACCCGAACTGGGCGACCGACTCTTCGACCGTGAAGCCGAGCAGTTTGAACATCCGCTCTTGAATGTCGCGCTCATAAATCCGCTGTGATCCGCCACCGAGCTCATAGCCGTTCAAGACGAGGTCATACGCGAGCGCGCGCACGCTTGCTGGGTCCGTCTCGAGAAGATGGAGGTCGTCACGGTTTGGCATCGTGAACGGGTGGTGGTTGGCGTAGAAACGCCCGTCTTCTTCTTCGAACGTGACGAGCGGGAAGTCCGTCACCCAAAGGAAGTTGAACTTCGACTCGTCGATGAGTCCGAGCTCATGACCGAGCTTGACGCGAAGGGCGCCGAGGCTGTCGGCGACGACAGTTGGTTTTGCCGCCACGAACAAGAGCAGATCGCCCGCTTCCGCGTTCGTCGCTTCGATCAATTTCGCTGCGTACGTCTCGTCGAAGAACTTCGCGATCGGTCCGTTCAAGCCTTCAGCCGTCACTTTGAGCCATGCGAGGCCTTTCGCGCCATAGACAGCCGTAAACTCTTGAAGTTTGTCGATGTCTTTACGCGAGAACTTGTCAGCCTCGCCTTTCACGTTGATCGCTTTGACGTGTCCGTTCGACTCGAGCGCCATATCGAACACTTTGAAACCAGCGCCTGTAACGGCGTCGGCAACGTCGATGAGTTCGAGACCGAAACGTGTGTCCGGCTTATCCGAACCGAAGCGACGCATCGCTTCCTCGTGCGTCATCCGCTCGAACTTGGCCGGTGTGTCGGTGCGACCGAGCGTCGCTTCCATCACTTGCCCCATCATCGCTTCCATCATCGCCATCAAGTCTTCGACGTCCATGAAGCTCGTCTCGATGTCGACTTGGGTGAATTCCGGTTGACGGTCGGCCCGGAGGTCTTCGTCACGGAAACAACGGGCGATTTGGAAGTAACGGTCGAACCCGGCCACCATGAGGAGTTGCTTGAACAACTGTGGTGATTGCGGGAGCGCGTAGAACTCGCCGCCGTGGACACGGCTCGGGACGAGGTAGTCACGCGCGCCTTCCGGTGTCGACTTCGTCAAGATCGGCGTCTCGACTTCGAGGAACTCTTCTTCCGTCAAGAAGTTACGGATCGTGTTCGATGCCTTCGAGCGGAGGCGGAACGTCTCTTGGAGTGCCGGACGACGGAGGTCAAGGTAACGATATTTGAGGCGAAGGTCTTCAGAGACATTTTCCGCTTCGTCGCCGATTGGGATCGGTGTCATCTTCGCTGCGTTCAAGATGTTGATCTCTGAAGCGATGACTTCGATGTTCCCTGTCGGCATGTTCGGGTTTTTGTTTTCACGTTCGAGGACGGTCCCTTTGATGTCTAAGACGTACTCGCTACGGATTGATTCCGCGAGCTTGTGCACCGCTTCGTTCTCAGGGCGCACGACGACTTGGACGATGCCTGTGCGGTCACGAAGGTCGATGAAGATGAGTCCTCCGAGGTCGCGTCGTTTTTGGACCCAACCTTTCAATTGTACTTCTTGGCCGATCAGTGACTCTGTCACGCGGCCGTTCATATGTGTGCGTCCGATCATTGTCCTGCTCCTTCCGATAGTTCACGAATTTTGTCTGCGACGGCCGAGAGTGGCACGTCGACTTGTTCTCCAGTTGCCATGACTTTGAGCGAGGCCGAGCCGCGTTCGACTTCATCGTCTCCGAGGATGACGGTGAATGCCGCATTTAAGCGGTCGGCTTGTTTGAATTGACCTTTGAACTTACGTCCGAGGTAATCGCGATCGGCTTTGAACCCTTCCATACGGAGGAGTTGCAACAGGCGCGTCGCTGTCGTCTCGACGTCTTTCCCGCCTTGGGCGACGACGAAGACATCAAGCCCGGTTGCAAGCTCAGGGAGCACGTTCTCGTTCTCGAGCGCGAGGATGAGCCGTTCGAGCCCGATCCCGAAGCCGATACCTGGCATATCCGGTCCACCGATATCTTGGACGAGGCCGTTATAGCGTCCACCGCCGCAAAGCGTCGTGATCGCGCCGAAGCCTTCTGCTTCCGACATGATCTCAAACGCCGTGTGCGTGTAGTAATCGAGGCCACGGACGAGTGTTGGGTCGACAACGTATGCGACACCGAGCGCGTCCAAATGCTCGAGCACTTTGTCGAAATACGCTTTCGACTCTTCGTTCAAAAAGTCGAGGATCGACGGTGCCGACTTCATCGCCGGGTGATCGCGATCGACTTTACAGTCGAGGACGCGGAGCGGGTTTTGGTGCAGGCGCGTCTGACAGTCCTGGCATAATTCGTCTTGGACCGGCTCGAAGTGACGGATGAGCGCTTCGCGGTGGGCGTTGCGGCTCTCCGCGTCACCGAGCGAGTTGACGACGACTTTGATTTTTTGTAAGCCGAACGATTTGTAGATCGTGTAGGCGAGGCTGATCACTTCGGCGTCGACGGCCGGGTCACTGCTGCCGATCGCCTCGACACCGTACTGGTGCAACTGGCGGAAACGGCCTTTTTGCGGACGCTCGTAACGGAACATCGGCCCCATGTAGTACAGCTTTGTCGGTTGATCGGGACTGCCGAACAGTTTGTTCGTGACGAAAGCGCGAACGACCGAGGCCGTTCCTTCCGGACGGAGCGTGTACTCGTCCTTGCCTTTTTTGACGAGCGTGAACATCTCTTTCTGGACGATGTCCGTCGTCTCGCCGACGCTGCGTGTGAACAGGTCCGTCGTTTCAAAAATCGGTGTGCGAATCTCTTTATAGTTGTAGCGGGCACTAATGTCGCGTAACTTGTCTTCGACATACTGCCACGTCTCGACCGTGCCCGGGAGCAGGTCTTGTGTACCGCGTGGTGCTTTCATCAAAATTCCCTCCTTAGAATACAAAAAGGCCCTCGTCCGCAAAGGGACGAGAGCCTGTTAAAGTTTCCCGTGGTACCACCCTCGTTGCAGAGCCAAAATCGATACTCTGCCACTCGAAATCGGTTAACGCCCGATGAAACGGCTTCCCCTACTAAACGTTCAAGGAAGCACCTCCAAAGTGTCGTTCGGGTCATCATCCAGTCGATGCTTTCAGCCTCGGCATCGCTCTCTTTGCTGGTGGGGTGACCGTACTTCTCTTTATCGTAGGTGTTAGGTTATATGGTTCATGATGCCGAATTTTGGCGCCTTCTGTCAAGCGTTTTTTTCAAGCATGAGCGTGACCGGACCGTCATTGACGAGCCCGACGTCCATCATCGCCCCGAACTTTCCGGTTTCGACGACGAGTCCGTGCGTCCGCAAACGGGCGTTGAACTGTTCGTAAAGACGTTCGGCGATGTCGGGTTTCGCAGCCTGCGTGAACGCGGGACGGCGGCCTTTCGACGTATCGCCGTACAGCGTGAACTGCGACACTGACAACACTTTGCCGGCGACGTCTTGAATCGATAAGTTCATCTTCTCTTCCGCGTCTTCGAACACACGGAGCCCCGCCACTTTATCGGCGAGCCAGTTCACTTCCTGCTCGGTATCCTCATGGGTCACCCCGACGAGGAGCAGATAGCCGGCGTCGATTTGTCCGACCGTCTGTTCATCGACTTTGACAGATGCTTCCTTCACTCGTTGCAACAATACACGCACTTAAAATCTTCCTTTCGTTACGTCATCATGACTCGGCTGACCGAGTATACGTCCGAGATCTGTTTAATCCGGTCGACGACTTTTTGCAAATGGTTCACGTTCGGAATCGAGATCGTCATCGAGATGCGGGCTTGTTTGTTTTGGTCCCCACGTCCGCTGACGGCGATGATGTTCGTGTTCGTCGCTGAGACGGCTTGGAGCACGTCGTTCAACAGTCCCGACCGGTCATAACCGGTGATCTCGATATCGACGTTGTAGTTCTTCTCTTTCGCCTGGCCCGCTTCCCACTCGACGGTCAAGAGGCGTTCCGGGTGTTGCTCGTTGATGATGTTTAAGCAGTCTTTCCGGTGGATCGAGACGCCGCGACCGCGGGTGATATATCCGACGATTTCGTCGCCCGGCACCGGGTTACAGCACCGGCTCATCCGGATGAGCATATTGTCGATTCCTTTGACCGAGACGCCGGCCTCGGCCGTCTTCTTCTTCGGTGACTGGCTGACTTTTAGTTCGTTGATCGCGTCAGACAGTTCGAGTTTCGGCTCTTTCCGTTGCTTCTCCGTCAACTTGTGCGCGACTTGGGCCGCGGTGATGCCGTGATAGCCGACGGCGGCGTACATCTCTTCTTCGTTCCCAAAGTTGAACTTCTCGACGACGATGCTGATCGACTGGTCATCGATGACTTCTTTCGGTTCGAAGCCGAGCTTCTTGATCTCGACGTCGACGAGTTCTTTGCCTTTCTCGACGTTCTCTTCGCGTTGCTGGCGTTTGAACCATTGGCGGATCTTATTCTTCGCCTGACTCGAGACGGCGAGTTTGAGCCAGTCCTTGCTCGGTCCATAACTATGTTTCGACGTGATGATCTCAATGATGTCACCCGTCTCAAGTTTATGGTCGAGCGGCACCATGCGTCCGTTCACTTTCGCACCGGTCATCCGATGACCGATCTCGGTATGGATGCGGTACGCATAGTCGATCGGGACCGAGCCTTTCGGCAACTCGAACACGTCACCTTTTGGCGTGAAGACGTACAACATGTCGCTGAAGAAGTCGACTTTGAGCGACTCCATGAACTCTTCGGCGTCGGTCGTATCTTTTTGCAACTCTAAAATTTCACGAAGATGGGCAATCTTTTCATCGAACCCGTTCGTCGCGACATTTTTGCCTTCTTTATAAGCCCAGTGCGCGGCAATCCCGAACTCGGCGATGAAGTGCATGTCCTTCGTCCGGATCTGCACCTCGAGCGGCTCACCCTTCGGTCCGATCACCGTCGTGTGAAGCGATTGATACATGTTCGGTTTCGGCATGGCGATATAGTCCTTGAAACGACCCGGCATCGGCTTGTACTGCGTATGAATGATCCCGAGGACAGCGTAGCAATCACGGATCGAATCGACGATGATCCGGACCGCCATCAAGTCGTAAATTTCATTGAACTCTTTATTATGCTTCACGATCTTATTGTAAATCGAGTAAATATGTTTCGGTCGACCGTTGACATCGGCTTCGATACTCACTTCATCGAGCACGGCGTTCACTTCGGTGATGACCGATGAGACGAGCGCTTCACGCTCTGTCCGTTTCTGTTTCATCATCGAGACGATCTTATAGTATTGCTGCGGGTTGATATAGCGTAACGAAATATCTTCAAGCTCCCACTTGATCGTCGAGATCCCCATCCGGTGCGCGAGCGGCGCAAAGATTTCAAGCGTCTCCTCGGCTTTTTGGACTTGCTTCTCTTTCGGCATATGCTGCAACGTCCGCATGTTGTGCAAGCGGTCGGCGAGTTTGATCAAGATGACGCGCACGTCTTCAGCCATCGCGATGATCATCTTGCGGTGATTCTCCGCGAGTTCTTCTTTCTTCGACTTATACTTGATCTTCCCAAGCTTCGTCACACCATCGACAAGCATGGCGACTTCAACCCCAAATTCGTCAGTTAGTTCTTTGAGCGTGACATCCGTGTCCTCGACAACGTCGTGCAACAAGGCACCGACAATCGTCGTCGCATCTAAGCCGATGTCGACGAGAATACCGGCCACTTGCACCGGGTGCAGGATGTAGGGTTCACCTGAACGTCGGAACTGACCGGTATGATGAAGTTTTGCGTATTCGTAAGCGCGTTTCACTTCGGCAACATCATGCTCATCCATATACTTCCCGAGCGCGTCGAGAAGATCCTCAATACTTACGATTTGTTTTTTGGTCATAACATTCGACACCCTTTTTCTTACCGCTCCCAACGTCTCGGATTCGTCGCAGCATGGTAGTAGTTTGCGTACAAGTTATTCTATTTTTTATTACCATTATCAAAAAAATCTGACGAACTGTCAAAGGTTGTAGGTTGTTTTCCTCAAAAACTATTCAAAAAACGGGAAGCATGAGCTTCCCGTTTCCTCAGTCTTCGTAGCGGATGAGTGAGAACAAGTCGTATCCTTCGAGACGTTCGCGTCCACCGAGGCCGTCGAGTTCGATCAAGAACCCGATTCCAGCAACGACACCACCGAGTTGTTCGATCATTTTGATCGTCGCTTCGATTGTGCCACCCGTCGCCAGTAAATCGTCGAGGATGACGACTTGCTGACCTGGCTTGATTGAATCTTTGTGCATCGTCAAAATGTCCGTACCGTATTCAAGACCGTACGATACGCGAACTGTCTCACGTGGTAACTTGCCTTCTTTACGTACCGGGACGAAGCCAAGTTCGAGGGCGTAAGCCGCCGGGCATCCGACGACGAATCCACGTGCTTCTGGTCCGGCGATGAGTTCAGCGCCACGTTCCTGCGCGTAGACGATCAATTCGTCGACCGCTTTCTTATAGGCAGGTCCGTCTTGCATGAGCGACGTGATGTCTTTAAAGCTGATTCCTTCTTTCGGGTAATCCGCTACTTCTTTAATATGCTGTTTGAAATCCATTTTATGTGTAAGCCTCCTGCATCTTGTTCGATCGCAATGATTGTAACCGCTCTTTCAGCTCTGCCAACGACGCATAGACGAAACGTTCTTCGAGTTGTTCTCGTCCGACGCGACGTTTGTAACAAGGCGCTTCGGTCAAATCACGTTTCGGTGCTTCTGGATTCACTCCAGGCAGTCCGTCTTCCATTGTAACAAGAAATTCGAGTTCAGAGAATACTTGATGCATAAATTGAATCGTATTTTTTGTCCATTTTCGTTCGATTGACAAACGAATCAAGTTTTCACGCAGGTGTTTCCGTTCGCACGTGGCCATATGGACGTAATACGTTCGGAAATCTTCCCGGCTCGGCAATTTCTCGAAAAACGAATTGCCCGCTTGGCCGAACGCGCAATAGACGCGCTCGACGTCTTCATTGAGCAGGTCGGACAGCGCCGTCTCGTCGTCCGGTAAATCGAGCAAGACGACGAACCGTTTGACCGGCGTTTTGAAATCGTGGAGTGAAAACTCGTTCGACTCGCCTCTGAATGACACGTACGATGTCGCGTCACTCGGAAGCTGTCTCAATTCATCAATCGAGTTTTTCTTACCTCGATAATCGAACACTTGGAACCCATCGACACGGATGTCTTGGATCATGAGTTGCGGCTTGCGCATCCCATTCCATTCGTTCACTTGGAGACTCCCCATAACCGAGACGAGTGCCATCTTCGAGATTTCCGAGACGACGTGACCGAACCCGAAGCCGATGCCGTCGAGTTCGCGCTTGTCTCCAGCAAGCTGAACTTTAAGATGCGTGTTGTCGCGCCCGATTTGACGGATATCGCGCAGTTTCGCGTCCGCGACGACGACGCGCGGTGACGGGTTGCCCATCCCAAACGGGGCGAGCTTGCCGATTTCTGCGATCAAGTCGAGCGATACGTCGCTGACGTCGAGCTTCAAATCGACGTTCACGCGGGCGACGAACGTCTCGTCCGGAATCGATTCCGCTTGCTCGTTCAAGCGTCGTCTCAGCTCCGCCACATTCTCTGACATGAGCGTCATCCCGGCCGCTGCCGGGTGTCCCCCGAAGTGCGGGAGAATATCTTCGTTTTTAGAAAGCTCTTTAAATAAGTCAAAACCATCGATCGAGCGGCCCGAACCCTTAGCTTTCCCCGTCTTCGGATCGTGGCAGAGCAGGATGACCGGTCGATAGTACGCCTCGACGAGACGTGAGGCGACGATTCCGACGACACCCGGATTCCAACGTTCGCTCGCGACGACGAGGACACGGTCGTCCGTCATCGATGCTTCGACGAGTTCGGTTGCTTCTTTCGCGATCGTCTTGACGATGTCTTGACGCTCTTTGTTTTGTTTATCGAGTTGATTCGCTAAGACGAGTGCTTCTTCGACACTTTCGGCGAGCAGCATCTGGAGGGCTGGCATCGCCGAGTCAAGTCGTCCGGCCGCATTGATGCGGGGACCGAACGCGAACCCGACCGACTCTTCGTTGAGCGTGCTGTCCGTCAAGGCACAAACTTCGCGCAGCGCTAAAATCCCGGGCCGCTTCGATTCATCGAGCGCCTTGAGACCCAGCTTCGCGAGCAGACGGTTTTCTCCGTCGAGCGGGACGAGATCGGCGATTGTCCCGAGGACAGCCAAGTCGAGCAGCTCGTCAGGCATCCGCCCGAGCACGGCGTGTGCCACTTTAAGGGCGACTCCGGCTCCGGCGAGTTTGTCGTATGGATACGACGGATCGATGTGTGGATGAATGATCGCAAACGCGTCAGGTAGCGTCGCTTTCGGCTCGTGGTGGTCGGTGATGATCAAGTCGACGTTCAGTTCTTTCAACAGCGCCGCTTCTTCGATCCCCGAGATCCCACAGTCGACCGTGATGACGAGCGTGAACCCTTCACTTGCCGCCCAACTGAACGCTTCTTTGTTTGGCCCGTATCCTTCCGTGAACCGGTTCGGGATATAGCACTCGGCCATGACCCCGATCTCAGTCAACGCATGCCACATAACAGCCGAGGCACTGACCCCATCGACGTCGTAATCCCCATAGATGAGCACCATCTCGCCTTCGTCAGCCGCTCGCTTCAAGCGCTCGACGACTTTCGGCATCTGCTCGAACAAGTTCGGGTCGTGGAACTCGAGTTCATCCTCGATCTGAAGGAACGCCTTCGCTGCGTCAGGCTCTCGATGGCCTCGTTGCGTGAGCAACGTCGCGAGTTGTTCCGATATATTTAGTTCTGTCTGTAGTTGTTCGATCGCGGCCGCATCCGTCTCCGGATACACCCACCGTTTCTTTGCATGATACATATCCTTCACTCCAATCAACTGTTGATTATATCAGAACGGGGACGTGTTTTGCCGTCTTGACATATGAAAAAGGTCCTCCGAACGAATCGGAAGACCTTGTCATCACGCCTCAGGGGCGGGTGTGGCTTGTTTCTTTTTATTGATTGTTAATTTTTTGAGCATGAGCCAGAGGTATGACGCGATGAAGATCGATGAATACATCCCCATGACAAGTCCGATGAGAAGCGCGACCGCGAAGCCGCGAATCGACTCGGCTCCGAAGATGTACAAAGCGAGCGCCGTCACGAGTACGGTGATGACCGTGTTGACCGAACGGACAATCGTCTCTTGAATCGACGTGTTGACGATATCGCGGTAGACGTTCATCGACTTAATCTTCCGCTCTTTTTCGTACGCTTGAATATTCTCGCGCACCCGGTCGAACGTGACGATCGTATCGTTGACCGAGTACCCGATGATTGTCAAGATCGCGGCGACGAAGTACAAGTTGACTTCGATCCCAAAAATCGAGAACGCGACGATCATGAAGAACGCATCGTGCAACATCGCGACGACGGTCGCGAGCGCATACGAGAATTGGAATCGGAACGTGATGTAGAGAATGATCCCGAGCGACGCAAGGGCGACCGCATAGACGGCGTTACGGGCGATGTCGCGACCGACTTCGGCTGATACGGTACTAATATTCGGATCACTTCCAAACGTTTCCGTAAATACAGTTTTAACTGAAGCGACTTCATCCTGGCTGAGCTGACCGACGAACGTCACGTTCGCAAGCGACCCGCCATCGGCATATTGAATCGAAGAAATTGACTCGTTGACGCCTGCTTCTGTAAAGGCGGCTTCAAGTTCTTGTTGTGACACTTGTGTCTCCGTCTGCACTTCGACACGCGTCCCTGACGCGAAGTCGATTCCAAGGTTTAACCCTCGGAAGAATAAAATACCGAGACCGATGATAACGACGGCACACGAAATGATGAACAGCGTGCGCATATGTTTCACATAATTTAATTCAGTGAGCTTAAAGTTCACGGATTTCACTCTCCTTCACACCAAACCAACCTTTTCGTTTGTCGAACAAGCGACTAGCGACGAGGAGGTGCATCAAATAACGTGAGATGAAGACGTTCGAGATGAACGTCATCGCAATTGAGATCATGAGCATGATGGCGAACCCTCGAACCGAGCTTGTCCCGAAGTAGAACAACACAGCGGCTGAGATGAGCGTCGTCAAGTTGGCATCGATGATCGTACTGAGCGAACGGCGGTTACCGGCGCGGAACGCCGACAGTACCGACTTGCCTGAGCGAAGCTCGTCTTTAATCCGCTCGGCCGTGATGATGTTCGCGTCAACTGCCATCCCGACCCCGAGGACGAGAGCGGCAATTCCTGGCAGCGTCAAGACGGCGTTGATACCGTTAAAGAACAACATGATCAAATTGATATACAAGACGAGCGTGATGATCGAGACGAGTCCAGGTAAACGATAGAAGAACAACATGAACAAGAAGACAGCTGCAATCCCGATGAGCGAAGCGAAGACAGTCTTATCGAGCGCGTCTTGTCCGAACTGGGCTGATACTGACGTCGAGTAAATCTCTTCGAGCTTGACTGGAAGCGCGCCGGCGTTCAAAATGTCGGCCAAGCGTTGTCCGCTTTCGGCATCGATATCGCCGCCCGAAATGATCGCTTTGTCAGATAGGATTGGTCCGTTGACCGAAGCATCTGAGACGATCTTCGAGTTCTCTTTTTGAATCTCTTCTTCATATGAATCGCCTTCTTCAAAGTCTAACCAGATGACGAGACGGTTCTCTGGGGCCGGACGCTCTGCGATTTTCGACGTCACTTCGCCGAACTGTTCCGCTGACTGGAGCGTCAACTCGACGACCGGGTTCCCTTGTTGGTCATAACTGATGGCAGCCCCACGTGGTGCGAGGTCTTTCCCATCGAGCAAGACGTTGTCATCGATGTCACGGAACGTGAGCTGCGCTGTCGACGACAGCACTTCCCGCGCATCATTCTGATTCGAGACACCAGCTAACTGGACACGAATTCGGTTCTCGTCTTCAATCCGGATATCCGGTTCAGAGACACCTAAGACGTTGACACGGTTGTTGATAGCGCGAACGGTTGCATTCATCGCTGATTGATCGATGACATCACCGTCTTCGAGTGGCTGGACTTCGTACAGCACTTCAAATCCGCCTTTTAAGTCGAGTCCAAGGTTCGTGTTCTTGACGACCCATGGCGTCGTGAACACAGCGAGCAAGATCGTTGCGATCATGATGACCGCAAAAATCGCGATATTCCCTTTTTTGTACATACGGCTATTTCCTTTCTAGATACGTGTTCTATATAAAACTTCTCCCGTTAACATTACAAATATTCTAAACATTTATCAATCGTTTTCCTAAAATTGTAACATCAACCTCGAGATTTTCTGGCTTTTTTGCCCGAACGACTAAAAGTTGCATTAGGGCAAAACTTGCGTTATGCTATGACTATCGAAAATATATCACGTTTGCAAAGGAGTCCTCTACAATGGATAGTACAATTATTTTCGCCTTTTTATTGACACTATTCGCTGGGCTCGCGACCGGGATCGGAAGCATGATTGCCTTCTTCGCGAAGCGGACGAACACAGCCTTTCTGTCAATCTCGCTCGGCTTCTCGGGCGGTGTCATGATTTACGTCTCGTTCATTGAGATCTTCCCGAAAGCGCTTGTCGAACTCGTCGGTGCCCATGGGGAAAAAGCCGGCACAATTTATACCGTGCTCGCATTTTTTGGAGGGATGCTTCTGATCGCTTTAATCGATAAGTTGATCCCCTCCCCTGAAAACCCGCATGAAGTCAAATTCGTCGAGACGATGCAAAACGATCCGTCGTCACAAGAACTGGCCACGACCGCAACCGCAACAGAGGGTGAGCCTGTGCCGTTAAATCAGGAGACAAAACAACGTCTTCACAAAATGGGTCTGTTTATGGCGCTCGCCATCACGATTCATAACTTCCCTGAAGGACTAGCCACGTTCATCTCCGCGCTCGACGACCCGGCCGTCGGTATCGCCATCGCGATTGCCATCGCCTTGCACAATATTCCGGAAGGGATTGCCGTGTCGGTGCCGATTTACTACGCGACCGGCTCGCGGAAGAAAGCGTTAAAACTCTCGTTCCTGTCAGGTCTAGCGGAACCGGTCGGTGCCATTGTCGGCTTCTTGATTTTGATGCCATTCTTGAACGATACGATCTTCGGTTTGTTGTTCGCAGCCGTCGGCGGGATCATGGTATTCATCTCGCTCGACGAACTGTTACCGGCCGCCCGTGAATACGGCCGAGCCCATCATGCGGTATACGGCATGGTCGCCGGAATGATGGTTATGGCAGCGAGTCTTGTTCTTTTAATGTAACGAAGACATGTGTCAATCTATGCACCTATCAATAAAGAGGTCGTTGAAACGGATTATCCGTCTCAATGACCTCTTTTCATTTCATAGATAGTAGTTCACTTAAGATGATTTTGTTCTCTACTCATCATTCAGAGTTTTTCTTCTTAAAAATTTCTAGCGCTTTAAAAAAAGCGATTCCTGTCAGCAATGAAATGTTTTTAAGGTTTAATACATTATTTTCAATCCAAATTTGTGCTAAAGATTCTCCACAACTTGCTCGAATCATCTCATCCGTGCCTTCATCATTTGCGACGGTCAACAATGCAATCTCTATTGCTTCATTGTTTGAAATAAAACCCAAATCGATAGCAGCATCGTCTCTTTCTGCATCATTTGCTGTCTTGTCTACTAATATCCCGATTAAATCGCTCGTATTGTCCACACTTAAACCCCTTTTCAATGCGGTGTAGAAGTCTTGAACAAGTGGACGAGATCTTTCAACTCGACCGACATATGGCTCATCGTCTCGGCGATGCCATTGATTTCTTGAATCGCGGCGAGCTGTTCTTCCACGTTCGCCCCCGCTTCTTCGACACTGCGTTGCGTCGAAACCGCGTTCGTCGACATGTCCTCGACCGAGACCGCGACTTCGGTCGTATTCGCACTGACTTCCTCTGTCGCCGCGGCAATTTCGCTCATCTGACGCGACGTCTCTTGAATGACCGACACGATTTCACGGAACGCCCCGGCGACTTCACCCATTTGGGCGACGCCGTTCGTCA
Source organism: Exiguobacterium sp. SH0S7 (assembly GCF_004337195.1). NCBI lineage: Bacteria > Bacillati > Bacillota > Bacilli > Caryophanales > Exiguobacterium > Exiguobacterium sp. SH0S7. Next base: position 332,212 of record NZ_SJVA01000002.1, read on the forward strand.
CATGACCGCTCGTCACGTCAAACGCCGCCTCAACTTGTTTCGTGTCGCGTTGGATATCGACGACGACCGCTTGAATCTTCTTGGCCGATTGTTTCGACTCTTCGGCGAGTTTACGGACTTCAGCGGCGACGACCGCGAACCCTTTCCCGTGCTCCCCTGCCCGCGCTGCCTCGATGGCGGCGTTCAAAGCGAGCAAGTTCGTCTGTTCGGTGATGGCCGTGATCGACCGGGTGATCTTTTCAATCTCAAGCGATTGGTTCGATAAACGTTCGACCATCTGTTGGGTCAGGTCGTTGGCCCGTTGAATCTCTTGCATCTGACTCTCGGCCAACTGAATCGTCTCAAGTCCGCCGCTCGCCGCCTCAAGTGTATGAATCGTCTGTTCATTCACACCTTGGGAGGCGGCAGCGATTTGATTCAAGCCGGTGACAGCCTGATTGACGCCAGACGTCCCTTCCTCGGCGCGCTTGGCCGACACTTGGGCCGCGATATTCATGTCTTCGAACAGTCCAGCCACGCCTTGAGTCGTCGTCGCGACGTGGTCCGTGCTCGCGTATAACTCTTCCGAATACGCCGTCACTTTATCCGAAGCAGCTCCGACCTGGCGGATCAACCCGACGAGGTTGTGTTTCATCTCGTTAAAGGCCGTCACGAGATCACCAAGCTCATCATTCGATTCGACGGCGATGTCTTCACCGGTCAAGTCCCCTTCCGCGACGACTCGTGCTTCACGGACGAGACGGTTGATCGGTGTTAAGAACAGTTTTTGGAGCGCATAGAGCGACAACAGCCCGATGGCGACACCGATGATACTGATGATGATCATCCAGACGATCGAGGTGCCGGCGTTTGCTTGCACAGCCGCCGTCTCATCGTCTAGCATCTCCGCTTGATGGGCGACGAGATCGGTGACCGTCATCCGGACCCGATCGGTCGTCGGGGTCACGCTCGTGTTGAGTACCGTCTTGTACCCGATCTCATCTTGTTGTTGGCGCAGCTCGATGGCACGTGCCATATCGGTATCGAGCAGTTGATTGAACTTCTCTAAGTCCCCGAGCCAACTGAGCACTTTGTCGTCAGATGAAGACTTTTTAAGTGCATCCATCAATTCGTCACGCTTTTGTTGCGACGCTTCTAAGCTGATTAACGTCTTCGGGTTCGAGACGAGTAAATAATAATTCAAGTAGCGCTCGGCATCTGTAACGGTCAACGCCAAATCTTCGGCGATCAACATGTCACGGAGACCTTCGTTCAACACCCGATCGTACTCAGCAGTGGCATTTTTTAATTGATAAGAACCGAGCGCGCCGACGAGGAGCAAGGCAATGATTGTCGGCACGAGCGCGATCGCCATCTTCCGTCGCATCGATGAACGGCCTTTCGTTCGTTTGATCGACGAACGTCCTTTCAGTCGTTTGACGCGAGCCCAACCTTGCCATTTTTTAATCGGTTGTAATAATCGTTTAACGTCCATGTCCGTTTCCTCATTTCCAATTTCTTCTCAACTTGACATTAATGCAAACGTTTTCACTAATCAATTTGATTTTTGGAAATGAGGTCGATGATTCGAGGGATTGATGAAGTTTGACAAAAAGCAGACACTTACCCTATGATACAAATCGTAACTATTACTATTTAAGAGGTGGAAGCATGACTGATCTGTCAACACGGGTATTAATCATCGGCGCCGGCGTTCACGGTATGACCCTCGCTGTATCTTATTTAGAACAAGGCGGTGCGTTAGAAGAGCTTCTGCTAATTGACGCTCACGATCAACTACTCAAGAACTGGAAGTCCCAAACCGCTCATATTGAAATGTCACATTTGCGCTCGACGCGCGTCCATCATATATCGTCTAATCCATACGCGTTGAAACAGTTCGCGGCGGCGAACGACTATGGCTCTTATCATTTCAAGGATACGTTCGGCCGACCGTCTTTAGCGTTGTTCAACGATCATTGTGATCAACTCATCGCGGACTTTAATCTTCGTTCTCGTTTTTTAGGCAATCAACCCGTCTCCTCGATTAAACGGTCCGGCAACGTCTACGAAGTGACGACATCGACTCGACGGATTACCGCCGAGACGGTCATCGTTTCGACCGGTCAATCGAGCTCGATGCATCTACCGGGCTTTGCGGACATCCCGACATGCCGACACGTCTTTTCAGCTAACGATCAGCCGGAACAATCGAACGTTACCGTCGTCGGCGGCGGGATCACGGCGTTACATTATACGGTATCGCGTCATAGTAAAGGCCATGACGTCACGCTCGTCACGAAGCGCCCGCTCGAGGTGAGCCAGTTCGACGCCGACCGCAGTTTCATGGGTCCAAAGGGGTTACGCGCTTTCCATCAGTTGGAAGACAACTGGATCGAGAAACGTGACTTCGTCAAGCAAGAACGAAAGCCTGGGACGTCCCCGAACGACCTCGTCTTGAAAGTGAAGCGGCTCGTGCAACTTGGTGAAATTCGACACATCATTGGAGAAGCGGTCCGTGACGGTGACCAGTTATTCGTCGACGGGATTGCGTTGCCGTCTGACGAGATCGTCTGCTGCACGGGGATCCGCCCGCTCCATCCGAAAGAGACGTTTTTACGGCCGCTCATGGAGCAGCTCGACTTACCGCTCACCCCATGCGGCACACCGGTACTTGATGCCTCACTCGCTTGGACAGACAACTTCTACATGACTGGCGCTTACGCCGACTTGATCGTCGGTCCGTTCGCTCGTGCCATCTACGGCGGTCAAGAAGGGGCTCGTCGTATCATTCCTCGCCTATTACCCGCACGAAAAAACGCCTGACCATATACTGGTCAGGCGTCATTTGCTTACTCAGCGAATGAAGAGTTTCCTTTTTTCGTCACTTCAGCAATCGCACTGCGATTGAACTTGAGAAGTGCTTGGTCGCATTTCAATGTGACTTCTGTGTCTTCGATCTGATGGACGACACCGTGAAGGCCGCCAATCGTCACGACATGATCGCCACGCTCAAGCGCATTTTGCATCGTTTGTACTTGCTTTTGTCGCTTCGTCTGTGGACGGATCAACAAGAAGTAGAACACGACGAAAATAAGGATCATCGGTAATAGTGCTACGAGAGTTTCCATTTGTAGAATTCACCCTTTCCTTCAATATCAGGTTCATTATACCGTGAAACCGATTCGTTGTCACATAATCGCTGTTAGAAGAATTAGAAATTCTTGGCGTTCGGTTTGTTATATCCATATTCTTCGAAGTACTCTTCTTTGAAATCGAGGAGACGGTCTTCGCGGATCGCTTGACGGACCTGCTCCATCAAATTCACGAGGAAATGAAGGTTATGCGTCGAGCAAAGGTGGAGACCGAACATCTCATCGGCACGGATCAAATGGTGCACGTATGCCCGTGAATAGTTCTTACACGTATAGCAATCGCACTTCTCATCGATCGGGCCAAAGTCCGTCTTATGTTTGGCGTGTTTGATCGTCACGCGACCTTTAGACGTCATGAGCGTGCCGTTACGGGCGATCCGTGTCGGCAAGACGCAGTCGAACATGTCGATCCCGCGAATCGAACCTTCGATCAACGCATCCGGTGATCCGACGCCCATCAAGTAGCGCGGCTTATCTTCCGGCATGAACGGTGTCGTGAACTCGAGCGCCCGATACATGACGTCTTTCGGTTCGCCGACCGACAAACCGCCGACCGCATAACCCGGGAAATCGAGTGAGACGAGGTCTTCGGCGCTTTGACGGCGAAGGTCTTCGTACTCGCCACCTTGGATGATGCCGAACAGCGCCTGGTCCTCCGGACGTTCGTGCGCCGCGAGGCAACGTTCGGCCCAACGGCTTGTCCGCTCGACCGACTTCTTCATGTATTCATGCGTCGCCGGGAACGGCGGGCACTCATCGAACGCCATCATAATGTCCGCACCGAGCGCGTTTTGGATTTCCATCGCCTTTTCTGGTGACAAGAACAACTTGTCCCCGTTCAAATGGTTACGGAAATGGACGCCTTCTTCTTGAATGTTACGCAGGTCAGCGAGTGAGAACACTTGGAAGCCGCCTGAGTCCGTCAAGATCGCGCCGTCCCAGTTCATGAACTTGTGAAGTCCGCCCGCTTGCTTGACGACCTCGTGTCCGGGACGAATCCATAGGTGGTACGTGTTCGATAAGATGATGTTCGCACCCATCGCTTTCACTTGTTCAGGTGCCATCGTCTTGACGCTCGCCTGCGTGCCGACCGGCATGAAGACAGGCGTCTCGAACGAGCCGTGCGGCGTATGGACGATCCCGTGCCGCGCTCCTGATTGTTTACACGTGTGGATGTGTTCGTATGTGACTGCATGTTTGGTCATTTGTTTTCTTCCTTCCTCGTAATGAGCATCGCGTCTCCAAAGCTGAAGAAGCGGTATTCGTTTTCCACCGCGGTTCGGTAGGCGTGTAAGATGATGTCGCGTGACGCGAACGCCGAGACGAGCATGACGAGCGTTGACTTCGGCAGATGGAAGTTCGTGATCAGTCCATCGATCGCCTTCAACTCGACGCCAGGGTAAATAAAGATGTCCGTCCAGCCCGATGACTCGACGAAATCCCCGTGATCGCGCATGATCGTCTCGAGCGTCCGTGTCGACGTCGTTCCGACCGCGAAGACGCGGCCGCCGCTCGCGCGGACGTCACGGAGCGCCCGTGCCGATTGCTCGGACAGTTCAAAGTACTCGCTATGCATCGTATGCTCTTCGATCGTATCGGCCGTGACCGGGCGGAACGTCCCGAGCCCGACGTGAAGTGTGAGCGGGATCAAGTTGACCCCTTTCGCCTGGGCAGCCTCGAGCAATTCTTCTGTGAAATGAAGACCTGCCGTCGGTGCGGCCGCACTGCCGCGTTCGCGGGCGTAGACGGTCTGGTAGCGGTCTTGATCGTCAAGCTGTTCGCGGATGTAAGGCGGGAGCGGCATCGTGCCGAGCTCGTCTAAAATCTCATAGAAGATCCCGTCATACTCGAACTTGAAGCGGCGTCCGCCTTCCGGGAGCTCCTCGACACATTCGGCCCGGAGCAATCCGTTCCCGAATTCGACGATGGCGCCGACGCGGACTTTCTTCGCCGGTTTGACGAGCGCTTCCCAGACGTCATCTTCGGTCTGCTTCAAGAGCAGCAGCTCGACTTTGCCGCCCGTCTCTTGTTTCGCCCCGAACAGACGGGCCGGCAAGACACGTGAATCGTTGACGACGAGCGCGTCGCCTGCTTGTAAATAGTCGAGCACGTCACGGAAGTGGCGGTGCTCGATGTCACCTGTGTCACGGTCGAGGACGAGCAAACGTGAGCTCGTCCGATCAAGGAGCGGGACTTGGGCGATCAATTCTTCTGGCAAGTCAAAATCATAGTCGTTTACGTTCAATTGAATATCTTGCATCATTTACTCCTCTTCGTATCCAAAATGCGTCTTAGCGTATTGTGTGATCATGCGTCCTCGCGGTGTCCGCTGGAGGAAGCCTTGTTGTAACAAGTATGGTTCGTAGACGTCCTCGATCGTCTGGGCGTCTTCACCGATTGTCGCGGCGAGCGTCTCGAGCCCGACTGGACCGCCGCCGAACCGTTCGACCATGGCCCGCAAGAGCCGATGGTCGACCTCGTCGAGCCCGAGGGCGTCGACGTGCAGGCGATCGAGCGCACTCGATGCCATGGCCGGGTCGATTTCTTTCGTCCCTTCCACTTGCGCGAAGTCACGGACACGACGCAACAGCCGGTTGGCGATCCGTGGCGTCCCGCGTGCGCGTTTGGCGATCGCGCCGCTCGCTTCCGGTGAGATCGACAGACGGAACAGCTGGGCCGTCCTGCTGACGATGGCCGCGAGTTCGTGTGCCTCGTAATACTCAAGTTTGAGCGTCACCCCGAAACGGTCACGGAGCGGGGCCGACAACATGCCGGCCCGTGTCGTCGCGCCGACGAGCGTGAACGGCGGCAAGTCGATGCGGACGCTGCGCGCCATCTCGCCTTGCCCGTAGACGATATCGAGACAGTAGTCTTCCATCGCCGGATATAAGATCTCTTCAATCGTCCGGCTGAGCCGATGGATCTCGTCAATAAACAGGACGTCTCCCGGCTCGAGCGTTGACAAGATCGCTGCTAAGTCGCCGGGCCGTTCGATCGCGGGGCCGGCTGTCGTCTTGATGCCGACGCCCATCTCGTTGGCGATAATTTGCGCGAGCGTCGTCTTCCCTAGACCGGGTGGCCCGTAAAGGAGGACGTGGTCGAGCGTCTCGCTCCGCATTTTTGCCGCTTGGATAAAGACGGATAAGTTCCCTTTCGCCTTCTCTTGTCCGATATACTGCTCGAACCGTTGCGGACGCAGGCTCCACTCTTCAGAGTCTTCATACTGTTGGTGGGATTGTGACAACAATCGTTCGTCCATAGGTTCCTCCTTATTTCAACAACAATTGCAGGGCGCGCTTTATGTAAGCGTCTGTCGTCAATATTTCTGAATTCAACTCTTTACGGACACGTGTGATCTCACGTTCCGAATAACCGAGAGCGGCGAGCGCTTCACACGCTTCGTCAAGTTCTGACGAGCCTTGTGCGAACAAGCCTGTGTTCGGCACGTAGTCCGGTGCGAGCTCTGACAACTTCCCTTTTAAATCGAGCGCCATTTGTTTGGCCGTCTTCTTGCCGACGCCCGGGAACTTCATCAAGTACTTCTCGTTCTCGGTCTCGATTGCGTCAATCAACGCGTCCATGTCGCCCGAGGCGACGATGGCGAGCGCGCCTTTCGGTCCGATGCCGTTGACGCCGAGCAGTTTATTGAACAGTTCGCGCTCCCGGCGTGACCGGAAACCGTACAGCGTCTGTTGATCTTCTCTGACGTAATGGTGCGTAAACACGATTACATGTTCGTCTTGTTCACGATAAAAAAACGGGTTAGGCACATGTACTTTGTAGCCGACGCCCGAAACATCCAACGTTATATATTCCGCACACACGTAGGCGACGGATCCTTTTACGAATTCAATCACTTTGTTATCTCCTCTTCATAGGAAAACTGCATTCATTGTACCATAGAAAACGTCGTGAAAAAAGGACAGGCGATCGCCTGTCCGTTATCTCGCTAACATCCGCTCAAGGGCGAGCGTTGCCCATTTCGTCGTTTCCTCATCGACACGAATGATGTTGACCGGATCCGTCTCGAGCGACTCGAGCGCCCACAACAGATGCGGCAAATCGATGCGGTTCATCGTCAGACACGGACACATGTACGGGTTGAGGGAGACGATGTCTTGCTCGGGATGCGTCATTGCTAGTCGATTGACCAAGTTCATCTCCGTCCCGACGGCCCACTTCGTCCCCGGAGCGCTCGCCTCGATCTGGTCGATGATGTATGACGTCGACCCGGCCTCGTCCGCCGCCTGCACGACGTCAAACGTACACTCGGGATGGACGATGATGCGTCGTTCCGGGTCATGCTTCCGCAACGCCTCGATTTGGGCGACATTGAACTTCTCGTGGACCGAACAATGCCCTTTCCAGAGGATGACCCGTACGTCTTCGATGTCGCCCTCGTAGTCGAGACGCTCACGAAGCGGGTCCCAGACGGCCATCGCCGCCAGCGGCACACCGAGATCAAACGCCGTGTTGCGCCCTAGGTGTTGATCTGGCAAGAACATAATCCGTTCGCCAGTCTCGAGTGCCCAACGGACGATGTCGTGGGCGTTTGACGACGTGACGGTCGCACCGCCGTTCTTTCCGACGAACGCCTTGATCGCTGCCGTCGAATTGACATACGTGATCGGGATGATGTCGTCACCGAACAAGTCGGTCAATTCCTCCCAAGCAATCTCGGTCTGGTCGATATCGGCCATATCCGCCATCGAACAACCGGCCCGCATGTCCGGCAAGATGACGAGTTGGTCGTCGCGTGTCAGCATGTCGGCCGTCTCGGCCATGAAATGGACGCCGCAAAAGACGATAAACTCGGCCCCATTCATTTGTTCGGCGAGTCGTGCGAGCTGGAGCGAATCTCCGGTCGCGTCCGCGAACTGGACGACCTCATCCTTTTGATAGTGATGTGCCGGTAGAAACAGCCGGCTGCCGAGCCGTGCTTTAATGGCTTCGATCCGTGCTTCCATCTGTTCGATCGTCATATTAGCGTATTGTGCTGGCATCGTTCCGAGTAACTGCATATTTGACCCCTCCTTTAAGATTTAAGCTGCAATCGAGAGCCGTCACCGAATTCGTCAACTGTCCGACCGAGATGACGTCGACGCCCGTACCGCGGTAGGCGGCGATCGTGTCGACGGTGATCCCACCCGACGCTTCCGTCGTGATGTGGGACGGCACGAGCGCAACCCACGCCTTCAACTCTTCCGGTGACCGGTTATCGAGCATGATGATGTCAGGACTTGCCGCGATCGCCTCACGCAACTGCTCGATCGTCTCGACCTCGACTTCGATCGGTGTCGTGTGCCCGTTTTGAGCTCTCGCCGCTTCGACGGCCCGCGTGATGCCCCCTAGTGCCGCAATATGGTTGTCTTTGATCATGACCGCATCGTCAAGACGCAGCCGATGGTTGTACCCCCCACCACATCGGACGGCGTATTTTTCAAGCATCCGCAGTCCCGGCGTCGTCTTCCGCGTGTCGGTGACCCGGATCGCTGGGTCGGCGAGCGCCTCGACACAGCACCTTGTCAGCGTGGCGATGCCGCACATGTGTTGCACGAGGTTGAGCAGTACCCGTTCCGTCTCGAGGATCGTCCGCGTCTTGCCCCGCAAAGCGAACATGACGTCACCTTTTTTCAAATCCGTCCCATCGTCACGGCACTGTTCGACGACGAGCCGCTGCATCGCCGCGAGTTCCATCACGACGTCAACACCGGCGAAGACCCCGTCCGCCTTGGCGGTGACGACGGCTGTCGCCCCGTCGAGCGGGTCGATGAGCGCGCTCGAGGCGTCTCCAAATCCGATATCCTCAGTTAGAAATTGTGTGAGCTGTTCGCGCAGTAACGTTCTGTTCATGGAACTCCTCCGTTCTCATAAAGGCGCGTGCTAAAATCCGGCCCGCCTCAAGTTGTAATGTTCGTTCTGCCAATTGTCTTGTCACGTGTTTCGTCCGTGCCAGTTGTTGGGTATTTTCTAAGAAACTTCTCATTTCTCCAAACTCAGGCGAGATTGTCAGCCAGTTGCCTAATCGCCGACGATACGCTTGAAACGCCTCCTTCGATAACTCATAAGCGGTCACTTCAGTCACCGTGAACGGCCTTTCTTCAAGTCGCACCGATGCAGCGACCCGTTTTCCGAACACCCAGCATTCAAGTAGTGAATTAGAAGCCAACCGGTTCATCCCGTGAACACCCGTGTCGGCGACTTCACCGACCGCGTAAAGCCCGGCCACACCCGTCGATCCGGTTTCATCGACCCGCACCCCGCCCATATGAAAATGCAGACCCGGCCGGACCGGGATGCGAGCGACGTCGATCCGTTCGGCCTGACACGTCGCCCACAATTTCGGGAACCGGGCCGCAATGTCTTTGACGCGACTCGTATCGAGATAGACCGGGCCGCAGTGACGCGTGAGCACGGCCGCCACTTCATCACGGGGCGCCAGACTGCCTAGCGGATGGTGCCGCATCACGTGACACCCGTCCTCATCGACGAGTTCCGCACTCGCACCTCGCAGCGCCTCGGTCACGAGGTGCGGCGTCTCGACCGCTAGCAGTGTCGGATGAAACTGAATCTCGGTCAAGTTGGAAAGTTCGGCACCGGCAGCGCTCGCCAAGACGAGTCCATCCCCCGTCACGGCCCGACAGTTCGACGTCCAATCGACGAGCCCGCCGATGCCACCTGTCGCCAAGACGACCGCGCCCGCTTGAATATGGATTCGTTCGTCACCTTGGAAACCGGTCGCACCGACGACTCGGCCTCCCGTTTTTGTCAGTCCGTCGATCAAGACGTGCTCCATCACTTCAACGTTTTGCGGGAGCCGTTCCCGTAACGCGGTCATCACATGACGTCCGGTCTCGTCACCTCCGACGTGGTAGATCCGATGTTTCCCGTGGGCGCCTTCTCGGCCGATCTTATACCCGGACTCGTCCCGGTCGAACGCAACACCGAACCGCTCCATCTCTGAAACGACACCACGGCCGTCCTCGACGAGCGTGACGACCCGGTCCGCTTGCGCCGTCATCTTGGAAGCGACGAGCGTATCGTGTGCGTGATCGAGACTCGACGGCTCCAAATATGAACTCGCGATCCCGCCTTGGGCGAGGTCAGAGTTCGAGGAGGTCACGTCACGTTTTGAGACGAGGAGGATGCGGTACGTCTCCGGCAAATGGAGTGCCACCGTGACCCCGGCCAACCCCGCCCCGATAATCAAAACATCGACTTGTTTTAATTGTAAAGACATCTGTATATCACCTGTATTTCATATGTAATGTTGACTTGTAAACTAGTTTCGCATAATTTTGTGAAGAAGACAACATGAGAAAAGGGGATACTTCGATGAACGGTTACTTTGACTACGCGGCGACACACCCGATGACCCAACCCGCCCTTGACCATTACGTCGCCATGGCCAAAGGCGTCCCCGGCAATCCCTCGTCCCTTCATACGCATGGGTTCATAGCCGAGGACTATTTGACAGAGGCGCGCCGGCTCGTCAAGCAGGCGCTCGGTCTCGATATGCTGAGAGGGAAGCTGTTGTTTACCGGGAGCGGCTCGGAAAGCAATTACATCGCGCTGACGAGTCTGCGCAAACGCATGAAAGGCAGCGAAGTCATCACGTCCTGGCAAGAGCACGACTCGGTCTCGCTCCTCCTCGACGAGTGGGAAGCTGAAGGTGTGATCGTCCATCGCCTCAAGCTGAAAGACGGCCAGTTCGACCACGACAAGTTCCTCCACTTGCTCGATCGTGATATCGGACTCGTCACGTTTCAGCACGTCAACTCGGACACCGGCTGGATTTTGCCGCTCCATAACATCCTCTGTAAACTTAAATATAAGAAAGTACTGCTCCATATCGACGGAGTACAAGCGCTCGGAAAAATACCGGTCTCGGTCGACGGGATCGACGCTTACTCGTTCAGCGCCCATAAAGTCGGCGGGCCGAAAGGAGTCGGCGGTCTCTATATGGAACGTCTATTGCCTCCACCCTACTACCCGGGTCACCATCAGTACGGCATCCGTCCCGGGACGATTGACGTGCCCGGCATCTCTGCGTTCGTCAAGGCGTTCACCAATCGGCACGAGAATCGGACACGTCACGAAAGAAATTTCTTAGCGTTTCGTGCTATCTTGAAAGAGAAGACATCGTCACATGTTGACTGGCTCGAGTTCGACGACCAAAGTCCGGCCATCCTCTCATTCGTCTCGGACAAACGGGACGGCCAATGGTGGATGACCGAACTCGACGCACTCGGCTTCCAAGTGTCGGCCGGCTCGGCTTGCCGGGCCGGTCAAAACGGACCGAACCGCATGCTCGAATCACTCGGCTATGAGACGAGCGCCTGCCACGGGCTCGTTCGAATTTCCTTCGGCGAACAGACAACCGCCGAAGCCACGGCGGCACTCGCCGATGCCATCGTCACTTTAGCAAGGAGAGTTGAACACCATGAACAAACGTTTAGCCGGTGAAGAACGCCGGCGCACTTTATTGGAATTGATTGAAGCGAGTACGGAACCGATCACCGGTTCCGAGCTCGCCCGCCGCGTCGCGGTCAGCCGCCAAGTCATCGTCCAAGACTTGTCGCTCTTGAAGGCGAAAGGCCACCAAATCGTCGCGACCGCCCGCGGCTACGTCTATCTACCCGGCGAGGCGTCACCGTCCGCCTACACACGAAAAGTCGTCTGTCGGCACGAAGCCGAGGACATGGAAGCCGAGATGAACGCCATCGTCGACGAAGGTGTCACGATTCGTGACGTCATCATCGACCACCCCGTCTACGGGTCGCTGACTGGTCAGTTGATGGTGAAGAGCCGGCGCGACGTCCGGGCCTTCCTCGAACGCGTTGAGGCCAACCAGGCTGCCCCACTGTCCCATTTGACGGGTGGGCTGCACATTCACACGCTCGAAGCCGACAGTGCGGACGCGATCGATGCCGCCGTCTCTGAACTTGAGCGCCTCGGCGTGCTCGTTTCCGAACTCGACTAAAAGATGTCACGCCTTTGTGACATCTTTTCTTTTGCTTTCCTAGTTTGTCCGTTATACTGATGGATGGAACAAATTCCCTACTACGTATTGAAAGGAGTGATCTGTCATGTGGCACTTCCTCGAGCAACTCTTGGCCGGATGCGGCGTCTTCAGTATCCCGCTCGGCATCTTCATCCAAGTCATCCCAAACGAGCTCGTCCTCGCATACGGCGGTTATCTCGTCGGTTCCCTTGACGCGTCATTCCTGTTCATCTTTTTGCTCGCTTGGTCGGCTTTCGTCGTGACCCAGGTCGCATTGTATGGGATTGGCCGCTACGGCGGACGACCGGTCGCCCTGCGATTGTATCGCTCGTTTCGGATCAAGCAGGAGAAACAGCTTCAAGCCGAGTCGTGGTTTGAGAAGTACGGGGCGTGGATCGTCTGCCTCAGCGTGATTTGGCGTCAATTGTTCGCCATCAGCGCCGGCGTGATGCGGTTGTCGTTCCGTAAATTCCTGACGATGACAACGATCGTCTTTGCGATCTGGTCGTTCGTCTTCGTCAAAGTCGGCATGATGCTCGGCAGTAATTGGCGATATATCGGCGAATACACACACGGCCTGTTTCCTTATATCGGGCTCGGCATCGGCATCTTCTTTGTCGCCCGCTATATCCGCTCACATCCGAACTTCATGAAAAAGTCAGCCTGAACAAAAGTTCGGGCTGACTTTTTTTAAATAGAGGGTAAACTGATACGTATGGCGAATACGTCATAGTGAGGAAATCAATCTATTTCTAAAGCACAGAGACAGCAACCGTCAAAGGAGGAATTTTCATGTTCCATCGTCGAAAAACGTATACGATCCGTCCCGAACGCTTGCAAGAATTCACTGAGTTTTTCCATACATACCTGTATCCGATTCAGGTATCGCACGGCGCACGGCTCGTCGGCCGTTGGGTGACCGAGGACCAAACCGAGGTCATGGCACTTTGGGAATACCGCGACCGTGAGCACTATGAACAAGTCGAACGCGATTACCGCTCGAGCGCACTCCGTCGCGAGGCGATGAAGAAGCGGGCCCGTCTCGGGAAAGACTTGTACATCAAGTCGAGCGAAGAGTTCATGATGCCGACCGGACACTACACCCCGCCGCGCACGATCGTCTCCGTGACCGCCTACATCACGAACGATGACGGCGAGGTGCTGCTCGTCAAAAACACGCACCGGAGCGACACGTACGAGATGCCGGGCGGACAGGTCGAAGAACACGAATCGATCATCGATGCGATCCATCGTGAAGTGAAAGAAGAGACCGGGGCCGACGTCGAAATCGACGGCATCATCGGGATCTATCAAAACGTGTCGTCACGCGTCCTCTGCGTCTCGTTCCATGGGCGTTACGTCTCGGGCGACCTTCGTCCGCAAGCAGGCGAGACACACGAGGTCGGCTTCTTCCCGATCGATGCGTCGAACGTGTCGGACTACATCAAACGTGACCACTTCCAGATGCGTCTCATTGATGCGATCGACCCGACGTACATCCCGCACGCAATCTACAAGGTTCGTCCTTACGAGTTGCTCGAGCGCGTCGAGCGCCACCATACCGTCTAAACAAAAAGGAGATCGCCACGTGGCGATCTCCTTTTCTTATGCCTGTTCAGCCGATTCGGATTGACTCGTTTCGACTAACAGTTTGCGAATGCGTCGTTTTTCGACGTGGAGAACGGTGAACGTCATGTCGTCATACGTGACACGCGCACCTTTCTCTGGGATGTCGCCGAGCAGCTCGACGATCCAACCACCCATCGTGTTGGCATCTACTTCAGGTTCTTTAATCCCCATCTCGTCAGCGAACTGATCGACGTCCATGTCGGCCATACACTCGTATACGCCGTCTCGAAGCCGTCTCAAGTAGACGATCGATTCGTCGTGCTCGTCCCAAATATCGCCGACGAGCTCTTCAAGCATATCCTCGAGCGTGATGAGACCAGCCGTCCCACCAAACTCATCGAGGACGACAGCCATGTGTGATTGTTTTTGCTGCAGAATCGGGAGCAGTTCGATCAATTTCGTCTGCGGTGACACGTACGTGAGCGGACGAATGAGTGAACGGATATCCGTCACTTCGTCTCGCATCATCGAACGAAGGAAGTCACGTTCCGACAACACCCCGATGACGTTGTCAATCGAGTCTTTATACACCGGGAGACGAGAGTGCCCCCCGCTAAAGATCGTGTCTTTGATCTCTTCGAGCGTATCGTCGATGTCGACGGCGAGGATGTCGATCCGCGGCGTCAACACGTCATCGACGGTGATGTCGTTGAAAGAGAAGGCGCTATGCACCAGTTCGGCTTCTTTCTCACCGAGCACTCCTTCTTCTTCACCCATATCGACGAGCACTTTCAACTCTTCTTCCGTCACCGACGGTTCTTTGTCGGCCATCCCGATCATGCGAAGCGTCAAGCGCTTGAGACCTGTAAAGATCATCGTGACCGGCTTCAGGATTTTAACAAGGAACAACAAGATTCCGCTGATCAAAAGTGAATACTTTTCAGCGAATTCTTTGGCGAGTGATTTCGGCAAGATCTCACCGAAGATCAAGATGACAACGGTCGTCGCGAACGTCGAGACAATCAAGCCGGTCCCACCCGAGAATATACTCGTGGCGATCGCCGTCGAAACGGTCGCGGCACCAATGTTGACGATGTTGTTCCCGACGAGGATCGTCGAGAGCGTATCGTCAAACCGGTCGACGAGGTGGAGAACGCGTTTGGCGCCCTTGTCCCCGTCTTCACTCATCCGGATCATCCGGACGCGGTTCACGCTCGAGAGCGCGGTCTCTGCTGAAGAGAAGAAAGCTGACAAAAATACTAGAACTGCATAAAGAATTAAACTAGACGAGGGCACAGGGTCCACGTTTACTTCACACTCCATTTCCTATTTAAAAGATTATTCGACAAATTCGAATTCAAAGTCAGAGATCGCAACGACGTCGCCATCTTGAGCACCTAGCTTACGAAGGTCCTCATCGACGCCCATTTGACGCATCTGACGGGCGAATCGTTTGATCGAGTCATCGTGATCGAAGTTCGTCATCTTGAATAGTTTCTCGATGCGCGGCCCCGTGATCACGAAGCGTTGGTACTCATCGACATGAATCTGATACCCTTTCTCTTCCTTCTCGTAACGATAGACGACACGTGGTGTGGCTGTTTTCGCTTCGAGCTCTTCAAGTGGGAATTCAGGTGTCGCGTCGACGAGATTAGCTACTTCGATGAGCAAGTTGCGAAGTCCTTCTTTCGCGAGTGCCGAAATCGGGAAGACTTTGACGTCATCGCCGACTTTCTGTTGGAACTCTTTAAGAAGTTCTGGCGCATCCGGCATATCCATCTTGTTGGCGACGACAATCTGTGGACGCTCGAGGAGACGTAAATTGTACGACTCGAGCTCACGGTTGATCGTCGTGTAGTCTTCAAACGGGTCACGTCCTTCGATCCCACTCATATCGATCATATGGACGATGACTTTCGTCCGTTCGATATGACGCAAGAACTGGTGACCGAGACCGACGCCTTGGCTCGCACCTTCGATAAGTCCAGGAAGGTCGGCCATGACGAAGTCACGGTCGTCAGCTGTTTTAACGACACCGAGGTTCGGTGTGATCGTCGTGAAGTGGTACGCTCCGATTTTCGGACGTGCCGATGAGACGACCGACAAGAGCGTCGATTTCCCGACTGACGGGAATCCGACGAGACCGACGTCGGCGAGGAGTTTCAGTTCAAGACGCAACTCGCGCTCTTGGCCCGGTTCCCCGTTTTCAGCGATTTCTGGTGCCGGGTTCGACGGTGTCGCAAATCGACAGTTTCCGCGTCCACCGCGGCCGCCTTTAGCGATCGTGGCCCGTTGGCCGTGCTCGGTAAGGTCGGCAATGACAGTATCCGTCACTGAATCGAAGACGATTGTGCCTGGCGGGACTTTGACGACGAGCGGCTTCGCTTTACGTCCGTGCATCCCTTTCGACATTCCTTTTTCACCGTTATAGGCGATGAACTTCTTCGAGAAGCGGAAATCAACGAGCGTCCGTAATCCTTCTTCTACTTCAAAGACGACGTCGCCACCGTGACCACCGTCACCACCTGCTGGTCCACCGTCTGGAACATACTTCTCGCGACGGAACGCGACCATTCCTTTACCACCGTCTCCAGCTTTTACAAAAATATTCACCTGATCGACAAACATTTAATTCCCTCCTTTTAAACGAAACGTAGAACATTCTACAGTCTGTTCGTGCACTTCGTCTGACGTGAACACATCTCCCGGCACGTTGCCGAAGACGCGAACCGCCAGTCCGTCCGTGAACGTCACATGAATCGGTCCATCCGTTCCTGACAGAAGACGGACAAGTTTATCCGCCACGCGTGCGTCGTCCAACGACGCACGGTCGGTCGATACCTTATAGGTCAACCGCCCTTCCCAATTCGCCTGTATGATGACGAGACTAGTCGCCGGCATATTTAAGCGAACGAGCGCACTCTCCTCGTCGGCGTGCTGACGATAACGTTCGTACAGCTCCTCGAGTCTATCAGGCTCGAGCGCCGCATACAAGGAGATCATCTGAAGCCGATTCATCCATTCGTGACGGACGGTCGATAATAATTTCAGCGTTGCCTGTGAGTCCATTTGATCCTCTCCTAGTAAAAAAGACTCTAACCAAATAAGTGGCTAGAGTCTTTTGCGTGGTTCTACTTACGCAACTGGGTAAACGCTCACTTGTTTCTTGTCGCGACCAAGACGCTCGAAGCGTACTACGCCGTCAACTTTAGCAAACAATGTGTCGTCGCCACCACGGCCGACGTTTTCACCTGGGTGAATTTTCGTACCGCGTTGACGGTAGAGAATCGATCCAGCTGAAACTGTCTGTCCGTCAGCGCGTTTAGCGCCGAGGCGTTTCGAAATCGAGTCACGACCGTTTTTAGTCGATCCAACTCCTTTTTTCGATGCGAAGAACTGAAGGTTCAATTGTAACATGAGGTCCACCTCCTATTGTTCAATTTGGATATAATCACCGTAACTTTGGGCGATCGTGTCTAGTTGCACGAGCATCCCTTCTAATAACAGCTGGGTGCGAGTCATATCCTGCGGTGATAGTTCAGGATATGTCTCGACATAAAAGTAACCACCCTCTGTTTTGTCTGCCATTTCTACAAGAAGCGACTGGCCTGCGAGTACCTCAACAGCGTTATACGCCCCAAAAATGATAGCGGAAACGCCGGCACACACTAAGTCAGAACCGGGTTCAGCAAAGTTGGCGTGACCTGTCACTTCGACGGAACGAATCGACTTCGTCTCGTCTCGTCTGACCGTTACTTGAATCATAGAAATTACGCTTCGATTTTCTCGATGCGAACTTTCGTGTAAGGCTGACGGTGACCTTGCTTACGACGGTAGTTTTTCTTAGCTTTCATTTTGAAGACAGTGATCTTTTTCGCGCGACCGTGTTTAACGACAGTTGCTACTACTTTAGCGCCCTCTACGAATGGAGCTCCGACTTTAACATCGTCACCACCAACGAAAAGAACTTCACCGAATTCTACAGTACCCTCGACATCAGCATCGAGTTTTTCGATGTAGATCTCTTGACCTGCTTCAACTTTGATTTGCTTACCACCAGTTTTGATGATTGCGTACATATACGTGCACCTCCTTATTAAACTCAGACTCGCCATCCAGGGCAGGGCGAAACCGTTTCAACCCGTTCTGTGCGGTTGTAGCCATTTGGGTGCTTCCAAACGAACTAACGTTATAGATATTACCACTCTCGCGCGAGGCTTGTCAATGACGAGATACGAAGTTCTCACATTCCTCGAGTGTACCATGAAAAGCGACGCCGGGCTCTCCTTCTATAAAGAACACATGAAGACCTGACGCGTCCCAGGCCCCGTCTTGCCACTTCGCCGGCAGCGACAGTACGACCGCCTCCCGTTTTCCGTCTAGCTCCATGAGCGTGCGTTCAATCCGCGAGAACACGGCCAGCTTCGACGGTGCACCGTTATACGTCATCCGGTCTTGAATCGAACGTCCGGTCCGCTCGCGCGATAGTTCGAACAGTCCCATCCGTGTGAAGCCGTACACTTCGACACGACGTGGGTCACGGGCCCCGAGTTCTTTCATTCGTTTCAAAAGTCGGTCTTGTCCGTCTTTTGACCCGCGTAAAAAGTCGATGACGACCATGCCGCCGATATTGCGCAGGCGGAGCTGTTCCATAATCGCATACAGCGCCGCCTCATTGATCGTGTCGGCGGCGCGCCCTTTGTCTTTGACGGCGACGTTCTTGCCGCTGTTGACGTCGATGACAGTCATCGTCTCGACTTGTTCGACCAAGACGTAAGACCCGCCTTCGAGCCAGACGACACGGTTCCCGAGCTTCTCGATCGCTGTGTCTAAACGCGCGGCTTCTTTCATCCGGCCTTTGCCGATGTGGCGTTCGACCGGGACGTCGAGCCGCTTCAAACGCTCTTGCGCCTCTTTATCGTTCAACAGTACCGACTCGACCGAATGACGCCGGACGAACTGCTCACAGAGCAGTTCGTCTTGACCGCGGCGCGCCGTCTCGACGTCAGCTGCCCGGGCCCGCAACAAGGCCAGCTCCTCGCGAAGCGCCTCTGGACTGGCTTGTCCTGATTCGGTCCGGAACAACACACCTTCCGCCTCATTGAGCGTGAACACTTTCGACAACTGGTCCTGCGTAGCGAGGTCGAGCTTGCGGCTGAACAACTGGCGCCGTCCATACGGGAAGTAGACGAGATAGCGCCCTCCGAACCGAATGTTCTCGGTCACTTTGTGGTGCTTGCCCCCGATGCCCTCTTTCGTCACTTGGACGAGACGTTTCTCCCCGACGACGGCCGCCTGACCGATACCCGGGACTTCCGGGTAGGCAGCGAGCGCCCGGAGCGTCTCGGCGATCGGCAAGAAAAATGTCGTCTCGCCGTTGACGAGGAAAGCGGCACCGAGTGACGGATGAATCCGTTCGATCGCGGCTTCAAGGATCGTCCCGACCGAGAGCTGATCGACAAAGCGCTCCTCGACTTCAAGCAGACGCTCGCCGTCGACGAGCATGGCCCGCTCGATTGACGGGGTCCGTTCATAGATGAGTTTCATACGAGCACTCCTTTCGACACAAAAAGGCAACTTTCGTTGCCTTAGACTTTTTTCATTCCAAACTTCAATAGCAATCGTGCCCAAAATCCGGTCGGTTGTTGGTCCGTCTGGATGGACATGAGCGGCACCGACTCACCGAGAATACGGCGTGTGATGTTGCGATACGCTTGTCCGGCGTTATTGTCCGGGTTCATTGTCACCGGGACACCCCGGTTTGCCGCGGCGATGACTTCTTCATCATCGACGACGACGCCGAGCAGGTCGATCGACAGGATGCGCATGATGTCATCGATGTCGAGCATGTCGCCCGATGCGACGAGATGATTCTTCACGCGGTTGACGATGAGTTTAGGCGCCGCGACGTGTTCCGCTTGTTCGAGCATACCGATGATGCGGTCCGCGTCTTGGACGGCCGCCTTCTCAGGCGTCGTCACGACGATAGCCTCGTCGGCGCCGGCGATGGCGTTCATGAATCCTTGCTCGATTCCGGCCGGGCAGTCGATCAAGACGAAATCATATTCCGTCTTCAACTGGTCGATGATCTCTTTGACTTGCTCCGGTTGGACCGATGTCTTGTCTTTTGACTGGGCCGCCGGCAACAGGTACATCTCTTCGAACCGTTTGTCACGGACGAGCGCTTGGGGCAACTTGCACTGCCCGTTGATGACGTCGACGAGGTTATAGATGCTCCGGTTGTCGAGTCCTAGGATGATATCCAAGTTCCGTAGACCGATGTCCGTATCGACGAGACAGACCGAGTGTCCGGACAATGCGAGACCCGTCCCGAGGTTAGCGGTCGTCGTCGTCTTGCCGACGCCACCTTTCCCCGACGTCACGACGATGGCCCGACCTTTCTTCACTTCTTTTGCTGTATGTACAGGCTCTACTACTTGCTCCATCAAACTCACCCTCTCTGTAATTCCATTGCATATGCGTCTTTAAGCCCTGTCATGACTTGGCGGAGACGCGTCATTTCAATGCCATGATTCGTCTGATACGCGCAGCCCATCTCGATCTCTGGCATCTCGGCATCGTCGTCTGGCGTGAGCACGTGTTCACCGATCGCTAGAAACAGCGGATGCAATAGGCTTGCGGTAATGACCGCGTCCTCCCATCCTTCGACACCGGCCCGGACATTTCCTCGTATCGTGCCTAAACAATAGATACTTCCCGTCGCCCGAACTTCAGACCCCGGATTGACGTCGCCGACAATGAGCACCGAACCCTCAAACGAGAGCACTTGCCCGCTGCGGATCGTACCGCTATGGTAATGGAACGTCTTTTTCCCGTAAGTCGCTTTCGCCTCTTCGGTCAACATGACCTCGCTCGACAGCTCCTCGATATAAAAAACGCCATGACGAGCAACGACTTCACGAATTTGACGTGACAGCTCCTCGTCCAAATAACGAGTACCCGCGTGCAACTTGAGTGCAATCTCCCCAGAGGGCGGCTCCATTTCTTGTAACGTGGCCTCAAGCTCTCCGAGCACCTCATCGACGCCACTCCGTGGATTGAAGTGGATTGCAATACCGTTGCGATGTCCTTTTATCGTAATGTGTCGTTTACGCTCCATCATGGCTACCCTCTTTTCGCTACAGGGCGCACCGCCACGTATCGCGTCATCGGATAATAAAGAATCGCGACGGCGATCACATTGACGACGAGCGTCCCTGGAATCTGTTCAACTAATAGTGTTTGTATGGTAATCGTCGTCCCACCGACCGCTGCCATGATACCGTATATCCCGAAGGAGAAGACGAGAATCATGAACGTGAACGTGATGACGACCGAGAAGAAGTTCTCACCTATATATTTTAACACGAAGCTGACTAAGAGAGGAATGAGTGAAAAAGTAAATAAGTAAATTCCGAGCAAGTCGGTGTAGACGATGTCATACAATAACCCGAATACGAGACCGAATCCGAGTGCCGACTCAAACCGGCCATACAAACCGACGTACATTAACCCAATCAACGTCAAATACACGAACGGCGTCGCGTAGTGCCATGAAAAGATGGCAGCCCATGTCCCTTCAATAAGAAAGAGGAGGAACAGGGCGATGAACACTTTCATGTTACTCACCCGCTGCTCCTCCTTCCTCGGGACCCGTCAAAAACGGTTCGTCTAGCGTTCGATCGATGACAAACATTTGCGAGAACTCGTTGAAGTCCGCCTCTGGCGTGATGCGGGCAACTTGAGACACACCATATTCATCGGTCTCGATCGACTTCACCTTACCGATGACGAGACCGGCCGGATAACGTCCGCCGAGCCCTGACGTCGAGACGATCTCGCCTTCTTTCAACTTGACGCTGTTCGAAACCTTTGTGAAAAAGAGTTCGTTCGTCTCGCTGTCGAAGCCGTCGATCGTTCCGTACGCCGCCTTACCGTCCGCATCTTTGACGACCGCAGAGACGTTGTTCGTCCGGTTGTTGTCGCTCAGGAGCTGAACTTGTGACGTATAGGCGCTCGTTTGAATGACGCGCCCGACCATGCCGCCAGCGGCCGTCACAGCCATGCCTTTTTCAACGCCGCGTTCTTGCCCGACGTTGATCGTCACATAGCGCTGCCAGTCGTTCGGCGTGCGCCCGATGACCTCTGCCGGAATCAAATCAAAGTCACGGAGCGAGCTTTCGCCCGCCTCGACCATTTGACGCAACTCCTCGTTCTCACGGCGCAGGTCGTCAGCTTCGACAGACACTTCGGCGTATTTCGTCAAATGTTGCTTCAATTCACGGTTCTCTTCATAAATTTCACGGACGTTCGAAATCGAGGACACGGTACTATCCATCCAGCCGATCGGCACCGTGAACACCCGTTGGAACGTTCCGACCACATCACGCGTGACGTCTTGGTACCAGGCGGATTCCGACCGTCCTCGAATCGAAACTCCTAAAATGACAAGAAATAAAATGATACCGATCAGCGTGATGATGAGCTTTTTATTACGTACAAACCGGCTCATCGTTTAACACCTTTCATCGGCGTGACGAGATGCCTGATTTTGAACGGAGGACGTCCATCATTTCAAGAGATTTTCCAGTCCCGATCGCAACGCAATCGAGCGGTTCATCCGCAATGAGAGTCGGGATATGCGTCTCATCAGAGATGACACCGTCCAAGTTTTTAAGGAGCGCGCCGCCGCCTGTAAGGACGATACCGCGGTCCATGACGTCGGCTGCGAGTTCTGGCGGTGTTTGTTCGAGCGTTTGTTTCACACCGGCTAGAATCGCGTCGACCGTGTCTGAAAGTGCTTCGCACACTTCAACTGCCCCTACTTCGATCTGTTTCGGGAGACCGGTCACGAGATCGCGTCCGCGGATTTCCATCGTTTCGTTTTCGTTCGACTCGTCGATGCGGGCCGAACCGATTTCCATCTTGAGCGCTTCTGACGTACGTTCCCCGATCATGAGGTTGTATTTGTTTTTAATGTAACGAATAATGGCGTCATCCATTTCGTCACCACCGACACGGATCGATTGGCTCGTCACGATGCCGCCGAGTGAGATCACTGCGACTTCGGTCGTACCGCCACCGATATCGACGACCATCGAGCCTGTCGGTTCCCAAACTGGGAGACCGGCGCCGATTGCTGCCGCGAACGGTTCTTCAATCGTATACGCTTCGCGAGCGCCTGCTTGCTTGGCCGCATCTTCAACCGCACGTTTTTCAACTGACGTGATGCCGCTTGGCACACAGATCATAACGTTCGTTTTCGATGAGAACAACCCGCTCTTTGATTTTTGTGCTTGTTCCATGAAATATTTGATCATCGTTGCTGTCGTTTCGAAGTCAGCGATAACCCCATCTTTCATCGGACGGCGTGCCGTGACGTTCCCCGGCGTACGTCCAATCATATCTTTGGCCTGATTACCTACGGCCTCAATTCTACCTGTATCTGTACGGAACGCCACTACGGACGGTTCACGAACAACGATGCCTTGACCTTTTACATAAACGAGCGTATTTGCCGTTCCAAGGTCGATTCCGATTTCTCGGTTAAAACTACGAAACATACGTACTGCCCCTCTCCTGGTTACACTAATTATTATTATAACGGAAAAATCATGTTTGAAAACGTTCAATCGATTACAGGTTATTTACAATCCCCTTCATCTCAGTCCTGTTCCACCGTATATTAGTGTGCCTTCTTTTCAACAAAAACGCAAATCAAAAAGCAGACGCATGGAAGCGCCTGCCTGGACCTCGTCATATCTGCTTCAACGTTTCAGACACGGTGGTTTGAAGCATCGGTCGGTTCATCTCAAATGATTTCACAAAAAAGCTTTTCAAAAACGACTTCACGTTACAAACGACGTGCCAATACTGTTCGGCCTCGAGTTGCTGTTTTTGTACACTCAATCTAGCAGGCAAGCCTTCTAGCAGAATGATAATTTCGTGTTCGTCCATCCCGCGATGTAACAAGGCAAAAATGGGATTCAGCAAGCGCTCGTCCTCGTCATGCAGATAGACAGTCGGAATCATGACTTTGTTCCATAGCGCCTCCAAGATTTCGCTGAACTCCGTCTCGTCAAGTTTCGGATGCAAGACTAGTTCGTCGAATGCATCGGCCACGTGGGCGATGGAATGAGCCCAACCTTTTGCGGGCACATAGCCTCTCGTATCGATTTCACAATCAAGATACGCCAGGAGCTTTGCTTTCAACATCTCGATATCCATTTCCGGTAAAAATCCTTGTTGACGGTCTTGATACACAATCAAGGCAATCAACAACGTCGAGAACGACCGTGTGAAGACCGTATCCGATTCCGCTTCTCCGATTCCGTGGAACAAGTGGTATTTGAGCGTTGTCTTCAACATGTTCGTCAACTGTTCGTTCGTCAGTTGCTCGTCTTCGATGATGAACCGGTAAAAGAGCGTATAAATCAACTGGTCTCGCATTTCGGGGTCCGTCGAACCGATATGATGGAGCATCGATTGGATGACGCGATCCTCGTCTAATTCGTGTAACTGAGCTGTCCGGTTTTTGATGGCCTTCAACGTCAGCTTTAACTCTTGTTCACTGTAAATACTCTCCTCGTTCATGTATTTTCATGTCCCCTTTGATTAACCTTCTGTCCTTACATCTTCAACGCGGTGATTGACGACTCCTCTAAAATACAAAAAAGCAGGCGGATATGCGCCTGCTTCAAATTACGGCCGATTCAAGTTCGCGTCGAAAGTGACATTAACAGCATCGCCCCGTAGCAAATTACGGAGAGGAGAAGCACCGGCCGATAAAACCGCGATGGCTTTTGACGCGTCGCTCCAGCCACAAAGCTTGAGATGATCAGAACGAACAAATAACCCCCGACGTACGTGAAAGTGAGTTGTCCGACCATCTGCCACATTTGTGAATCAAGCGTTGCATTCCCCCAAGCGAGAAACACAGCTAGATAGGCGACGAGTGCGGTGAGGCCGATTCCGATGCCGACGAGCGGTGAGAAGCGATCGAGCCAATGATGTTTCTGTAGTCGGTAATATAACGCAATACTGATCAAAACGAACAGGACGAAGACGACGAGTGATAATACGATTGGGTCGAGCGGAACGAAGCTCGCTAAACATGCAAAGCTAATCATTAAAAGCCAAATTAATTTCTCCAATGTAAACACCTCGTCTGTCAGTATAACAAACAGATGTCTCATTTGGAAAATTAATTCCATTTCACCCATTCATATAGCCCCGTTGCTTCATACTGACATAATGATCCTCGCCGATGATGACGTGGTCGAGGCACGCGATCCCGACAATGTTGCCCGCTTCGACCAAGCGCTCCGACACTTCGATGTCTTCCCGGCTCGGCGTCGCGTCCCCGCTCGGATGGTTATGCAGAGCGATGAAACACGCCGCCGACAGCTTGAGCGCTTCGCGGAAGACGTCGCGCGGATGAACGATCGACGAATTTAATCCGCCGACGAACAACGTCTTGCGCGCGATCAATTGATTTTTCGTGTTTAAGTACAAACAGACGAAATGTTCTTGATTAAGTAGCCGGAGCTCATCACGCAGCAGCTCGTACGCATCCTGCGGCGACCGGATCGTCGGCGACTCTACTTTCGGCTCTTCGACGTAACGGATGCCGATTGTGAACGCCGCGAGCAACTGCTCGGCTTTCTTCTTCGTCATCCCTTCGATTTGACAGAGGTCGTGCACGGACGCCTGTGACAGTGCCCGAAGCGTCGGATATACATCTGACAACCGCCGGGCCGTCGCCTGCGGGTCCCCGCCCCGTCCACCGATTTGAAGCAGTCTGGCAATAGCGGATTCAACACTTCGGTCGAGCACCATAGTCATTCCTTCACCTACTCTCGCATCATTCACAGAAAGCGCGGCGATACCCCGTGACGCTCGAGCGTCTCGACGAGCGGCCGGAGCGGGAGGCCGACGACGTTATAGTAATCCCCTTCGAGCCGTTCGACGAACAAACCGCCCGACCCTTGGATCCCGTAGGCACCGGCCTTGTCATACGGCTCCGACGAATCGAGGTAGCCGTCGAGCCAAGACTCCGGGATGTCGATGAACGTGACGTGCGTCGTCGTGACGAACAAGTCATGCCGGTCTGGTCCGATGATGCTGACGCCAGTGAGCACTTCATGGGTCGCCCCTGACAAATGCTTGAGCATCCGGCGTGCGTCATCGCGGTCGTTCGGTTTCTCTAAAATCGTTCCGTCTAGGACGACGACCGTGTCCGACCCGATCACAATCGCGTCGCGGTTGTCTCGTGCGACGTCCATCGCTTTCTCACGGGCGAGACGTCCGACGTACTCGTCCGGATGCTCACGTCCGTCAGTCCCTTCGATGACGTTTGACGGGATCACCTCGTGCAAAATGCCGGCTTGTTTCAACAACTCGGTCCGCCGCGGCGACATCGAGGCGAGGATGACACGTTTCTGTGTTGTGTTCATTGTATCGACTCCTTCCATACTTTCGAAACGGGCTTCCTTGCCGTTTCACGCTTCTCTGTTGATTGTAGGCAAAGCGTCACCCGAACACAATCCAAGCCGCCAAAAAAAACGCCCCTTCTTTTTCGAAGGGACGTCTGCTCACGGTGTCGTGTAATCGTACACCGGGATATCTTTTCGTGGGAACGTCTGCGTCGGTACGTAGCGATCCGGAACGAGTTGATCGAGGTCGGGCCGGTAAAACGCATCGAGTTCGACCGTGAAGTCGAGCGGTGCGGCAGGTTCGGTCGTGTTCGGGCCCGCTTCGGCAGGTCCCGTGAACTGGACGGTCCGCAAAATGTGGACCCGGTTCATCGACTCGACCGACTCGAGGAAGAGGACGAGCGCCTCATACGTCTCCGCTTGGAGCGACACCGTCGAGCGGACGGACGAGGCGTTGACCGGTGTGATCTCGACCGGTTCAGCCGGTTCGGCCGTCTCGCTCACATCGTTCGGTTCCGGTTCGTCGATTGGTTCCGGCACTTCCGATTCGGCGACGAGTCCGTCCGCGAAAGCGATGCTCGTCACACGCACGTCAGACAGCTGGCTCGCTTGCGATAGCGTCTCAACGACCGTATCGAGGGCCGGCTCCGTCGGGACGCGTGTCTGCAAGCGCTGCGAGTCGGCGACGTCGACGACTTCGCCTTCTTGGCGCAACAGTTCGAGCTTCGTCTGTTCGAGTGATAGCTCGCGATCGAGCGCCTTCAATTCACCTTGGTTGATAAAGTACTGGTAGCCGAAGTACGACGGGACGGCGATGGCTGCGAACAAACAAATTGTAAAGATCAAATAAATCGTTGAACGTTTCATTCGCTCACCACCTCCTCATCTTCCTCGGGTTGTTCCGTCTCGCCTTCAGGCGTCTCAGGTTCGGCATCGATAAACGTGAATGTGAACTCTCCGATATAGCGTGGAAGCGGCTCATCTGACGCATTTAGGACCGGTGTCCCCGTATCCGTTTCCGCGTCTTGGTCCGCTTCTGCTTTCGTCTCGGTCGTCACACCGAGCAGTTTGACGTTATCGAACCGTGGATCGTTCAACAGCGCTCGTTGGAACGCGTTCAAGTCAGGTAACGTCTCAAACTGGGTCCGGACGCTCATGAGCGAACCGTCGGCATAGTTGTACGTCAAGACGTAACCTGTCGGCGGCAACTGTTCGGTCAGCGCACGGAGCGCCGGGACCGCCTGCTTCTCTTCAGTCGTCAGCGCGGTCACCGTCTGCTCGAGCGAGATGACTTGCTGCCCTTTCGAGTTCACTTGTTCGGTCTGGTAGATGCGGACGAGCTGTAACTGTTCGTTCACTTGTGCTTTGTCCTGTTCGATCCCATTCACCTCGTAATAAAGATAACCGGTCAGTCCGCCGCCGATCAACAAGGCGGCTAGACTCGCAATGATTGGCCAACGCAGCGTCACGTCGGTCGCATTGATGAAGTTGGCGTCATGGTCGCGGTCGAGCGTCGCCATCCCGAGAAGCGGCAGCATCTGATGGGTTAGCGGTGTCGCATGCGACAACGGCAACGGGTCTTCGATCCGTTTGACCGGCACCATCGATTCCAGTTCAATCGTCCGGACGAGGTCGTCGAGTTCCGGGACCGTCCCGGAGATGATCAGCTCATCGATTGGGCGTCCGTCCGTACGGAGCGAGTAACGGTAGAAGTCGAGGAAACGGGCGAGCTCGTTCAACCATTCATCGGTCCGATTCGCTAACGCCTCGCTTGAGCCGTTGAACGTATATGTAACGATGCCGTCTGTCGTGTCGGCACGATACGCTAAGTCAGTCTCGATGGCACGGATGAAGCGGACCTGTCCTTCCTCGAGGACGAGCAGTTGGTGCGCGAACGGTGTCACGTGCCACAATAGCGTAGACTTGAGCGGGTCGAGCGTCTCGAGTCGAGACACCCCGTTCGCGATCGCGATCGGACGCGGGACAATTTTTTTCAAGGCGAAGCCGCGTTTCTTCATGTAGGCGCGGATCGCTTTCGTCAAATCGACCGAGACGGCATGCAACATGACCTCGGTCTTCATATCCGTCTCGCCGAGCACTTCGTAGTCGAAGGCGACGTCGTCGAACGGCAGGATGATCGAGCTGCCGATTTCCATGAACAAATAGCCACGGATCTCGTCTTTCGGGATATTCGATGGAATCTCGACTTTGCGGGACAGCACTTCCGTCTCCGCCATATCGACGGCACAGACCATCCCTTTTCTTACTTTTATTTTACGGCACAACTCGTCAAAGGCGAGTCCGAACGCGTTCTCGTCTTGAATCAAACCTTCCGCATAGGCACCTTTCGCCAATTGGACGGAAGCGCTTCGTTTAAAGACGCCTTGTTTAATCACGGCCCCGTGGATGCTGAGTGCATCGAACGAGAAGTACGCGACCGTTCCTTTCTCTATAGCCCGGCTCATGCTTGTTTCCCCCTACATCAAATCAAAATACCAATCAAAAAAACGTTCGCTGAACCAAAACGTCAGCATCGTACCGAGTGCGATCGACGGGACGAACGGGATCGGTTGCTTGCGTCCGATCCGTTTCAATCCGATCAGTAACAGTCCGACGACCGCTCCAATCAAGCTCGCTAAAAATAAGGCGACCAATACGTCACGTGGTCCGAGCACGAGCCCGATCACTGTAAACAGTTTGACATCGCCGGCCCCAAGTCCCCCTTTTGAGACGAAAAAAACGGTGGCGAGGACAGAAAAACCGAGCGCGGCCCCGGCGAGCGGGCTCCACCATGTGGCTCCGGACGCATAAGCGAGGATGAGCAGCAGTGGCGCCGCAAATAGAAGAATCACGTTCGGTACGAGCATCGTCGACAAATCAGACATCGCCAGTGCGAGCAGCGTCGATAAGAAGACGAACGCGAGCAACGTCGTCCCGGAGAATCCGTACAGCCAAAAGCTATAGCCGTAACCGACCGCCCCGAGCAGTTCGAACAGCGGATACGTCGGCGCGATCCGTCCGCCACAGCCGCGGCACTTGCCGCGTAACAATATGTAACCGAACACCGGGATGAGTTCCCAAGCGGACAAGACGTGTCCGCACGACGGACAATGCGACCGCGGCGTCACGATCGACTGCTTGCGTGGCACGCGGAGCCCGACGACGTTTGTGAACGAGGTGATGATCATTCCGAGCACGATGCTGTAAATGAGTCCAATGAGGTCAACCAAAATTGGTCACTTCCTTACTTGTAAGTATATGCCAAAAACAGAAAACCGGCTAGGCTGAGCGAGAGCCCAGCGCCAGCCGGAAAGAATTTTTATTTCGCTACTAAGTTAGCTGCTTCTTTGTCGAGAGAACCTTCTACAACACCTGTATACTTATATTTAGTGCCTTCTAAATTAACTGCATAATTGAACTTACCTTTTGTAGTGGCGTCTTCAGTGATCACTACATTAGAAGTAGTATAGCTACCACCACCAAAAGGATCTTTTAATTGTGAAAGGTACTGAACTCCGTTTCCTCCCGATGCAAAATCAAGTGTTGCCGCTTTTGGATTAGAAGCAGTATATAGTTTTGCTGCACTTACCATCTGTTTCGCGTCAGCGACCATCGCATCTTTACGCGAGTTCTCGATGATCCCACCGATCGCGACAACGGCGATGGCTGCGATAATCCCTAAAATAACGACGACGACGAGCAACTCGACGAGTGTGAGTCCGCGCTCATCTTTCAATTGTTTCGCATCTTGCCAAATCATTTTCATTTTTTCTAACATGACTGATTCTCCCCTTTTACGTGTTTTGCTGTATTTTGTGCTGGATTCATTACTGTAGTACTAAAATAAGTAGTGCAATTTTACTATACATTCAAAATATGGTGTTGAAAAGTAGTTTATATGCATAAACTAAGAATTTTCTACTGATTTTGGATATCTCCATAAATTTGGAACATCGGGACGACGATGGCGATGACGATGACCCCGACGATACTGGCCAATACGACGATCAACAGCGGCTCGATGATCGACTTCAACCGGTCTGTCGTCGTCTCGACCTCGGTCTCATAAAATTCGGCGACTTCGTTCAACATCGAATCTAAATCTCCGCTTTCCTCACCGACAGCAATCATTTGTGTCATGAGTGGCGGAAAGTTCGGGTTCCGTTCGAGCGGTTCATGGAGCGGGATCCCTTGCGCCATCATATTGCGCGCTTGTCCGAGCCCTTTACGGATGACCCGGTTCGAGACGATCTTCTCCGTGATCTCGATCGCTGACAAGATCGGCACGGCCGCTTGCAGTAAGACGGCCAAGCTTCGTGTCAAGAGCGCGATCTGTGACTTTAGGACGATCGGTCCGAAAATCGGCATCTTCAGCAACAACCCGTCGATCAAGAACCGTTCCTTGTCACGCTTTAACATCCACGAGAACAGGAGGACGCCGAGCAGTGCACCACCGAACAATAACCACCAATAGGCGGCGACGAAGTCTGAGACGGCGACGACGATTCGGGTGATGAGCGGAAGCTCACCGCCAAGCTGTCCGAAAATGGTCGCAAAAGTCGGGACGACGTTCACCATGAGGAAAGCGACGACGCCAATCGCGACAATCGAGACGACGAGTGGATACGTGAGCGCCGAAATGACTTTACGTTTAATATCATATTGTTTCTGAAGTTGGAGCCCGATTTGGTCGAGTGCTTCTTCTAAGTTACCGCTCGCCTCACCCGCGAGTGCCATCGAACTAAAGAAGTTCGAGAACACGCGCGGATGTTTTTTGATCGCTTCCGAAAAGGCAATCCCTTCTCGAAGGTCGTCCTCGACTTGGCTGAGCGTCTTCTTCAACAGCTTTGATTCCGTCTGGACGCGCAAAATCGACGTCGCCCGGACGATTGGGACGCCGGCCCGGATGAGCGTGGCGAACTGGCGGACGTACATGATCAAATGCTCGATCTTGACGCGTTCCGGCAATAAGTTGACTTCCGTGTTCAGTCCGGTCGACTCGAGTTCGGACAAGTCAGTGACGAGAATCGACTCTTGCCGAAGTTTATCTTTGGCTTCCCGGAGCGATACGGCGGTGATCCGCCCTTTCTTGCGCTTCCCGTTCAGCAGTTTTCCTTCGTATTGAAAGATGGCCATAGTCTCACCTCATTTCTTCGCTTGGCACGGCGCTTGGATTGATGACCCCTTGACGGATCAACTGTTCAATCGACATTTCCATCGATTGCATCCCGTTCTGCCGGTTCGTCTGGATGACGGTCGGGAGCTGAAACTCCTTCTCGTTCCGGATCAAGTTGGCGACGGCTGCGTTCCCGATCATGATCTCCATCGCCGCGACCCGACCCTTCGGCACGTCGACACGCGGGAACAGGCGCTGACTGACGACCCCAAGCAACACGTTGGCGAGTTGGGTCCGGATTTGATCTTGTTGTTCGGCCGGGAAAGCGTCGATGATCCGGCTGACGGTCGACATCGCGCTCGACGTATGGAGTGTCGCCATGACGAGATGACCGGTCTCAGCGGCGGTCATCGCCGTCGAGATCGTCTCTAAGTCGCGCATCTCCCCGAGCAAGATGACGTCCGGATCTTGGCGGAGCGCCGCCCGGAGGCCGTTCACGAACTTCATGACGTCCGATCCAATTTCCCGCTGGTCGACGATGCTCTGATCGTGCGAGTGTAAATATTCGATCGGGTCTTCAAGTGTGATGATGCGCTTTCGCTGCGTCCGGTTGATCTCATGGATCATCGCCGCGAGCGTCGTCGATTTCCCAGACCCCGTCGGCCCGGTCACAAGGATCAACCCGTGTGGTTTCTCGATGAGGCGCTTGAGCACCGGCGGTAAATTGAGTTCGTTCAACGTCGGGATTTCCCCGGAAATAGAACGAAACGCGATGGCGATCGTGCCACGTTGATAGTAAGCGTTGACACGGAAGCGCGACACGCGGGGCACGCCGAACGAAAAGTCGAGGTCGCGCTGGTTCTCGAGGCGGCCTCGCATCTCGTCGGTCATGATCTCTTTTAAGTAGCCTTCGATGTGGACGGGGAGCACTTTCTCCTCGCCCATCGTAATCAGACTGCCGTCAATCCGGAAAATCGGTGGCGAACCGGCGGTCAGATGAATGTCTGAGGCACGTTGTTCGACCGCTTTCGTTAAAATCGCTTCGATTGATTGATGGATCATAGGTTCACTCCGTTATGACTGTTCTCAGTATTTCCTCGGTCGTCGTCAAACCTTGAGCGACTTTCTCGAGACCGTCGGCGAGCAAGAACCGGGCACCGGATCGCTTCGCTTGCTCGACCATCTCGGCCTCGGTCGCTTGGTTCATGATCAAACGACGCAATTCTTCATCAATCGGCACGACTTCATGGATGGCGAGTCGCCCACGATAGCCTGTAAAGTTACACGACGAGCACCCGTTTCCGCGGATGACGCGTGTGATCGCCACATGTTCGGCGTCGAACAGTTCTTGTTCCCGTTTCGAGACCGGTTGCTCATGACCACAGTCGCGACAGACGCGGCGGACGAGGCGTTGGGCGACAAGGCCGGACGTTGAAGCCGCGACGAGGAACGGTTCGACCCCCATATCGACGAGGCGGGTGATCGAACTGATCGCCGAGTTCGTATGGAGCGTCGATAAGACTAAATGTCCGGTGAGCGAGGCCCGGATCGCAATCTCGGCCGTCTCGGTATCCCGAATCTCCCCGACCATGACGATGTTCGGGTCTTGGCGGAGGATCGAGCGGAGGCCGGAAGCAAACGTAAGCCCGACTTTCGCATTGACTTGGACCTGATTGATACCGTCAAGTTGATACTCGACCGGATCTTCGACTGTGATGATGTTCTTCGACTCGTCATTTAGTTCTTTGAGCGATGCGTACAGTGTTGACGATTTACCCGAACCGGTCGGCCCTGTGATCAAAATAATGCCGTTCGGCCGCTTCAACATGTCGCGATACAACATCTCGTTATGGTCGCCGAACCCGAGTTTCGTCAAGTCGGTCAACCCTTGTGAAGAATCGAGCACCCGGATGACGATCTTTTCGCCGTACATCGTCGGGAGCGTCGAAACGCGGAAGTCGTATGGGCGATCGCGTAGCGTGTACTTGATCCGACCGTCTTGAGGCAGCCGACTTTCCGTGATGTCTAGATTACTCATCACTTTAAGTCGCGTCAGCATGACGCTTTGAATTTTCTTTGGATAAACCGCTTCTGTCCGTAAATCACCATCGACGCGGAAGCGGACGTGTAGTTGCTTCTCATGTGGATCGAAATGGATATCTGACGCCCGTTGATCGATCGCGCTCAAAAACAGCTGGTTGACGAGCCGAATGACCGGGGCATCGTCGCGCGATGCCGTCTCTTGCCGTTCGAATTCCGGCGCCTCTTCTTTTAAAATCTCGATGAGCGAGGCGTCCATCTCGTAATACCGACTGATCGTCTTCCGGATTTGTTCACGTGTCGTGATGTAGACCTCGATATTCATTCCGGTCTGCAACCGGACGTCATCGATTGCAATCAAATCAAGGGGATCCGCCGTCGCAACGAATAGCGTGTTCCCCTGTAATTCAATCGGCATGATGTCGTGCTTTTGTGCAATCGCTTTTGGCACGAGTTTTGTGACGGTCACGTTAATGTCTTGCGAATATAGTGCGATGATTGGTACGTCCAGTTGTTCATGAAGTACTTGAATCAATTGTGTCTCGGTCAAATAGTGCAACCGCATGAGTGCATCGCCGAGTTTTTCGCCTCGCCGCTTTTGGGCGAGCGCCTCGTCGAGTTGCTCGTTCGTAATCAATCCAGCCTCGGTCAACATCTCGCCTAATCGTTTTTTCGTTCGTCTCATCTTATTACTTCACCATCCTCTGAGGTACCTCCTGCTCGACGTCTCGCTGTTCAATGAAGACGCTCAACGCTGCGCCGCCCGCTAAACCGATGACGAGGAGGAGCCAAGCCCACCACGTCCGTTCAAGCGATTCCGCATACAACATATACATACCGAGCGATAACACGGCCACAAGTACCGACACGACGAGTTTCGTCTCGCGCTTCCGTACGTATGGGATTGACAAGGCAAACAGCGTCAACGTGGCCAGCACCCAAAAAGCGAGCAGTATTACATATCCGATCATCCGACTGCCTCCTCGCTAGACGCCGGGACGTCCTCGTCCACCGGCGGTTGCTCTTCAAATTCATTCAATCCATCATCTTTTATATCGTCATTAAACGGATCGTCGTCCAGTGTTTCGTCCGGGAACGTTGGAATGACCGGTTCAACCGGTTCAGGCGGCGGTAGTGGGACCGAACTTTTCGTCACGATCTCCGGTACCGGCTCATAGAAATCAAAGCCCAACAGTTCACGCGTCTCGCCTGCCTCGGTGACACGGATGCGATACAACTTCCCTGACTCTCCAGTTTGACCGGATTGCGTCACCGAAGAACTTCCGGCCGGGAGTGATGGGGAGAAGCGGATCACGTTTTGGTACGGCACGCTTGCGACTTCTTCGACCCGCGATTCGTACGCGCCGACGAACGCTTTCCCGAGCAGTTGCACCGTCATCACGTTCCCTTCATCTAGGACGATGATGGCGTAAGGTGATTGTTCCGTGTTTTGGACGGCGAAGTTCGAGCCGGCATCGATTTTGACGTCGTAGCCAAGCTCGATGCCGCTCGGAAGCACTTCATGCGGGACACGCTCGAGCACTTTGAACGGAGTCGCCGCAAACAATTTATAAAGCGATGAGCCGAGCGGCGTGAGTGCTTCAAAATCTTCCCCGAACGACTTCAAGCTGAACATGTCGCCTGCATCCATTTCAAATCCGTTCATCCGTTCTAACGCCGAGCGCATTGCCGGTGTCGGACTAATCGTCATCGACGCGACGACCTCGTTCTCTTCTGCGACCATCTCAAGGGCAACGTTCGAATCGAGCTCAGACGCTGAGGCGACGAGCGGTGGGGTCACCATCGTCATCGTGACGGGTTGATTCTCTAAATACGGAGCGATTCGCTCTTCATCGATTGTTGTGATGAGCGGATAGTCCCCTGGTTCGGATATAGCTTCAAGCGTATCGTTCACGTTAAACGTCACGACGTCTTTCCCGACTTCGAGCGCCGTCCCGTCGACGAGCGTGACCGTGAACGGTGCGTTTGCGAAGTCTTTGACGGCATTGTCAAGACGGACGACCGCCTCTTCTTTCGTCATCCCCGATATATCGATCCCGGCGACACGTGTGTCTTTATATGTAGCACTCGTCTTCGCTGACGCGTCGAGATAGTTGACGAGCCCGATCGTCGGTAACGATACGAGCAACACAAGACATGTCAGGATGAAAAAGTGCATCCCATATTGCTTCATTCCAATTCCCCCTATGTAAAAAACTGAGACTTTCGATTTACTATCCTTTCGTACTCTAACTTTAGTATAATATGCATTGGACATAAATTAACATTTATTTAGGTAATCATACGCTTTTTTCCTAGTATTTTATTATATTTGAAAAGGAGGTCAATGCGTTGGCCCGTTCCGAAAAAGGTTTTACGCTCGTCGAAGTACTCGTGTCGATCGTCATTTTATCGATTGTCTCGTTCTCCTTGTTAAACATATTCAGCCAAAGCCTGAAGACGACGAATGATAGTCTGAGTACGACCATCGCCAACCAAGTCGCTCAAAACGCACTGCATACATTAGATCGACGAGCCTCAGCTGTTCAAGAAACGCTTGACTTGAATAAACTGTTGAATCGAAACGGCGTGAGTTCAGAATGTGATTTTTGTTCTGACTATCGGATCCATGGTGAGACGTACGTCGCTACCATCACCCAATTGTCAACGCTGCCGTCAAATACAATCGAAGTCGAGATTTCCGTGACGACCGATCGACTCCGAACACCTGTCACGTTGAAAGGAGTGATTTCGAATGCAACGTTACGTGAGCCGTTCCCTGAAACGGCTGTCCCAGAAAGTGAACTCGTTCAGTAAAGCGTCCGAAGGTTTTACGCTCGTCGAGCTCCTTGTGACCGTCGTCGTTGCCTCGATCTTAAGCGGTGTCATCATCACTGCCTTCATTTCAGGAACGCTCGGTTTTCAATTGACGAACGAAACGAGCGAACTACGCAGTGAGGCCGACTATTTAGTCACGTCCATCCTATCCGAAGTCAACCGGAGTGAATTCGATGCCGTCACCGAAGTAGATGACACCTACCAATTCCACCAACTATCCGAACCTCGCATCTCATCGACTGGGATGATTTATCGGGAAGCCGGATACGAACCGATCAGCTTGAACTTATCAGCAGATTCATACGTGCCGAGTAATCCGAACGTCTTACTAGATAACATTACGATTCAACTGATTGAGCCCGTCTATGATCCACGGCGACCGAACTATATGACGAGCGGCTTGATTGAAATCGAGATGAACCTATCGTTGAAGGCAAATCCCGATTCCATTAAAACGTTTAAAAGCTCGATCCCATTTTGAGAAGAAAGGAGGCACCACTTATGCATAAACGAGAAGAAGGTTATGTCCTCGTACTCGTCCTCGTGACGATGGCCGCGCTCGCCGTCTTATCGCTCGCTGCCATGCAAGTGAACTTGGTCACGAATAAGCTGACGGTCATCCGCACGGAAGATACGCAGCTGAACGAAGACGCAAAAAGTGCGCTCAATCTGATTGCGGCGGATGTTCGAAATCGTTTCCCACTTCATGACGCAAATGATGTACCGGCTCATATGGAATCGGAGTCCGCTTTTAATGACGCGATTCAAGGCGCACTCGTCTCAAACGAACCGTTCCTTAATCTCCCGAGCGAGAGCGACAGCGAGATCAGCTATTCAATTCAATTAAAAGAGAATGCGGACGCGAACCTGCTCGATACTGCACCGTTCACGAAGATTTTACAAGTAAACGTCGTCGCGAGCCGACAGACGAATCCAGAGCAACCGCTCCTGTCGGTCGAATACACACAAGACCTTTATTTGACGGCTCTGCCCGCGTTTTTGTATTACGTACTCGGGTCGGACGAGCAGTTGACGGTGAACGGAATGCCGACCGTGCAAGGGAACATCTTCTCAGGTGGGCCTTTGGCGTTTGACCGGACGGCAAATTACCAGCTGAACGGCGTGGCGAAACGAATAGACAATATTGATACAAGCTTGCTCCATCTAGATGGTCGTATCGACCTGAAGAATCCGAATGATTGTACGACATGCAGCAAATTGAACTATTTCACGTCCGGTGAAGAAGTGGCTGGCGAATTGCCGGACGCCGGTATATCGACGAGTCAGTTTTCTCCATTCCAATATGACTATTCGATTATTGAATTTTTAAATCGCTATTTGAATCAAAAGTTAAGCTACACGAGCACCGTCGACGCTGCGATTTTCAATGGTGTTTTGATTCCATCAACAGATCAAGTGTTCGAAGTCGAGCGTATTCTCGCCGAAGACGGTGTAACGGTCATTGAAAGACCTACTCCTTACTTAACCGCACGCACGTATAACGCGTTCACGAACCCAACAATTATCAAATTGCCAACGACGTTATCTGATCGTGCCATGTATGTGACCGAATCAATTGCGAAAGCATCAGCCCCATTGCTATTTGACGGAGATTTAGTCATCGAATCGACTGATCGTTTGACGATTGAACGACCACTTATTGTGAGAGGGAATTTGACAATTCGAGGCAACGTCTCGTTTGAATCGACCGTTTATACACTCGGTGATACGTTTATCGATCGGGCCAATATTTTACCGATTGACGAGTCAAAAGGGAACTCTTTGATTTTGCTTTCAAAAGGGAAGATTTTATTGAACCGAATCAATGAGTTCGACCAAACTCCGACGACATTACAGGCGTTTCTGTATAGCGATTCTTCCGAACCGACATACGTCTATGCCGTCGGCTCAATTTTACAGATTAAAGGTGGACTGTATAGTAAAGGTCCGATGAATGTGAACGTCTTTCGTGGAACGTTCAGCACTCAAGACAATCTGAGCCCGGCTGAATACTTCGATAGCCGTATTCCTGCGCACGACGCGTCACAATCACGACTGAAACTTTCGTATAACGATGCAGTCTTCAATCAATTAGATACGTTGCCAGTAACAAATCAACTGCAGTTCTTCGTCAGTCAGCCTGTGCAAATTCGTTAAAATGAAAACAAGGACAATCCGTCGCAGGATTGTCCTTGTTTTCATTCGGGCTGATACCCTTTTTTAACCATCGCTTCTAACATCAATTGCTGATTCATTTCCATGACAACCGGTGCGACTTCTTCATATGGCACAATTTCTGTATCCATACGTTCAATCAAGTCTGTAAAGGCCTCCGTATTCCCATCATAGACCGCTTGAATCAGAATATTAGGATGTGTATTTAAAAACGCAACATCAATCCGTTCGTGAGCCAAGCGCCATTTTTCTGGCTCGTCATTCAAGCTATACAACCCTTCTAACAACGTGCTCGAAGGGATTGAAACATCAAGCGGTGCACCGGCCTTCACCATGCGTTCGAATTCTTCAAACGTCATCAAGTCAGCCAAGTAAATCCATTGCTTATCTGTAAGAACTCCACCGTGTTCGTACAAAACAAGCACTGAAGGAACATCGTACTGTTCAACTGCCTTCTCCATCCACTCGGCTTGTACGTTGACGAGCGGTCGCTCTAAAATCGTAGCGAGTTGTTCAGTATCAGCTGTTTGAAGCGATTCATCTACTTGTTTTGTCTGGTAATAGGTATAGCCCCATCCTGCCGCACCAATGAAAACGACGAACAGGATGACACTAATTACTTTCCATTTCATCAATAGTAATCTCCTGCATCTTCCGGTGAACCGGGATTAGGATCTGCGCCTTCACGAACTCGCACATAAAATTCACGATAAACAATTTTCGGCCCATTCGTTCCAGGGAAGAAGCGGCTGACGTCTTCTGTCGCAATTCGTACTTTTGCAAGTCCTGGTTTTTTCAACCGCAGTTTTGTTTGATCCACGATTTCTACGACGTCTGAACCTTCAGCCACCTGCATTCCAAAACCTCGAACGTTTGCTGTACTCGGCAAGAAGACCGGTTCATACGTGTACGGTGAGTTTTCCATGTAAAGCTCGATGTTCGACGCTAGCATGTCTTGCGGGTACTCTTTAACATCAATCATCGCTGTGACGCGTTGAGAAGCAAAGTTCGTGAATGCTCCTGTGACAGGAATCAAGCGCTGCATCGTCCCTGTCCCTTGAACAGCCTGGACAGTCACACCATCAGCTCGTGGCGCACCTAACGTGATTTCACTTGTACCGGATGGAAGCTCCCAACTGACCGGCAATCGGACTGACCCTGTTTGAATAAGAGATAGATTGGTTGATTGTTGAACCAGTGTTCCTTCTGAATCACGGTATACCCATAACGTCGCCTCAGTCGGAGACACACTCAACGCCGGCAGTGAAACCTGTACATTGACAAAGATTGGTGCAACCGGCTGATTCGCCGGTTGATTCACAAGCGATACTTTGACTTGAACCGTTCCTGGTGCGTTTCCGCTCAACTTAAGTTCTTGCTTCGTCTGCTGAACGACGTTGACGGTGTTTTGACCTGAAACGATATCAAATCGGAAGTTCCGATACTCATCATTCGTCGTTTTAATAGACGGTCGAATGATCCCATCTTCACCGACCAACAAATTTAAGTTATTCGCTGAGAACTGCGTTGGCGGATCATCGACAATGATTTCGATCTCATTTGATCGAATCGTTTTCCCCGTCACTGGAGATGTATATTCTACTCGTACTGTCGTCTTCCCTGGCTTCATCCCTTTAATCGACGCACTGTTGTTGACGTAGCTCGGCGTCAACTCTACAGCCGAAGAGCCAATTACCCATTTTAAATCGAGTTTGCGTGCTGTTTCAGGGGTGAGAATAGGTGTCACTTGACGTGTTTCCCCGATATTCAAATAAATCGGGCCCTCGAGCTGCAACCGTTCAATTTCTTTTTCAAGAACAGTCGTATTGACTGAAGAAAGCTTACCAGCCCCTTCTTTCTCAACATCATGCTTGTCCGTACCGTTCGAATTATGGTTCGCTTCAAAAACATAATCAAATGTCCCTCGGTCGAACGTATAGTTTCCTACTTTATTCGCAACAAGCTTAACTTCTACTTTTGTATCATTCACCTTACAGCTTCGATCACCGTTCTGAATGACGCATTGATCTGTAATCGACCCGACAAGTTTATCGCCGACTCGCTTCCATCCTGTTGGTAACGAACTGTCTAGAACTGAATAACCGCTTGGAATCGTTTCTTCAACGTTCACAATCCACGCAAATTCTTTATACGCGTTACCGTTCGGCTTTTGAATAAATGGTACCGAATAGTTCAGGTTGTACGTAAGAGCGATTTGATTCTCGACTTCTGTCGTTAACGGGCTAATCGTCCGAGACACGAACGCAGCCTCCTCAGATTCTAAGACATTGACGACAAAGGATTCAGTCGATGTGATTGCACCTTTAGTACGCTGTTCTTTCGTCTCAATCCGAACGTTTAACTGCGAACCAGCCTGTGCGTTATGTTCATAAAAGAAACCGCTCGTCTCCCCGTTTCGAACACTGGCAAACTTTCCGTTCTCCGCTGGATAAATTTGCTTCTCGTTGATCAAGACACGTGTATCTAAAAAGCGGTCTGCAAAATCATAGTCAAGCGACTTCCATGACAAGTAAAGCGGTTCAATGTCGTATACGCTTGCTTGTCGATCCTGTTCCAGTTGAGGGTTGATCACCTCAATTTTCGGAGCATGGTTCGATCCGATGAAGGCACGGAACATCGTGTTCACAAATATCTCTTTCTCATCTTGCTCGTTAAACGTTTGAACATGACCTGCTCCGGAATATGTCAAGTTTCCAACTGTATACATATAGTAGTGATTGGAACTATCGCCGGCGGTACGGTTGCTTCCGACAAGATTAAACCACGTCGTCAAATCTTCATTTTCTAAATTTAGTGAGAAGTATTGATTATGTGTTGTTTTGACTTTTTTCTTCGCTATTGAACTAGAGCTTATTTTATAAGGATACTCAGTGAATAGCCCTGTCGCGGTTTGAACGACTTCTGTTGAAGGATTTTGAGCATAAATTCCCATATTCGTGTATTCTCTTGTCGCAAAACGTGATGCGAAATTATTCTCCCACATATTTTTCACATTGAATCTGCCACTACTTTCAGTGCGATATAGCATATCGTGCGTAAACATAACTCCACGACCTTGATCCATAAATTCCTTCAATTCTGAATGCGTACATGTATTCGTAAGCCCAGAGATGTATGAATCTTTGAATCCGAATATAATTAAATCTTTACTATAAAACCATTCTTTGTTCTTGTTGAGATTTTGCCCACAGATTCTATCCGTTAGTTGCTTATAACTAATCGTCTCCAAATCAAATTCATATAAATCTCCGTAACTTAGCATTTGATTATTTGTGAACGTATTTTTTAAGTTTCCAGTACTCGCTGTATCTGAAGTATCGGCTGTAACTTGTAGCACTTTTGCCACTGCTTTTTCATCTTTCAGTAAAAAGCGTCCTGTTTTATACGAGTACGTTTTCATGACTGGATCTTTCATGATGATTTTCCAATAACGGGGACTCGTGTAACTCGGCGCATCGATTGTATATGAAAGCGAACCTGTTTGTTTAGCCTGTACCGTTTCAATCCATTCATTTTGAGTGAAGCGATCGTTACTATCAAAATCGATATAAAGCTCGACAGTCGCGCTATCAGATGGCTTGTTATCAAGTGAATAATCAAATTGAATTGCTTTACCACGCACTGCGGGGACAATCGAAGAAGCTGATTTGACATCTACTAAAGAAGTAAGGGTTTTAGCATCTTGTAGGGTTGTCACGCGATTGAATTTATTCGGTTTGTTGCTTGCAAAATAAGTCTGCAAATATTTTTTCGCTTCATCTACCGATTTATAAGTGCGTGCTTCGGTTTGTTTCAATTGATCAAATTGTTTTGG
The DNA here is from genome assembly GCF_004337195.1 of Exiguobacterium sp. SH0S7. NCBI lineage: Bacteria > Bacillati > Bacillota > Bacilli > Caryophanales > Exiguobacterium > Exiguobacterium sp. SH0S7. The sequence goes on from NZ_SJVA01000002.1 coordinate 374,357, forward strand.
AGAACTATTTTCGTTAACAAATACATCTTCATGAAGTAAAACAGGAATTCCATTAGCAAGTAAATCTTCCTGAATTTGTTTTGCTTTTAACAAAGTTAAATCATTGTCTAGAAATCTTGTATCATGCGATTTTTGAGTAACCGTCCGAATGGCACTAGACCCGTTTAACGAAGAGTCGTATGTGACCGTACTCGAGCTATATTTTGCTTGAGTGCCAGTTGCCCGCGACGGTCCAAATACGACAGCATCATACTTCCCTAATAAGTCTTCTCGAGATGCATTAAACTGTTTAACGGTCATCGTTTCGACCGTATATTCGGCTCCCAAATTTAATTGTGACGGGATGACATATGTCACATCCGTCGTGTTTTTATCTTTTTCTGCAAGATCGGTCAATTCTAAAATCACTGGTTTGACCGGTGTACTCGCTGAAACTTTTGTATAGACCTCAAAGATGGTCGTTATGAGGAGTGAGGCTAAAAAGACGATGGCAACGAGTGCCGCCACGGGTCGTTTCAATCTAGGTTGACTGACCATGCTGCGTTTCCTCCCTGGTGTTGTGAATGGATTTTTTGACATAAGTACTCATACTTATTCATACTCTGAATCCATGGTGAAAACAAGGTCATTTTTGAAAACTTTGGAAATACGTTCTCACTTCACTAATAAAGTAAAGCGACCCCGTCACGACGAGCGTTTTCGTTTGTGGCGAACGCATCCATTCCACCAACCAGCCTGTCCACTCCACATAGTTCGCTCCTGCTTCAACTAGACTCGCTTGCGTCCGTGCCCGCGGAAAGTCGAACGTCGTCTCATAAACGGTCGCGAGCATCCCTAACGATTTGATTATCGCTTCACGGTCCTTATCGGCAAGAGTCGCGACAAGCACGGTGACATTTTCTTCTAGACGAAGTTGCTCACAGAGTGCCGCTACGCCTTCCGCATTATGCGCCCCGTCTAAAATGATCCGCGGCTCTTTTGAGATGATCTCATAGCGCCCCGGATGTTGTGCCGTCTCAAGCCCTGTCAATATCGACTCGGTCTTCCACCCGAGATGACGGGCGACCGCGACGGCGCACGCCCCGTTGTAGGCTTGATGATGACCCGTCAAGCCGAGCGCCGCAGCAGGCAGTCCTTCATATGTAACGGTTGTGTCGGCCCCGCCTTCGATCGACTCGATGAGCGGTGTGACCGCATGCACCGGTGCCTCCATCGTCCGTCCTTGTTGTTCGAGCAAAGCGATCAACTGCGCATCGTCCAAACTATGGAACATCGGGACGCCTCGTTTCATGATGCCGAACTTCTCCTTGGCAATCTCTGCGAGCGTATCACCGAGTATACCTTGATGGTCGTGGCCAATCGACGTCACGATCGTCGCGAGCGGTCGCTTCAAGACGTTCGTCGAATCGAGCCGGCCCCCGAGACCGACTTCCCAAATGATAAGGTCCGGTTGCTGTTCATGGAAGTACAGCCACGCCATGACCGTCAGCAGTTCAAACTCGGTCAACGTCTCCGGCGACTCATCGGCACGGTCACGGACACGGTTCGCGATACGGACGAGATCAACCTCGCGAATCGGTTCGCCGTTCAACATGATCCGCTCCTCGAACTGGATGATGTACGGCGAGATGAAAGTCCCGACGTTCAACCCTTCAGCGATCGCCATCGCCCGCAAAAATGCGACGGTCGATCCCTTCCCGTTCGTCCCGGCCACGTGAATCGACGGCAATTCGTCAATCTGTAACGTCTCGAGCATCCACTCGACTCGATTCAATCCAGGCTTGATCCCGAACCGCAGTTGTCCGTTCAGCCATTCAAATACGTCTTGTCTTGTCTCCATCTTTAACCCACCCCTGTTCTAACACTTCCCTCCCATCTTACCAAAATTCACGAAGGCCTACGCAGAGAATCGGCTGTGCTATACTCGAAGCGAACAGAGATAGGAGGAATTCAGATGAAAGACACAGGTTGGAACTTTGAAGCGACGTACGTCGAACTTCGTGATACGTTTTACGACCGTGGGCCGATCAACCCGGTCGACAAACCAGAACTCGTCTTATTGAATGAACCCCTCGCCGAGACACTCGGACTCGATATTGATGCATTGAAAGAAGACGTGGCGCTCCTGTCCGGTAATCGGCAGACTGACACGTCGTTCTCGCAAGCGTACGCCGGGCATCAGTTCGGCAACTTCACGATGCTCGGTGACGGACGCGCCCTCTTCTTAGGGGAACACGTCACAGCGAACGGTAAACGGGTCGACGTGCAGTTGAAAGGCTCAGGACCGACCGAATACTCACGCGGTGGTGACGGCCGGGCCGCCATCGGGCCGATGGTACGCGAATATTTGATTAGTGAAGCGATGCACGCGCTCGGCATCCCGACGAACCGGGCACTTGCCGTCGTCAAGACTGGTGAGCCGGTCATGCGTCAAGGGCCGAAGCACGGTGCCGTCTTGACCCGCGTCGCCTCGAGCCATATCCGCGTCGGCACGTTCCAATACGCGGCCGCGGCCGGGTCGATCGATGACGTCACCGCCCTCGCCGACTATGCGATCCATCGTCACGACTCAAGTCTTGAAGGTCGTCCCGACCGCTACGAGGCGTTCCTCGGACGCGTCATCGAACGTCAGGCGAAACTGATCGCCGACTGGCAACTCGTCGGCTTCATCCACGGTGTCATGAACACGGATAACACGTTCATCAGCGGCGAAGGACTCGACTACGGCCCGTGCGCCTTCATGGACTCGTACCATCCGCACACCGTCTTCAGCTCGATCGACCGCGAGGGCCGTTACGCCTACGCGAACCAGCCGTATATCGGATCTTGGAACTTGGCCCGACTCGCCGAGACGCTGTTGCCGCTGCTCGCCGACACGCAAGAAGCTGCCGTCGACATCGCCAATCGTTTGTTGAACGATTATACGGAGATTTATAAACAAACGTACTTCACCGGACTCGCCCATAAGATCGGTCTCTACGTCCGAAAAGACGACGATGACGCGCTGACGGACGAACTGCTCCGACTCATGATGGAGACCGAGGCCGACTTCACGAACACGTTCCGCGCGCTCACGCTAGGAGAAACGGAGTCACTTCCGTTCGCGTCGCGTGACGATGGAAAGGCCTGGCTTTCGGCATGGCGTAAACGTCTCGCTGAACAAGCTCTCCCAGACGAAGATGTGACGCGACTCATGCGCCAACACAACCCGGCCGTCATCCCGCGCAACCATCACGTCGAATCAGCGATTATGGCAGCCGAGCGAGGGGACTTCGGTCCGACAACCGCCTTGCTCGACGTGTTGCGTCAGCCGTATGACTACGAAGCCGATTACGGGCGTTACGTCTCGACGGGACCAGAGCGGACGTATCCATATCAGACGTTTTGTGGCACATAAACCATTCCGTTCTTTCGGGATGGTTTTTTTTGGTGGGAACCTTTGTTTAATTCTTTCGTAAAGTTGAAGGAATGTATAGAAGGAGGTAACGCTTATGAATGAACAGACGATTTCGTATTGGAATCAATTTTGGGAACAAGATTCTACTCTTCAGCCGGATGATGTCGAAGCTTTTCAATTCGGTGATGACGCGAACCACTTAGCAAAACTTGTCACTTCAGGTCAAAAAACAGCCACATGTTCTGCTTATATCTTATATGAGATTGAGCAAGAACCTCTTCCGTACGTCGGTCAGTACGCCATCGTTCTCGATGCCACAGATCACCCCGTCGCCATCATTCGGACGACAGAAGTCACAATCCAGCCAATGAATGAAATCTCAGAAGATTTCGTATTGTCCGAAGGTGAAGGTGATTACGCGGAGTGGTGGCATGCACACAAGCGGTTTTTTACAGATTTGCTCAGCACGTATCAACGTTCATTTACAGAAGATATGAAAGTCGTCTGTGAACGCTTCGAGGTCGTACATCAAATTTAACATTATTAGGAGAAAATACTATGCGATTACTTGCTTCACTCATTTCTCTCGGTTTCGCTTGTCTGATTTCGCTCGAGCTATGGCAAGGTCCATTTCTAAGCAATTGGGTATGGACGATGCCAGCCTTCTTTCTAGGTGTCTCGTTAGTCCAATTCATGAAGCATTTGAACGAGCTCGAATGGAGTGACTCGAAATGAAGAGGACCGTCTTGCTCATGACGATAATCGTCGTGTCCACGTCCTACCTCGTCTACAGTTTTTATCTGTCGTTGACGAATCAATCGATTCAGCCACAATTCACCGGGCTTGCGATTGGCGCCCTGCTCACGTCGTCTTACTTCGTGACGACGAAACGATTATCGTTTTGGACAGAGCCAGAGGAAGAGGACGTATGAAAGTTCTTTTTTTCCATCTTACTAGGATTCGGTAGCATCCTCTATCTCGTCTATGCCGTTCATCTATTCCGTATCGGACATCCTCAACCGACTTTGTTTCACCTTCTCATTGCTATCGTTCTCTCTGGCCTCATCCACGTTGGACGCAAACGAAACCCTGAACATCGATGACGATGCTCGGGGTTATTCTTTACTCTAGATTTAAAGCCCATAATGAATCATATCTTTCTTTTCAACTTGGGCTTGAGCGATTTTCAAAACGAGTCGATTCAGTTGCTTGGATTCATGCATATACATCATCGCTTTGACGACTTGATAGAATAATGCCAGTGACTCATACGGAATGAGTGTGACTCCACACTCCTCTAATCCGTATCCGGGACGGTCATAGGAATGAGAATACGTGCGCATATGATTTAGCTCATCGATAAAAGCATCTACACACTCTCCGTCCACCGAGATACAGTCGTATTTCTCTGGAGTATAATCGTCAAATGATGATTGACGGATTGTTGCATCTAATACACCGAATTCATGAGTGTACGCCATGGTCTTCCCTCCTCCTGAATGATTGAAAGTAGCTTGTTCACTTCATTGGAAAATCTACCGCCCACACTTCCGGCAATGAGTCTGATAGTATAAGCAGCACCTCTTCCGATACGTTCCCTGTCACAACAATGAGCTTGCCTTGCTCTAGATGAAACAAGCCATTCCCATTCGGCTGATTTAAGCGGTATCGCTTATTCAAAGCGTCTCGGCGTTCGATCAATTCACCTTCTGCCACACTAAACGCATCGGTCACCCAAATGGTGATACGTTGTGTTTCATCGTAAAGTGTCCACATCTCCACAGGCCGCTCAAGTTGATCCATCTCGAAGTTTGCGACAAATAGCTCCTCTTTAGGCAGGTCCAACCCATGACGGACTTTTTCGGCCGCCTCGGGGACCGTAAAATTTTGAATGCCATGCAGGACCCACTCTTCGTTTCGAGAATAGTTGAACACGCCAAACGAACTGTCGTGGTCAGGTAACTTGATCGCGATGAGTCCGATATCGCCGATGACCGATTCATAGAGGACGCCGTCTCTCGAAGGTCGTTCGGACGTGCCATCTGTATATTGAATCGTGTATTGAGCCACGACCGCATCGACGAGACGATTGGTCCCTTTCGGCACGTCCTCGATCATCGAGCCTAACACTTCTTTCTCATCCGCTTCGGCAACCTCCACTTCTGACGACTTTGCCTCTTCTTCCTTCACATTGATTGTAACTTCTGTATGCGCAGGTTCTCTTTCCACAACCTTTTGTTCGTCCATGGCACACGCACTCAATCCAATCATCGCTAGACTCAACACCATTGCGATTCGTCTCATATCACTCCACCTTTATCTTGTCTCCTTCCCTAAATTCTCCCAAACCACAAAAAAACCTTCCTCGGAGAACAAATTCTCCAAAGAAGGTTGATGTCTTACTTGCGTAACTCTTCAAGACGCGCACGCACGGCGTCACGCTTGTCGAGGTAGTCTTTTTCTTTCGCTTTCTCTTCGTCGATGACGTGAGCCGGTGCTTTGCCGGTGAAACCGGGGTTACCGAGTTTCTTCTGCACGCGTTCGACTTCTTTCTCGTACTTCGTCACTTCTTTTTCAAGACGGGCGATCTCTTCTTCGAAGTTGATCAAGTCGGCGAGCGGGATGAACAGCTCCGCGCCCGTCATGATCGCTGACATCGATTTGTCAGGCGCCGTCAAGCCACGACCGATTTCGAGCTCTGTCGCGTTCGTGAACTTGCCGATCGTCGCTTCGTTCTCGCTCAAGTAGCCTTGTGTCGTGTCGTCACTCGTCGCGATGAACAGTTGGATCGGTTTCGACATCGGTGCGTTCACTTCCGAACGGATGTTACGAACCGAACGGATGACGTTCATGACCGCTTCGAACGCCGGTACCGACTCCGCATAGTGGAGGTCGTCACGACGCGTCGGATAGCTCGCACGGACGATCGAGTCGCCTTCGTGCGGCAAGTGCTGCCAAATTTCCTCTGTCAAGAACGGCATGAACGGATGCATGAGACGCATGATCGAATCGAGCGTATGCGCGAGCACCGAACGTGTCGTCGCTTTCGCCGCTTCGTCCTCACCGTAGAGCGTGAGTTTCGCCATCTCGATGTACCAGTTACAGAACTCTTCCCAGATGAAGTTGTACAAGTAACGACCGGCTTCACCGAACTCGTACTTGTCGACGAGGCGTGTCACTTGGTCGACCGTGTCGTTCAAGCGCGTCAAGATCCACTTGTCGGCGAGCGTCTTCTCACCTGAGAGGTCGATATCTTCAAACTTCATCCCGTCCATGTTCATGAGGGCGAAGCGGCTCGCGTTCCAAATCTTGTTCGCGAAGTTCCATGTCGATTCGATTTTCTCCCAGTAGAAGCGAAGATCGTTCCCTGGTGTCGAGCCCGTGAGCAGGAACCAGCGGAGCGAGTCGGCACCGTACTGGTCGATGACTTCCATCGGGTCGACGCCGTTACCGAGCGATTTCGACATCTTGCGGCCTTCCGAGTCACGGATCAGACCGTGGATGAGCACGTCGTTGAACGGCTGCTTGCCCGTGAATTCGAGCGATTGGAAGATCATCCGCGATACCCAGAAAAAGATGATGTCGTAACCCGTGACGAGCGCGCTCGTCGGGAAGTAGCGTTTGAAGTCTGCCGAGTCCGTGTCCGGCCAGCCCATCGTCGAGAACGGCCAGAGCGCTGACGAGAACCACGTGTCGAGCACGTCTTCGTCTTGATGCCAGTTCTCAATGTCAGCCGGCGCTTCTTTGCCTACATAGACTTCGCCTGTCTCGTTATGGTACCAAGCCGGGATGCGGTGGCCCCACCAAAGTTGACGACTGATGCACCAGTCACGGATGTTTTCCATCCAGCGGAGGTACGTGCCTTCGAACCGCTCTGGGACGAAGTTGACTTTCGTCTCGTCGTTGCCTTGCGCTGCGAGCGCCGCTTTCGCGAGTGGCTCCATATCGACGAACCATTGCTTCGACAAGTAAGGCTCGATGACCGCGCCTGAACGTTCCGAATGACCGACCGAGTGCGTATGCGGCTCGATTTTGACGAGCGTGCCATCCGCTTCTAAGTCTTTGACGAGCTGCTTGCGGCAGTCGAAGCGGTCGAGCCCTTCGTACTTGCCAGCATTCTCGTTCATCGTCCCCGACTCGTCCATGACGAGGATACGTGGAAGCTCGTGACGGTTCCCGATCTCAAAGTCGTTCGGGTCGTGCGCCGGCGTGATCTTCACGCAACCGGTACCGAACTCGACGTCGACATAGTCGTCCGCGACAATCGGGATCTCACGGTTCATGACCGGGAGCATGATTGTCTTACCGACGAGGTGCGCGTAGCGCTCGTCTTTCGGGTTGACAGCGACGGCCGTATCGCCGAGCATCGTCTCGGGGCGTGTCGTCGCGATCTCGATGTGGCCTGAGCCATCAGCGAGCGGATATTTCATATGGTAGAACGCGCCTTCGACTTCTTGATAGATGACTTCGATGTCGGAGACGGCCGTTTTTTGTGCCGGGTCCCAGTTGACGATATATTCGCCGCGGTAGATCAAGCCTTTTTCATACAAACGGACGAAGACTTCCTGGACCGCTTTAGAGAGTCCCGCGTCGAGTGTGAACCGTTCACGCGAGTAGTCGAGACCGAGGCCGAGTTTTGACCACTGGGCACGGATCGTGTCGGCGTACTCGTCTTTCCATTCCCACGTCTTCTCGAGGAACTTCTCGCGTCCGAGGTCGTAACGCATGATGCCGTCCTCACGGAGCTTCTGTTCAACTTTTGCCTGTGTCGCGATACCGGCGTGGTCCATCCCTGGGAGCCAGAGGACGTCATAGCCTTGCATGCGCTTCAAGCGCGTAAGTAGATCTTGGAGCGTCGTATCCCACGCGTGTCCGAGGTGAAGTTTCCCTGTGACGTTCGGTGGTGGGATGACGATCGTGTACGGCTGTTTCGAGTCGTCCTCGTCCGCCTTGAACACGTTGTTCTCCATCCAATAGTCGTACCATTTCGCTTCCGTCGCACTCGGGTCGTACTTCGTCGGCATGCTGATTTCGTTTGTTTCGTTGGTCATTGTGCCAATCCTCCTCTATCTGTCTACACAAAAAACGGCTGCTCTCGTCCTTAACGCTAAGGACGAAAGAAGCCGTATCTTCCGCGGTACCACCTTAGTTCGCCAACACGTGGCGCCCTCAAAATCGAATAACGGTCGATGGACCGAACCTTCCTACTTGATTCAAAAGGTCAGCTCCGAGGCGACTTCCGCACACTTCCCTCGCGACCTTGCACCGTGCGGCCGCGTCTCTAGAAAGGAGTGTTGTTGCGTACTATTCCTCATCATAGCTTTTAAACGTATCTGTTAAACAATTGTAGCGATTGAAGACGTTTCAGTCAAGATTACAGTGAAAACTCTTGTTGCAGCTCTTTAAACGTCGCATCGACCGCAGCGAGCGTCGCGTCGATATCCTCGTCCGTATGCACAGTCGACAAGAACAAGCCTTCGAACTGTGACGGTGGCAAGAACACGCCGCGCGCCGCCATCTTCTGATAGTACGAGCGGAACATGTCGAGGTTCGACGTTTTCGCCTTCTCGAAGTTCGTCACTTTCTCGTTCGTGAAGAAGAAGCCGAACATCGAGCCGGCCCGGTTCGTGTCGTGCGGGATGTTATATTTCTCGGCCGCTGCCGTGAAACCTGCCGCGAGGCGGTCGGCTTTGCGCTCGAACTCCTCGTAGTGCTCAGGCTTGAGTTGCGACAGCGTCGTGTAGCCGGCGATCATCGCGAGCGGGTTGCCTGAAAGCGTCCCTGCTTGGTAGATCGGCCCTTGCGGTGCGATGTGTTCCATGATCTCCCGTTTGCCGCCGTAAGCGCCGACCGGAAGGCCACCGCCGATGACTTTGCCGAGGCACGTAAGATCAGGCGTCACGCCAAAGTAACCTTGGGCGCAATTGTAGCCGACGCGGAAGCCGGTCATGACCTCGTCAAAGATGAGGAGCGCGCCGTTTTGTTCCGTGATTTCACGAAGTCCTTCGAGGAATCCTGGCTGCGGCGGGACGAAGCCCATGTTGCCGGCAGCCGGTTCGACGATGACGCCGGCGATGTCGTCGCCGTGCTTCTCGAACGCGATGCGAAGCGCGTCGAGGTCGTTGTATGGGACGGTGAGCGTATGGCTCGCCAAGTCTTTTGGGACGCCCGGTGAGTCCGGGAGACCGAGTGTCGCGACACCAGATCCGGCTTTGATGAGGAGCGAGTCCCCGTGGCCGTGGTAGCAGCCTTCAAACTTCAAGATCTTCGTCTTGCCCGTATAGCCGCGTGCGAGGCGGAGAGCCGCCATCGTCGCTTCCGTACCGGAGTTGACCATGCGGACCATCTCAATCGATGGGACGCGGTCGATGACGAGCTCGGCCATCTTTGTCTCAAGCTCCGTCGGTGTCCCGAACGTCCAGCCTTTTTCAGCCTGATCTTGGATCGCTTTCATGACGACCGGGTCGCGGTGACCGAGAATGAGTGGTCCCCATGAGAGGACGTAGTCGATGTACTCGTTGCCGTCGATGTCGTAGACGCGTGAACCTTCACCGCGTTCGGCGAAGATCGGTGTCATCCCAACAGATTTATAGGCACGGACCGGGCTGTTGACCCCGCCCGGCATGAGTGGGAGTGCTTGTTTGAACGCTGCTTCTGAGCGAGTTTGCTTGTATGTCATGCGAATTCTCCTTCCAAATAGCGACAGACGTCTTTTGCGAAATACGTGACGATCAAATCGGCACCGGCCCGTTTGAAACCGACCATCGTCTCCATGACGATACGTTGTTCATCGATCCAGTCGTTCATCGACGCCGCTTTAATCATCGCGTACTCCCCGCTCACGTTATACGCCACGATCGGCATATCGAGCGAGTCGCGCATGTCGCGGATGATGTCCATGAACGCGAGCGCCGGTTTGACGATCATGAAGTCGGCACCTTGCTCGACGTCCGACTGTGATTCCCGGAACGCCTCGCGGCGGTTGGCCGGGTCCATCTGATAGCCTTTGCGGTCGCCTTCACCAGGCGCCGACTGCGCCGCGTCACGGAACGGTCCGTAGTACGCCGATGCGTATTTGACGCCGTAGCTCATGATCGGGATGTGGCTGAAGCCGTTTTGGTCGAGCCCTTCGCGGATGGCGGCGACGAAGCCGTCCATCATCGAGCTCGGCGCGATGATGTCTGCGCCCGCTTGCGCTTGCGTGATTGCCGTCTGGACGTGAAGCGGCAGTGACGCGTCGTTATCGACGTCACCGTTCTTCACGATGCCACAGTGGCCCGTCGACGTATATTCACAGAGGCACGTGTCGGCGATGACCGTGAGCTGTGGTGCCCACTCTTTCACTTTGCGGATCGCTTCTTGGACGATGCCGTGGTCGTGGTACGCTTCCGTGCCTTCCGGATCTTTATGCTCAGGTACACCGAACAAGAGAACGGACTCGAGCCCGAGGTCGACGAGCTCACGGATCTCGTCTTCGAGACGATCGAGCGAGAAGTTGAAGACGCCAGGCATCGAGCTGACTTCGCGTTTAATATTTGTCCCTTCGACGACGAAGAGCGGATAAATCAAATCTTCTTTCCGAACATGGTTTTCACGTACGAGTGCACGCATCGACTTCGACGAGCGCAGACGACGGTGACGGTCGAATTGGTTCATGAAAAATCTCCCCCTACACACTGTATTAATGCATCCATAGTATAACACTCAGGCACTCGGACCGGTAACGTCGACACTTCTCGGACGGCCCGCTCGGTCACTTCGCCGATGGCATACCACGTGCCGTGGAACCGCTCGAGGTATGGTGTGAGCGCGTGGACCGCGGATGGGCTGAGCACGAGCAGCGCCTCGACGTGTTCGAGCGCGGCCGCTTGATCGGCCGTGAGTGCTTTCTCGACCGTCTCATAGACGACCCAATCGTACACATGCGGCAATTGCTGCATGTGCTCGGTGTTCGCCAAATCCCCACGGGCGAACAAGATGACGTCATCCTCCCCGACGACGTTAGCCAACTCGCGGAACAACGCCTCGCCCGTATACGTCTCTGGCATGAGCGAAACGGTGAATCCTTCTGCCTCGAGCGCGTCCCGCGTCTTCTCGCCGACGGCAGCGACTTGAACGTTCCGAGGAACGTCTTGAAGCGCTGGGACAGCGGTTTGACTCGTGACGACGAGCCAATCGAACGAATCAGTTGGCATTGGTTTCCCGGTCAGCCGTGTCTCGATCATCGGGACGTGATGAACGGAAAGACCGCTCGCGTCGAGCAAGGCCCGTTGCGAAGCGGTCAGTCGTTTTGTCCCTGTGTACCAGACGTCACACATTGACCGAGGCGAGGATCTCGCGTCCGCCGCGTCCGAGCAAGTCGTCAGCGACGTCTTGACCGAGCGCGACTTCGTCCGTTGACGTTTTCGTCACACGGAGCACGTCTTTGCCGTCGACCGAGGCGATCAAGCCGGTGAGCGTGACCGTGTCCCCGTCGACCGTCGCGTAGCCGCCGACCGGTACGTGGCAGCTGCCTTCAATCGCCTTCAAGAACGTCCGCTCCGCCGTCGCAGCTTTCGCCGTTACGTCATCGTGAAGGAGCTGTAAAATCTGCGTCACTTCGGCGTCGTCTTTCCGGCTCTCGATCGCGAGCACGCCTTGTCCGACGGCCGGTACCATCATGTCGGCATCGAGCGCCTCGAACTTGACGCGGTCGGTCCAACCCATGCGCTCAAGTCCCGCTTTCGCGAGCAAGATGGCGTTGAAGTTCTCGGTATCGAGTTTTTTCAAGCGCGTGTCGATGTTGCCGCGAATCCATTGGATCTCGAAGTCCGGACGGGCCGCGAGCATCTGCGCACCGCGACGGAGCGAGCTCGTCCCGATGACTGCGCCTTGCGGCAACGTCTCGAGCGTGTAGCCGTCCTCGCAAATCAACACGTCACGTGCGTCGACACGTTTTGGCATACAGCTGATAAAGAGGTCTTCCGGCAGTTCGGCCGGGACGTCTTTCATGCTGTGGACGGCAAAATCGATATCCCCTGCGAGCATCTGTTGTTGGATCTCTTTGACGAACAAGCCTTTCCCGCCGACTTTCGACAGTTGGACGTCGACGATTTGGTCGCCTTTCGTCACGATTTCTTTGATCTCGAACTCGTTCTGGGCCCCGGCTTGCTTCAATTGTTCGATGACCCATTTCGTTTGTGTCATCGCGAGTTGTGAGCGGCGTGAGCCGACGATAATTTTACGCATAATGTTTAGTCCCCTTCATAGAAAAAGGCGACGAGATCCGCCGCCTTTTTGGTTTGTATTAGCGCATCAATGCGCGAAGTGGTGCTTTAGCCGCCATCGCTTCTAGTTCTTCCGGTTCTGTGTCCACAGTCGGAACGTCGACGTCTAGCGCGAACGCTTCGACGAACTGGGCGATGCGCGTGTTCGCGTCCGGTTGAGCGGCCGCGTCTTTAATGTAGTCGATCGGTTCACGAAGCATCTGGTTGATGATCGACTTCATGTGCTTGCCGATGACTTTCTTGTCCCGGTCCGACAGATGGTCGAGCTTGCGCTCAAGACTTTCCATCGTCTCTTCTTGGACAGTGAGCGCACGTGAGCGCAACTCGTTCATGATCGGCACGACACCGAGCGTGACGAGCCACGCTTGGAACTCTTGAATCGCCTCATCAATCTTCACTTCAATCTTCTCTGCCTCGACGAGACGGGCTGCCAAGTTTTTATTGACGATCCCGTTCAAGTCGTCGACATCAAACAAATGGACGCCCGGAAGCGACCGGACCGCTGGATCGATATCTCGCGGCACAGCAATGTCGATGAGAAGAAGTGGACGTTCCCGGCGCAACAATTGCGCTGCGGCGACGTCATCATACGCGATAACGGCTTCTTTGGCGCCAGTCGAGCTGATTAAAATATCAGCATCGAGCAGTCCACAGGCGATCTCGCGAATCGAGTGGGCCCGGCCTTTGAACTTGTCAGCGACCGCTTTCGCTTTGCTTTCAGTCCGGTTGAAGACCGCAATTTGTTTGGCGCCGGCTTCGAACAAGTTGAGCGTTGTCAGCTCACCCGTCTCGCCTGCACCGACGACGACGACTTGTTTGTCATCGAGGCGCGTGTACATCTCTTGCGCGAGCGCGACCGCAGCCGAGCTGACCGATACCGACATTTCCCCAATTTGCGTGTCAGTATGGGCCCGTTTGGCGAGCGTCACGGCTTCTTTGAACAATTTATTAAACACTGTCCCCGTCGTCCCGTTCTCTTGGGCGCGGAAGAAACTTGACTTCACTTGTCCTAAAATTTGCGTTTCCCCGATAATCATCGAGTCGAGACCTGACGTGACACGGAATAAGTGACGAATCGCTTCTTCCCCTTCACGGATCGACAAGTATGGTGTGAACTGATCCATCTCAAGATCGAACCAGTTCGCTAAAAAACGTTTTGTATAATAACGACCCGTATGGAGCTGGTCTGTGACGACGTATAGCTCGGTACGGTTACAGGTCGACAAAATAACCGATTCAAAAATGCTTTTCTCTTCGCGGAGCGCGATCATCGCGTCCACGATTTCTTGCTCCCCAAACGAGAACTGCTCCCGAATCGCGACAGGGGCTGTCTTGTTATTTAGTCCGACGACGACAATATGCATGTACCTCTTCCCCTCATCTAAAATCACAGTGGCGGTTGTCTTTTCTTTTTTTACATCTCTACCGTACATTATAACAATTTTTATTTAGGAACTATAATCTTCTGTTCGATTTTTGTGAAATAATTTAAGAACTTTTTGTGACGAAAAAAAGTAGAAACGGTCAAATTGGCCATTTCTACTTGTTTCGTCATTTAAGTGACGATGAATCTGTGATAATCGTGCTTTCTTTTCGCTCATCTTCTTGTTCTTCAAGATAATGTTTCCGTTCTTTCAGCTTGTAGATGCGGACGATGTTTTTGACGACCACTTTCGCCACCGCATACGTCGGAACCGCGATCAACATCCCGATGATCCCAGCCAAGTTACCGGCCACGAGCAAGACGATGATAATCGTAAGCGGATGCACTTTGAGCGTCTTCCCTTGAATGAGCGGGGAGATGACGTTCGCCTCAATCTGTTGGACGATGATGATGACGAGGATAACCCAGAGCACTTTGATCGGATCTTGGATGAAGGCGACGACGACGGCCGGTGCAGCCCCGAGGAACGGTCCGACATACGGGATGATGTTCGTCACCATCATGAAGAGCGCGAGCAAGATGGCATAGTCTACACCGATGATCCAAAGACCGATAAGCGACGTGATCCCGACGAAGAACGCGACGATCAGCTGGGCATGCACATAGTTTTTAACGGTCGTATGCATGTCGTTCAAAATTTTTCGTGTCTCTTTCTCATAGCTCGATGGCAATAGCTTGACAATCGAGTCCGGCAACCGTTTCCCGTCGAGTAGCATATAGAGCAGCATGAATGGAATGACGACGATCGTGATGACGGCTGATGTGATGAATCCGATGACTTGGCCGAATGAAGAAGCGATGTTGCCAAAAATATCACCGAGGTATGTGGTGACGTTGTTGGTCAAATCGGTGAACATGTCATCATTCTCCGCCATGAAGCGCGATAGGAACTCGTTTTGCATGAGCGAGTCACGCACTGAGAACGCTTGTTGCTGTAACTCTTTGGCGATACTCGGCATCGCGTTGACGAGATCGGTCACTTGTCCGACGAGCACCGGCCCGAGAATACTGAACACGAGCGTGATGATCAGGATAAGCGATGTTAGCGTGATTGCGACTGACATGCCACGTTTCCCGGACCGTCGTTCTAAATAATCGACGACTCCAACGAGAAAATAAAAGAAAAGTCCTGAAATAATAAGCGGTACCGTGACGAGCGCCAATATGACTTGGATTGGTTCGAACACGAATGAGATCTCTGTCCCGACCAAGATCACTAAGAAGATCGTCAACGTCCAAAATAAGAAGCGATACCATTTGCTTTCAAACATTCTCTGCATCTTTCCACCTCGTTCATTAATGTATTGCTATACAATATGACAATTATACGATACTTACCCGTTCACGTAACCCTAAAAACAAAAAGACGAGGGGATTATCCCTCGTCGTCCGTCAACAAATCGTAGATGGCTTTCCACGCTTCGTCTTTTCCTTCTGCCGTTTCGGCCGAGAAAGATACGAATCGGTCAGTCGATTCGAATTGAAGCTTCCGCTTCACGGCCGCCTCATGTTTCTGGCGCTGCGCTTTCTTGATCTTATCGAGTTTCGTCGCGACGACGATGACCGGAATCTCATAATGTTTCAAGAAATTGTACATCGTCACGTCATCACCCGACGGCTCGTGTCGGATATCGACCAAGAGGACGACACCTTTGAGTGCGCTTTGCGACGTCAAGTATTGCTCCATCATGACGCCCCACTTCTCACGCTCGGTCTTCGAAACTTTGGCATACCCGTAGCCCGGGACGTCGACGAACATGATCTCGTCATTGATGTTGAAGAAGTTCAGCGTCTGCGTCTTCCCCGGTTTTGATGATGTCCGGGCGAGTGCTTTACGCTGACAGATCTTGTTGATGAATGACGATTTCCCGACGTTCGAACGGCCGGCGAGTGCGACTTCTGGCAACTCGTGGACCGGATAATGGTCCGGCGCCACGGCACTCGTAATAAATTCTGCTTTATTGATTTTCATTGTTTTCCTCCAAATGCTACTTCTAATACTTGATCGAGCATCGTGACCGGGACGAACGTCAGTTTTTCACGGACGGTGTCTTGAATGTCATCGATGTCACGTTCATTGTCTTTCGGGATGATGATGGTCGTGAGTCCGGCCCGGTGCGCGGCGAGCGCTTTTTCTTTCAAGCCGCCGATCGGCAGGACACGGCCACGGAGCGTGATCTCTCCGGTCATCCCGATGTCACGTCGGACTTTCTTCCCGGTCAAGGCCGAGATGAGCGCCGTCGCGATCGTGATCCCGGCGGATGGCCCGTCTTTCGGGACGGCACCTTCCGGGACGTGGATGTGCACGTCTTGCCGCTCGTAGAACGTCGGGTCGATCCCGAACCGTTCCGCGTTCGAGCGGACGTAACTGTACGCCGTCTGCGCCGACTCCTGCATGACATCGCCGAGTTTCCCCGTCAACTGCAGCTTGCCTTTGCCCGGTGCGAGCGCGACTTCGATCGTGAGCGTATCGCCGCCGAACGCCGTGTAAGCGAGGCCTGTGACCGCTCCGATCGAGTCTTCCGTCTCGCCTTTGCCGTAACGATACTTCGGTTTCCCGAGGTAGTCGCTTAGGACTTTGAGCGACACGGTGACACGTTTCTTCTCGCCGATCGCGATCTGTTTCGCCGCTTTCCGGCAAAGCGATCCGATGACACGCTCAAGGTTACGGACGCCGGCCTCGCGTGTGTAGCGACGGACGACTTCATAGAGCGCGTCTTCTTTAATCGTGAGCTGGCTCTTTTTCAAGCCGTGTTCTTTATATTGTTTCGGAATCAAGTGGCGTTTCGCGATCTCGACTTTTTCGAGCTCCGTGTAGCCGCCGATTTGAATGAGTTCCATCCGGTCGAGGAGCGGGGCCGGAATTTGCGAGACGTCGTTCGCCGTCGCGATGAACAGCACGTTCGACAAGTCGAACGGCTCCTCGATGTAATGGTCCGAGAACGAGACGTTCTGTTCCGGGTCGAGAACTTCGAGCATCGCCGAAGCCGGGTCGCCCCGGAAGTCCGACGCCATCTTGTCGATCTCATCGAGCAAGAACACCGGATTCTTACTTTCAGCTTGCTTCAAGCCACGGATGATCCGCCCTGGCATCGCGCCGATATACGTACGGCGGTGGCCGCGAATCTCAGCCTCATCACGCACCCCGCCGAGCGAGACGCGGACGAAGTTACGTTCAAGCGCCGAAGCGATCGAGCGGGCGAGCGACGTCTTTCCGACCCCAGGAGGTCCGGCGAGACAAAGGATCGGTCCACGCAGCGAGTTCGTCAATTGACGGACCGCCAAGTATTCGAGGATCCGGTCTTTGACCGATTCGAGCCCGTAATGGTCATCGTCGAGGACACCGGCCGCATGTTTGACGTCCAATTTATCTTCGGTTTCAATTCCCCACGGCAGCGAGACGATCCAATCGAGGTAGTTGCGGATGACGGCGTACTCAGGTGACGTCGCCGG
This sequence comes from Exiguobacterium sp. SH0S7, assembly GCF_004337195.1. Taxonomy (NCBI): domain Bacteria; kingdom Bacillati; phylum Bacillota; class Bacilli; order Caryophanales; genus Exiguobacterium; species Exiguobacterium sp. SH0S7. Next base: position 391,917 of record NZ_SJVA01000002.1, read on the forward strand.
GACGACGTTCAACCGTTCCGCTTCCCGCATGACGTTCTTCCGTGTCGTTTCCGGCAAGTCGAGCGCCTCGAGCTTCTCGAGGAGACGGTTCGGTTCCGACTCTTGCGACTGGTCCCCAAGTTCTTGTTGAATCGTCTTCATCTGTTCACGTAAGTAGTACTCTTTTTGCGCTTGTTCAATCGTCTTCTTCGTCCGTTCACGCAACTCTTGCTCGAGCTCGATGATCTCGACTTCGTGCGTCATGATCTCGAGCAGTTCGAGCCCGCGTTTGACCGCGTCTGGTTCTTCAAGCATCGCTTGGCGAATGTCGACATCGACATCGAGTTTTGAAGAGATATAGTCGGTCAATGACTCGAGCCGCTCATACATCTCAAACCGACGACGCTCGTCCGGTGACAAGCCTTTGATCGTCCCGACGAGTTTGCCGAACTGTTCTTTCAAGAGACGCACGAGTGCCGTCCGCTCGACTTCTTCCCCTTCGACGAGTTCAAGCGAGTCGACGTCAGCAAACCAGCCGTCTTTCGTCGCTTCGACGGCGTTGATTTTGACGCGTTCTTTCCCGACGAGGCGGACCCGTACCGTATCGTTCGACAGTTCGCTCATCTTGGCGATGTGGACCCGCGTCCCGATCGCGTAAAGGTCTTCCGGTTCAGGTGATTCTTTGCCTGTCTCTTTTTGCGTGACGACAATCAAGTCTGTCTCGTGTTCCTTTGCGGCAAGGAGTGCTCGTAATGAGAGCGGTCGCCCGACGTCGATCGTCACGCCAATCAGCGGATAAACGACAACTCCACGCAAAGGAAGAATTGGTAATTGTTCCATTACAACGCCTCCTGTGCAAAAAGGCCCAAAACTCGGGTGTGCCGAGTGTTTGAGCCTTTTTCGTTAAAAGATTATGCTGTCTCTTTGTTGTCCCCAGTCTGTTCGACAGTACCATCACGGAGAACATATTTCGGACCGGCAAGACCCGTAATCGTTTCTTCTGTAATGATGACTTTCTCGATATCATCACGCGATGGGACAGTGAACATCACATCGAGCATCATTTCTTCGATAATCGAGCGGAGACCACGTGCACCTGTCTTGCGTTTGATCGCAAGCTTGGCAATTTCAATCAATGACTCGTCTGTGAACGTGAGTTCGACATCGTCGAGTTCGAGCATCTTCTCGTACTGACGGACGAGCGCGTTTTTCGGCTTCGTCAAGATTTCGACGAGTGCTTCCTCGTCGAGCGTCGTGAGCGTCGCCATGACCGGTAGACGTCCGATAAATTCAGGGATCAAGCCGAATTTTTGAAGATCTTCCGGCAATGCGCGGGCGAGCAAGTCTTCTTGCGTCATCTCGCGATTTTCTTGATCGTTCCCGAAACCGATGACTTTCTTCCCGATGCGGCGTTTGACGACCGCTTCGATGCCGGCGAATGCGCCACCGACGATGAAAAGAATGTTCGTCGTATCGATTTGGATGAACTCTTGATGCGGATGCTTCCGTCCACCTTGTGGCGGTACGCTCGCAGTCGTTCCTTCAAGAATCTTGAGCAAGGCTTGTTGGACCCCTTCACCAGACACGTCACGCGTGATTGATGGGTTTTCCGACTTGCGGGCAATCTTATCGATTTCATCGATATAGATGATCCCTTTTTCAGCTTTTTCGACATCGTAGTCAGCCGATTGGATCAGCTTGAGCAAGATGTTCTCGACGTCTTCCCCGACATAACCGGCTTCTGTCAAACTCGTCGCGTCCGCGATAGCGAACGGGACGTTCAAGACGCGAGCCATCGTCTGAGCGAGAAGTGTCTTACCGCTACCAGTTGGTCCGATCATGACGATGTTCGACTTCGAAAGTTCGACATCATCAGAACGGCCACCGGCATTGATACGTTTATAGTGGTTGTAGACAGCTACCGAAAGCGCACGTTTCGCCCGGTCTTGACCGATGACGTATTCGTCAAGGATATTACGGATCTCTTGTGGTTTTGGAATGTCTTTGAATTCAACTTCTTCTTCGACACCGAGCTCTTCCTCAACGATTTCATTGCAAAGTTCAATACATTCGTCACAAATGTATACGCCAGGACCGGCGACTAGTTTACGGACTTGTTCTTGCGATTTCCCGCAAAACGAGCATTTAAGTTGTCCCTTTTCCTCGTTAAATTTGAACATTCGGTACACCCCTTCTGAATGGAAATGGATGTAAGTGCGATAAATCGCCTATTTGTATTTTCAGGTGCAAAGCACTCACGAAAAAACATTTACATCTCTGCGTTGCAATAATTGTAGCATGAACATATAGCGACTTCAAAGATTAACACACGTAATGTGTCGTGACAGAAAAAAGGACGACTGCGTCGCAGTCGCCCTCCTCTCATCTAATTACTTCGCTTTACCAGTTTCAACGAGGATGTCGATCGCCTTACGGAATTTGAGGTCACCTTTAAGTGTCTCGATTCCGCCTTGCGGTGCGAGCATCGTACGGAGTTGATCCGGTGCGATGTTGTAGAGTTTAGACATTTCTTCGAGTTCTTTCTCAGCATCTTCATCAGTTACTTCGATCGCTTCTTTTTCAGCGATTGCTTTCAAGACGAGACGAGCTTTAACGCGCTCTTCAGCTTGCTCTTTCATCTCTTCACGCATAGCTTCTTCTGTTGTGCCAGTGAGTTCGAAGTACATGTTGAGGTCGATGCCTTGTGAAGATACACGAGTACCGAACTCTTGAACCATGCGGTCTACTTCTTGGTCGATGAGGATTGCAGGTACGTCGATTGTCGCGTTAGCAGTTGCTTGCTCAACGAGTTGGTCGCGCATCGTGCCATCAGCTTCTTGTTGCTTCGCAGCTTCTAAGCGCTCACGAATTTTCGCTTTCAACTCGTCGAGTGATGCTACTGACTCGTCGATGTCTTTTGCGAACTCGTCGTCGAGCTCAGGAACTTGCTTCGCTTTTACTTCGTGAAGTTTGACTTTGAACGTCGCTGGTTTACCCGCCAAGTTGTCAGCGTGGTACTCTTCAGGGAATGTTACTTCGATGTCTTTTTCTTCACCAGCAGTCATGCCTACCATTTGCTCTTCGAATCCAGGAATGAATTGACCTGAACCGATTTCAAGTGTGTAGTTTTCAGCCGTGCCACCTTCGAATTGCTCGCCTTCAGCGAAACCTGCGAAATCAAAGACAGCTGTATCGCCGTTTTCGACTGCGCCTTCTTTAACAGCAAGTTCTGCGCCTTGCTCTTTGAGGGCGTCAAGTTCTGCTGCGACTTCTTCGTCTGTGACGTTCGTTTCTACAGCATCGTACTCGAGACCTTTGTAGTCGCCGAGCTCAGCTTCTGGTTCAACCACGAATGTTACTTTGAAAGTAACCGGCTGACCTTTTTCGAGCGTGCCATCAACGTCGATGTTTTCGAGAGCCATTGGTTCGAAACCAGCTTCTTCGACTGCAGATTGGATTGTGTCACGGTAGAGGATATCAAGCGCATCTTGGAAGAGTGCTTCTTCTCCGTACATTTTGTTGAACATTGGACGTGGCAATTTCCCTTTACGGAAGCCAGGTACGTTCAAGTTTTTGACGACATCTTTAAATGCTGCGTCGACTGCTTTATTGAATGCTTCTGCAGGTGCTTCGTACGTGAGTACGCCTTGGCTACCTGATGTTTTTTCCCATTTTGCTGTCATGCTAAGTCCCTCCAACAAATTCGTTTATTCTTCTATACCGTACAAAAATGTACAACAATCAGTATTATAGCATAAATCCGGTGACTGCACACAAGGATTTAGTCTAGAAACGCTTGCGTGAACCGGATGTCCGCCTCTAAAATTTCAGCCGCGAGCCCGTCTGTTTCTTCATCGTTCAGGATCGCTGCTTTCGCTTTCACGACGGCTGTCTCGATTTCAGATGTCTCACCCGGTGTGAACGGATAGTGCGTATACATGTAGTTCATGAGCAGTTGCGTCGCGATTTCGTCGCCTTTGACAGCCTTCTGCAAATCGTGGACCACATGCTCCCATTCGTCCATCTTCACTTGTGCCTCTGCCTGCGTCAGCCGATGATGCGTTTCGAGGTCGACCCATTCGATGACAGGCAGTTCTTCGAACGCTTTTTCGAGCACGATCAGTTTCATCAATTTTGGGCGATCTTCAAGGAGCAGTCCCTTCAATACGTTGTCGAGTACGTCATCGATATTGAAATGGACGTGCTCGAGCAGTTCAATCTGTTCCCCGATACTGCCACGATGGACCGTCCGTTTCAGTTTGGCGATCGCCGCCGGAAACTCGGTCATCTTAAGTACTTGGAGCACTTGGTAAGCTTGGGTGTTCACTTGGTCGGCCTTGTCTTGCCACTCTAAATATTGATGGATCCAGTGTGCCGCCTCGAACGGTTGGTCACGCATGATGTAGTACTGGGCGATTTGAAGCCCGCCGGCTGCCGGTTCTTCTGCCTCATGAATCTGCGTCGTGACGAGTTCTTCGAGTTTTTCAAGCGTTTCCGGCTCTTCCGGACGCTCCATCAAACATTGAAAAATTTCCATGAAAATAAACTGATCGCCTTTGACGGCTGCGTACCAATCCCATAGGATCGGCTCGACCCGTTGCCGCTCCCCGGCCGCATCCGCTTCTTGAATCATCTTCTGCAGCCGCGACCAGTTCCCTGGAAACGGGTACTCCCGCTCTTTTTCCATCTTCACACACCCTTTCTTCCATCCATCTCCATCTTCCTTAGGAATTGCTGCGTTGTCAATCAATACCCCGGAAAACGAAAAAAGAGACAACCTCCGTGGAGGCTATCTCTATTTTAAATGGAAGTGTCCCAAGAGGGATTCGAACCCCCGACCGACGCCTTAGCTTACCACCATGGCTTTCGCCACCAACGCATGTTGTTTGTAGTCTGGACTATATCTTCACCATTTCAGGTGCGACACGTGTAGTCTCTACGGAACCTCACGAACAAATTGTTCCTTCAATGGTTCTACCTCTAAAGGCTGACCCTTTAGTCCTTTGAACCACCTTGACCTCGAAAGGATACAAGTTTCCTCGGTATTACCATCAGCATGATCTGTTAAGGCTTCACCGATATAGTGTCGTCCACTCTATAGGTTTCTGTTTCCCTATAAAGGCTCCTATTTGTCTTGAAGGGCGTTGCTCTATCCAGCTGAGCTATTGGGACATTGACAAGAAAACTATAATAGAAAAATGCTTTGCTGTCAATTGGTTCTTTCTGTTTTGTTCAAAGTTGTCCTGACAAGTCCAAATCTTCGACGTGCGTCCCGTCCTCAGACCGGTAAAACCGGACCGCTGCCTGACCGGCGTCAAGGTCGATCAACGCGTACGTCTTGTCCGAGCGTCCGCGCGGCATCCGGATCGAGCCCGGGTTCACGTAGAGCACCCCGTCTTCGATGACGGCCCCGGCCACGTGCGAGTGACCGTACAAGACGACGCTCGCCCCGATTTCCTCGGCCCGATAACGCAACCGGTTCAAATCGAACTTCACGTCATGGTGATGGCCGTGGACGATTAAAACCGTACCTTCAGGTGTCTCTTCGACCCGTTCGAGCGGCAAATCGCCCCCGAAGTCACAGTTTCCGCGGACGGTCCGATACGGCAGCAAGTGCTCGTCGACGAGCACGAGCTGGGAGTCGCCGCAATGGAACGCGTCTTCAATCTCAGTTTCATGCCGAGTAAAGATGGTCGTTAGTTCGTCTGTCAATCCGTGACTGTCACTGACTACTAGAAAACGCATACACCTCAACCTTTCATAAATGGAATGATTTCTGCCTCTAGTTTTCTTAACGCCTGACCGCGATGACTGACCGCCGCCTTTTCGTCACGCTCGAGCTCTGCTGCCGTCTTATGGAGCGACGGGACGATAAAGAGCGGGTCGTACCCGAATCCATTTTCCCCGTGGGGCGCATAGCCGATCGTACCTTCGATTGTCCCGCGCACGGTCAACATCTCGCCTGTCGGTTTGGCGAGGCAGAGCGCGCAGACGAAGCGAGCCGAGCGGTCGTTCGCCCCGTTCAACTTCTCGAGCAGGAGCGCGTTGTTCGCCGCGTCCGACTTCTCAGGACCGGCGAAGCGGGCCGAGTGGACGCCTGGGGCACCGTCGAGCGCATCGACTTCAAGCCCCGAATCGTCGGCGAGGACGGCGTGTCCGAAGTAACGGGCCGCCTCGGTCGCTTTCAGTTCGGCGTTCGCTTCGAACGTCGTGCCCGTCTCATCCGTTTCCGGTGCATCCGGATAATCTAAGAGCGATTCGACTTCAAATCCGAGCGGCGTGAGCATCCCTTCGATTTCAACCACTTTCCCTTTGTTGCGTGTCGCGACAATCAGTTTCATATCGTTTCCTCCATTTGTTCCCCGACATACCACCATGAGGCACCGAGCGCGTCTTCTGCTGCTTTGAACAGCGTCTCGATCCCGCCTTGGGCCATCTGGAGCATCTCATTCATTTCTTGCAGCGTGAACGTCGCTTCTTCACCCGTGCCTTGCACTTCGACGAAGCGTCCGCTCGCCGTCATGACGACGTTCATGTCAACTTCGGCCGCCGCGTCTTCTTCATAGTTCAAGTCGAGCAACAGCTCGTTCGTCCGACCGACCGAGATGGCGGCGACGCCTTCTTTGATTGGCGTGTCGCCGAGCTTGCCTTGACGGATGAGCGCGTCGACCGCGAGCACGAGCGCACAAAAACCGCCTGTGATCGACGCTGTCCGTGTGCCGCCGTCCGCTTGGATGACGTCACAATCGATCCAGATCGTCCGTTCACCGAGCCGTTCCAAGTCGACGACCGAACGGAGCGAGCGCGAAATCAACCGTTGAATCTCCATCGTCCGTCCTGTCTGCTTACCGCGAACGGATTCCCGGACGGTCCGGTTGCCCGTCGCCCGTGGCAGCATCGCGTACTCGGCGTTGATCCAGCCTTGCTTCTTCCCGCGCAGGAAGTTCGGGACGCGTTCTTCGACCGTCGCGGTACAGATCACTTTCGTGTCCCCGATCGAGATCAAGACCGAGCCTTCGGCATGTTTGTTTACGTGCGGAATGATCTCAACGGTACGCAGTTCATCATGTTGTCTTTCGTTACGCATCGACACCAGACACCTCTACTTTCTCCGCTTTCACGGGTTGGCCAAGCCACTCTGTCGCCAATCGGTTGAAGATGGCGACATCCCCGGTCGCATAAAACTGATGCGTCGGGATGGTATCCAAATCGTTCTCAAGTTCTTTAAAATCAAGGATCGCTGCCACTTCGAGCGCCGTCTCATCACCTGACGAAATCAAGTGGACATCGGGTCCGACGACGTCTTGGATGACCGGCGCTAGCAACGGATAATGGGTGCACCCAAGGATGAGCGTGTCCATCTCCGAATCTTGGAGCGGAAGAATCGTCTCGGCGACGATCGACCGGACGCGTTCGCCGCTCAGTTCGCCGGCTTCGACGAGCGGCACGAACGGCGGGCAAGCGAGCGAATAGACATCAATCTCGCCCGCGACGTGACGGAGCGCCGTCTCGTACGAATTGCTTTCGACCGTCATCTTCGTGCCGATGACACCGATATGTTTGTTGCGCGTGCCTTTGACGGCGGCCCGGGCGCCCGGGTCGATGACACCGATGACCGGGATGTTGAGGCGCTTGCGCGCTTCTTTCAAGACGACAGCCGTCGCCGTGTTGCAGGCGATGACGATCATCTTAACGTCTTTTTCTAATAGGAATTCAATCAATTCCCACGTATATGCTTCAATCTCATCGTGCGGGCGCGGCCCATACGGACAGCGCTCCGTGTCGCCGATATAGATGATTTCTTCTTTCGGCAGCTGGCGGATCAGTTCTTTGACTACGGTCAAGCCGCCAACACCTGAATCGAGTACTCCAATCGCTCGTTTCATAAATATCACTTCCATTCCCATCTATCTTACCAAAAAAGCCGTATCCAAAAAAGAAACGGTGTCATGACAAACAAAAAAGACGAGGTAGCCGATTGGCCGCCTCGTCCGTTGCTCGAATTACTGAGCAAGACCTTCGCTAGTGAGCATGTCAGAAAGCGTGTTAACCGCTTCTTCTGCATCGTCACCTGCTGCAGTGATCTTGATTGTTGAATCTTTAGCGATTCCGAGTGAAAGTACACCCATGATCGACTTCAAGTTAACTGTCTTACCATTGTACTCAAGGTTGATATCTGATTGGAACTTAGAAGCTGTGTTGACCAACTGAGTAGCTGGACGAGCGTGGATTCCTGAATCAGCAACGACTGTGAATGTTTTTTCCATGACGTGATAGTCTCCCTTCAAATCTGAATTCTGCAGGCGAACCGGCAGAAATTTTTGTTTGTGAACTCATTATCAAATGATAGCGGATTCGCAAAAATTCTGCAAGCGATTTTTATATTCTGGAGTCCATTCGACCGGGCGACCGGTTTTTGACAAATGCACGAGGCTCGTACGGCCCGCGAACATGAGTTGATCTCCATCATATGCGCCGTAATGAATATCACATGAAGTGTTTCCGACCGTCAAGACATTGGCATACACCTTCAACTGTTGCCGCGGCATCACTTGTCGGACGTAATCGCACTGGGCGTCCGCCACGACGACGAAACCGTCTTTCAAGGAAAATCCTGTCGCTTCGAGCAGCTCGATCCGCGCATCCTCAAAATAGATGAACGGGATCGTGTTATTCATATGGCCGTACGGGTCGCACTCCGAAAAACGGACTTTGACGTCGAGCTCGATTCCTGACCTGACACGCGTTTCCCAACCGGGTTCCCGAAAATACTTTGACATCGGCAAACGTTACGCCTCGACCGCAGAACCGGTACGACCTTTGTCGCTGCCGAAGAACTGTTTGAACGAGTGAAGCGTCGTCTGACGGTTCATCGCGGCGATTGACGTCGTGAGCGGAATGCCTTTCGGACAAACCTCGACACAGTTTTGCGCGTTTCCGCACTGCATGATGCCTCCATCTTCCATTAGCGCTTCGAGACGTTCTTCCGCGTGGAAAGCGCCGGTCGGATGCGAGTTGAAGAGACGGACTTGTGAGAGTGCGGCCGGGCCGATGAAGTTCGACTTGTCGTTGACGTTCGGGCAAGCCTCAAGGCAGACACCGCACGTCATACATTTCGACAACTCATATGCCCATTGACGTTTGTTCTCTGGCATCCGTGGTCCTGGACCGAGGTCGTACGTGCCATCGATCGGTACCCACGCCTTCACTTTTTTCAAAGCGTCGAACATGCGCTGACGGTCGACTTGAAGATCACGGATGACCGGGAACGTCTTCATCGGAGCAAGGCGGATCGGCTGCTCGAGTTTATCGACGAGCGCCGTACACGACTGGCGCGGCTTGCCGTTGATGATCATCGAACAAGCGCCGCACACTTCCTCAAGACAGTTCATGTCCCAGGTGATCGGTGTCGTCTTGTTGCCTTCAGCGTTGACCGGGTTGCGGCGGATCTCCATGAGCGCCGAGATGACGTTCATGTTCGGACGATATGGGACCGAGAACTCTTCCGTATAGGTCGCTTGATCCGGACCGTCCTGGCGTTCGATGATAAAACGAATATCTTTATGCTCAGACTGCATCGGCGTCGTCATTTCGTCTTCGCCCCTTTCTTCGAGTAATCCCGTTTACGTGGCGGGATTAACGAAACGTCGATCTCTTCAAACGAGATATCGACTTCCCCTTCGTTGTAACGTGCCATCGTCGTCTTCATGAACAACTCGTCATTCCGTTCCGGGAAGTCCGGTTTGTAATGAGCGCCACGGCTCTCGTCGCGTTTAAGGGCGCCGAGCGTGATGACGCGCGCGAGGTCGAGCATGTGGTCGAGTTGACGGATGAACGAGGCACCTTGGTTGCTCCAGCGCGCCGTATCGGTCGCTGAGATGTTGTTGTAGCGTTCGCGTAGCTCGCGAAGCTTCAAGTCTGTCGCTTCGAGCTTATCGTTGTAACGAACGACCGTGACGTTGTCGGTCATGAGTTCGCCGAGTTCCCGGTGAATCTGGTAGGCGTTCTCCGTACCTTCCATCGCGAGGATGTCATTGAACCGCTCGATTTCTTCACGTTCGTTGAAGTTGAAGAGCGCTTCTGGCACGCTCTCGGTCGCTTGGTCAAGACCGCGCATGTAGTTGACCGCCGCAGGCCCGGCCTCCATCCCACCGTAAACGGCAGACAAGAGTGAGTTCGCACCGAGACGGTTCGCCCCGTGCATCGAATAGTCACACTCGCCGGCTGCGAACAGCCCTGGGATGTTCGTCATTTGATCGTAGTCGACCCATAGTCCACCCATCGAGTAGTGAACGGCCGGGAAGATTTTCATCGGTACTTTACGCGGATCGTCGCCGACGAACTTCTCATAAATTTCAAGAATACCGCCGAGCTTGATGTCGAGTTCTTTCGAATCTTTATGCGACAAATCGAGATAGACCATGTTCTCGCCGTTGACGCCGAGCTTTTGGTTGACGCAGACTTCGAAAATCTCACGTGTCGCGATGTCACGCGGTACGAGGTTTCCGTAGTCCGGATACTTCTCTTCAAGGAAGTACCAAGGTTTTCCGTCTTTGTATGTCCAAACACGTCCACCTTCTCCACGCGCCGACTCACTCATGAGCCGAAGCTTGTCGTCCCCTGGGATCGCCGTCGGGTGGATTTGGATGAACTCCCCGTTGGCGTAGACGGCACCTTGGCGGTAAACAGCTCCAGCCGCTTGGCCTGTGTTGATGACCGAGTTCGTCGATTTGCCGAAGATAACACCTGGGCCGCCTGTCGCGAGGATGACCGCATCCGATGGAAACGCTTTAATTTCCATCGAGCGTAAATCCTGACAGACCGCACCGCGGCAGATACCCGTTTCGTCGACGATGGCACGGAGAAACTCCCAGCCCTCATACTTCTCGACAAGACCTTGCGCCTCGAAGCGACGGACTTGTTCGTCTAGCGCGTACAAGAGCTGTTGCCCTGTCGTCGCGCCGGCGTAAGCCGTCCGATGATAGAGCGTGCCGCCGAAGCGGCGGAAGTCGAGCAAACCTTCTGGCGTCCGGTTGAACATGACGCCCATCCGGTCGAACATGTGGATGATCTTCGGTGCCGCTTCTGCCATCTTTTGGACTGGCTGTTGGTTGGCAAGGAAGTCCCCGCCGTAAACCGTGTCATCGAAGTGTTGCCAAGTAGAATCCCCTTCCCCTTTCGTGTTGACGGCTCCGTTGATGCCGCCTTGAGCACAAACTGAATGTGAACGCTTGACCGGTACAAGCGAGAATAGTTTAACCGGAACACCCATCTCTGCCGACTTGATTGTCGCCATGAGTCCAGCTAGACCGCCACCGATGACGATCAAACTTTGATTTGCCATATACATTTCCCCCTATTACAAGATGCCCGCGAACGTCAAGATTGAACGGATGCCGACAAAAGATAGTGCCAAGAACACGGCTCCAGAGACGTAGCTCATGAAGTGTTGTGAACGCGGCGACTGTGTGATTCCCCACGTGATGGCAAACGACCAGAGACCGTTCGCGAAGTGGAACGTAGCCGAGAGGATCCCGACTATGTAGAAGATGAGCATGAGCGGATTGTCGACGATGTTTTGCATCATCTCCGCATTGACCTCGACGCCACGCAACTTCGCCAAGCGCGTTTCCCAAACGTGCCACGCGATGAAGATGACGAGGAATACGCCCGTGAAGCGTTGGATCATGTACATCCAGTTCCGCGCGTATGAGTATCGGTTCGTATTGATCGAACCGAGGAAGGCGTAATACACGCCGTACACACCGTGGAAAATCATCGGCAAAGCGATGATTGTCACTTCAAGGAAGTACAAGTACGGTAAGCTCTCCATAAATTTTGCTGCCTTGTTGAACGATTCCACCCCATCGACGATATAGTAGTTGACCGACAAATGGACGATCAAAAACAGGCCGATTGGAATGACCCCAAGTAGCGAATGGACTTTACGACTGAAATAGTCACGACGCGCTGCCATTCTAGTTCCCCCTTTTCACGAGCCCTTGGCTCGTTTTGTAAATAAAAGCGTTTTCAAATGTAAATATAGCTTTCTGTCTCCTATTCTACTCTTGTGAAATTTGTATGACAAGATAACCTAGCCGATTTGTCCCACATTCTTTTAGAAAATACCCGGTGACCAAATCCAAATTTGTCGTTATAATAGTATAGAAAGATTGGAGTGATGGAATAAGATGGAAACGATGAGCCAACCCACTTTCGCGATCGAACTGCTTCGCGACTATGTGTTGACAGATTTGCTTGGGGACGATTACGCCCAAGTCATCTATTGGTCCGGAAAACGGGTCGCCCGCAAATTCCCGACGATGCCGAATGAAGAACTGACTGCGTTCTTCTCGGAAGCCGGTTGGGGAGATTTGACGCTCGTGAAAGAAAAAGAGAGCAAGTTCGTGTTCGAACTCACTCCACCGCCTGCGACCCAAGAGAAAGCGAACGGATATTACCAACTCGAGGCTGGGTTTTTGGCTGAACAGATTGCCGGGCGTTTCCAATGCGTCGCTGAAGGCTATGCCGACCCGGGGCGTCAGGCCGTCCACATCACCGTCCAATTAGACCGAAAAGATACGTACGAATAAGAAGAGCCGATGCGACCGCATCGGCTCTTCTTATTCATCTGTCTTCTCATGCACATGCTCGAGCACGATTTGGGCGAGCTTCTCAGGTAGTCCCGCTTCTTTCAACTGTTCGAGCGAGGCGAGACGGATCTGTTTCATCGACCCAAAATGACGGATCAGTTGCTGACGCCGCTTCGGTCCGACACCCGGGATATCGTCGAGCACCGACTGCGTCATCTTCTTCGTCCGCAAGCTGCGGTGGAACGTGATGGCGAAACGGTGAACCTCGTCTTGCATCCGTTGCAACAGATAGAATGCGCTTGACCGTGAGTTCAATTCGACGACACTGCCGCCTTCACCGAACAGAAGCTGGCTCGTCCGGTGGCGGTCATCCTTCTTCAGCGATCCGACCGGCAAATCGAGGCCGAACTCATTCTGCAACACGTCAAGGGCGGCGTTCAACTGGCCGAGTCCCCCATCGATCAATAGAAGATCCGGCAGACGTTTCTCCTCGGTCAACAATCGCCTGAAACGGCGGCGGACGACTTCGCGCATCGTCTCGTAATCGTCCGGTCCTTGGACGGTCCGGATCTTGTACTTCCGATATTCTTTCTTGAGCGGCTTGCCGTCCTCAAAGACGACGAGCGCCGAGACGGCGTCAGCCCCTTGGATGTTGGCGTTATCGATGATGTCGACGCGCGACAAGTTCGGGATGCCAATCGCCTCACCGAGTTCACGCATCGCGAGCAATGTCCGCTCTTCATCACGCGCGAGCAGTTCGAACTTCTCGTTCAAGGCGATGCCCGCGTTTTTCGTCGCAAGCTCGAGCAACTGTCGTTTCGCTCCGCGTTTCGGTTGCATCACTTTCGTCCCGAGCGCCTCGACTAACAAGTCGATTCGGACGATCTCTGGGACGAGTATTTCTTTTGGCAACACGTTCTGCTCATAGAACTGGACGATGAAGCTCTCGAGTTCTTCTGACGGTTCCCCGTGGAGCGGGAACAACGAGACGTCGCGTTCGATCATCTTGCCGCCGCGCATATAGAACACTTGGACGCACATCCAGCCCCGGTCGAGCGTATAGCCGAAGACGTCGCGCGCCGTCGGGTCGGCCGTGATCATGTTCTGTTTGTTCATGATCGACTCGACGGCCCGGATCTGGTCGCGGAGCTCGGCCGCCCGCTCGAACTGCATATCCTCGGCCGCAAGATGCATATCGACTTGGAGCTTGGCGAGCGTCTCGCTCGTCTCCCCGTTCAAGAAACGGCGGATCTCTTGGACGATCGACTTCTGCTCGTCGGTGTCGACAGCGAGTTCACAAGGACCGAGACATTGGCCGATGTGGTAGTACAGACAGAGCTTCCGTGGCATCGGCTGACATTTCCGGAGCGGATACAGCTTGTCGAGCAACCGTTTCGTCTCGTTGGCGGCGTAGGCGTTCGGGTATGGCCCGAAGTAATGGCCGCCGTCTCGTTTCAACTTACGTGTCGTGAGCAGCCGCGGGTACGGCTCGTTCGTGACTTTAATATACGGATACGATTTGTCGTCTTTCAACCGGATGTTGTATTTCGGGTCGTGTTTTTTAATGAGCGTCATCTCGAGCAAGAGTGCCTCGAGCTCGCTCGCCGTGACGATATATTCGAAGTCACGGATCTCGGCGACGAGACGCATCGTTTTAATATCGTGTGCCCCAGTAAAATAAGAGCGGACGCGATTCTTTAAGTTTTTCGCTTTCCCAACGTAGACGATCTCGCCATACTCGTTCTTATGCAAGTAACAGCCCGGTTCGTCCGGGAGCAGCGCCAATTTATGTTTAATGTGGTCAGTTTGACTCAAATTTTATCACCTCAGTTTAGCTTCCTCCAAGACGGGAAAAAATTGGTGTAGTCTCAGAGGGAGGGTTTTTGATGAAACGATATGACGTAATCATCATCGGCAGCGGTTCGGCAGCGAGTCAAGCCGCGAGCGTTTTACGCGACGCCGGTAAACGGATTGCCATCGTCGAGAATTGGACGTTCGGCGGGACGTGCCCACAACGCGGGTGCGACCCGAAAAAGATGCTCGCGGAAGGGGCGGAACTCATCGCCAAAGTCGAACGCATGAAACCGCTCGGCGTCAAAGGTGACATCACGCTCGACTGGCGCGCCTTCAAGCGACGTATCGATGAATACCGCTTCGCCATCCCGACGACGAAAATGCACAAGTGGAAAGAAGATGACATCGACTTATACGAGGGCGAGCCCCACTTTATCGATGAGGACTCGATCGTCATCGAAGGCCATGAGATCTCGGCACATCAATTTTTGATCGCGACCGGCCAACTTCCGCGACCGCTCGACATCCCAGGAGGTGAAGACGCCATCACGAGCGACGACGTATTCGACCTCGAGGACGTGCCCGAGCGGATCACCATCGTCGGTGCCGGATACATCGCGTTCGAGTTCGCGCACATTCTCCGCCGGTTCGGCAGCGCTGTCACGCTCCTCATCCGGTCGCGGGCGCTTAAACAGTTCGACCGAAAAATTGTGAAGCGGCTCATCGATGAGACGGTCCACATCGGCATCGACGTCCGGTTCGGGCTCGAGCCCGTCAAGCTCGACGGGAACGTCTTGACGTTATCAGATGACTCTACCCTAGAAGGGCTCGTCCTTAACGCCACGGGTCGTATCCCGAGCATCGAGCGGCTACGGTTGGATGCGGCCGGCATCGAGGCGGACAAGGACGGGATCACCGTCAACGACTATTTACAGACGACGAACGCGAACGTCTATGCTGCCGGCGACGTCGCCAAAAGTCCGAACCCGGCACTCACTCCGTTTGCCGGGCAAGAAGGACGGATCGCCGCCCTTAACCTGTTGCGGAACAACACACGTCCGTTGCCGGAGCGCCCGGCCCCGACGGTCGTGTTCACGACGCCGCCAATCGCCAAAGTCGGTCTGACGGTCGACGAGGCGAAATCGCTCGGGATCGACTATGAATGCAGGGATAATGACATGTCCCACTTCCTTACGTATGAACGGGTCAATGACGCGTCCGCCTTCTCGCGCGTCTTACTCAGCAAAGACGGCCGCGTCATCGGCGCTCACTTGATCGGGCAACACGCGCCCGAGCTCATCAACTTGTTCTCGTTTATTATACAAAACAATATCAGCCATCAACACGTTAAGCACTTAGAGTTCGCCTATCCGACGTCCGCCTCTGATTTGACACACTTGATGTAAAAAAAGGCTCTTCCATGTCGTATGGAAGAGCCTTTCGTCATTCGATCCCTTTTTCCTTATCTTCTTTGAGCGCGTCCTGTAACGACTTCTCCCAGAGCGGGACGCCTTTAGCGTGAGCCGCCCGAGCGAGCAAGTGTCCGCCGACCGGTGCGGTCAACAAGACGAAGAACAAGCCGAGCAAGAGACGTGCATCGAAGATACGTTGGTCGACCCAGACGTGGAGCACCGCCGCGAACAAGACGAACATGACGCCGAGCGTCGCCGACTTCGATGCCGCGTGCGTCCGCGAATAGACGTCCGGCAAACGGATGAGGCCGATCGCCGCAACGACCGTGAAGAACACTCCGATGATCGTGAAAACGCCAGTCAATATATCAAAGATCGTTGTCGCGGTCATGATGAATGATCTCCCCTCTCTCTAAGAATTTCGAGAACGCCACCGTACCGATGAAGGCGAGGATACTGAGCAAAAGAATGACCTCGAAGAACATCGTCGTGTCGAGCAAGATCGACAATAGCGCGACGACCGAGATCAACGCGATCCCGATCGAGTCGAGCGCGATGACACGGTCAGCCGTCGTCGGCCCTTTGATGACCCGATACAGCATGCCGAGCATGGCAAACAAGAGAATGGCGAGCGCAATGTAAATTACAATATCTAATATGCTCATTCCGTCGCCTCCTTAATGGTTGATTCAAAGTTATTGTAGATGTCGCGTTTGAGCGCCTCTTTATCCGGCATGTTGAGTGCGTGGATATAAAGTATTTTATTATCTTTTGAGACTTGGACGACGAGCGTCCCTGGTGTGAGCGAGATCAGCATCGACAACAGGCTGATTTTCCAACTCGAGCGAAGTGACGTTTCATATCGGAAGATACCAGGTTGAATCTTCAATTTCGGGCTCAAGACGAGACGTAACACCTCGAAGTTCGCCATGACGAGCTCACGTGCGAAAATCAAGAACAGCTTGAACAGCTTGATCACACGTGTGAAGTAAAAGCCCGTACCTTCAGATTTGAAGAACCGCCGCATCATGAAGATGACGAGTAACCCGAGCAAGTAACCGACGAGAAACCCGCTCGTCGTGAACGTACCGGAGAAGAACATCCAGATGAACGCCAAGAAAAAGTTGATGAGTAGTTGGTAAGCCATGTCTAAATCACTCCTTAATCACGGCATCGATGTAGATTTCCGGTTCGATGAGCGGTTCGATTGCCTGGGTAATGAACGGATGCATCGCCTCGGCTCCAAATCCGTACGCGACGGCCACTGCGACGAGTAACAACGTCGGCACGATGAGTCGGTTCATATACGGGACGAGCGGACCGTCATAGACGCGTCTCTCTTCTCCCCAGAACCCATAGAGGAAAATCTTAATAACCGAGAACAGAACGAACAAGCTCGACAGCAAGATGAGAAGCGGGCCGAACAAGTCGCCGTCGGCCACCCCGCCTTGAACGATCAACAATTTACCGAAGAAGCCACTGAGCGGCGGAATGCCGGCGAGTGACAACGCGGCGATGAAGAACGTCCATCCGAACAGCGGGAACCGAGTGATCAATCCACCCATGTCGCGAAGTTGACCGGAACCGGTGATCCCGATCATCATCCCGACGAGCATGAACAAGGCGGCCTTGATGAGCATGTCGTGCATCAAATAGTAGAGCGCCCCTTCAAGCGACGTCTGCGTATTGAGAGCGATCCCGTAAAGGATGACGCCGACCGCGATCATGATGTTGTAGATGATGATCAACTTCACATCGTTATAGGCGATCGCCCCGGTCATCCCGATGACGATCGTCAGCACGGCGAGCACGATCAAGAACGTCTGCATGAACGACCCCGTGTCGAACAAGAGCGTGTACGTCCGTAAGATCGAATAGACGCCGACTTTTGTGAGCAAGGCACCGAACATAGCGAGGATCGGCGTCGGGGCAACGACGTACGATCCAGGCAGCCAGTAGTGCAACGGGACGAGCGCCCCTTTCATACCGAACACGATGACGAACAAGACACCGATGACGGTGATGACGTTTTGATTTTCGACGAGCGGGATCTTCTGTGCCAAGTCAGCGAGACTGAGCGTCCCGACGACGCCGTAAAGAAGTGCGACGGCCATGACGAACAGCGCCGACGCGATGACGTTCACGAGCAAGTATTTGATCGACTCGCGCAACTGGACGCCTTTCCCACCGAGTACGATCAAGACGTACGAAGAGATGAGGAAGACTTCAAAGAAGACGAACAAGTTGAAAATATCGCCCGTCGTGAAGGCGCCGTTGACACCGACGAGTAAAAATAACATCGCGACGTACACGTAGTTCGATTCATAAGCGTCCGAGAAATAATGCGTCGCAAACCAAACGATGAAGAATACGATCACCGTCGATGTTGTGACGAGAAGTGCCGACAACATATCCGAGACGAGCGTGATTCCGAACGGTGCGGGCCAATTCCCGAGGTTGACGGTCAAGATACCGTCTTGCGATACGGTGAAGACGAGCAACACCGATACCGCGAACGTGACAAGTAAAGCCCCGAGTGCCATCACACGTTGTAGGCGTACCTGTTTCGGTGCGAACATCAAAATGATAGCTGCAAGTGCAGGGATGACAATCGGAAAGATTGGTAAGTTAATCATTCGATTCCGTTCCTTTCATTTCCTCAATATTATCCGTGGTCAACTCCTGGTACGTCCGATAAGCGAGTACCAAGAAGAACGCCGTCACACCGAAGCTGATGACGATCGCCGTCAAGACGAGCGCTTGCGGCAGCGGGTCAGTATATTCCGTGACCCCGTCGACGAGGACAGGTGCCGCTCCCGTCTTCAGTCCACCCATCGTCAAGACGAGCAAGTGGGCTGCGTGACTGAGCAGGCCGGTACCGATGATGATGCGCAACAAACTCTTTGAGAGAATCATGTAGACCGCGCTCATCGTCAGTACCCCGATGATGATGCTAACGAAGATTTCCATTATTCACTCTCTCCAATCGTTTGAATGATCGTCATCGTCACACCGATGACCACAAGGTAGACGCCTAAGTCAAAAGCGATGGCCGTGTGAAGCGTCTGTTCACCAAGCAGCGGCAAATCGAACTTGTCATAAGCGTGTGTCAGGAACGGACGATCCCAAAAGATGCTGTGGAGCGATGTTAGCATCGCAATGACAAGACCGACTGCCGTCATGATCCGATAGTCGAACGGTAAGACGTTCGCAAGCGTCTTCGAGTCGAACGCGAGCAGTAACAACACGAGAGCAGCAGCCGTCATCAATCCACCGACAAACCCGCCGCCTGGAGAATAGTGCCCGGCGAAGAATAGGTTGATTGAAAACATGATGATGATGAAGAAGATGATCACCGCGGCCGTCTGTAAGATGACGTCATTCACTTGATCATTTTTCCGATTCATGTTCATGTGCTCCTTTCGTGCGTTCTGTCGTTCTAAACTTGATCATCGTATAGATCCCGATTGCCGCAACGGCAAGTACGACGATCTCGAACAGCGTATCAAAGCCCCGGAAGTCGACAAGAACGACGTTGACCATGTTCTTCCCAGCTGCCAAGTCGTAGACGTTCTCTTTATAATATTCAGAGATCGAGGACAACGACCGGTTTGATAGTGCCATGAAGCTGAGCAACATGACCGTCACCCCAACGATGACCGACACGATCGCGTTCTCCACTTTGAATTTGATGCGAACTTCTTTTCTGCTGATCTCCGGCATGTGATAGAACACGAGCAAGAACAAGGCGACCGATACCGTCTCGATGACGAGCTGCGTCAAGGCGAGGTCCGGTGCTCCGAAGAACACGAAGAACAAGGCGACCGAATAGCCGATGACCCCGAGCAAGATGATCGATGGCAGGCGTGAGCCCATGAACAGAATCGCGAGCGCCGCCAAAATGACGACCGCCCCGAGCACATATTCATACGGTGCGACAGCCTCCATCTCGCCGAACGAGAAGTTGAACAGGTCGAACCAGTACATCGAGAACAACAGCATCCCTGATAAGAACAGGAAGATGTAGATCAAGTAGGACCGGATGAATCCGGTCATGTAATTGTCTTTAAAACGGTAAGCTGCTTTGTTCGACCAGACGAGAGACCCGTCATACATGCCGTTCAGCGTCAACCGGTTCGGGATATGGTTGTAGATCCCCATCCACTTGTTGATCATGAAGAACATGAGCGTCCCGAGGGCGATAATCCCGAGCGTCATGAATAGCTCTGGAGTAAGTCCGTGCCAGAAGTAAATGTCGACTTTGACCTCTTGCCCGCTCGCGACGAGCGTCGGATAGATCGACTCGACGGCAGGCTTGATGAGCGAGTTCGACAACACGTTCGGAACGAAACCGAGGACGACGACGAGGATGGCTAAAATCGCCGGCGGAATGAGCATCCCGATCGGTGCCTCGTGCGGCTGTTTCGGCAATTCGTCGAACTTGGCTTTCCCCATGAACGTCCGCGTAAAGATGATCAAGCTGTAGATGAACGTGAACACACTCGCGATGAACGCGACGACAGGAATCAAGATCCCAATCGTATCAAGCGCGAAGAAGTCCATCGAGAACACTTTCGTCGTCGCCTTCAAGAACATCTCTTTACTGAGGAAGCCGTTGAATGGCGGTAACCCGGCCATCGACAATGAGCCGATGACGGCGATCGTGAACGTGATTGGCATGACGGTCATGAGACCGCCGAGCTTGCGGATGTCACGCGTGCCCGTCTCATGGTCGACGATCCCGACCATCATGAACAACGATCCTTTGAACGTGGCGTGGTTGATCAAGTGGAAGATGGCCGCGATCGTCGCGACCATGAAGATGTTGTCGTCGATCCCGTCATAGTGAAGCGCCGCGGCGCCAAGGCCGAGCAGCGACATGATGAGACCGAGCTGACTGACCGTCGAGAACGCGAGTATCCCTTTCAAGTCCGTCTGTTTGACGGCGTTGAATGATCCCCAGAACAACGTGA
This sequence comes from Exiguobacterium sp. SH0S7, assembly GCF_004337195.1. Lineage (NCBI taxonomy): Bacteria > Bacillati > Bacillota > Bacilli > Caryophanales > Exiguobacterium > Exiguobacterium sp. SH0S7. The sequence goes on from NZ_SJVA01000002.1 coordinate 412,668, forward strand.
ACGTTCCGACCGAGACGATGATCCATAGCCAGAGTGACGACTCTTGGAACACCGGACTCATCCGGGCGACCAAGTAGAGCCCGGCCTTGACCATCGTCGCCGAGTGCAAGTACGCACTGACCGGGGTCGGTGCTTCCATCGCGTCCGGCAACCAGATGTGGAACGGGAATTGCGCCGACTTCGTGAACGCCCCAAGCAAAATCAAAATCATGGCGGCGACGAAGAACGGACTTTCGGCGATAAGCGCCTGATTCGCGACCATGTCGCGGATGCTGAACGATCCGACGATCGACTCCAAGATGACGATCCCGCCGAGCATCGACAGACCACCGAACACGGTGATGAGCATCGACTTGCGGGCCCCATAGCGAGAGCGTTCTTTCTCATACCAATACCCGATCAACAGGAACGACGAAATCGACGTGAGTTCCCAGAACATGTACATGACGACCATGTTATCCGAGAGGACGACACCGAGCATCGCACCCATGAAGAGAAGCAAGTACACATAAAAGTGCCCGAGCGACTCTTTATCTTTGTTCAAGTAGTAAATCGAATACAGGACGACGAGCGCCCCAATCCCTGTAATGAGGAGGGCAAACAGTAGTCCAAGCCCGTCCACGTAAGCAGTAAAGTTGATCCCGAGCGACGGCATCCACTCGACCGTTTCGCTCACGACGTCTCCCGCACTCGTGATTCCGATGAAGCGGAAGAAGTAGACGAACAGGAGTACCGGGACGACCAGTACGAACCAGCCCGTATGGATCCGTTTCAACGCCCGAAACAAAAACGGGATGAACGGTGCCGCGAGGAGCGGCAATAAGATAGCTAAATGTAACACCGACAAGAAAATTCCTCCTTCGAACAGAGTCTTACAACGATGGCATCAAATATTAAGTTCATTTGACGCCATCACGTCTTCCTCATGAGTATAGCTTAAATTTTCAGGCTGTTTCCATGATAAAAGCTTCCCGCTTTTCTAGCCGCGGCTAAAAAAACCTGAACTGTTAAATATGAAGGGAGTCGACAAAAAACGACTAAAAAAAATTGAATTCGAACGCCATATGTAAGCTCTCTCAAGCCGGATTTCAAATGTGGATTCGCTTCCGTATCGATGGTAAACCTTAACCCAATTAATTCTTCGCTCGCTCACTAAACTCCTTCTTCCCTAACGAAGTAAACAAAAAACAGCCGATCGGTCTCCCAATCGGCTGTACGTTTTATTGTGCTGACGCGATAAACTCTTTAAGCGCTTCTTTTGGTTGGAAGCCCATTGTTTTCGAGACAGGTTGTCCGTCTTTGAACATCATGAGTGTCGGAATGCTTTGGATTTGGAAAGCGCCCGCTACTTCAGGGTTTTCGTCAACGTCGAGTTTAACGATTTGGACTTGGTCGCCCATCTCTTGATCGAGTTCTTCAAGAACCGGTGCGATCATGCGGCACGGTCCACACCATGCTGCCCAAAAATCAACGAGGACGACGCCCTCTTTCACTTCTTGTTCAAATGTTTGAGTCGTTGCATGTTTAATAGCCATTTGGTAAATACCTCCCCAGTAAGATGAGACAGTTCAATTAAGAACTCTCTTGCATTTCATGTTCAGAGTATACCACGGAGGGTAACTTTCCCCAAACGTTATGCCCATCAGCTATTGACGAGGTGTTTTCGGAACTCTTCCGTCAAGAGCGGCACGACATCGAACAAGTCGCCGACGATGCCGTAGTCGGCCACGCTGAAGATGTTCGCTTCCGGGTCCTTGTTGATCGCGACGATGACTTTGGCGTTGCTCATCCCGGCCAAGTGTTGAATCGCCCCAGAGATCCCGCAGGCGATATAAAGGTCCGGCGTGACGACTTTACCAGTCTGACCGATTTGGAGTGCATAGTCGCAATAGTCCGCGTCACAGGCTCCACGTGAAGCACCGACCGCGCCGCCGAGTAATTCAGCGAGTTCTTCGAGCGGTTTGAATCCGTCCTCGCTCTTGACGCCACGTCCTCCGGCGACGATGACTTTCGCTTCCGCGAGATCGACTTTGCCGGTCGCTTTACGGACGACTTCTTTGACAATCATAGCAAGGTCTTTCAATTCGACGGCTGGCGTCTCGACCGACACGCTCGCCCCCGCTTGACGTGGAAGTGCGTCGATGTTGTTCGGACGGATCGTGAAGAACATGACCGAATCTTTGAACTTCACTTTCTCGAACGCTTTACCCGAGTAGATCGGACGGACGAATTCGGCGTCTCGCCCTGAGCCTTCGATCGAGACGACGTCACTGATGAGACCGGCGTCAAGACGGGCCGCGAGTTTCGGTGCGATATCTTTTCCGAGTGCAGTGTGACCGAGGACGATCATGTCCGGTCCTTCTTGGTCGATGATTTGGCGGAGCACTTGGCCGTAACCGTCCGGCGTGTAATGTTTGAGTCGCTCGTCTTCAATGACGAGGACGCGCGCTGCGCCGTACTCCCCGAGTTCAGTCGCGAGTGCTTTGACGTCATCCCCAATGACGACTGCCGTCACGTCGTCCGTCAGTTGTTTCGCTGCGGCGATCGCTTCAAATGATACGTTCCGTAACGCGCCTTCGCGCGCTTCTGCGAGTACTAAAGCTTTCATATGTGATGTCCCCCTTAAATGACTTTGGCTTCCGTGCGAAGTAATTGAACGAGCTCGCTCACTTGTGTCGACGTGTCCCCTTCAAGGATACGTCCCGCTTTCTTCTCTTCCGGCAAGAACCGTTCAATCGTCTCGATTTTCGCGCCGATCTCGTCTTCATCGAGGTCAATGTCTGACAACTCGAGTTCTTCGAGCGGCTTCTTCTTCGCTTTCATGATGCCAGGAAGGCTTGGATAGCGCGGTTCGTTCAACCCTTGTTGTGCCGTCACGAGGAGTGGGAGATTGACTTCGATCACTTCGGTGTCCCCTTCGACGTCACGTGTGACCGTCGCCGTCGTGCCGTTGATGTCGAGCTTCGTGATCGTCGTCACGTAGTTCATGTCCAAAAGTTCCGCGACACGTGGCGCCACTTGTCCGCTGCCGCCGTCGATGGCGACGTTACCGGCGAAGATGAGGTCAGGTGCTTGCTCTTTCAAGTATGTGGCGAGCACTTTCGAGATCGTCACGTGATCCGCGTCCTCGACATCGTCCTCGATCGAGATGCGGACCGCTTTGTCTGCCCCCATCGCGAGCGCCGTCCGTAGTTCTTTGTCCGCGTCGTCCGGTCCGACCGTCACGACCGTGACTTCTCCCCCGAGATCGTCACGCTTGCGGATCGCTTCTTCGACCGCATACTCGTCGTATGGGTTGATGATGAATTCGGCACCGTCTTCTTGGATCTCCCCGTTCTCAAGTTGGATCGCTTCTTCTGTATCGAACGTACGCTTCAGCAACACAAAAATATTCATCGTAGTTCCCCCTTTAAGTTGTTCGCACCATCATTCATGAATCAGCATTCATTTTTTGAGCTAGCGAGAGGGCTTACGGTTAAGCAAGCCCTTTTTTCAACATATGGTGTACTTTCGGTAACGTCGACATCAAGTCGTACTTGAAGCCGCTCGCCATCCAACTCGTGACCACTTCATCGATCGTGCCGAAAATCATTTGTCGCGCCAGCCGGTAGTCGAGGTCCTGGTCAAACTCCCCGGTCTCGATGCCGTGCTTGACGACCGCATCGATCAAGTTCAAATACGGCTTCAACACTTCACTGATTTTTTGGCGGAGCGCCAAGTTCGACTGTCTGAGCTCGATTTGCGTCACGACGGCGAGGTCGTAGTCGACCGACAGCTGCTTGAGATGCGACTCGATCAACTGGTACAGCTTGTCGCCTGCCGTCGTCTCCTGCTCGATCTGTTGCTTCGAGTAGTCGATGAACAGGCCCATCTTCGTCTGGAACAGTTCGATCAACAGATGCTCCTTATTTTTGAAGTACAAATAAATCGTTCCGTCCGCGACACCAGCCTCTTTGGCGATGGCTGTCACCTTTGCACCGTGATAACCATGGTCCGCGATCACTTTCACTGCCGCATCGATAATGCGGTCACTTTTTGATACATTCTTTTTCATAGACACCCATGCTCCTTATTGCTGCAGAAAAATGAATGATGGTTCATTCATTTATTATTCTATCATGTCAAAGAGAGGTGTCAACTGCTTTGTTTCACTTGTTTCGCCTTCTCTTCGTCGACGAGGACGCGGCGCAGGATCTTACCAACGAACGTCTTCGGCAACTCGTCACGGAATTCATACAGCTTTGGTACTTTATACGCCGCGAGCTTTTCACGGCAATGCTTGTCGAGCTCATCTTCGGTCACATTTACCCCGTCCCGCGTGACGATGAACGCTTTGACCGTCTCACCGCGGTACGGATCCGGCACACCAATACAGACCGCTTCCTTAACGGCCGGATGTTCGTACAGCACTTCTTCGATCTCGCGCGGATAGACGTTGAAGCCGCCGGCGATAATCATGTCTTTCTTCCGGTCGACGATATAGAAGAACCCGTCCTCGCCCATATAGCCGAGGTCACCGGTCGCGAGCCATCCATCTTTCAAGACGGCCGCCGTCTCTTCTGGTTTTTGCCAGTAGCCTTTCATGACTTGCGGTCCATTCAGGAACACTTCGCCGATTTCACCGACTTCAGCCGGTGTCTCGCCGTCTGCCTTTACAATTTTAGCAGAAGTATCGGATAACGGCACCCCAATCGAGCCGACGATGCGTTTATCCCACAAGAAGTTGGCGTGCGTCACCGGTGACGTCTCGGACAAGCCGTATCCTTCGACGATGCGCCCGCCCGTAATGTCCTCGAACTGTTCTTGCACTTCGACCGGGAGTGGAGCCGATCCTGATATACACGCCTCAATCGAGGACAAATCGTATTTCTTCAGTTTCGGGTCATTCAAGATGCCGACATACATCGTCGGTGCGCCTGGGAAGAAATGTGGTTTCTTCTTATTGATCGTCTTCAAGACGTCGGTGACGTCAAAGCGCGGCACGAGAATGAGTTCATACCCGTTCGCCATCCCGAAGTTTAAGCAACACGTCATGCCGTAGACGTGGAAGAACGGGACGACGCTCAAGACGCGCTTCTCGTCACCGCGGTTATATTTATAGAAGAAGTTCGAAATTTGGTCGACGTTCGCCGTCAAGTTGAAATGCGTCAACATGACGCCTTTCGGCAGTCCGGTCGTCCCGCCCGTGTATTGGAGCACAGCGACGTCTTGTTTCGGGTCGATCTCGATCGGTTTGACCGGTCCAAAGTTCTTGAAGTCCTTGAACGCGACCGAACCCGTCGTATCGATGACGATATTGTTCTCACGTTTCACTTTGATCGGGTACAGCTTATTTTTCGGGAATGGCAGGTAGTCGGCAATACTCGTCGTGACGATCGTTTGAATGTCCGTCTTCTCTTTCACCCGGAGCGACTTCGGATAGAGGAGATCGAGCGTGATGACGATCTTCGCGCCGGAATCGGTGATCAAGTTTTCAAGCTCGTGCTCGGTGTAGAGCGGGTTCGTCTGGACGACAGTCCCACCGGCATACAGGACGGCGTAGAACGAGATCACGTACTGTGGACAGTTCGGGAGCATCAGGCTGACCCGGTCCCCTTTTTGCAACCCTCTCGACTGCAACATCGTCGCCAAACGGTGGGCCGCATCATCGATTTGGGCAAACGTCAAATCCTTGCCGATAAACGAGACGGCGGTCCGGTCCGGGAAATCTTTAGCGGCGCGGCTGAGTGCCTCATAGAGTGGTTTCACCTCGTAGTCAATCGTTTCAGGCATGTCAGCTGGATAATCTTGTAACCACGGTTTTTCCATTGATTCTCCTCCTTAGAATGAATAGCCATTCATTTAATTCCATTATAATGCTAAGAAAACGCTTTCATCTACCCTTTACCCGATAATTTTCAGAAAATATCGAAAAAAAGTGCATGGATTCAAAAATCCATACACTTTAGACGCGTCTGAAGTACGCTTCAGTTTGCTCTTCATTCCCAATTTTTTCATCCAAGCGGGCAATCAACTCTTCTTCTTTCTCGATCGTCGAGAAGTCGATCCCGAGCCACGCCTCCATCTCGGGACGAGAGAACGCGTATGTCCGGTTCGGGAACGCGAAACGGACGATCTCCGTATTTTGTACGAGCGTGAAATACGTCGCCGCGTTACGGATGGCGAGTTGCTCCTGCTCGATGCGCTCAATCTCCGGATCATGATAACGGACGGTCAAGCCATAGGGACGTTTTTTCGTCTGCAGCTCAATCGACTTATAACAGTTGTGCATCGGCAACGTCTTGGCGATGCCGACGACAGCGTTGATATCGCCGACGTATGTGCCCTCGTATTGAAAGGCACTCGGGGGCCGCTTCGAGGGATCACTACACCCTGAAAGTACAAACAACAATGCGACGACTAACAGACTGAACCGTTTCATGATACGTCCTCCTTAAGATTTGAGTTGCAGGTTGAAGCGATAGAGCAAACGTTTGGCGAGCAAGTGGGCGAGGAAGCCGCCAATTAAGAAGCCGACGACGTAAAGGATGCTGTTCGTCGAATACGCGATATTCGCTAAGATAATCCCACCAAGCATAGCGAAACAAAGTACCATCATCAGATGAACGAACCAGAGCCAGTTCGAGAACATGAAGAAGCGGCCGTTGTTCTCTTGCGGGGCCCGGTTGAATGTAAGGAGTCCGAGTCCAAACGATAGGACAATAAAAGCAAGTACGCTTAATGGAGCAACGGCTAGGAACTCTTGCCACACGCTGTTGTCTGTATATAGGTTATACGTGTCGACGTTAATTACATTCGCAAGCGGTGAAATCACGCGCAAGAACACACTTTCAATCGCACGTTCGAATACACTATATACACCCTCTGTATTTTGAGTGAACGATATGACCGATCCTTGAATCAGCAATAAGATGCCGACAGGGAACAATAGTGCGACGACCGACCAGAGCACTTGCGAGATTGCCTCCCCACCAAACGAACCCATCCATAACGCCAACGAGAAAACAGCAATTCCGGTCAATAGCATAAAACCAACGAGCGCTGCGACTTTCAACGAATGTCCTTCAATTAAGAACGAATAGCGTGACGCATGGATCATCCAAAGCATGAGCGGTCCACCAAGGAGTGTCGAGACGACGATGCCGCTCGTCCCAATCAACCATTTCGATATGTACAACTGGTTCCGGTTGAACGGGAGGGACATCGCAAAGTCAGACATTTGGCTGTTGCGTTCACTGCCAATCAAGACAGACGCCATCAAGAAGCCGAAGATGATATAGAGAAAGATGACTCCACCATACGGGATGAGTGTCTGTAAATCGCCAATCCAGTAACTAGATTGCGGGTTGAACAACTCTTCAACTGATGCGTTCGACGCATCACCATTAAACCACTCGGCATACTCGTCCGGATTCATTTGAATGTCCTGAACTTGTTCATCGAACGACTGCATTTGTGTCCACACCGGGAGCGTGTACGCGACAATCCCAAGGAAGACAAGCAAAATCCATAACAACGAAACTTGTTTCCAATCTTTTTTCAACAACACGTTAAATGACACTTGCCTCACCTCCTAATTGGACACGGAAGATGTCTTCGAGCGACATCGGAATCTCTTCGACGAGCATCGGGTCGTGGGCGTCGACGAACGCGTCGAGCTCTTGTGTCCGTTCTTTCGCCATGAACAAGACGACGCGTCCCGTCACGTTGATGATTTCAATATCTTTTCGTTCGAGCAGTTCGACCGGTACTTGGTCGTTGAAGACGACTTGCAGCTTGACGCTCGACTCGCGCGCCTCTTCGAGCGACATGATCGCTTTGACCCGTCCCTTCTCAATCATGATGATGCGGTCGGCGATCCGTTCGAGCTCGTGCAACTGGTGGCTCGAGACGATAATCGAGCAGTTGCGCGCCTCGACTTGGGCGATCATCAATTTCAAGACGTCGGACTTGGCGACGACATCGAGTCCATCAGTCGGCTCATCGAGCAGGTAATAGCTCGCTTTGACGGCGAAGGCGAGCGACAGCGTCACCATCGCCTTTTGCCCTTTTGACAGTTGGCGGATCTTTTTGTTGCCGATGTTGTAGCGCGTGAGCGTCTCAGTGAACGCGGCCCGGTCGAACGACGGATAGATCGAGGCGTATAAATCCATCGCCTCGTTGACGGTGTAATGTTTGAGCGCGTCGGCTGAATCCGGAACGAAAATGACGTCCCGTTTCAATTCAGCTTTCTCAAAAATACTCGACGGTCCGTAGCGGACGTCCCCGGTGTCGGGTCTGATGATGCCGACCATCGTCCGCAAGAGTGTCGTCTTGCCAGCCCCGTTACGACCGACGAGGGCGATGATCTCTCCTGGTCTGACCGAGAAGTCAATCGCATCAAGCACGGTCTGGCGGTCGATTTTCTTACTCAGTTGCTGTACTGTCAGCATGGTTCTCCCCTACTTTCTTATACTCTGTCTCAAATATCGTTATCGCCTCATCAAGCGCCACATTCGCATAATGGCAGTCGATGGCGAGTTTCTTAATCGCAACTATGACCGGTTCACGCGACACGCTTTGGTCAACCCAGTCTTTCGAGACGAACGTCCCGCGCCCGCGATGCATCTCGAGCAAACCGAGCCGCTCGAGTTCTTGGTACGCCTTGCTGACGGTATTTGGATTGATGACGAGGTCCGTCGCGAGCTCACGGACCGACATGACTTTGTCGCCCGGTCGTAAGATGCCGCGGATGACGAGCGCTTTCGTCTGATTGACGATTTGTTCATATAATGGTTCCGCACTTTTCATATCGATCTTATATAACATAGGTCACACCCTCTCTTGTAAACGTGGTATAAGTGTATTATATGTATTAGTACACGTAAAAGCAATAGTTCTTAGAGGGCACTTTCAGTTTACAGGAAATTGGGAATAAATAGAATACGACTTTGGACCGAGACGGGATTCGGTCTTTTCGGGTACATTGTAGTAGAGGTGAACAGAAAATGAAGAAAAGGTTGTTAATTGGCGCAGTCGGCTTGCTCGTCGCCGGATCGATGTACGGGAGAAGCGAAGCGACGGAGCGCTATACAGACTACATCTATGACACGTACGGGGAGCGTGTCGATGTCGACGTATCACAGGACTGGAAACTGACTGGATACAAGGCGACGTTCAAACTGGAGACGACACCGCTTCGCGGGACGTATTCCGCGCGGACGTATGGGGACGGCACGATCCAGGACGATGTCATGCCTGCCTACTGGGTAAAAGAAGCCGAGACGACGCTACACGACCGACTCGTCACCGCGAACGTCTTGTCACGTGAAGAGACGGTCCGGGCGAACGTACCGGAAGACGCGGTGCGAATGCGCGACGTAAATACAAAGAAACCGACGTCTATCTTCGAACTGAATCCAGAGACGTTTTTAGGCGCTTCCGTCATGCTGCATGAAGCATGGGACAACACCAATGAACAGAAACAGCGCGTGCTCGACATCATCCGTCTGCTCGAGGACGACGTGGAGTCGATCCATTTCTCGTTCGACGGGACTCCGAACGAGGATGACGACTTCACCGAGCGCTATTTGAACGTATCACGAACGCCCCAAGCCGGCGATCCGTCGTTCAATTCACTCCAAACGATCGACGACTTGAACCGCCACGACCGCTTATACGGCTTTGACAAGACGACGTTCATCAGCGAATACCGATTTGACGGGACAAAAATCGAGCGAGACACTGCCGACTAATCCGGTAGTGTCTTTTCTCGAGTCGTCTTGCTTTACAGAATCAAATAGACTTGCTAACATTTGACTTGTCAATGATTGATGAGTCAAACATGAAAGGTGGGACGCAATGGAACTACGAGACATGAGTCGATTACTTTATCAAATCAAACTCGCCGACCAGCGCGTCGCGACATCGTTCGAGCGCGAGACAGGCTTCAGCCTGACCCGCTACGAGATGCTCATGATCGTCAACGACAAAGGCGTCTGCTCGCAAAGCGAGATCCAACAAGAGATGAAGATCGACAATGCGGCGATCACCCGTCACTTGAAGATCCTCGAGGAGAAAGGCCATGTCCAACGTGAACGGAACGTCGCGAACAACCGCGAAGTGTTCGTCCGCTTGACGGAGACAGCGACACGCGAGTTGCAGCACTGTGAACAAAACCATGATCAGACGAACCATTTGATCGCCAAAGTATTATCGGAGTCGGAGATGCAACAGCTATCCACCCTGCTACAAAAATTAAACAACATTTAAAGAGAGAAAGAGGAGATTACCCATGGCAACTACATTTGAAAATAACACATTAACGGACGTAATGCTCGACAGAAAATCAATTCGCGTCTATGACGAAACGGTCAAAATTCCACAACTCGAAATGCTCGAGATGATCCAAGAAGCGACGACGGCTCCGTCGTCAGTCAACATGCAACCATGGCGCTTCGTCGTCGTCGAGAGCCCGGAAGCAAAAGAGACGCTCAAACCGCTCATCCGCTTCAACGTTCGTCAAAACGATACGTCGGCCGCGATGCTTCTCATCTTCGGTGACATGGAATGCTACGAGCTCGGCGAAACAATCTACGATCAAGCCGTCGCTGAAGGCAAGATGCCACAAGAAGTACGCGACCAACAACTCGACGCTATCATTCCTTACTACAAAAACTTGTCGAAACAAGAGATGAACGACATCGTCAAAATCGACTCAAGTCTCGCTGCGATGCAGTTCATGCTCGTCGCCCGTGCCCACGGTTACGACACGAACCCGATCGGTGGGTTTGAGAAAGACCAGCTCGCTGAAGCATTCGGTTTAGACAAAGACCGTTACGTGCCGGTCATGATTCTCTCGGTCGGTAAAGCGGCAGAAGCAGGCTACCAATCGGTCCGTCTCGACGCAGAAACGATCACAAACTTTAAATAATCGGAGGAATTCAACATGATCTTAGTGAATGCCATTTTTGATGTGAAAGAAACGGAATTTGACAACTTCTTAGCCGATATCAACAAGCTCATCGACTCGTCGAAACAAGAAGACGGTTGCTTGAGCTATGAATTGTTCCAATCGACATCGTCGGAGAACCGTTTCGTCATGATCGAGAACTGGGCCGACCAAGCGGCAATCGAACGCCACAACCAAAACCCGGACTTGATCGCTTTCGCCCAAAACGTAGCCAACTACGTGACGGCGAAACCGGTGCTCCATGTGACGGAAGTCGCTTCGACCAACTAACATGTCTTCGCTCACACTCGTCCTCGGAACGCTCGTCGCGCTCGAATTCTTCTACATCTTGTATTTAGAGACGTTCGCCACTCGTTCGAAAACGACGGCTCGCGTCTTCAACATGACGGAACAAGAGCTCGCGCGCGACTCCGTGTCGGTGCTGTTCAAGAACCAAGGCGTCTATAACGGATTGATTGGTGTCGGATTGTTATACGGTCTGTTCGTGAGTCAATCGATTGAAATCGTCACGATGATCCTCATCTATATCGTGCTCGTCGCTTTGTATGGCAGTGTGACAAGCAATAAAAAGATCATCCTCACGCAAGGCGGATTGGCGATTTTAACGCTGTTGTCCATGCTACTGTGATACCAAAAAGTTCTCCCTCCAATTCTTTGGAAGGAGAACTTTTTTAATGGTGCGGTTCTGTCACCGCTTCGACCGGTGCAGCCCCTTCATATAAAGCGGCCCATTCGGCTTCCGTCAACTTTCCGACGATGAACTGCTTCGCCGGGAAGATGGTCGAACCGTCCGCCTGGGCATGGACGCGGGCGATGTAGAGCCCGTCCTCTTTGACGGACGTCGTCAGTTCGTACGTGCCGTCATCGAGACGTGCCGCCTCCTGCATCCCGTAAGATAACGTCCCGTCCACTTTTTGTAATTCAAGATGCACGAAGTCTGGTGAGACGCTATCCTGTTTCGTCAAGCCGATTTCAAACGTGATCGGCTCTCCCGCTTCGACGACTTCTGGAAAATCAAGCGTCGCTTGGAGCGGCGTCTCTTGTTTGTACAATTCACTTGCACTTGAATCGACCGCACAAGCCGAAAGTACCGTCATCGCCAACATACTAAAAATAATGAGTAATCGCTTTCGCTTCATCTGATTCACCCCGCATTCAAAAATCGTTGTAATGTAGTCGATCGACGGACGATCAACCAATCAATCGCGGCGACGACGAGGAGCGACAACCCGACGAGCGGAAAGATGATGCCGAATCCGATGATCAACACGAAGAAGACGTTCCGTTTTGTCCGACTTGGCGCAGACGGTGCCCCGCTTCTCGCGTTCGGTTTGCGCGAGTACCATAAATACACGCCGCTCACGACGACAAGCATGACGCCGAGACAAATCGCGAGACTGATCAGTTGGTTCGGTAATCCGAACTGCGTCCCTTTGTGGAGCGTGATCCCGAGCGCGACCGCCTTACCGACGATGCCGTAGTTGTCGTAGCGATAGTCAGCGAGGACCGCACCTGAATATTGGTCGAGATGAATCGTCGCCTCATCCTGAGCCCGGTCCGGATAAGCGGATAATGTGAAGACGCCATCTGACGTACTCGGTAGGCTGATCGTATAACTCGGGTCCATCCCGGCCGTTTCGGCGATCGTGTCGACTTGGTCGAGCGACAGCGGCACATAGCCGGCAACGGCGGAGTTCGGTACCGGCAACGTCTCAGCCGCCCATGGCACGTCCGCCACGTCCTCGGTCTTCACGTTTGATGTCGGTGTCTCACCGCCCCAAATCGACGGCGGATAGCCGACACCGGCGTTCGTCGCAATTGATTGGAAGTTCGCTCCCCAAAAGCCGGACCACGGAAGACCGGTCAAGACGAGAAAGAGCAGTCCGGCCGTCACCCAAAATCCAGGGACGACGTGAAGGTCGCGCCGGAAGATCCGCTTGCCTTTCGTCAAACGCGGATATAACGTCCCCGGTGCTTGTAGTCCGTTTCGTGGCCAAAATAGATACAGCCCCGTCGCCATCAAGACGATCGTCCAGCAGGCGACGAGCTCGACGATGCGGTCACCGATTGTCCCGATCATCAATTCGCCATGGATCAATTCGACCTGGCTCATGAATCGATCGGCGTTCAATTGACTCCCGATGATTTCGCCTTTGTAGGGATCGACGAACACCGTCGTCGCCCCGTCTTCCGTCATGAGGCGGAACTCGGTCGAGCGGTCGGCCGATTCGCCAGGCCGATAGCGTGTGACCGGTGCGTCCGGATACTCGGATTGGACCCTATTGAACAATTCGGTCGCACTCATCCGTTCTCCGGCCGGTTCGACTTGATAGTAGTCGGCGTAGAGTACTTGCTCGATTTGTGGCTTGAACAAATAAACGGCCCCTGTGACCGCGAGCACCAACAAGAACGGTGCGATGATGAGTCCAGCGTACAGATGCCAACGCCAAACGGCACGGTACCAGTCACGCCCTGATGAAGATGATGTCATAAACTTTCCCCCGGTTATGTATTGTGTCCAATATGTGAACAAATCAATTGTACTCACTCACACTTATTGTGACCGCTTACTTTGTGTCTGTTATTCGTCTATCCAGCGAAATAAACGTGAAGTTAGATTCATCGAAATCACACAACACATGCGTTGATTTGTAAAATGAAAGCCCCTTATTGGCGACCTTCAGGAGAAAAATAAGCACACAAAAACCGCTTCTACGCATTGGTAGAAGCGGCTGTTTGATTATACGCCGAGAATCGCGAACGAGACACCGACGACACCGATGAGCGCCATCGCGTAAACTGGTACGCGCGGCATTTCACCGTTGTTATCGAGCGCCTTCCCGAACATGAAGAACACGAGCGGGTGGACGAGGAACGGCATCGAGAAGATGAGCGGGATGAGAAGCGACGCTTCTGTCCCGAACATACCGCCTTGGACCGCTGCGAAGAGACCGAAGTGCGAGATCGCTGACGATTGCGCCATCGTCGTGTAGTCGAACGCGATCGTACTGAAGCTGAGGATGACGAGACCACCGAAGACCGCCATCATCTGCCAACCGAACGAGAACTGCATGAGCGCCTTCACTTCTTTGAAGTCCTCACCGTTCGCACCGCGCAAGTTTTTAAGTGCGAGTGCCGTCAAGACGAGACCGACCAAGACGATGATCGCCGTCGGCCAGATCCAGAGCGCCCCATTGTCGGCACTGACTGCCAAGATCGAGAACACGAAGATGTGACCGAAGAACGGGATGTTGATCATGATTGGCGCACGTTTTGCCGCCACTTGACCGAAGTCACCGGCCGTACATGCACCTGTGAGACCACTGTGCGAGAGTGATCCCGCCATCCCTGGTGCGAGGTTACGGATATGCCCCGTGCGTGCGAACCACATGAGGAGCGCGATCCCACCGAACATCCAGAACAATTGACCGAAGAAACCGTAAACGAGAATCGAGTTCATGCCTTCGATGGCGAAGGCGTCACCGATTCGTGATCCACCGACCATGAAGTTGGCCGCCAACACGACCGGGATCCCGGCGAACAAGAGCGCGCGGACGGTCGGTCCGTACGTCCAGTTTTGGAAGATGGCACCGAGTGCTGATGACAGAAGCATCGCAAAGAAGATTTGCGGCAAGGCGATGACCGGTTGAACAGCCATAGCGATCGCGTACGAGATGAACAAGATGACGAGAAGTAACGACGTCTCGATCAAGCCTTTCTTCATATAGACGTGCTTGTCGTCGATCTGTGCTTTATGGTCGATCAAGAGGAACGATGCCGCGAGACCGATCAACGCGAGGATCGGGTAGTAGAGCGTGATGCCCTCTGCCGCTCCCGGTTGGATCATCATGCGGAAGAACCCTTCGAGTCCGACGAGCAAGAAGAACGAGCGAACGATGAAGATGAACTGCGTGCGCCCTGTTCCGAGGAACATCTCTTCTGTCGACGGGACGACGATGTCTTTCATATCGAGCTCTTGCTTGCTTAAGATCTTACGAAGCTCTTGCCCACCGACGAAGAACGAGACGACGAGCGCGATGATCGTCGTGCGCGATAGGAAGTCGACGAGCGGGAACTCAGGGAGACCCGGTGTCGCGATGCCCATCTCGACCATGGCGAAGCCGAGACCAAGGCCGAAGATGACGATGACGAGGATTGGTGAGAACCGTGAACCGGCCACGACCATCCGTGATAAAATGACCATCGGGATGATGAAGGCCACGAGTAACCAGAATTGGTTGAGTAATTGCATTTGCGATAATTGCTGAACGATTTCCATGAAGTAACCCCTTATACATTTTTTTCACACTGTTTCGAAGTTTACAGGATTGAACATTCTGTGACAAGGGGGTGTGACGTATTGTAAACTTTGAAAGCGGAACCAACTGAAATGGTTCCGCTTTCGGTTAGGTATTCGGTTGGCGAAGGCCCCAGATGCCCTTATTTCCCGTGGCATAAAACAAGTCATCTTTCCCCGCGAAGCTAGCCGAATCGCTCGAATGGGCCCGAATCTGTTTATTGACGTGAGCCTTCCAATCTTTATAACGATCGAGTTCAAGTTGATAGTAAGAGCGCTCGATGTATTCATAGATTTCTTTCAATGACGCCGTCCCACCGTAGTGCTGGAGGGCGAATTGGATTTTGCGAAGTAGCATTCTATTCAATTTAATCTCTCCTTATTATATATGTAGTAAGAACATGGTTTATTTATCCATACCCTTTCTAAAAAAGTTACAGGTTTTTAGGCTGTTTTCCTTTATACTAACAATATAGTCACACATATTATTTTCTAGAAAGGATTTTACTATGAATCACAAGATTTATGAGAATGAGCAAGACATTCTAAAAGAAGTTTCTGCCAATCACCAACTATCTCCTAACCTACTTCAAAACGTTCTCACTACTTCAAAGGCTAATTATTACGGTGAAGCAATATCCCCTACTAAACGCCAAAAAGAATTAGAAGAAGAACTTAAATATTTAATCAAAAAAGGGGACTCATTAACCCACTCGGCTTCATCAAGCAGAAGATCCGGATTGAAGTTAGTTCGCATTCAATTAAATAATTACAAAACATACTTAAATTCACAAACAATTAATTTCGATACACACTCGGACGATAAAAACATAATTCTCATCGGTGGCTTGAACGGTGCCGGGAAAACAACGATTTTGAAGGCCGTTCGCTACTTATTATACGGTAAGCGGGGCATGACTGATGCTGAGTTTCAACAACAGTTCACGAACACCATAAATAATTCATTCTTCGAACAAGGTGGACGTGAAGCTAGTGCCTCTCTTGTGTTCGAGCCCGGGGATGGCCACCACTACGAAATAAAAGTCGTGTGGCAATACAATAGTAAGAAACAGGTTGTCTCGGAAAGCAAAACGTTCAGCAAACGCACCATTGGCGCTGCTCGTCCTAAACGGAATGAACAAATCGGGTCGCACAATGTTGATGACTTCAACCGCACCATCGACAAATTGATTCCATTTGAAGCGTCGCAATTTTTGATTTTTGATGGTGAAGAGATTCGACGGATTATTTCGTCTCGTAATTCAGCAGACTTTAAAGCAACAATTCGACGGATGAACGGGATGTCATACTTTAATGAACTGAAAGGCGATTTAGACAAAATCTATTCACGAAAAGTCAATGAACTAGCCACTGCTCAAAAGAGCACTGAGTTATTAAAATTCAACAAAAAAATCTCTGAATTAAAAGATCAATTAAGTGAACTGACGGAAAAAAGAACCAAAGCCGAAGGGCGAGTTTCCACATATAATAAACAACTTGATCAATTCAAAAAGCTTCGAAATGAGAAGCTGATGCAAAACAACGAATCACGAGAAAAATTCATCTCAACCATGAGTTCATTGACAGCTCAGCATACTCAAATCATGGAGCAAATCTCTAAACTGTTTGGTGAGCAAGGAATTCCGTCTTTTGCCCCTACAAAGATTGATGCTTTAAAAAAACGCTTAAATTTGGAACAACAATATGCTACTGATCAGCAAAGAGTTGAACAAATTTTGACGCCTTATCATCAATTTATGTCGAAACTTCTTTCTGAGCCAATCGATCCGCCCTTGACTGAAGAGCAATTACACCAAGTAGATGAAATTGGAAAAGCAATTTGGTTGTCAAAAGAGAACTATAAGGCTTCGACTTCATCAGAGAATCAACAAACTTGGCACGACCTGTCACCAAATGACCGCAGATTTATCATGGGTGTTAATGCTTCTTCTGTTAAGCAACAAATTGTTGACTTGATTAAGAAGGCAAACAACATTAAGCATTCAATTGAGTCGTTGCAACAAAAAATTGATTTGGCCCCATCGGCAATTAGTGTTGATGAAGAAGATAAAAAAATTCAAGAAATTACGGAAGTGCTCGGAAGAACGAAGAGCATTCATATGAATATCAAGAAGAAAGAACAAGAGTGCGTCCAAGAGATTCGTTCATTGGAAGCCAAGTTAAAAGGAACCAAATCCACTGCCTTAAACGCCGATGAGTTGGTAAACGATGTAGATATGTATCGTAAGATCAAAGAGGCCATCGATGAATACGCCGAAAAAGTTTTAGGCTGGAAAATCGATGTGATTAGCAGCGAATTCGATAAAATGCTGAATACGCTCATGCGAAAACAAGATGAGTTTGGTCGTGCCTTCGTCGATCGCCATAAAATGATCATTCGAATCGAGAATGAACGCGGTGCTGAAATTTCAGTCGAGGAACGTTCAGCGGGCGAGATGCAAATCATCTCATCTGCATTTATTTGGGGAATGATTAAAGCCGCTGATTTGGACTTGCCGATGATCATCGACACCCCACTCGGTCGTTTGGATAGCTATCATCGTAAAAACTTAGTAGAACATTTTTACAAGCATCTCAGTAAACAAGTTGTGATCCTGTCGACAGATACGGAAATCACACCTGAGTATGTAGAACTGATGAAAGAATACACGTCCAAGCAAATCATGTTGGATTATAACCAAAAAGAGAAGTATACATTGATTCGTGAAGGTTACTTCGAACTAGTGAAAGGATAAAATCATGGACTCAAAAGGAATTAAGCTGTCACAAGTAAGTAAAAATCGAATCGACAACATTATCAGTCACTTGGAGCACTATGTACCGAAAGAGCCGAGACCGTTTGTCGTTAAGCTCAGTTTGATGCATGGAATCGAAAACTACTCTGTCACATCCGAGCTCCCTTCTGAACTAAGTTCTGGGGCATGGGATATGGGGTCAATCATCAACGGTAACGACTACCTTCTTGCCAAACATCTCATCATCAATGAGTTGCAAGAAGAGGTAGAAGATGAAAAAATCATCCGTGACCATATGAAACGATTCATCGAATTAGGCGTAGCACATGTTGCTTCCCTTCTCGAATCCGATGATGACATTTTTGAAGAAGAGTTTTTAATCAAACTACTGTCTGCATGATCTCAGCGAATTATCGCTGAGATTTTTATTGCGGAAATTTCTAATTTTATTGAGCTGTTCGCTACTTTTGAAAAGAAGCATATGATAAACTTTACCTAATAAAACATTGTACTTTCTTTAAATTACGTACGTAATTTATTTTAAAGGAGATTGGATATGGATCCTAATTTCAGTTATAACTTCCCTGCTTTACGAGGCCATCAAGCCGAAAAAGAATATTTCGTGGTGATGTGCCCTCTTAAATTAATTCCAAAAATCTTTCTTTTTGACGAGGAAGAAGTTCCTCCACAATACCGCTCACAACGTATATTGAATAAATCTCGAGTTCCTGAAATTACAAATTATATCGTAGATCAATCAAAGGATTATGTCTTTTCTTCTTTGACTGCATCGATTGATGGTGAGATTCAATTTACTCCATTTTCAGACGAACCGAATTTTAAGGACTTAGGAAAACTCGCCATCGCGCTAGATTCACGCTTTTTAATCAACGATGGCCAACATCGACGAGCCGCCATTGAAGAAGCCCTTAAGATTATGCCTGAGTTAGGAAATGAAACGATTTCGGTCGTCTTTTTCCATGACGAAGGATTAGAGCGTTCTCAACAGATATTCTCGGATTTGAACCGTCATGCCGTGAACACTACGTCTTCGATTGGGATTTTATACGATCACCGGGATCAATTGTCACTTTTGACAAAGGAACTTGTCGAAGAGATACCGCTTTTAAAGCGCTATACAGAAATGGAAAAGACTTCGCTGTCTAAAAACTCGCCAAAACTATTGGCATTGAATCATATTTACAATGCGAATAAGCGCTTAATCAACAAGAAAAAAGGTGCGCTTTTAACTGAAGAAGACGCATTGAACATTAAAACGTTTTGGACGACTCTATGCAATAGTATTCATGAATGGGAGCAGGTATTCAATAAAGAAATCTCTCCCCGTGATCTCCGTATGATTTCAATTGCTGGTCAAGGTCTATTCATTGAAGCGGCTGCAGAAGTGGCACGTGCTTTAATTGAACATAAACCTGATACATGGACTGCATATCTTTCAAAATTCAAAGACATCGATTGGAGTCGATCGAATGAGAAAGACTGGAAAGGCCGTGCCTTCAACGAGAACGGACGAATTTTAAAAAACAACTATACGATTCGTTTAACTGCCATTCGCATTAAATCTTTACTTGGCATCGAACTTACTAAAGAAGAAAAAGACTTTGACCAACAAAAATCTAGCATGAACGTTATATAACTGTTTTGGCACGAGAGGATGATGATTTATGACACAAGGCATTATTAGTAACTTATTTACTCAGCATGAAGGAGACACGGTCTCTAGACGCTCCATTGATTTGATTAAACGAGTCTATTTAAATGACTCACGTCCATGGGTAGTTGGATTCAGCGGCGGAAAAGACTCAACGCTGACGACACAACTTATTTTTGAAGCGCTGTTGGAGCTTTCACCAGAACAACTCCATAAAAAAGTATTTATCATTTCATCTGATACATTGGTTGAGAACCCACTCGTTGTCTCAATGATTAATGGTTCGCTCCATCGGATGCAAGAAGCCGCGTTAAAATATAATCTCCCGATTGAAACTCAGAAGGTCAAACCGCTTACGGAAAAGACGTTTTGGACGAATATTATCGGCCGTGGTTACCCTACTCCTAACCAGACATTTAGATGGTGTACCGACCGATTAAAAATTGATCCAGCCAACCGTTTTATTAAAGATAAAGTTTCTAAATATGGTGAAATCATCATGGTCCTTGGTGTCCGCTCATCTGAAAGCACGAGTCGTGGTCAATCAATTAAAGATCATGAGATTTCTGGTAGCGAATTGATGCGGCACACTTCATTGGCTAATGCATATGTTTTCGCACCAATCAAAGAGTTTGTGTTAGATGATGTTTGGAGCTACCTTCTTCAAAACCCCGCCCCTTGGGGAGAAGATCATCACAAACTTCAGAAGATGTATATGGACTCAAGTAGCGAATGTCCTTTAGTCGTAGACCAGAACATCAAAGAAAGCGCCGGGTCATGTGGAAATAGTCGCTTTGGCTGTTGGACATGTACCGTCGTCAATCAAGATAAATCTTTAACTGGTTTCATTCAAACTGGTGAACATGATTGGTTGAAGCCTTTATTGAAATTCCGTAATAAGATGGTACTTATTCGAGACGATCGTTCGAAACGTATGCATAAGCGGATGAACGGTGCCTTCTACTTGCTAGAAGTTCCACACGAAATTAAAGAAGATGGTATCTATATCGCTCAAAAGAAAAAAGGTGGTCGTGCAGCCACTTCTCATAAAGTTGTAGATCGTATTGAGGACTTAACAGACGAGAGCGTTCTTGCAGTTCCGAAACGTCAATTAAGTCAGTTCATTGCGACACATAATATTGATTTGAGTAAACCAGAGGAATTCAATATTCAATTTGTCGTTCTTGAAACGAATGAAGACGGACAAGCTGTTTACTCACATCTTGGACTCGGACCGTTCACGTTAGCTACTCGAATTGAACTGATGCGTGATTTACTCATCTTACAACGTGACTTAAAAGTTCCAAACTCGGTGGAATATAAGTTGATTCAAAATGATGAACTTCGTGCAATTCGTCGTCTATGGCTTCGTGAGGGTGATTGGAAAGACACGTTACCTGGACTATATCGTGAAGTATTCGGTGTCGATTTGGATTGGGAACAAGATGATCGCCAAATCTTGACGAGTGACCAAGCAAATGACTTGGAGCTACTCTCTCAAAAGCATGGTCTTGATTTCAACATGGTTCAAAAATTATTTACGACGGCAAATGATTTTCTAGGTGTAAAAGTAAAGCGTGGATTCAATAAAGATGTCGCTGCATTATTGAGCCAAGATTATTTGAATCTGTATAAAGAGCAAGGAGATTTAAAGAGCTATGAAGATTGAATCGATTGTCCTGAGAAACATTGGAGCCTATAAGAATCAAACGTTTGATTTTACGAATCAAAACTCCAATAAAAATGTTGTTTTAATCGGAGGGAAAAATGGCGCAGGTAAAACGACATTTTTGAATGCTCTCCGCACAGGTTTATACGGGAGTCAGGCGTTTGGTATCAAAGCGCCAACTCCCTCTTACTTCCGTGAGATTGAAAAGTTAATCAATAGCGAAATTCGAGAACAGCGTGAATGGTATAACGTGAAAAAAGTGATTTCAAAGATTCAAATCACGTTCACTACGACTACGAATCAAACAACGTCTCGCTATCTGTTTGAACGGTCTTGGGGAATCGACGCAAAAAATATTAAAGAATATTTTAATATCTATCGGGACGGGAGTACCCTACCTTTAGCAGAGAAAGATCAGAGCCAAGTCTATTCATTATTCTTGGAACGAACTCCGTTATACCTCTTCAATGTCTCTTTATTTGATGGGGAGACAATTAACCAAATCATCAACGAAGGAAAACTTTCGGAATACCTTGATGACTTAATGAAAAGCGCCTTCAAGTTGGAAATTCCTGACTTATTGACGGAGACCATTGAAACGCTTGTTCGCGATGAATCGAAGACGAAACTGAGTAAAGAAAAATCAAAACGTTTGGATGAAATCAAGAATGACTTGATTGAGGCTGAACAAAAGCTTCAAAAAAATCAGATTGAAAAATCACAGGCTCTTCAGAAAATCGAAATCAGTGAAGCTGAAGTCACCTCTTTTTCTGAATCATTAAAAGCCCATGATGTAATTAGTAAAGAAGAAGAAGCGAAATTAAAAGATGACATTCGAAGACTCGAACATGAGCGTCAATTGTTGAAGCAATCGAATTCAGACTTCTTTAGTGAATATTATGCCTTTACGATTAATCACGACTTACTTAAGCAAGCTGCTGATCAAGTGGAGTCAGAATTATTAGTGCGAAGCGTTGAGGACTTAGAAAAGGTCTTCTCCGATGAGTTCTACAAAAATGTCTCGCGCAACTTAGGCGGTACCGTTCAACACGATTTGTTAAAAAATGAATTTAATGCTGCTTTAAAAATGGCGGTTCCATCCACTGAAATCATTCACGATGCTTCATTCAGCTCGAAAGCAAAAGTGGAAAATATGCTCTCGCTTGTAAATGCTCATTCATCTTCAGACCTATTGTCAAACCTCAATCGAGATGATGAAATTATCGAGGAATTGAAGACATTACGAAAAAAACTGATCATTCGAGAAGAGAATCATGTCGATTTCGAGAAGCAATTTGAAGAGCTAAATCGATTAAAAGTAAATCACCTTCACTTGAAAGAACGTTTTGAAAAAATCGTTCAAGCGGAAGATGAACTTCAAGCTCATTACTCGAGTTTAGTAGAAGAAAATGCTCTACTCAAACAAGAAATCGAGAAAATCACTTCAAAATCGAGCCTTCTTTCGCAAAACGCAAATCTTACGTTAGCTTTGCTTGAAGATTTTAGACTACAACAGCGCTACAAAGTCATTCGTAATGTTGAAGAAAATGCTTTACGGATGTTGAAAACATTGATGCGCAAAGAAGATTACATTGAGAAGTTATCGATTATGCCTGAGGACTTCTCACTCACGCTACTCTCTAAAGATCAGTCTCGAATCTCTGTGGCCACTTTGTCTTCTGGTGAGAAACAGATTCTATTGCTTTCATTGATTTGGGCAATCTTTAAAGTTTCTGAAAACCAAATGCCCTTTATTTTCGATACGTTGTTAGGTCGCTTGGACCGAGACCATCGTTATAATATTCTTCGCAACTTGCTGCCTAACTTCGGTGAACAGGTCTTGGTACTATCTACTGATTCAGAAATCAGTAAAGATTATTACGACGTATTAAAACCTTCTATTTCGAGGGAGTATAGTCTCCAATTTGATAACGAGCTTTTAGAAACACAAGTCATTCCATCGTATTTTGAATTTGAAAACGCGCAGGTGAAAACTAATGAATTACCGTCTTAAATTAACAGAGCAAACTCATCTCTACTTTAAGGAGATTTCAAACTCGACTCATATCACGCCAAATATATTGGCTCGTTTTGCCGTTGGTATTTCATTAAAGAACAAGCAAGCTCCATCCAGCATTAAGGGCCAAACGATTTCAAATTTTGAAATCAATCGCGCGACGTTAACTGGGGAGCATGACGAGATGTTCAAAATGATGATTCTTCAACATGCAAATAAGCACATTGAGGAAGAGCATTACTTCCCTGACCATTTCAACGCACACATTACTAGAGGCGCTGAAGAGCTTTATCAAATGTTTCAGTTCTCAAGAAGTACGAATCAATTCTTAAGAGAGTTATTGGCTCTACAGGAGGGGTAACATGTTATACCTAGACAACAGTTCGACAACACCTGTTTATCCTGAAGTACTTGAAGCGATGCTCCCCTACTTTCTCGAAGAGTTCGGGAATCCTTCTAGTAAGTATTATTCGCTCGCAGAGAACTCCAAGGATGCTGTTGAACAGGCTCGAGAACAGTTAAGTAAATTTTTCAACTGTTCTTCTTCAGAGCTCTATTTCACTTCGGGCGCCACAGAAAGTAACAATTGGATTTTAAAAAGTGTGAGTTCTACCCTACCTGACCATCAAGTGATTACAACGGTAGCCGAACATTCATCAAACTTGGAGATTGCCAAGTATTTGAGTGAACAGTTGAAAATTAACGTCGAGTATCTATCTGTTGATCAGTTCGGTAGAATCGATTTCTCTGAATTAGAGTCTTTATTAAAAAAACGCCCTACTTCACTCGTTTCAATCATCTGGGGAAATAACGAGTTAGGGTCATTAAATGACATTCAGAGAGCTTCTGAACTAGCTGCTCAATATGGTTCATTCTTCCACACCGATGCGACACATGTCGTCGGAAAGATGAAAATCAACCTCTCAGAACTGACGAACGTTCATTTCCTGTCTGCTTCTGCGCATAAGTTCAACGGCCCAAAAGGTGTTGGCGTCGCTTATGTGCAAAAAGATGAGGATGGCATTCCAAGAAAGCTGACACCCTTAATACATGGTGGTGGGCAAGAACAAGGCGAGCGCGGTGGAACGTTAGCTGTTCCTTTAATCGTAGGGATGGGGAAAGCCGCTGAAATGCATCAGGCATCCTTGTCTAAGAACATTCAAAAATTGCAAAAACTTGAACAGCACTTGGTTCATCTTTTATCCGAAAAGTTCGGATCAAATATTCGGTTCAACAGTGATCATACTGATAAAATACCTGGAATTGTGAATGTTCAATTTATCGGGATTAACAATGAGGTACTTGTGAAACAGCTAGCACCTGTAATGGCGGTCTCCACAGGTTCAGCATGTAGCTCAAGTAAGCCGAGTCACGTGTTACAAGCAATCGGATTAACGTTGGATGAGGTGCGATCGTCGATTAGATTCTCTCTATCTTCAAGCATTTCTCCAAAAGAATTGGATGTTTTTAAAGAACTTTAAAGAACATCACAATAAGACCGGCTCATCTTAAATTGAGCCGGTCTTTTAAGTTCAAACTTTATTAATTTTAAATGTTTCGAGCATTTCTTCTCTAGGAATGTCCTTTTTCCCGTGAATAATTGATTGTCGAATCTCTTCAATCGAATATGAACCACCACTGATTCCATATTGTTCTGGTAGATTGAGCAACAGGATGTCATCCTCCACTCGTTCTACTGACGAAATGGTCTCTTCGGTTTTAAACGACACGACTACACCTTTGTTGAAGTAATTTGCTAATTCGTTAGAAATTTCATAGTCGCCTTTCATCAGTTTCTCGACGACTGAAAGGCGCTCATTCTCAAAATCATAATCCTGATCTTTTTCACGCCACAAGTTTCCTTCGAACAACTTCTTGGCATTCGCTAAGAATAAGTGGGCAAAGAACATCCGATAGTACTGTTGAGAGAATGTAGTCTCCGTCTCTCCAACACCCAATTCGTAGTCAAAGAGTGATTTTGTCCGGACGACTT
This sequence comes from Exiguobacterium sp. SH0S7, assembly GCF_004337195.1. Taxonomy (NCBI): domain Bacteria; kingdom Bacillati; phylum Bacillota; class Bacilli; order Caryophanales; genus Exiguobacterium; species Exiguobacterium sp. SH0S7. Next base: position 438,023 of record NZ_SJVA01000002.1, read on the forward strand.
GATTCCGAGCTTTATCTAATACATTGTTCAAGTTTCTCCCGATTTTCACTTCAATCGGATAGAAGTGCATTTTTAATTTGCCTTCCGTCTCTTGAATACCAATCAAGAGTAAATCGTCTGAGTAGCTTCCTGACTTACCTAAAGCCTTTACAGTGAACGGCGAACTCGCATGGTTTAACCCAATCGCTTTTGCCACACGCAAAATTTCCTCTAGAGAGATTGGAACCCACGTGATGTCGTCGGTTGTGAACATGGCCAACGAATATTTCACAGCTGCCAACAAACTGAATTTTTCTCGACTCTTATGGATGTTTCGAGCTGTTTCATTGCTAAGCCCTTGTTGAATCATAGAGAGCAGCCATTCACCGTTAATGACGTTAAATGTTTGAATAATCTCTTTGATACTCTCATCTGTATTCAAATCAGGTTTTTCATGATTCAGATAATCTTTAATAACGGCTTGATACTGCGCAGTCTTTTTCGTAACAGTGATCGCATCATACCTATAAGAAGAAGATTGATCGTTATAGTGAATGATGATCAATTCATTATCTGGATTTCCTTGCTTTGATGAAAAATATCCCAGGTCGACAGTCGGTTCAATTAACGTGACCCAGTGGGAACTTTCATAGATATTCTGCAATTTGTAGCCATCCCTTGCATCAGTAATACTAGCCAGTGCCGTGACACCATGTGCGAATGAGCTGCTACCATTGTCTTTCATATGAACGTTCAATTCATTAAACGACTTAGCACAGCGCAAGAGTAAATCATTGTCTTCAATTTCATAACCGCGAAGTCCAAAGCCCATACTAAATTGTCCATCTTTGATGGTCGGTGCGAGCGTCGAATACAAACCACTCATCGCATTTCCGCTCTTAATGTACTCCATTTTATCGGTAATGACTTGCTCCTCACCACTCATCTTATAGAAACTAATGTGAGCATAATCAAAATCATTAAATTGTTCATTTTGAATATGATAGTGATTGATGAAGGATTGAATCTTCTCAGCCACTTCTTGAGGAGACAGAATAAAGTTGTTTGGAATGAGCGTGTATAAATACTCAAACTGCTCCCAATCGTCTTCCATGAAGTCTTTAGCTGCAAATTGATCAAAGGCACTTCTGTATCGACCAGAATCGCAATAAAGCTTTACTTCAACAGGAATCACTTCATCTTTATTTTTTTCATAGCTGTCTTTTAGTTGACGGAAAATCCATTCAACAACACCTTTTAATACCATCTCATCATTTCGGATCTCAATCACATTTAAATATAAAGGAGCTCTAACGACTTGATTTGTCTGATAAAACAGTGAGGTGAAGTGGTCTACAAACTGATTTAACTTTTCTTTGACCACTTCTGACAGGAAGCGGTCAGCCTCAGCTACAACAACCTCTTCTTTTACTCGATAAATTATCCACTCCGGTAAATTCGACTGAGCTTCTGCTTTATATGCTCTACCTTCAAACCAAAGGTATGGGGCCAGTGCATCAACACGTAAACGTTTAAGCACACTTTCCGACACTTCTTCATCACCAAGTTGAGTATTCAACTCTAACTGAAACGCAACGTTAACCGGATGGAATGGAGTGAAGTAGACGATTTCTTCTTTTTTGTTAAACAACACACCTAATTTTAAAATCGAGTGCCCGACTTCAAATAACCGGTCGGCCTCTTGAATTGATTCAATCGCTTTTACATAGGCTTCCACATAATTCAAAGCGACTCGTTTATATTCATCATCCCAATAAGCTAACATCGGGACAGTCTTTTTGATTTTAAAGTGATTTAGGAATAGATTGTACGCTTCTCTCAGCTCATAAAAAGCACCAAACTCTAAATTGACGGGACTGATGACACCTGAAGACAATACAGCTGTTTGCATGCTTTGATCAAGCCATTCCATTTCATACTCTAAAAAATCTTTATATTCATTTTGTGGATAGTAAATTTGGTTCTTTAAGATTAGTTTTCCATCCGTGCCATGGACAATCGAAGAACGCTTCTCACGTTTCTCTTTATACAATCTAATATTTGCGATTGGATGCGGTTTAGAGGCATCAACACTAAGCTTGATATTAATTGGAGTTGATTCTCCAACGCTCAACTGCAAAAATTGATCTTCTTCAAACAAATCCTGATCAAAATGATACGTGACGTTCGGTTCATCATCTACTTTTACCAGCGCTTGCTCTTGAAAAACAGGCGTTTGTGAACCGTCGCCTAATCGCAGCTCGCCTTCTTTGTTTCCTAAAATCAAATATTCGGTATCATTCCCTTTTACTCGCTTCACTTCATAAGTTCCAGCATAGTCTTTAAAGATCTCACTTGAGAATGGGAACACCATGATATTTAACTCTGAATAAAGTGTATTTTCATTTTTCACTTTATATTTCACGGTACACTGTGTAGCGTGCTGAGTTTGCGAAGAAGTGAGCGTCACATATAGATTGTTTGTTTTCACACTTGGCGTCACTTCGAGTAAAGGATTACAATACTCAATTTTGACCTGTGATTCTTCTAAACTCTTGCGAACACCCTTTCCTTCAATCACATATTTAGCTCGCAATTTGATTTCTTGCTCGTGAGACGGATTGAAGATTGCGACATAGCGCGTACGTTTTCCAGTCTTAGTTGTTTTGTGTGGTCGGTCCCAAACAACTACCGACGAATGTTCATTGACGATTGTAATTTCATCAATTTCAAACACTTTATTGTTTTTTTCAGCTTTCAGCTTGATGACATCTTGCAACGTGAGTTCATTCCAATGGTCATGCTTGAGTTTATTGACACCTTGTTCATTGAACTTTTTAGGTAATTGCGTCTCCGTCGTTTCGTTGAAATGACTATCTTGAACAAACTCAAATAAATCTCGGTTTTCACGCAGTCTCTCTCGTATTTCTTTTTTGGAAGATGTCTGCACAAACGATTCTAGCTCTTGATCATGGAAAAATCGTAACGTTAGAAAATCAGACTTTGAAAGTTCTGATTTTTGCATGAGGGATAAGATTTCTTCAAAATCAAAGAACGAGACACCTTTGAACGAGCTGAATTCTTCTTCAATTTCTTTCAAATGAAAATCAATTACTTCAACTAACGCGCCCTTACGTTCGGCCATCTGTTTTAATTCACTCTTCAGCTCTTCTAGAATTTTTTGTGGGTTCAAAGGCATTCCTTCTTTTTGAAGGTTGGCGCCACCACCATCAATACTGTCGAGCTGTCCATGATAAATCACAAGGAGTGAGCGGTTCACGCCTTCCCCTTCTTGTTCACTGACCAAGTTGCGAAGCTTAACGAAGAAATCGGGTTGAACGCCTTCGATTTGAGTTGCAATAATCAACTCGCTTGTACCGTAATCAATTGCAATTGTGCGGTATTCAGTAACACCATTGAGCTCGTACTCAAACATTTTTACTCGTTCGCTTGCTTCTTGTTCAAGATAGTCTTTCAAATATTTAACATGACTTTCTTCTTCTAGCTGCAAGTAATATTTGTCTCCAGGTTGCGGAGTGTTTACTAAAAAATGACCGTTTATTTTTTTAGTGACGTACTCATAAAATTGGTTTGACATACTGCGCCTCCCCACTATCGCTCTTCTTATCGATGACGTTTATTTTTTCTAATAATTGTAAGAGTACTGTTGATGATTCGTTATCAAAATTGATGCCTCTATGACTCAAACGCTCCAGCAGCTCTACAAATGTGATTCGATCATCTTTACAACTAACGGCACACATCAGGATCAACATTTCTTGGTTCAACGATAATACGTATCCTAGACGTCCTCGACGTTTCGTAAAGTGCGACTTTGCAATGTTCTTGACGTGATCGCCATAACGTGACTGTGCCTCTTTAGGAGTCGTAATTTTCATCGTGTTGAACAATTGTTTAACCGCTTCGTTAAATGTCACACTACGTTTCACTTGATTTTCTAAGCCAGCGTATGTGAGAATCCGTTCACTTTGCAAATCAATATCATTTAAAAATTGAATTTGGTCCGCCTCTTCTAGAGATTCAAAATACTTATAAACTTCATCGTAAGTCATGATTTTAGACTTATCTTGCTCTAATGATTGGTTATGAGAATTACAACTCAATTGTGCCATCGTCAACTCATGTACAAATATATTCTCACTAGCACTATTTAATAGTCCCATACCTGAGTTCATCGTCTTACGTCTTGAGGTAACAGTCGTTTCGTGATGAATGGTATAAAATAATTTTGATGGTTGATGCCAATTAGACGATTCAAAATTATTAATCTTAATTGTTGTCTGGGAAACAACATAGTGTAAGTAGTACTTAAGTAAATGGTTGATTTCTTTCAAAAAGTATTGAGGATGCTGTGCTAAATAAATCAAATCTTCGCCCAGTAATTTTATTGGTAACGAAGAATAAAGAGCATGCTCCACGCTATACTTCTTCTCAGTAAGATTAGGCAGTAAGTTCACAATCATTTTGTCTAACAACGTCTCATTTTGCTCAGACATAAAAATTTGTCTAATCTGTTCGATTTGTTCTTCTTCCAAAGCATGATGTGTCAAGTCTGCTAAAAAAGTCCCTAATTTTTTCTTTGTAGCAGGACTTCCTTGAATGTACATGAACATACTCGGATGAGTAACATTCAATCCGCCATCTCTTTGAAGCAGCAAATCACTGAAAAAAGTATGAATTTCATCTTCGTGTTCAGGTAAACTCTCGACTCGATCCAACACCCCTTCTAAAAGATGGTCTGTATTGAATGATTTAGCTGATAGATCTCGATTGAGAAGTCTTCTAGAGAAAGCCCCGACTTCCTTTTCCCAATCTGCGAGGGCATTTTTAATCGAATCACTCTTCCCTGTAGTAAAAGGAAGAACTTGATAAAAATTTGAGGTTTGGCGTTTTGCTATCTTTTTTCGATCCTTATCTAGAACAATCACTTGTTTCTCATCAAATATTTTTTCTGGTAATAATCTCATCATTTTACACCCACTTTCAGAGCTTACAATTTACTGAACACAATTTTCTCTTCACTACTAAATGGATCTGCTTCTTGTTTTAAGACAAACGTTTCTCCCGTTTGAATTATATAAATCAACACTTCTTCATTGTTTGAATTATACGTACGGATGGCATTTGCAAATTCACTGAATCGAATCGCATCATCAAAATCAATCTTGGATGGTTGGTAGCCTTGATCAATTTTCGTAATTAAATTGAACATTTTATAATCGATTTCAAGTTTGATTCGTTGTTTATTTTCACCTACAGCAAACTGAATAAATAACGAGTTGCGGAACTGAACGACTTGTTCTTCATTCTTCGCCACCATGCTGATTGGGTCTAAAGTGAAGCTGACCGGTTTTGCAATGCGATAACGTTTTGAAACTTTTGCACTTGTATCGAACAGATATTTCTTTTGGTCTTTTTTAAAACCGAACCATAACATGAGCGCATTTTCAAACTTCTCATAAAGAGACTTGAGCTCATATCTTTGTCCCGTGTAGTAGGCATACAAATATTTTGAAAATGTCTCAATCGTTGTTTGAGAAATATTCATCTCTCGAGGGTTAGATAGATAAAGCAACCGCAGTAACGATTGCGTATGTTCCGTCACAAGTTCTCGATCCAATAAATCAAGTTGATACGTTTGTCTAGTTGACACATCGAACCTAGAAACGAAACCACTTACGTCCGCCTCAAGATTAATTTGAAGAATGATCTGATCAATTTCTTCAGAGCGATAAGCAATTGGATCCTCGTTTCTTAACATTACCGAAATCGGGGAGTCGTTTTGACTCGTAAAGATTTTTTGATGAAGACCGTGTATGAGTAACGTCTCAAGGACAATTTTCTGTTTACTAATGTTCGCCCAATTTCCTGGAACCATCACTTCATAAATCAAATTGAAAAATTGGCGCATCGATAAAACCGCTTTTTCCTTTAAAAGAGAACGGGCGATTAGATTCACAAGGTTGCGCCGTGCATTCAAATTATTCATGAGTAAAAAGTTACGATGAACGATGGAGTCAATATCTTGCTTCATATCTTCCTCATATGCCAAGTAAAATGGATTGTCATCGTTCTGATCGAACATCTTCGATAAAATTTGCATCAAGAAGTTCGACTCCACCCCACCTTTCGTGAGTTCATACATTGGATAATCCGAAAAACTAACCATTGAAAAACAATCGTGCTCAACGGCTTGAGAAATTTCATTCTCAAATATTTCTGATTGCTCGACGTATGCTATTAACTCGTTAAATGTATAGTCACCGTCCAATGAATGCACGTAATCATATAAAAACTTATGTAATACACCTAGATTTATAGCCAGAACAAACTCATCTGAGCCTTCCGTCAAACGTTGGTCTGAAAATGGAATGAGCTTCTCATATAAGGTTTCCATTGCTGTCTTATGTGGAGAAAGACTTTCCGTCGCGTCATTCCAAATTTTATTTTTATATCGGTTCATCAATTCAGGCTCAGCAGACTGTAGGTGAGATAGGATGTGTGATTTTCCATCGCCTACACTTCCAATCAAGAGCGTTAATCGTTTTTGTTCAGGTTGCTGTAAAAGCTGAAGCAACTTTTTCTCGATTGGCCGTTCAACGTGTAGATACTGCTTTAGAGAACTCAATGGAAGTTCGGCACTTTCAACTGCCTCTTTTGATGACTCGTTTAATCTAGATAAAAGGTTGTAAAGATAACTCTCGTTACGACTCTCGATATGAGGAACAAAGTCATACAATTTATTTGTTTCTTCTTCGATTGTCACTGCAGGAGATTCTTCCACTTTGTTGCTGACCTCTAGTGCCTGAAGTTTAGCCTTGAGTTGTTCTTCTACGATTTTCAGAATATCGTCATGACTGACCCCATCATTCTTGGGAGTAGGAGGCTTAGGTGGCGCATACTTAGGCACTGCAGGGGGATTTTCGTAACTTAAGACGTATGAATCGACAATGTTGTATAGACTGGACCAAATTTTTGGTAGAATCTCATGTGCTTCTTTCGTGAATAGTTCATGAGCCGCATTATTCCCATTCTTACGTACATAATGAAGATCGGTTGCGATAGGACGGTCAATAATTTCTTCGGTTAAAAGAATTCGAATATTGTCATTCAAATTATATGTATTTTGGAAACCACAAACTTCTAACCATCCATTTACGATGGCTTCAATCATTTTCCGTGAATTCAATAAGGCGCTCTCAGGGTCAGTATAGTATTTATCTTGAACGATTTGCCCTAACTCTTCTGCCTTTGAATTAATGGGTTTTAGAAATGAGAAAAAATATTCCATGTCATTCATTCCTTTCAATCAACCTTAATAACTTTTTTATTAACTATATTCTTTATTATATCTATAATAAGAGTATATGGTAGGTTTTACCTAGTTCTATCTATGATAAAGGAGCTATAACATGGATTCAACCATTCAATTTCCATCTTTACCTGCATGGTTTACACCTCGAGACTATCAATTAGAAGCAATCTCCGAATGGAGAGCCAATAATTATCACGGTCTATTAGAGATGGCTACCGGTACCGGAAAAACGCTTACGGCTCTCACCGCTATCACGAAGCGGATTGAAGAAAGTGGACGTTTGGCTGTCGTTATTTTATGTCCTTATCAGCATTTAGTAGATCAATGGGCTAAAGATGCTAAAGCCTTTGGTATGGATCCAATCCTTTGCTACGGTTCAAAGTCTCAATGGAGCGCTACTCTTTCAGGAAAAATCACGCAATATAACTTCAAAATCAAAAATTTCATGTGTGTCATCACTACCAACAGTACATTCAAAAATGCTCATTTTCAGGCTCAACTTAATCGAATTGCAGATGCAGGCATGCTTGTCGCTGACGAGGCGCACAATTTAGGAACGAAGCAATCATTACAGTCGCTTCCAATACAATTTAAAAATCGGTTAGCACTTAGCGCTACACCAATACGGCATCATGATGAAATCGGAACGGAACAGCTATTAAATTATTTTGGTGGATCAATCTATAAGTTTACTTTGGAAGAGGCCATTAAAAAAGGGTTTTTGACAAAGTATTATTACTACCCTCACCTAGTGTCACTTACTGAAGAAGAGCTTGAAATTTATCATGAGCTTACAAATAAAATCTCAAAATTGATTAACCTGTCTGATGACAAATCAATCGAATCGTCAGGGAATGATACAGGGATGTTGGAGATGCTATTAATTAAGCGGGCACGTTTAATTAACGCAGCGCAAGAAAAAGATATATTGTTGAAGCAGCAACTTAGCACTCAAGATAGTTTGACTCATACCATTGTGTATTGTGGTGATCATTCTAAGGAAGACCAACGACATGTCGATCACATTGCTCAATTCTTAAACGATGATTTGAAAATAACTGCCAAAACCTTCACTTCGACTGAAACAAAAGAAATTAGACAGACGTTGTTAAGAGATTTTTCAGAGAATAACATTCAGGCACTCGTTGCCATTCGTTGTTTAGATGAAGGCGTAGACGTACCCTCGGCTGAGACCGCTTACATTTTAGCTAGTACGACCAACCCGAAAGAGTTCATTCAACGCCGAGGACGGATTTTAAGGAAACACCCAGGAAAAGAGTATGCTTATATCCATGATTACATTGTGATTCCTCGCCCCTTGTCAGAAATCGACATGCTCACGGATAAAGAATTTAACATCGAGAGACGACTATTAATGAATGAACTTAAACGTGTTAATGAATTTGCATCAATCTCTGAAAATCACTATCAAGCACTTCGTGTCTTAAACCCTATAAAAGAGGCTTTTAATCTCGTCGACCTATAATGAATTATGAGGTGAATACTATGAATCCCACTCAATCAACCAACGAAAAAGATGTATATGCATTACTAAGCGAGTTATCAGAAACAGAACAGCAGATTCTGCAAAATATTATTCGCTTAGAGAAGGACTACTTAGATAAAGAGGGTTCATTTACTGCTGCACAACTCCCCGACGAATTCTCTAGACTAATCAAAAAGGAGTACATCTAACATGATTCTTAAGCAAATCGTCATTGAAAATTTCCGCCAATATTATAGGCAGAACGAAGTTGAATTTGCACATGGATCTAGTAAAAACGTTACTGTCATTCACGGAGAAAATGGTAGTGGCAAAACCGCTCTATTAACTGCATTAATTTGGGGGTTTTATGGTCGAGAACTTAAATTACCGAACCCTGAGTCCATTTTCAACAACAAAGCCATTCAAGAAAGTACAAATAATCGTAACGATTTAAGCACATCAGTTCAAATCAAATTCGAACATAATGAATACGAATATGAACTGTGCAGGGTATTATATGCAAAATTTGATAACGAAAAAAATGTACTGAATTTACCTAAAAATAAAACAATCAATCAAAAAGTCGAACTGACAAAACGAAACGTAGATACGAATCAATCAACAAAAATTAAAGATATCTCATATGAAATCAATCGAATCTTGCCATACAAACTGCATACATTCTTTTTCTTCGACGGTGAACGCATGGATCACTTAGGGAAAAAAGAAGCTTACATGGAAATTCGAGATTCAATTAAACGGATGATGGGGTTAGAATTATTCGATAACTCAATCGAGCATCTAAGCAAAACCATTATTAAATTGCGTGACGAAGTTTCTAAAAACGTTAAAAGTGAACTGAGTGAGAAATATGTACGTATTAACCAGATTGAAGATGACAAAGGTAAAAAGAAACATCGACTCGCTGAAACAAAACAAGAACTGACTGCCGCTCAAAATGAGTTAAAAAGTATCGAAAATGCACTTCGTAACGGTGAAGAGACAAGAACGTTTCAAGTCACTCGAGATCATCTTGTCGAATCCATCATTGAAACGAAAAATGCTTTTGATGACAAATTAAAAGAGTTGAGAAGTTTATTGTCTCGATCAGGTCATTTAGCTTTTTCGACTTTGCCACTGAAAAGATTTCAACGAATTGCTCATTCTGACAGTCGAGACACGATTGAAAAATTGATTCATCCCGAGTTGATTCCATCTCTTCTCTCAAACGGTAAATGTCTTTGCGGACACGAACTTGAAACAGCTGCAATCTCAACATTGGAAAAAGTTCAACATGAAGTATTAGACTTATCAAGTTCAAAAAATGAAATGGACCACCTCTATTTCCAATTAAGCGGTTGGGAAGTTGCGAGAACACATTTCTATGTGGAAATTAGACGTCTCGTTGGAGAGCGTGAGGAATTACGAGAGACACTGAGAAGTCTGGAAGATGAGTTACGTGAAATCGAAGAGCGAATGAAGTCAAGTTCACGTAATATCGAAAACTCTACTAATTTGATTGAGAGAGAATCTTTAGTTCGTACTGCCATTGTGAAAGCAGAGGCTAACATAGAAGATTTACTACGCTCAATTGAAGAAATTTCAAGAGAAGAGGAACAACTGAATAAAGAAGTGAGTAAATTGACCAAAGCAGAAGAGCGACAACTTAAACTCCAACTTGCGCTAGACTCTGCGACAAAAGTAAAAAATACTTTGGTTGGCCTTTTAAAATTAAGAGAATCTCAAGTGAAATCGGAGTTAGAAGAGAAAATTAAATTAACCTATTCCCAGCTATTAAGAAAAGAATATCCAATTTCATTAACAGACAATTATGAGCTTCTTGTTTCTGATGTTAACGGCGGAAGTATTGGTTTATCACAAGGTGAATCACAAATTACTAGTTTAGCCTTTATCGGAGCCATTGTCGATTTGACACGTGAGTACAAAGATAAGGAAAAAGGTCATGCTTTAGATGAAGAGCTAAAGCTCGGAAATATCTTCCCGCTTGTCATGGACTCTCCGTTTGGAGCACTTGATGCCGACCACCGCTCCAGAGTGGCCACAAATTTACCTAAATTGTCGGATCAAGTCGTCGTAATCGTGTCCACATCGCAGTGGCGTGGTGAAGTGGATGAAGCAATCAATCATCGTATTGGAAAATCATATAAATTACTCAACCATACGAATGATGAATCGGGTGAATATACGGAAATTGCGGAGGTAATGTAATGGCAAAACGTTCTTTACGCCGTGACGGCACACAAGATCATATGTATATGACGTTAAAAGAAGATGCTCAATTATTTGATACTTACAAAGATACATTCATGGCAGCATTACTATTTGGTTATAGCAACGAGCGAAGAAAGAAAATCAAAGCCGGTTCAGAAATACCTTTATCGGTTTTCTCAGAGCAAGATTTGCAACTAATTAAACTAATTATGCATTTAGAAAATGCATTTGAAAACTTCTCAGTAGATCACGATTCAGAAGATGATGCGGAAGCGCCTCTTGAAAACTTCGATATTATTGAAGAATATGCTGCTGGCGGATTAGACGCTTTATATCATGAGTTAGAAGTTTTTCTAACCGATTCGGAATCAGCTCAAAATGCTTACTTAGATTTAATGTTAAAGTATGAACAAAAAGAATTTAATACGGAAGACTTAATTAACGAGCTTCCTTTTAATTAATTTAGACAGCCTGCAAACTCATTAACAGTTTGCAGGCTGTAGCTTTTCACTCCAGAACTTCCTCCAAATACAATCCTTTCTCAAATCCGCCTTTCCGCTCCCGCTTCTCGGCACGAATCGCATTCATCTCTTCAAACGAAGCTCCATGCATCTTCCCAAGTTCATACGCGAGTTCAAGGATATCGGCTAGCTCTTCAAGACATTCCTCATCGATGTTCGCGTCTTCATACTCTTTCAGTTCTTCATATAGCTTCAAGCGTGCCTGTTCAAAGTGCTCGGCTTGATTCAACTGTTTGACTATGACTTGTTTTCCGTCCGCCCGAATTAGTTCGGGTACACGATCTCGGACCAACTTATTGTGCTTCACCATAGCTGCCTCCTACTCTACAATCTCAAATGCCTTCACATACACGACATGATCGAGGAAGATAATCCACTCATCCTCGAACTGGACGAAGCCGTCCGAAGCATGCCGGAACGACTGATAAATCGCTTCGAGCGCCGCATAGCGACTCTCCGCTTCTACCACTTGCGTCAACACCTCATCATTGATCAAATGAGATTCAACCTCGTACGATTTCATCGTGTTCACTAATTAAGGCAGTTACATGTACCCTTTCAATCTTATTTAAAAAATAACGGTTAATAATTTACCATGCGAAGCCAAGACACCGACCATTCTTTCCAAAACCGATATAAATATCCACTGTTGAGGCATTGTTGCCTGAGAGCTATTTAAATGATTTGCCATTGCGACATTTTTAAACCTAAAAAGAAGGACTTTAATTAATGAGTTCTCGAATCTAGCACCAATAACTCACATTAAAAAAGTGACGTTAGTAATCGAGCGAGAAATACAAAAGCGCTTGGTAGTTTCGTACAACAATGTGATTGTAATCAACGCTGTTAAAATGGTTCTTCCTCACTTTTGATGAAACGCTCCATCTCTGTGGCTATGTAGATATCGATTCATATATCTGTAGAACATCAGGATTCAAGTTACACTCAATATTTTGATGCGCAACAGTTCCAATCCCGCCCGACCATACATTTGACGTTTGATTGTTTTCAGTCGATTGACCTGTCCCTCGACCATGCCATTTGACCAGGGCAGCGTCATCCCGAGCCGGATCGCATCGACGTCGCATCGTATATAGGTGGCGAAAGAGGATAGTGGTGTTTCATTCATCCGTTCTGCCTGTTCACACCAATTCAAGATATCCTGTTCAGACGTCGTCTCCCCGAAAAGTTCTTTGAACGAACGGACGAGCTTGTTCAATTGCTTCAAGAAAGGATAGATACCCAGTATCTTTAGGAGAAGTGGTTTGTTGGAAGGCTCATCTTCCCAAAGGACTTTCTGGATGATTCGTCGATTGATGATTATTTCGTGTGGGACTGCTTTTTTCAACTTTGCGACATAGGGTCGAAATGTACTGATTCCACGGACGTATCCTTTTCGTTTCAATGCCCGATACATCCATTCTGTCGTCCTTCCTTGGCGGATCCATCTGACGATGTCTTGTTTGTGGACGTCTGCACTGTGTCGTCGATATGACCGACTGATTCTTGGTGGCTCTGTCAGCTTCAGATATCTCCGACACGTCTTCGGATCGATTTGATGCCGTCTGACCAACTCGGAAATCGGGACCCCTTGTTTTGCATCCTGCTGTACGGCCAGAATAAGTGTCCATTTCCTTCTCTCGGCATTTGTCAACTCACGTTCGACGCTTAGACCATCCGGTTCGAAAAGAATCTTTTCGCTTGATGGAAGGCGTCGTTTCAAGATTTCTTCAATTTTCTTTCCTAAATTATGAAACAAGTGCCATCGGTCACTCACCTGTTGGATCGTCTCATCGGCCAAGCGGATGGCCTCCCGGAACTCGACGGACCCGTCCCTTGCCACGACCTGTATGGTTGGGTGTGAACGAATCCAGGCAGAGACAGTGTTAACATCCCGAGAGGGAAGCAGCGCGATTGGTCGTCTGGTCTCAAGATCGCAGATGATCGTCCCATACTTTTTTCGTTTTCTCCATGCCCAGTCATCGATGCCGATAACGCGAGGAGCAGGTTTCTTCACATGATGTTCCGATTGTTTCAACATTCGGAGTAGCGTACTGTCGCTGATGTTGTTCAAAATACGTTCCAGCCCGATTGCACTCATCCCACTCAATAGCCTCAACAGACTGCGATCCAAACGAATTGTTCTGCGGGAATGTGGTCGACAAAGGGAAGGAAACCTTTCTGTAAAGATACTCGTGAGACAGGCAGGATCGTCGCAGAAAAAACGTCTTGCCTGAATCCGTAGTTGTACATCCATCCCGAACACGCGCTCATCCTTCAACGTCCTGATGTATCGGCTGTGGATACGATGTGAGACAGTATTGCAATGAGGACAGGGTGCACATGACTTTTTTCCATGACAAATGATCTGATATGTTTCTTCGAAATGGTTCGCATCGACCACTTCTAGTTCCGGAAGAAACTCATCTAACATGATTGATCCCTTCAATCCTTTTAGTGAACTAATTCCCGAAGACGGGCCTCATCAAAAGTGAGGAAGAACCAATTTTAAACCGCTGTTGACATGTGATCATTGACAAATGTGTTGAGGTAAACTTCTTCATTGAGAAGTAGATTTGATAATCAGGTTAAGAGCCAGTCGGCTTTGAACGAGTGAGTCGAACATCACTTTTTCACTCCTGCATTGCGAGTCCGAACTTGACTGCCTTCTTAACAAACGCATTTTATGCTCTTATAAGAATTTCATTCGACGTTACGATACTTGTGCGAACAAGCATAAGGTCATGTTCCAGATTTTCTGCAAACCAAAGGCTAGCCAGAGTCATATGGGTCACCGAAGAAAAAGACTTTCTCTCTGCATTCCGTGGCTCATTCATCAACAACTAGTTGCTCATAACTCCGCATTTCTTTATCCACTGGACTTTAATTCATAAGACTGTAAGTGCATGGCGCCGCCCGGTATAAAAACGTTATTTGGCGGCAAAAAACAGTAAACTTAATCATTTTAAAACTATAAATCAATTTCAAAGTATTAAAAAATAGATAGTATACTAAATTTGTGATTTAGAGAGTATATCAGTTTGAATTGAGCAGTCGATGATATGATACTAAGAACACCTCTAAGTCTCCAGTTTTTGGAATTGAATCCCTTATGATATTCATTCCACCAGCTGCATATCTGTTTAATAACTCCATTCCTTTCTCACTGAGTTTTGTACTTGAATCAGTTTCAATTAATTGTAAAATTAAACTTTCAACACTTGCACGATCTTCAGCATCTATTCCTTGTCTTTCCATCTCCGCGTTAATCAATAGTCCTATGATTAAATGAGATTTATCTTGGTAAGGTTGGGGATACCCTTCAATAAAATCAGCATTCTCATACTCTTCTTGTCTTCCAAGCTTTTTATTATCCAAACCCATTATTAAACACATATAATATTTATCAAACATCATTTTAAATCTTTTTTCTTTTTGATCAATCAATTTATAATATTCTCTTGCTTCTCTAGGCAATTTAAAACCCATTTGTCTAATCTCCTATTCACTAATAGTAATTTTTTCATTTTCGTCTTCTTCTTGAAATGTAGAAAATTCTTCTTTTCCTTGAATACAATAAGTTTCTTCGTTTTCCTTTAGAATTGTTAGAAATTGAACATCTTCTTCAATGCTATAAAAATAATCTGCAAATCCTTCTCGTTCACCAGAAGTTATAAATATAATAAGCTGATTAAATAAATTTGGTATTATTCGAGAGACTTGTCTTCTAACGGACAAATCTAACGAACCTGCTGGAGAATCGACTATAAACGGCAAGTCATGAGAAGAAGTTTCAAACATAGATCCTAAAAATGAATATGCAATTGCTAAAGACTGACCTTCACTAGCTCCAGATTTTCTTGCTAATTTTAAATACCCTTTTATCTCTTCCACTTCGATTCTCTCATTTTTAATAATTTGTGAAAGCTTTTCGTTTGTTTCATTCTTAATCCTACCTTTTAGCTTTTCTATGGTAAGTTGTTCAATACTTGTTAGAAACAACTTTAATTTTTCTGAATTTTTAACCAACAAAACAGTATCTGATGCTTCAGCAATTTTTTCTCTAATAATGGTGAGCTTTTCGTAACATAACGATATATTTTCAATTTCATTAATAATTTGCTTTTCAAATTTATCCTTAGTAGTTAGGACTCGTAATTTTTCAAATAATTCGTCAATACTTTGCTCTAACATCTTTTTTTCAATCTCTAAATTCTGTAATTCTACATCTCCAGCTTCGGTTCGCTCAGTTTGAATTCTATCCCAATCATTTTTTAATTCGTTTCTTCTGATTATTAACGAGTTCAATTTTTCAATTTCTTCTTGAACATTCTCGCTAAATTCTCTTCCATTTATTGAGCTTTTTATTGCATTTATTACACCAATTTGATCATCCCCTAAAAAATCTCCCGACTTTTCAATTATGTGTTGTCTTTCGATTTCGCTAATTGATCTTCCACACACGCAACTTTCACTATTAGATAAATCTTCAAAAAATTGTTTTGACATTGTTCGAGGTAATTTTAATTTTTGCATTTTGGAAGAAAGTGAATTTAAATTACTTGCTACTTGTTTAGATATCAAAAATGGATCTCTAATATCGTTTAAAATGTCGTATGTTTGTTTACTTATTTCGATATCAATATTTTTGCGTTCTTTTTCTAAACTTTCAACTTGCTCTCTCAGCGTATCGTCCGATTTAATATGCTCTGATATTTCTTTTAAAACATGTTCGAGTCTAGTTTCTTTCTCCTCTTTTTCAATTTCAAGACTTACTTTATCTTTATTTAATTGCACTAATATAGTGTTGAACCTTTCTTCTTCTTTTTTCAGACGTGTCAGTCCTTTTTCAGTTTTAGCATTAGTTTTCTCCATGTTTTTTTGTTTCTCGGTAACTATTGAGTCAATTCTATGTTTTATGTCACTAATCCGATTAAGTTGATATAGATAACGTATCGTTCTTTCAGCCTCTAAACTTTGACTACCGATAATTTCTTTAGCTAATTCACCATCAAACACAAAACGTTTTACAAATTCGGTTGTAAATGTACTTTTTAAAACTGATGGCAACTTCAGACCACTTTCAAGACCACCTATTTCGCCAGATCTAGTTGTTTGATAGTATGCTTTACCCTCTAAATAGTTTAACTTCAAAGCTACTAAATATGTTGAGCCATCAATTAACAAGGTAACTTTAAATTCTCCTTCCATTTCTCTTGATTCTGGTGGTCTAAAACTTAAAACCTGTTCTCGATTCCAGCTAACAGCTGACTCATCAAAAATAGCTCTAAGCAAAATCTGTGTAGTTGTTTTTCCATAGCCGTTAGGCATCATTATAAGATTTATTTTATAAGGCACATTTGATTTATCTTCAACTGAAATTTTAAGATTATTCACCCCTCTAATATTCATATATTTCCAGTCAATTATTTTCAAATTCATTTTTTTAGTCCTCCTTCTGCATAAGATTGATTACACTTAATACATCATCGTCATAATATGAATCTAGCATTGCATTGTTAATAAGATGTTTTGCCCTTCTTTTAAATTCTTCGCTCTCCTCAATTTTTTCAAATATCTCTTCAATAGCCTCATTTAATTCTTTATTTTTGTCCATATTTATGTCTCTCCTATTCTCGTTTTAGCAATTTCACTTAGCCATTTACTTCGTTCTTGATCAGTGTTTTCTTTATCTATATTTTCATCATCATCAAACTGCACAAAATCTAATACAAATGCACGTTTATTTGGATTATTTAAATCAAGTCTTAGGCTTCGACCAATTCTTTGAATAGTTTGAACCTTAGCTTTATCAGCAGAAAATAAAATAATATTATTTACTGAACTAATGTCAATGCCTTCTGAAATTCTTTTACTTGTAATCAAACAATTCAATTCTCCATTACTGAAACGAAGTAAGTTATCCCTATCATCTTCTCCGTAATACGTATGGTAGTTAGATTCGAACCTAATAATGATGTCTTGTACAGCTTTACCAAAAGTTTTTGTCTCGACAAAAATAATTGACCTCTTTAAAATGTGACTGTTAGATTTTAAAAACGAATGAAATATAGGCAATTTAGCCTTAGAAATTTTTTTTACCATTGCTAAATCTCTATATAGGCTTTCCACTGATACGAATTCTCCAGCTTTTTGCTTTGCTTTAAATGCTGCGATTGTCTTACGAATCATCTTTTTGTCATCGTCTGTCAATTCGAATTCTAAGAAAGAATAATCAAACTCGCATAGTATTCCTCGTTTTATTGCATCTACAAGACTAAATTCAAATAACTTAACTCCAATCTCTTCTTTAATAAACTTATTTCCTATTTCATCAAATGCTCTTTCAGGAGTCGCACTAAGTCCTAATCTATACTTAAATACATGAATTTTCCCGCTTAAATTTTCAACTAAATTTTTTGAACCAAAACCATGCACTTCGTCACAGATAATTATCGATTCTTTGGCAACTTTATTAATTATAAAATCAATATTGTTTACTAAGTAATCTCTAGAAATAATTAAAAAACTTTCATCTGGGTTTAATAAAAATTCTGCAACCTCTTTGTGTTTTCCGAATTGCTTGAAAATTTTAAACTTAGTCCGTAACCCTATTTCTTTAGCCCATTGGTCTAATAAATCTGTCCCTTCCACAGTTATGATTGCACTTTTTATGGATTTATTATTTTTAAGAATATTCGCGATACTTAATGCGGTTCTAGTTTTTCCAGTTCCCGTAGCCATCTCAAGGACTCCATTACCGACATTTAAAAATTCTCTTATAGCATCATCTTGATGCCTCCATTGATTTTTCACACTTCTTTCTTTGGGAAGTTTATAAGGTCTCTTTGAAGTGCGTAATTTGAAAACGTCATTTTTTATTGCGTTAGGCAAATCATAGACGATTAGATTTTCATCCTTGTTATTCCATATTTTTTCAAATCTTTTTATATCATTTTCAACAAATTCATTTAATCCTCTCCATGTAGGAAATACTTTTATACTTTCGTAATTACTTTCTCCTTTAATACTGTCATTAACGGATCCATTAAACGATAATGTTTCATGTTCTCCGTAAAATATTCCAAATTTATCATGAAAATCTCCACCATTTAATTTTTTTGTTGGAATTGCAAATTTAAACTCTAATATTTCATCATATATAAGCCAAGCAATAGAATTAAGTGTTTCTTCTTCTAAATATTTTTGAAGCTGTTTAACATCTTTTTTTAAAATTGATTCTAAATCAATATCTTTTGGTTCGATTAAACCTCTTGAGAGTGACAGTAAATCCTTTTCTTCAAGTATTGGACTTGTAATCCATCTAGCAGAACCTCCATTTGATGCAAAATGACTTAATCCGTATGCGTTCTTTGCTATCCATCCTGAAGTGAAATAACCGACACCTCTATCATATTTATTCGCCCACTTAAAGCATGGATCATATAATTCTAATGTAAAATTGTTATCTGACGAATTTAAAACAAGAGGAATTTTAGGATAGTTATCCATCGTGATTAACACCTTCTCTCATAACATTAAATGCAATAAAAATCTAACTATATAAATTAAGCAATTAAAATACTAAGTTCATAAGAAAAAATCAGTTCAAAAAGCATAGACTTTCTCTCGAATTAGTTCAGTTAATTCATCACAGACCAGCCCGTTACGCTTTACAACTCCCCATCTTACTCCACAATCTCAAACGCCTTCACATACACGACATGGTCGAGGAAAATAATCCATTCGTCCTCGAATTGAACGAAGCCATCCGACGCATGTCGGAACGACTGATAAATCGCTTCAAGCGCTGCATAGCGACTTTCTGCCTCGACAACTTGCGTCAACACCTCATCATTGATCATATGAAATTCAATTTCGAACTGTTTCATCGTCTCTACTCCCCTCTCCTTACTTGCCTGCATTCGTCTCCTAACCTTTTCCCCATTCAAACCAATTCTCCTCCGTAAACCAAGACGAATATTTGACACGTTTATATAAGGAAATATTTTCTTGTAAACTAATTTAAACAGTAAGAAAATTACGTGTAATTACATATTTATTATTTCATTCATTCCATTACAGAAAGGAATTTTATTATGGCCTATGATTTTAAATGCAACCAGCCTACAAAACGATTTGATAACGGCGACATAGCCACCCTCGCGCTTGACGATATGAACCTCCACTTTGTACATGCCGACTTCATCTCGATCATCGGTCCATCCGATTCGGACAAATCAAAGTTGCTCAGCTTGATTGGCACGCTCATCCCGATTCGACTCGTCCGGAACATCAAACCGTATGAGACGATGCAGTCTGGCGAAGTCTCGAAAGGACGTCGCTTGAGCGTCGGTATGAGCTTGAACCAGCTCGTGACGTATTGGCCGCGGACGACGTTGTCGATTCTCGCCATCGCCTTACCGACGAGCCTGTTCGGCTTCTTACTGTTCGTCACGTTCCGCCTTCGAGGCGTCTTGTACACGACATAGATCGGCGAGTTCGTCGCCCTTGAAGTCGGGACGATGCATTACGTCGCCATGGGTGTCGCTTTGCTCATCGCGATGCTCACGACGACCGAAATCATGTGGCAAAATGTCTCGGAGCGCAAGCCGCAGCTCGCCGTCTTGAAAGCGCTTGGTTGGCAGAACACGTCGATTCGTCGTCTCGTCTTAACGGAAGGCGCGCTGACCGGTTTCTTCGCCGGACTGCTCGGTGTGAAGGTCACCATCATTATCGTCACGATCATGTATCAACAGTTCCCGACGTCCGAGTTGCCGTTCTTGTTCGCGACCATCCTTATCCCGGTCGTGACCGGTGTCCTCGGGGCGTTGCTCCCGGCTGAGCGGGCCGTCCGCATCACACCGGCCGAAGCCATCGGCGGACACGTCGTCAACCAGAAGAAAGTCGAAAAACGGTTCCGTCTCGCCCTCGGCACGACTGCGACCGCACTCGTCGTCGGGATTATCAGCTTGTTTGGCTTCACGTCACCCGAAGTGAAGCCAGTGACGGAAGAAGCGAGCACGACGCCGGCACCGACCGCGCAGACGACCGGTACGAAACAAGCTGACTTGAAAGACACGAAACCGAAAGAAACAACTGCTCCAAAAGAAGACGATCTTCAAAAAATTATGAACCTCGGTACGTTCCAAACGTTCATCGGCGATCCGGAACTGAAGAAACGTGAATTCCAAGTTGGTGAACCGGTCTTCGCTTCACCGGACGGGACCGAACCCGAAGCCGGAAAACGATTCGTCAGTCTACCGATTTCTTTATTCCATGAAGCCGATGAGTATGATGGCTATATGGACTATCGTCCAAACGGATTCCGCATGTATACACCAGACGGGACAAAATATAGTCCAGTCGATATGGTCAACCACAATAAAAAAGCGTTCAAGAACGGTTTTCGTTATTTCACAGGAGAGAAGTCCGAGATTGATTTGGTCTTCCTCGTTCCTGAACAGGAGAAAACACTTGTTTTATACGCCTCAAGCGGTGCCATGCCGAAAGTGTACACCGTCAAAATCGAAGTACCTTAACCGAAAAAAGGAGCGTCGTCCCTTCCTGGGATGGCGCTCCTTTGGCTTTTATCATTTTGGCTCATATCGAAAATCTGATATTTTTGCATTTGCTCTCGAGTAAAGGGTCTCCATCGAGAATCGATTTGGACGGTTCGTGCCTCCACCGTATAACTTCTCGATTGTTTGATCGATATACGAGTTCTCCGCTTCGAGATATTCGACGACAAGGTCTTTCAACTCATCGGCAGCAGAATCTTCATGCTGCAGGCCCTCAAGTTCGGCCAAATACATGTCGTTGTCTGCTTTCAACCCCTGCAATTCTTTAACCGCTCCGGATACGGCGACTACATCTGTCGGGACACTCGATAGCGTGAGCATCTTGATTTGATGGTCGCGGGCTGACGAAATGATTGAAGTGGCGTCGAAATGAATGACCGGTCTGTCGTCAATCGTTTCAACCGTGCCGTTTCCTCCGCAACCTGTTAAAGCCATCGTTGTTCCTGCGAACAGAGAGACGGATAAGAGTAACTTTTTCATCATCGATTCTCCTTCGCACTTGTTCGTTTTCTTAAGAAAGCCCCTCTATAATTTCGACCACAACCCCTGTATCTCCGACTTTCCCCAAATCCAAGACGGTCGGGTCCTCATACGCCAACACATGAAACTCCTGCTCCATCGTGCGAATGACGTAATGCGACAGTTCGCCTCGGTCGGTGTTGACGTGGTCCGTCTTCATCCATTCTGCGGCGAACGAACTGAAACGAGATGTCTTCAGTTTCACAACCGGATACGCGTTAGCAAGGCCGTCCTCGGGCATGCCGTGCTCTTCTAGCGTCCCGAGAAACACCGCATACTGTTCGAAACGTATCAAAATTCGGTCACGCCCCTCGTCCCACGTCAACAGCATCGTCGCGTCATTCGCCCCGAAACACGTCCACTCGAGCGGATAATAAGTGACACCCTTCATCTGAAACGATTCCGTATCGAGCACGTAGTCTTCCGTCGTCATCAAGAAATCTAAATCAATCGCCACGCTTGTCTCCCCCTTTCAAAAAAAGCGACGTCCGAAAACGTCGCTTTCACTCAATAGAAGATAAACCACAGCACCGCTGCCACTAAAAACAGTCCGGCCCCGATAAAGAGAATCTTTGCCAATCGTTCGTATACCATGTCTTCACCTCACCAACGCTGCGCCGACGACGAGCGAGACTCCGAGCGAGAGCATGAACGCGAGCAATCCGACCGCGATGTTGCCTTTCCCGATCTCCTCGTTCACTTTGAGCGACGGCGTCAAAAATTCAAACAACCAATACGTGACGAGCAGTAAGAAGAAGCCAAAGCTCCCTCCGACTAAGACGTCGATCATCCGCTCGTGATGACTCTCGACGACACGGAAAATGTTGGCGAGGCCGACGACCTTGCCCCCGGTCGCGAGCGCGACGGCGATATTCCCTTTTTGGATCTCGCGCCAGTTGCTGTATGGCGTCGTCACTTCAAAGATGGCGAGCCCGACGACGATCATCAGTCCGGCGATCGTGTACAGGCCGAGCGATTCGAGCATCACGCCAAACGTTACGTTCCCCATCATCATGCGTCCCTCACTTCAATTCGACGACCGTGACCCCGAGTCCACCTTCGCCCATACCACCCGGGCGTTGACTCTTCACGTGACGATGTCCTTTCAAATACTCCTGCGTCGCTTGTCGCATCGCGCCCGTACCGAGCCCATGGATGATGCGGACGTTGTCGTATCCGGACACGAGCGCCTCGTCGATATATTTGTCTAGGCGCGAGAGTCCCTCTTCGACCCGGACACCGCGAAGATCGAGCTCCGACTTCGTCGAGCTCTGGCGCTTCAGCGAGCTGCCTTTCGACTGGAGCGCTTGTTCTTTCGAGGGTCCGACTTTTTGAAGGTCGTCCGCTTTGACGTTCACTTTCATGATCCCGACTTGGACGTTGTACTCGTTGTCGTTGATCTGGTTCACAATGTACCCTTTTTGGTTGAACGTCGTCACTTTCACTTCTTCGCCTTTACTGAACGTACGTTTTTGTTGCGCTTTTTGTTTCACTTTTTGGATCTTTTTATCTTGGAGCGTCGGTTTCGCCGATTCGAGCTGTTTCTTCGCGGCGATGATCTCGTGCTCTTTGACGATGCCTTCTGCGCGTAGCTTCTTCAACCGGTCGATGACTTCGTTCGCTTCCCGCTTCGCCTTCTCGACGGCCTTCTCGGCACGTGCCTCGGCCTCGCCGTACATCGTGTCGCGTTCAGTCTCGAATTCACTCATCTTCGCCTCGAACGCCGCTTGCTCTTGTTCGAAGTCGTGACGTTTGATGATCAGTTCTTGCTCGAGCTGTTCGGCGCGTTGCTTCGCCGACTCGAGTTCGTTGATCATCGATTCGACCGACTCGGCGTCGGTGCCGACGTGGCTCCGCGCCTTATCGATCACTTGTTCGGACAGACCGAGGCGTCGGCTGATCTCGAACGCGTTCGACCGTCCCGGCACGCCGATCAATAGACGATACGTCGGGCTGAGCGACTCGATATCGAACTCCATCGAGGCGTTGACGACACCTTCTCGGTTATAGGCGTACGCCTTCAACTCGGAATAGTGGGTCGTCGCCGCGACGCGGGCCCCGCGACGCTTCACTTCATCGAGAATCGCGATGGCGAGCGCGGCCCCTTCTTGCGGGTCGGTCCCGGCACCGAGCTCATCGAATAGGACGAGCGACATGAAGTCGACCTTGTCGAGCATGCTGACGATGTTCGTCATGTGCGAGCTGAACGTCGACAAGCTCTGCTCGATCGACTGCTCGTCACCGATGTCGGCGTAGACGGCGTCGAACACCGAGAGCTCTGTACCGAACTCGGCCGGGACATAGAGCCCTGACTGGACCATCAGTTGCAGTAACCCGATCGTCTTGAGCGTGACCGTCTTACCACCCGTGTTCGGTCCGGTGATGACGAGCGACGTGAAGTCTTCCCCGAGCTCGACCGTGATCGGGACGACCTCATCTTGCGGGATGAATGGATGACGCGCCTGCTTCAGTTTGATCTCGCGGGCGTCGTTCAACTTCGGCTCCGTCGCTTTCAGTTGATGTCCGTACGCGACTTTCGCGAACACGAAGTCGAGTTCGGCCAAGACGTCGAGGTTCGTCACGACGGAATCGGCTACGCCGCCGACGAGATTTGACAGTTCGGTCAAGATGCGGTCGATCTCCGAGCGTTCTTTCAAGCGGACTTCTTGGATTTCATTGTTGATCGAGACGATTGCTTGCGGCTCGATGAAGAGCGTCTGCCCTGACGCCGACTGGTCGTGGACGATCCCGCCGAACGCTTGGCGATACTCTTGCTTGACCGGGACGACGAAGCGGTCGTTCCGGATCGTGACGATCGCGTCTGAGAGCATCTTGGCGTTGTTGCGGAGGATGTTGTCGATCCGCGAGCGGACACTGCCCTCAAAGCTGCGGAGTTGCGTCCGCAGACCGCGCAGTTGCGAGCTCGCCGAATCTTGGACCGTACCTTGGTCATCGATCGCGTGACGGATCGATTGCTCGACCTCGATCAGCTTCGTCAAGCGCTCGGCATATTCGTCGAGGCGCGGGATTTGGATGTCTTCGTTGTCCTCGTGCAACTTCTCAAAGAAGTTTTTCACTTGGCGGCCGCTGTACATGACGGCGGCGACGGCGAGCAGTTCGCTCGTCGAGAGCACCGAGCCGATGGCGGCCCGTTTCACTTCGGCGCGGACGTCTGAGAGACCGCCGAGCGGCAAACGGTCCCGGAGCCGGACGACCTCGGTCGCCTCGCGCGTGACGTTCAAGTTGGCGAGTACCCGGTCGTACGAGTAGTCAGGCTGCATGTTTTGCGCCCGGTTTTTCCCGAGCGAGCTGGCCGCATGCACGGCGAGCTGTTGACGTAACTTTTCATATTCTAATACGCGTAACGCGTGATCCATCTAGCATGTTCCTTTCTGTCGCTTCGCGTCGAAGAACGCCTTGGCGTCCTCGAACGTGAGGCAGTTAATAATGTCTGACGGTTCGAGATAGGCTTTTCTTGCGTGCAAGACGCCGAGTGCCATATCTTCCATCATATCAGGGTGGTGCGTGTCGGTGTTGACCATCAGTTTGACACCGGCCGCCTTCGCTTTTTTCAGCGTCGAGGCGGTCAAATCGAGACGGTTCGGGTTGGCGTTCAGTTCGAGCGCCGTCCCTGTCTCTTTCGCGAGGGCGATCAAGCGCTCCTCGTCGATCGGGTAGCCGTCACGACGTCCGATCAAGCGCCCGGTCGGATGGGCGATGACGTTGACGTAAGGCGAACGGCAGGCGTTCTCGAGCCGCGCCATGATCTCGTCGACACCTTGGTCCATCTTTGAATGGATCGAGGCGACGACGTAGTCTAGCGTCGCTAAAAACTCAGGCTCGTAGTCGAGCGTCCCGTCTGGGCGGATGTCCATCTCGACACCGCGCAAGACGTGCATATCGTATTTTTTCGCCGCGGCAAGGATCTCTTCCCCTTGCGCTTCTAATCGTTCCTCGGTCAAACCGTTGACGAACGACATGTACTTGCCATGATCGGTGATGGCGATCCACTCGTAACCTCGCGCTTTCATCGCGGCGACGAGCTCATCGACCGTCAGCTTCCCGTCCGACCAGACCGTGTGCATATGCGCGTCGGCCTTGATATCGTCGAGCGTGACGAGCTTCGAGATGTCGTACTCGAACTCAAGATTCCCTGCCCGTAGCTCCGGCGGGATGAACGGGAGGCCGTAGCGTTCGAACAGCTCCGCTTCCGTCTCCGGCTGCCATAGGCCGTCCGCGGTCTCGACCCCGTACTCGGAGATCGACTCACCCTTAGCTTTCGCGAGTTGGCGCATGCGGACGTTATGGTCTTTTGAGCCGGTGAAGTGGTGGAGCGTCGCGGCAAAAGCACTGGGCTCGACCATCCGGAAGTCGACCGACACCATCTCCTCGCGCTCTAAGACGAGCGACACTTTCGTCTCACCGGCTGCGATGACTTCATTGACGAACGGGAGCGCGAGCAGTTTGTCGCGCAAAGCGACAGGCTCCTCGGTCGCGATGATGAAGTCCAAGTCTTTGCACGTCTCCTCGGCCCGGCGGAAACTGCCCCCGACCGAATGCCGGAGGACGAGCGCCTCGCCTTCTAACACTTTGTTGATCTCGTCGACGACCGGGCGCATCATCGCGTACGACAGGCGTTCCGGACGGGATTCCAAGTTCCGTGCTGCTGCGAGCAACTTCTCGACGCTCTTCGTGCCGAAGCGCGGCAATTCTGACGCCGTGCCGTCTTCCAATACACGGATGAGCGACTCGAGGTCGACGACGCCGACTTCTCTTAACTGGGCCAGTTTCTTGCCACCGAGACCTTGAATTTTGAGCAGCTTCATTAAGCCGAACGGAATCTCTTCTTGGAGCGACTCGAGCACCTCGCTCCGTCCCGTCTGGCGCCATTCCTCGAGTACAGCTGCCGTCCCTTTACCGATACCTGAGATCGTCGTCAAATCATCGATGTCGTCGAGTTCGAGCTCGGTGTTCTCGAGCGCCGTCGCCGCTTTCCGAAACGCGTTGATTTTAAACGGATTCTCACCCTTGATCTCCATATATTGCGCGATTTTCTCTAACAGCATCATCGCCTCAACTTTATTCATCGTATTTCCCCCTTTTTCATACAGAAAAGACCGAGACACAAGCGCTTGCTTGCATTCCGGCCTGTCGTGTCACAGCATCTTATTCGAGAACCAGTCAGATAGGTATGGCGTGTCCTGGATGATGAACGTCGCGAGCGACGAGTTGTCGACCGCAGTTTGGACGCCCGCCATCGGGACGAACGCGATCACCCAAAGGATGAAGAACGTGATGACGTATGACTCGAAGAATCCGAGCACGGCACCGATGATGCCTTTCAATTGGCGCAAGATCGGCAAGTCCGTCAAGAAGTCGAGCATCGACAAGATGAGATGCAAGACGAGCTTCGTGATCAGGAACAAGATGACGAACCAAAAAACGTTATAGAATGTCATCTCGATGCCTGACAGTGAGTTCAAGTCGAGCACACCGCCCGGTAACGTCCCGTCAAGTTGCGACGGGTATGGGATCCAAAGCTTGAACGCTTCGGCGAGATCCCGGTAATAGGCGTTGGCGACAAAGAAACTGATGATGAGCGCGACCCAATGGCCGAGCTGGAGGATCGCACCACGGCGGAAGCCGTTAATGATCCCGATAAACAAGAAAAACAGTATAAGTAGAGTAACCATGGATTGATTTATTCTCCCGTATTTCGTTTAGTTTTGACGTGATCGCTCGCAATTTGGATCGCGGCGAGGACCGCTGCCTGACGAGCGTCTAGCTGAGGGGACTGTTCACGAATCTCGCGGATCTTACTATCGACGAGAAAGCCCACTTCCCTCACATGATCGGCTGACTCCTCGCTAACAATTGTATAGTCTTGCCCCGCAATGTGAATCGTTGTTCGTTGTACCTGCACGTGTCACCCCTCCTTTACGTCTGTTCCAAATTAATCATAACATCGTTTGTATATTAGGAAAAGGAGAAGACCCCTTCCTTTTTATCACTAACATTTTGTGATACCCTGTTCAGAAGTTGTCAAACGTCAATCTTCAGTAAAATTCGAAGATAGGCTGGCAACACGCAGGGAAATGTGCGAAAATAGCAACAATTCAAACATTTAGAAAGGATGATTTATTTGAAATTAAGGATTGGTCTTCTAGGCCGCATCATCATCGCTATCGCTTTCGGGATATTAGTCGGTAGCATCGTACCAGAAAGCCAGAACTGGATTGTACGGACGTTCGTCACGTTCAACACGGTCTTCGGACAATTCTTAGGCTTCGCCATCCCACTCATCATTCTCGCCTTCATCATCCCAGGTATCGGGGAACTTGGAAAAGGCGCCGGGAAACTAGTCGGCTTGACGGCCGCGATTGCTTACGTATCGACGATTGTCGCCGGTACACTCGCCTACTTCGCGACGAGCAACCTGTTCCCACAGATTTTAGCACGCAGCACGGCATCAGCTGAAAACCCAGAAGAAGCACTCTTGAAAGGTTTCATGGAGTTTGAGATTCCACCGGTATTCGGTGTCATGACAGCGCTCATTCTCGCTTTCGTCATCGGGATCGGGATCGCCGCGATCGAGAGCAAACGCTCACTCGACCTCGCCATGGACTTCCGCGATATTATCGAACTACTCATCAGTAAAGTCATCATTCCATTTTTACCGATCCACATCGCCGGAATTTTCATGAACATGACGTACGCCGGCCAAGTCGCCGAGATTTTGTCGGTGTTCTCGCTCGTCTTCGTCACGATCATCGTCCTTCACGCGACGATGCTCATGATTCAATATTCGATCGCAGGCGGGCTCAATAAAGAGAACCCGTTCAAACTGCTCAAGACGATGATGCCGGCTTACTTCACAGCCATCGGCACACAGTCGTCAGCCGCGACGATACCAGTCACGCTTCGTCAGGCAAAATTGAACAACGTCGATGAAGGCGTCGCTAACTTCGTCGTCCCGCTCTGCGCGACGATCCACTTGTCAGGCTCGACGATCACGCTCACATCGGTCGGTGTCGCCCTCATGTACTTGAACGGCATGCCGATGTCATACGCGATCATCCTCCCGTTCATCCTCGCCCTTGGCGTGACGATGATCGCGGCGCCTGGTGTTCCTGGCGGGGCCGTCATGGCATCACTCGGATTGTTCGGATCGATCCTCGGATTCGATGCGACGATGCAAAGCCTCGTCATCGCGCTCTACTTGGCGCAAGACAGCTTCGGTACGGCGACGAACGTCACAGGTGACGGCGCTATCGCCAAAATCGTCCATTACTTCAAACGCAACACGAACTTGCTCGACGACGCGAAAGCGCGCGAAGACATCGCATAACGAGTTACGAGTTAGACAACGGGCAGGCCTTACGGTTTGCCCGTTTTTATACATATGAAGAGAGGTGTCGACTTTGGAAGTGAAAGTTTGGAACGACCCGTTCGCGTTTTCGGAACGCGTCATGTCGGAATTGTTGAAAAAAGAAGCCGAGAACAGCTTGATGATCGGCATCCTTGAAAATATTAAGCGAGACCTATACGACACCTACCATCAGTTGACGGTCGAGGACGATGGACAGCTCCTCGCCATCATGCAGGTCACACCGCCGCACCCGCTCAATTACGTCGTCGTCGACACGTCTCAGGCAACATCGATCCACGCGGCTGTCATTCCGACCTTACTTCGGTTAGATATCCCGTTCACAGAAGTCGTGTCGGAAAGAGCCCATGCCGAGGCGTTCGCTGCCGTGTGGCAGAAGCATACGAATGAACAAGCATCGACGTTCATGTCGCAAGGCCTCTATCGATTGGACCACGTCGACGACATCGACATGGCCGACGGATTGATGCGCCAGGCGACACGCGCCGACCAACCATTGTTAGAGGAATGGTATCGCGCCTTCGAGCTAGACTCGGGACTCGAACCATCAACTGATGAACGAATGGTCGCTGTCGTGACAGCGATGATTGAAAACGACGACGCCGTCATCTGGGAAGTCGACGGCACGCCCGTCTCGTGCGCGAAACGGTCGCGACCGACCACAAACGGTGTCACCGTCTCATTCGTCTATACCGATCCGAGGAGGCGCGGGAACGGGTATGCCCGAAGCCTCGTCGCCGAACTGAGCCGAAAGCTGCTAACCGATAAACAGTTCTGCACCCTCTACACCGATTTGACCAACCCGACGTCAAACAAGATTTATCAAGAAGTCGGCTACCGGCCGATCATGGAATCTTCGTGGATCCGACTCGCTAGATGAATCATCCCGCCTCCCCTATACTAATAGGTGGAGGCGATTTTTATGAGGAACTGGTGGAAGCAAATCCCGAAACGAGTCCGTTCGGTCGTGTCGACGGTCTTCGTCGGCTCGATCGTTGCCTACATGCTGATCGTCGGTGGCATGAGCGTCTTCGCCGACCCGAATCTCGACACGCTCTTGCTGAGCGTCATCGGGGCCGCCTTGCTGACGTTTATCGCTTATCGGGCAATAAAAAAGTGATCGACGCGTTCGTCGATCACTTTTTCTGTGATTAGAAGAATGAAGCTGGGTTGACCGTGCTGCCCGCGCTCGAAGACGAGTACGAGTAACCGCCACGGTGAATCTCGAAGTGCAAGTGCGAGCCAGTCGAGTTACCTGTGCTGCCCATGCCGCCGATGTTCTGACCTTGTGAGACGCGTTGGCCAGCTGAGACAGATACCGAGCTCATGTGCGCGTAGACCGTCGTCCAAACTTGTCCGTTCAAGACGTGCGTGATGATGACGTGGTTCCCGTAGGCGCCGCCCCATCCTGCCGTCGTGACCGTACCTGTTTGTGCTGCATAGATCGGTGTGCCGACAGCTGCTGCGATATCAAGACCGTTGTGGAACGTATAACCGTTCACACCACTTGCAGGTCCAAAAGGTTGTGTGAGACGACCGCTAGCAGGACGTTGGAACATGCCGCCGCTTGCCGGTGCCGCCGCTACAGGCGTTGTCGCTGATGCACTTGGCTGGCTTGACGAACCTTGTTGCTTTTGTTGTTTCGCTGCTGCTGCAGCTGCTGCCGCTTCCGCCGCTGCTTTACGTTTCGCTTCTTCAGCCGCACGACGTTGTGCTTCGATTTCTGCTTTGATTGAAGCTTCTTGTGCTTGGAGCGTTGATTCCATTTCTTTCAAACTCATCAATTTCGATTCGAACTTGATTTTCTCAGCGTTGAGCTTCTTGATTTTAGCCGCCCGCTCTTTCATTTTCTTGTCGAGCGCTTTTTTGCGTTCTTCAAGTTCTTGCTTTTGTTTCACGAGAGCGTCACGCTCGGCTTTTAATTCAGCCTGTGCTGTCGCAAGCTTTTCTTTCGTCGCTTCGTACTCATCAAAAATTTGCTTGTCGTTCTCTTGAATCGTACCTGCTGTGATCATACGAGTAAGCAAGTCACCGAAGTCTTTTGACCCGAAGATGAACTCGGCCCAGTCGATCGACCCGCCGCCGTTCTTTTGCATCGTTGCCATGCGCTCTTTCATAAGTTCTTCTTGTGCTTTCATTTTTGCTTCATACTGCTTGATTTGTTTTTCAAGTGCGGCAATTTTTTCTTGCGTAGCACGAATCTCAGCTTTCTTTTGTGCGACGTCGTTGATGACGTCTTGGAGTTCAGCGTCTAGCTTGTTGATTTCTTGTTGCTCTTTGCTGATCGCTTTTTCACGTGATTGGATCGAAGAGTTCGCTTTGCTCTGCTCAGTGCTATTCTTTTGTTGCTGCTGTTGGACCTTTTTTTGCTTGTCTGTAAGTGACGCTGCAAAACCAGGTGTCGTGCCGCTGATTAGAAGAGCGCCTAAAGTGACGGTTGCTGCAAGTTTCTTCAAGTTAATCAATGTGCTTACCTCCGCTGAGTCGTGTGAATTTCTATAGAATAATAGATGAATGAGTTCTGTATAGTTTTGCGAGAATCCGTCTCGCCCTGTGACTCATTATAGCAATCTAAACCTGAAGTTATTTTACACTTATATTTCATTCGCGTTACATTGACCTGATTTAGGTTTTATCCTCGACAAAACGTGGGTATTTAACGGACTCAATCAACAAATTGTCACAAAATATGAATTTAGTAAAAAAAGAAAAACGCTTTATGAAAGCGCTTTTCAAATAATGACCTATACTATTTTTTATCTACCTGACCGATACATAACCTCTCCGTTGGTGTTTGTTACGTTTTCTCACGAACAGATAATAGCCACCGAAGAGCAGGACGCCGCAACAAGCACCGAAGCTGTCTAATACGACGTCTTGAATGAGCGGGGTGCGTTCCGGGGTCAGGCTCTGATGAAACTCATCAAAGATGGCGACCGTGTTCGCGAGCGCCCAAGCGAACAACAACACGAGCCATGCGTTCAGTCTCGTCCGTGACACGGCTTTGACGAACAACGCACCTAAAGCGAAGAAGACCGTGAAGTGTGCCGCTTTCCGAATTAAAAATTCAATCAAGCCGACGCTTCCTTTGTCTTCGAGCGAGACCGGGCTGCCGGCATAGTCGAAGTCGACGTTCGAGAGGGCTGGTTCGGCCCACGTCCAATCGAAGCGTTCGAGCGGCGAGACGATGCTTTGGTCAGAGTACGGCGTCGCACTCGAGACGAACAAGCCGATCAGGATCAACGCGATCCAAATAAATTCATTTTTCAGTATGTACATAACACCTTTCCTCTCTACAACGATTCATTATACGGGTTCCGTTTGATTTCATTGTAACAACGACCTCATCGTTTCGTGACAATTTGATTGCGGACAAGCAGTTCAAAGTCGTTCGCAATCGAACGGCTTGCTATAATGAAAAGAAAAAGGGGGAATCAGATGATGATCTATCAGTACGAAGCAGCCGACATGAGTGGCAAGCTGCAGCCTTTATCCAAATACGAGGGGGACGTCCTCTTGATCGTCAACACGGCGAGCAAGTGCGGCTTCACCCCTCAATTAGACGGCCTTGAAAAGCTATTTGAACGCTATCAAGGTCAAGGTTTCCATATTCTTGGCTTCCCGTGCAACCAGTTCGGCAACCAAGACCCGGGCTCGAACGAAGAGATCAGCGAGTTCTGTCAATTGAACTATGGCGTGACGTTCCCGATGTTCGCGAAAGTCGACGTCAACGGCAAAGACGCGCACCCGCTCTTCCAATACTTATCGAAAGAAGCGCCTGGCCTGCTCGGCTCGAAAACGATCAAGTGGAACTTCACGAAGTTCCTCGTCGACCGGAAAGGCAACGTCATCGAACGGTTCTCACCACAGACGACACCGGACGAGATCGAGCGAGCTTTGAAACGCCTGCTCTGACCGCTAAAAAGGATGGTCCGCCCCTCTAGGGCAGACCATCCTTTTATCGTGGTGTAATGAAGTTGATCGTATAGAACGGACTGTTGTCTTCATTATAAACAAGACCGACCGAGGCGTGCGTGAAGTCCCGCTTCAAGATGTTCTCGCGGTGACCGAGCGAGTTCATCAGTCCCCAGTGAGCATGAAAGACGCTCATCTGTCCCATCGCCAAGTTCTCCCCGGCGAGCGAGTAGGCAAGTCCGGCCTCATTCATCCGTTCGAACGGGTCGCGTCCTTCGGGGTCGGTGTGGCTGAAGAAGTTGTTCACCGCCATGTTCTCACTATGCGCCCGGACGACCGGGAGCAGCGGCTCATAGTCAGCGAGTGCGGACAGCCCAAACTTTTGACGGTCCCAGTTCATGAGCATACGCATGAGCGCCTCGTTAGACACGATGCTCTCTTCCGAGACGTCTCCATAATACCCGTCGCTCGACTCCTCGACGTTCCGTTCAATGGAAAGGACGGCTTTCAGCTTGTCTTCGTCATGTTGGTCAAAGAACATCGTGACGTAATTGCCGTTCATCGCATAGACCGAGAACGAAGGATCGTCCGGGATCAAGTAACGTTTCAACCCTTTATCGTAAGACTTCACTTCGTCGAAGCCGATGTTCTCGACTTGTTGTCGTGTCGTCTGGTCAAGGACGAGCCCTTCGAACGTACTGCCCGACTCGAATTGGTATTGCCCTTTTTTGGCACCATCCTCATCGACGAGCTCAAGCGTTCGGTCGCCATTTTTCTCGAGCAAATACCAGTCGTGGCCGGCATATTGGCTCGCGAACTTTGGAGCGTCGGTCGCGACGCGCTCTTCCACCACTTCCGTCGACTTCACCTGGACGCTCGTCGGCGCTGATACGTTCGGCACCTCATAGTTCCAAGCCGTATATAGACCAATCCCAATCAATAGAATAAACAGTTTACGAAACATATCGTCTCCTTTCGTGAGAACCTAGCCCTGTCGCTCACCGAATTCACGCAGACGCGATTTGATATCGATGAGCATCTCCATATAAGCGAAATAAGTCGCTTCGTCTATATTTAGCATACCACTCACTTTGACCGGCACGTCCTCGGCCTGCTCACGAAGTGCGCTGCCCGATGCAGTGAGCGACACCAACACCCGGCGCTCATCATCGGTCGCCCGGATTTTCTCCACGTATCCGAGTTGGGTCAATCGTTTGATGAGCGGTGACAGCGTGCCCGAATCAAGCGTCAACCGTTCCCCGAGCTGTTTCAAATCGATGTGATCTTCTTCCCATAAAACGAGCATGACCAAATACTGGCTGTATGTGAGTTTGAGCGGCTCTAAGATCGGCCGATACAAACGTGTCAATTCTTTTGAGGCGGTGTAGAGCTGAAAGCAAATCTGATGCTCTAATGTTAACGAACTTTTCATATAAATTCCTCCGGCTAAAGTCTTAGGTCAAGCATATCACTTGAATATCTGTTTGACTGCCCTATAATTAAATTGTGCACAACTTAATTATTAAAAACGAAACGGAGGAATTAAATTATGAAACCATTATTCACAGCTTCAGCAACAGCTCTAGGTGGCCGCGAAGGTCGCGTCACATCTACGGACGGCGTCATCGACTTGAGCGTCGCAATGCCAGGATCGAAACAAGCAGAAGAGTCGACGAACCCTGAGCAATTGTTCGCAGCCGGATACGCAGCTTGCTTCGGCAGCGCGTTGAACCTCGTCATCGGCAAAGAGCGCGTCAAGACGGATGGCACGAGCGTAACTGGCCACGTCACACTCAACCAGAACGACGAAGGTTTCTTCATCTCGGTCGAGCTCGAAGTCGAAATCAAAGGTGTCGACCAAGCAACTGCTGAGCGTCTCGTCGAAGCAGCGCACCAAGTGTGCCCGTATTCGAAAGCGACACGCGGCAACGTCGACGTCAAATTGACGACAAACGTCGCCTAATCCCCTGCCCGCTCAAATATGAGTGGGCTTTTTTTGCGTCCATACCTATTAACAGAGTAGAATGAAAAGACAAACATCCGACCGAGGAGGCGACACGATGCTAAAAGGAAAACGAAAGTACATCACGTTCGGCATCGTGGTCGTCTTTCTGTTCGCCGCCCTTTACAACGGGCTGACGATTAGAGAGTATGAGCTGACGACCGAGAAGCTCGAAACTGGTCAATCGTTACGCGTCATCCTCCTCTCGGATTTGCACGGCTATTCGTATGGTGAGGACCAAAAAAATCTGATTGAAAAAGTTCGTGAACAGCAACCTGACTTGATCGCGCTTCCGGGTGATTTGCTCGACCGATACCGCTCGCCAGACGCCGCTTTCGAACTGATCGAAGGGCTACAAGGAATCGCCCCGATGTATTTCGTCACCGGCAACCATGAAATTGATGAATCAAGTGATTTCGTCCGGCACGACGTCAAAGACGTGTTTCGTTCGTTTGGTGTGATCGTGCTCGAGAACGAAGCCGAGACCGTGACGGTCAACGGAGTCGAACTCATCATCGGCGGCGTCGAGGACCCGCTTCGTACGTACGCCGAAAACATATACGGGAGCTGGGAGCAGGACGTCTTGACC
The DNA here is from genome assembly GCF_004337195.1 of Exiguobacterium sp. SH0S7. Lineage (NCBI taxonomy): Bacteria > Bacillati > Bacillota > Bacilli > Caryophanales > Exiguobacterium > Exiguobacterium sp. SH0S7. The sequence continues at coordinate 473,570 of NZ_SJVA01000002.1, forward strand.
GCACTTGACGACGTCGAAACGGACGACACGTTCAGCCTGCTCTTGTCCCACCGGGCGGAACAAGTCGAGACGTACGCCGAGCTTCCGTTTGACCTCGTCTTGTCGGGCCACGCCCATGGCGGTCAGGTCCGTATCCCTTATCTGTTGAACGGGCTTTACGCGCCTGACCAAGGCTTCTTTCCAAAATATGCGGGCGGCCTGTATGAACACGATTCGTTCACCCATATCATCGGCCGCGGCTTCAACTACACAGTCAGCGTACCGCGTATCTTCAATCCACCCGAGATCGTCGTCATCGACATCGCAGGCACTGGGACTCCTTTGTGAGTCCCTTTTTCTATTCCCGTTCGCGGGTAGATTCATGCTCGCACCATACGGGTACAGTAACCATGTCGTCGTTCACCTGTCTTTCAAAAAAGGAGGTAACCAACGTATGCGTGCTGTTACTTATCAAGGGACGAAAAACATCGAAGTGAAAGATGTGTCGGACCCGGAAATCGAGAACCGAGAAGAGATCATCGTCAAGATCACGTCGACGGCCATCTGTGGGTCTGATCTTCACATTTACCAAGGCAACATGCCGGCCCGGCACGGGTTTATCATCGGACACGAACCGATGGGCATCGTCGAAGACATCGGACCAGACGTGACGAAAGTGAAAAAAGGCGATCGCGTCGTCTTACCGTTCAACGTCTCTTGCGGCCATTGCTTCTATTGTGAGAATGAAATGGAGAGCCAGTGCGACAACTCGAACCACGCCCCGCACACAGATGCGGGCGGACTGTTCGGTTACACTGAACAGTTCGGTAACCACCCCGGTGGTCAGGCCGAATACTTGAAAGTACCGTATGGTAACTTCATGCCGCTCGTCATCCCCGAGTCGTGCGAGCTCGAGGATGAGGCACTGTTGTTCCTCTCCGACGTCATCCCAACCGCATGGTGGAGCTTGGATAACGCCGGGATGAAGGCCGGCGACACGGTCGTCGTCCTTGGGTCGGGCCCTGTCGGCTTGATGACACAAAAACTCGCCTGGGTGCGCGGCGCAAAACGAGTCATCGCTGTCGACCCGGAGATTTATCGATTGAACCGAGCCAAGCTCTCAAACAACGTCGAAACCGTTTTGTTGAAAGACCCGGTCGAGACCGGCAAATACATCCGGGAAATCACGGGTGGCGGCGCCGATATCGTCGTCGACTGTGTCGGCATCGACGGGAAGAAAACCCCGATCGAGAAAGTCGAGCAAAAGCTGATGATCCAAGGCGGAACGCTCAGCGCCATCAAAGTCGCCAAAGAAGCCGTCCGCAAGTTCGGTACGGTCCAATTGACCGGTGTCTATCCGATGAACTATAACCAGTTTCCGATGGGTGACTTCTTCACGCGCAACGTCACGCTTAAGACTGGTCAAGCTCCGGTCATCCACTACATGCCTGAGTTGTTCCAGATGATCGTCGACAAGAAGTTCGACCCGACCGACATCATCACCCACCGCCTGCCGCTTGAACAAGCCGCGGACGCCTACAAGATGTTCAACGACCATCTCGACGACTGCGTCAAAGTCGTCCTGAAACCATAACAAAAGCGGTCCCCGACTCTTGTCAGGGACCGCTCGTGCGTTTACCAGATCGTTCGTTCCTCGCAGTGTGCCGTCTCTCGTTCGATTTGAACGGTCGAACGGCCGAACGAACCATACTGCTTCATCCGCTCCGTCACATCGTGCAGCACGCGTTGATCATCTGTCGTTTCATCGATCAACACGTGGCACGTGACGGCGTACTCCTCAGACGTGATCGACCAGACGTGGAGGTCATGCACTTCTTTGACCCCTTCGACGGTCGCAAGGTCACGCTGCATCGCTACGACGTCAACTTTGTCAGGCGCCCCTTCCATCAAGATATGGACGGCGTCCCGAGTCACGCGGTATCCGCTCACCAAGATGAGGAGTGCGACGAACATACTGGCGATCGGATCAGCGAGCGTCCACCCGAACATTAGAATGAGCAGTGCCGCAGTGATGGCCCCGACCGATCCGAGCAAGTCTCCGAACACGTGCAGGAGCGCGCTCCGGACGTTCAAGTTGTCCTGCTCGCCACGCATCAAGATCCACGCCGCGAGCACGTTGACAAGCAACCCGATGACGGCGATGGCTAGCATGCCGCCGCTTAAAATCTCTGGTGGCGCGAACAAGCGCTTATATGCCTCGATGATGATATAACCTGAGATGACAAGGAGCGTCAATCCGTTGACGAACGCTGCCAAAATCTCAAAGCGGCGGTACCCGAACGTCTGGTGCGGTGTCGCCTTACGGGCGCCGAACCGGACCGCCAAGAAACTGAGCCCGAGCGCTGCCGCGTCGCCGAGCATATGCCCCGCGTCCGATAAGAGCGCGAGGCTGTTCGTCCACAGACCGCCAATGACTTCGACGATCATGAACGTGACGATCAACAGAAATGCTAGCAATAACGCTCGTTGATTCGTTGTATGGTGGTGGCCTTCGTGGCCATGATCATGTTGTCCCATGCGTCATCGCTCCTCTCTCCTTTCATTATATCCCTTTTCTTCCCATCATTCAAATGTTCGTTTGAATGTAATCAAAAAAAAAGCGTCGACAGGATGCACCCTCTCGACGCCAGCACTTACTTTTGTTCAATCCGGACCCGCATGACCCCGTTATACGGGAACAGCTTCAATTGAAGCGTCTCCCCATCATACCAGCTGCCCGCGCTTTGGGCGCTCGACGCCTCAAGTTCGGGTGTCACGGCCGTCTGACGGTCCCAATCGATCGCTTTCACTCGTTGATCACGCACCATTAAAAAGAAGCCATTGTAGAAGTGGTACTCGTTCACTTGGTCGCGCTGGACGGACGCCGGTGCCCCGAGTGTCGACCGGACCGTCGCCACGTCTTGTCCGAGCAAATCCAAGGCAGACGCTGAAGCCGTCGGCACGACCGTTTGCCACGCCTGTTCCACTTCATCGTCCGAGACGCTAGTCGCTTCCTCGGTCACACGCTCTTCCGTCACCCATCCGGTCGTCCGCTCGTTCAACTGAAGTTTGACGAATCCACTGACGGCTTCGAGCCGTTCGAACCGGTCTCCAAGATCCGCCTCATATAGAACGGTCACACGATCATCGGCATACACTTTCGTGTACGGCGTCGCGATGTAGACGACGTCCTCACTCGGCTCTTCTTCAGTCGCTTCCTCTTCAGGTTCCGCCTCTGTCCCGCTATCGACTTCTTCTGTCGAGATGTTGTCCGACTCAGGCAGTGCCGTCTGCTTTTGCGAATCGATGTACGCCGCGAACGCGATGACACCGATCAATGAAGCGATCAACAAGACCGCCGTCGCTAACCGTAACAACCGTTTTCGTTTCCTTGACGCGGCCCGTGATGACCGAACTTCTTCCTTCATTATTCTCCACTCCTACTCGTTTCGTCTCATCTGTTCCGATTCGTCAAACGGCTTCACGTTTCCTGCCTCGTCGACAAATTTTTGTTCGTCATTCGTCAGAGCCTCGAGCGTCTGAATCGTCGCTTCGACGTCGATTGGGGGCGTGTCTTGTCCGGCTTCTAAAATTCGCACCGTCTCACCGAGCTCGATCGTCCGGTCCGTCAACTGATGGAACGTCCGGTCGTGCGAGATAAGGATGAGCCCGCCCCGGTAGATCGATAAGGCCGCCTCGATCTGTTCGCGTGTCGCGACGTCTAAATAGTTCGTCGGTTCATCGAGCGCGAGCATGTCTGCATCCGAGAAGTAAAGGATGAGGAATGCGATCCGACACTTCTCGCCCATGCTCGCCTCACGCATCGGTTTATAGACGTTGTCACGACGGAACAAGAAGTGGGCCAGGAGCGTCCGCGCTTCCGTCTCCGGAATGTCGCTCGCGGATAATAGTGCGTCGAGCAGCGTCCCATCCTCGGGCAACCGTTCGAGCGTCTGTGAGAAGTAGCCGATTTTCAGTTTCGGATGGCGATGCACAGCACCCTCGTTTGGCTCAAGCTGCCCTAAAAGCAGCTTCAACAGCGTCGTCTTGCCGCTCCCGTTCGGTCCGACGATCGACAGACGATCTCCTCGATTGAACGTGAACGAAAGATGCTCGAACAACGGCTCGTCATATCCGAACGCGACATTCTCGACAGTGATCCACGTCTTCGCCTCAAGCGGTTCCGCTTCGAAGCGGACCGAAACGCGCCCCGAGTCTTTCGGTTTGTTGGGACGCCCTTGTTCGAGCTGATCGAGTTTTCGTTCCCTTGCTTTCATCTTGACGGCAAGGTTCGCCGCCCCTTTCTGAGCACCAGGACTGCGGACGCTCGCCGTCGCTTTCGCCTTCAAGTGCCAGCCTTTGTACTGGGCGATCATATCGAGCAGTTCCGACTTGCGCGCCACATAGCGCGCGTGGGCCCGCTCGTCACGCACCCGTTCCTCGGCTTTTTGCTGCTTATAGGCGCTATAGTTGCCCGGATAGCGGACGACCTCGCCGCCACTCAGTTCAAGGATGACCGTTGCGACGTCATCGATGAACTGGCGGTCGTGGGAGATGGCGAGCACCGTGCCCGGAAACTCACGCACCCAGCGCGTCAGCCAGTCGATCGAGTCGACGTCGAGATGATTCGTCGGCTCGTCGAGCAATACGACGTCGACGTGACGCATCATGAGCCGGGCCAATTGTGCCCGCGTCTGTTCGCCGCCGCTCAAGTCAGAAAGCCGTCTTAATCCCATTCCGTCCATGCCGATCCGTTTCAACGCCTGGTTCGCCTCGGCCTCGAGTCCGAAAGCGTCACACGCCATCGCCTCGTCATACACCGCGAGCACGCGCTCAGTGTCGCCCGATGTGACTTCTTCGTACAAACGGAACCGTTCGTCGTCACCTTTCATGACGTACGCGAGCGTCGTCCCCTCCCCAACAAAAACGGTCTGTTCGACGACACCGACTTTCCCTGCTACTTCGATTCGACCGGCCTGAGGGCTCAGTTCACCGACGAGCAATTTGAACAACGTCGTCTTCCCTGACCCGTTTTGGCCGAACAAGACGGCCCGTTCGTCTGTTGCCACATCGAACGAGACGCTGTCGAATAGCGGTTGCTGGTCGAAGTCGAACCGAACTTGATTTACTGATAACATAGTTGTCTCACCTCGCTTGTTTGTCCGATACGCGATGAAACAAAAAACACCATTCGCTACAAAGCGATGGTGTGAAGATCTCCGGTCAAGCGGAAAAAAGGGTCACCCCGCAGCTTGAGATTGGACACACTTCACCCTTGACTGTTCGTGCGAACAGTGATGATTCGTTTCATCAGTTGAGTGAGCGTGACTTTTTCATGGCGCGATGTACCTTCCTTTCCTAATCTACTGCCACCTTACCAAATTGTAAGCGGATTCGCAACCAGCAAACCCACAATCTCCCATCGTTTCTACGCCTATGGGCGGATGCATGTCTTAGTCGTCAGCGTTAAGATGAAACTATTCTATATATCGAGGTGACTCACATGAAATTACGCAACTTACTCGTCCCGAGCGCTGTCTTGGCAAGCGTCGGCACGTTCTTTTATACACGACTGAAACAGCGGTTACCGCGTCCAGACTTTAAAGAGGCGTCGATCAAACCTGACTTGTCCGTCTTCGACGAGACGAGCGTGAGCGCGACATGGATCGGCCACTCGACCGTGCTCATCCATTGGTACGGCCTCAAAATTTTGACCGACCCGGTATTCTCAAAACGGATCGGTGTCCACGTCGGTCCCGTCACGTTCGGCATGAAACGGCATACCGCCCCTGCCCTCACGATCGAAGAAATCGGCCACGTCGACGTCATCTTGCTCAGCCACGCCCATATGGACCACTTCGACCATAAAAGTTTGAAGCGGCTCATCACCCGCGACACGGTCGTCATCTCGGCACCGGGAACGAGCAAACTGTTGCGTCACTATCCGAGCCTACAGACGCTCGAGATGCATCCCCACGACAAGTTGACACTCGCGAACGGGCTCGATGTCCGTGCCATTCCTGTCAAGCATTGGGGCAACCGCTTCCCGTGGGACAAGCACATGGGCTTTAACGGTTACGTCTTGAAATATAAAGGCGTCCGTATGCTGTTCGCCGGCGACACGGCGTACACCGAAGCGTTCAACGGGCTCGCGAACAAAGAACCGATCGACCTCGCCTTCTTCCCGATCGGTGCGTATCAACCGGACTCGTTCCAAGAAGCGCACTGCACCCCGGAACAGGCGTGGACGATGTTCAAACAGAGCGGTGCGAAACGGTTCTTCCCGATGCACTGGGACACGTTCGTCTTATCGTACGAGCCGGTCGAAGAGCCGTATGACCGCCTCGTCGCCGCGGCCAAGCTCGAACGCGACCAAATCGTGATCAAAGCGCACGGAGAAAGCATTCGGCTGTAGGTTTCGCTTTCACTTTGTCGTGATTTTCGGTAACGTTAGAGGTGAGAGGGAGGGAATCAAATTATGGAATGGACAACACTCAATAATGATGTGAAGCTGCCGATGCTCGGGCTCGGTGTGTACAAAGTTGAAGACGGGACGGTCACGGTCGACACGGTCAAGGCGGCACTCGACGCCGGCTACCGGTTGATCGACACGGCCGCTATCTATCAGAACGAAGAGAGCGTCGGACAGGCGATCCGTGAGTCGAGCGTCCCGCGCGAAGATATCTTCGTGACGACGAAACTGTGGAACGAATTTCACGGCTACGACGAGGCGCTCCAGGCGTTTCAAGACAGCCTCGACCGACTTGGCCTCGACTATGTCGACTTGTTCTTGATCCATTGGCCGATGCCGCGCTTCGGTAAGTTCGTCGAGACGTACAAAGCGCTCGAGCAGTTGTATGAGGAAGGCAAAGTACGGGCCATCGGTGTCTCGAACTTCGAGATTCAACACCTCGAACAGATCATCCAATCGTGCGCGATCGTACCCGCGGTGAATCAAGTTGAGATCCACCCATACTTGTCCCAAAAAGAATTGATCGCGTTCTGCAAGCGTTATGACATCCAGATCCAAGCGTGGAGTCCGCTCATGAAAGGTCGTGAGGCGCTCGAGGATGCGACGATCGTCGACATCGCGAGCAAGTACGGCAAGTCCCCGGCCCAAGTCATCTTGCGCTGGCATCTTCAAAACGGTGTCGCCGTCATCCCGAAATCGGTCACACCGAGTCGGATTCGTGAAAATATACAGGTATTTGACTTCACGTTGACGAAAGAAGACATGGCAGCGATCGACGGACTCAACCGGAACGAACGGACCGGGTCCGACCCGGTCGAGATGCACAAAATCCACTACTGAGGAGAGACTGTACATGTTCAAAAAACTAGCTTCTGATTTGACAGGCTTTAGCGATATCGGTGAAGTCATCGACCCGAAAGACTTCGACAAGGCCGATGCCGACGATTACGTCTTACATGAGGACAACGAGAAGATTTACTTCTTGATCAAGTCGAAATCGGACGAGTACTGCTTCACGAACCTCGCGATGATCCATCTCGACGGCGCGAGCGCCATCAGTTCGAAGCGCGTCTTGTATCGTTATCCGTACGCGCAGCATCCGCTTCAACACGTCATGTTCGAGACGGCTGGCACGGTCGACTTAGACGTCGAGATCAAGTTCACGATCGGTGACAAGCCATACTCGATCGACGTGAACAAGAAGCAAATCGAGCACGTCAAAGACTTGTACAAATCACTCCTCGCCATCGCCGAGAAACAACGCGAAGGCCGGAAGATGCTTGAATTTGCCAACACGTCGCTCACGCATTCCGTGTCGGTAATGAGCGGCCTCCGTCAAGGCGACATGAACGTCGCGACGACGTTTAAAGACTTGTCGCAACAATCGTTCGACTGGCTCCAAGGCCACTATCACGAATGGAACCGGAAAGATTTCGGTGACGTGTTCGAGAAGTACATCAATAATTAACTTGGTGGTGACGTATGGACTATATGTGGTTGTTGATTGCGTTTTTCTTGTTCATGCTCGTGATTTTGACTGTATTCATCAGTAGTGTGCTCAACGCCTTGCTCAGGAACCTCCACCCGTTAGTTCATATCACCGTCATTTTGTTTTTGTCGTTCACGTATGAGCGTCTAATGTTAGATTATAATCTCTTATGGACGCTTTTCATTCTTGTGACCATCAGTTATTTAGCACCACTTCTCGTCGTTAAAATATACAACAAAGGTGAGCGCTTCGAACGCGAACATCTAAAATGACACAATGTCCCCTAGACTACAAACGGAGTCTAGGGGACATTTTTATTTACCTTCGTCGATCAACCTTTCGGCGAGCCGTTGGTACAAGTGGCTCATATGCACCGCGGAGGCGATTGCGAGTGACTGTTGGATTTCACTCGCTTCAGTCGCTTTCACGTTCTCGAGCAACGTCTCGGCTTGCGTCTCGAACGCCTGCAAGTTCTGTTCTTTCTGAGCTTGATAGGCGTCATAAAAGTCTTCGAGCGAGAACGCCTCGTCCGATTCGTTCAACGGACGGAGTGTCTCCTTGATGTCGTTGATCGACAACAGCCCCTTCATCTCATAGATCAACCCGAGGAGCATCAAATGCTCGTTCGTGTACTTCTTGTTTTTGACGGGATGGAACAACTTCCCTTTGGCGTAGTTGTTGATCATCGTCTTCGTCAAGATCGTCTCGTCTTCATTACGCTTCATCTTGCCGTAATGTTGCTCGAACAGTTGGATGACTTGGTCCATATATAAGTCGATCGTCGGCAATACCGCTTTCGGGAGCGTGCCTTCCGTCCGTACAATCTCGTTCGGTTTCATCGAATCACCTCACTTTCAGTATACGGACAATCGTCGTTTGTCGAAACAAAAACCTTGTTCTTCTTGCCCATACCGCTTATCATGTAGTTATGGATACTACATGACGTCATAAGGAGTGTTTTTGCATGAATTCGATTTTTCGGGAACCAATTAACGCGCTGACCCATCTCGCCGGGGCGGTACTCGCCTTCATCGCCTTGATCGCGATGACGGTGAAAGCGTCACTGCTCGGCTCACCGCTCGCCATCATGGCGGCGATCTTGTTCGGGATCAGTCTCGTCTTTCTTTACTTATCGTCTGGTCTCTACCACAGCATCATCGCCTCGCCGAAAGTCATCGCGTTCTTCCGACGAATCGATCATGCGATGATTTACGCCTTGATCGCCGGGACATACGCCCCGCTCACACTGCTCGCGCTCGAAAGTCCGATGCGTTGGGTGCTGTTCGGTATCGTCCACGTCCTTGCCTTGTTCGGCATCATCTTCAAACTTGTCTGGTTCCACGCCCCACGCTTCTTGTCGACGGCACTCTATATCGGCATGGGCTGGCTGTCGGTGTTCTTCATCGGACCGCTCCATAGCGTGATCGGCAACGGCGGCATCTTCTGGCTCCTACTCGGGGGCTTCATGTACACGGTCGGCGGTCTCATTTACGGCTTTAAGCCGAAGTTCGTCAACTGGCGCGGTTGGGGCTTTCATGAGGTGTTCCACTTGTTCATCTTGTTTGGAAGCTTCGCCCACTTCGTCTGCGTGTTCTGGTACGTCTTTTAAGTCCTCATCGTGAGGGCTTTTTTTGTAAGCACATTCATTTACTTCAAATTCAAGACATTCTACACTGACTGTAGGAGGGATTCACTATGAAAATTGAAGTTTGGTCAGATTACGTCTGTCCGTTCTGTTATATCGGTAAGCGCCGTCTAGAAGAAGCACTCGAACAGTTCCAACACGCGGACAAGGTCGAAGTGGAGTTCAAGAGCTTCGAACTCGACCCGAACGCGCCGACGAACGACTCACGTTCGATTTATGAAGTGCTCGCGAAAAAATACAGCATGCCGCTCGAGCAGGCGAAAACGACGACGGCCCAAGTCGCCGCTCAAGCTCAATCAGTCGGACTCGACTATGACTTTGACAACATGGTCGTCACCGGCACGCTCGACTCGCACCGGTTGACGCACTATGCGAAGACGGTCGGGAAAGAGAAAGAACTGTCGGAAGCGCTCCTCAAAGCGTACTTCGTCGAGGCGAAACATATCGGTGACCACGACGTCCTCGTTGAGATCGCGACAAGTGTCGGGCTCGATGCTGACGCCGTGAAAAACGTACTCGCTTCAGACGTATACACGGAAGACGTCCGCGCTGAAGAAAGACGCGCGAGCGATCTCGGCATCACCGGCGTCCCGTTCTTCGTCTTCGACGGCAAGTATGGCGTCTCAGGCGCCCAACCGACCGAGGCGTTCACACAAGTACTCGAGAAGACGTGGGCCGAATCGGCACCGACACTTCAAGTGCTCTCGGGCGGTGCGACGTGCACGGACGATAACTGCGATATTTGACTTCAAAAGAACGACAGAGAAGCATTCGTCTGAATACGGACGAATGCTTTTTTAGGTTTAATCTAAGTTTGCAAATCCTTTAGCATGGCCTCGAATGAAATTGCTTCAGAATGTTCTTGATGTGCACTCATTGCTTCATGATAAAGCACTATGTCTAATTCATCTTCTATTCGTTCTAGGACAGCTTCCCGAACAAGCATAGAGAGGGTAAGATTTTTTGTTTTCGCATACTCTCTAATGAGAAGTTCGTCTTCCTCATTGAGTCGCACAGATATCGTTCCCATACAATCACCTTCCTTCATACACATTGTATTACGAAATCAGAGTGTTTATATAATCAGTTCGCATGAATTAATGAATGGGAGAAGAAGTCGAATCTCGGCTTCTTTTTTGTGGCTTAATGAATCATTCTCGAGCATAATTATTATTAACTGATAAGAATCGAGGACTTAACATATGTGGAAAAATCGGAACGTCTGGATCATCTTGACCGGGGAGTTCGTCGCCGGTCTCGGGCTTTGGCTCGGTATCATCGGCAATTTGGAGTTCATGCAGGAGAAAGTGCCGTCCGACTTCATCAAGGCGCTCATCCTCGCCGGGGGGCTGCTCGCAGGCGTCGCCATCGGACCGCTCGCCGGTCGTCTCACCGATCAGGGCTCCAAAAAGAAAATCATGCTCATCTCGAGCATCGTCCGGGCGCTGAGCGTTCTCTTCATGTTCGTCGCCATCGAGACGGGAAGCGTGCTTTGGATGGTCGTCTTCCTCGTCTTCTTGCAAGGGTCGGCCGCGTTTTACTTCCCGGCGCTCCAAGCAGCCATCCCGCTCATCGTCAAAGAACGCGAGCTGCTCGCCTTGAACGGGGTCCATATGAACGTGTCGACATTATCACGCGTCATCGGAACGGCGATCGCCGGGATTCTGCTCACGCTCATCTCACTTCGGGACGTCTATGCGCTCTCGCTCGTCGCCTATTTGTTGCTCGCCGTCGCGACGTGGTTCTTGAACATCGACGAGACGACGACACCGTCCGCCCGAAAAGTCGATACGAAGTCGTCAGGCGGATTCAAGGACGTCTTCCCGATCATCAAGTCGATCCCGGTCATCTTCATGACGCTCGTCATGACGCTCATCCCGCTCCTCTTCATCGGCGGGTTCAACTTGCTCGTCATCAACATTAGCGAGCTGCAAGATTCGACCGCGATCAAAGGCTGGATTTATACGGCGGAAGGGATCGCCTTCATGGTCGGCGCGTTCGTCATCAAACGGATCGGTGAGAAGTTCTCCGTATTCTCAATCTTGTTCACGTTCTCGTTTTTGATCGGGATCGCTCAGCTCATGCTGTACTTCGCCGACATCCCAGTCGTCTCGATCGCGGCGTTCGTCTTGTTCGGCTTCTCGGTCGGTTGTTTCTTCCCGACCGCGGTGACGATTTTCCAGACGCGGATGCCGAAAGACTATCACGGGCGCTTCTTCTCATTCCGGAACATGCTCGACCGCATCGTCTTCCAAGTCGTGTTGCTCGTCACCGGCTTCTTCCTCGACTTGATCGGTCTGCAGCTCATGGTCGTCTTGTTCGGGGTAAGTTCGATCGCGATGACCGCTTCCTTCCTCGTCTATACGCGGAAACACAAGCTTTATATCGAAACGGACGAGACCGAACGGATCTCGTCCTAACAAAACAAGCGCTGACCGAATTCGGTCAGCGCTTGTTCATGTCCTCGATGTCACGCCACCACGTGTTTGTATCGTTGCGTCCGTCGAGCGTGATCCGTTCCCCGATCATCGGAGTAAGTACGTGTTCTTGCGGCAACAACTGCGTCATCTGTTCGGCCGGGTCGTACCAGGCGTGGAACGATAGCGTGAACGCGCCCCAATGGATCGGCAACATCTTATCGGCCCGCACGTCGCGGAACGCCTGAGCCGTCTCTCGTGGCTGCATGTGCACATCCGGCCAACGCTCATCGTATTGCCCGCATTCGAGTGCCGCGAAATCGAACGGTCCGTACTCGTCCCCGATGTCTTTAAAGTGAGGACCGTAACCGCCGTCGCCGCTAAAGAACAAGCGGTCCGTCTCACCGATGACGACCCATGACGCCCAAAGCGTCGCATTGCGGTCGGTGAGCGATCGACCGGAGAAGTGACGGGCCGGTGTACAGACGAACGTCCACGTCCCGAACTGATACGTATCGCCCCAATCGCGTTCGATAATGCGTTCGGACCCGACGCCCCAACGTTTCAAATGGCTGCCGACGCCGAGCGGGACGATGAACATGGCGACTTTGCCTTTGATCGCTTGAATCGTCGCATAGTCCAAATGGTCGTAATGGTCATGCGTCAGCAAGACGACGTCGATTGACGGCAAATCGTCGAGCTCGAACGGCAAGTCCTCGCTGAACCGTTCATTCTTCGCGAACGGGAGCGGTGACGGGCTTCGGCCGAACATCGGGTCGACGAGCATCGTCTTGCCGTCCATTTGGACGAGCATCGCTGAATGGCCGAGCCAATAGATGCGGGTGAAGCTCGAGCCAAGTGTCTCGGTTAAGTCGATCGGGACGACCGGCAACCGAACGCTCGGCTTCCGGAGCGAGTCCGGATGCAAAAATTCTTTCGACATCGAGATCATATCATCGCTTGAAAACCGCATCGGTGTCTCAAGCTGATTGCGGAACTTGCCGTTGACAAGATTCGGCGACTGGAGCGCTTTTGGCTTGCGTCCGAGCGGTTTATATTGTGTGAGTGCTGTACCCGTCACAGCAGCCAAACCCATCAATGAAACGAGTAATGATTTTTTCAAAAGTATCCTCTCCTCTACTGCTTATTATACGGCAACATGCCGGATTCCCCTGTTTTTGAATACGCAAAAAAGGACGACAACGCGTCGCCCTCAAGATTTTTGCAAAATTTTAATATCGTTGACGATCTCCTCGATCGGTACGTCTTGGAACCCTTGGTACGCCTTGATGATTTTCCCGTCTTGGTCGACGAGATAGAACCATGTCGCGTGATCGACTTGCGTGCCTTCGTCGGGCTTGCGGACGAGCGCCTTGAAGTTCTGTTGCGCGAACGCCTCGATCTCGTCTTGCGAATAGCCGGTCAAGAACTGCCAGTCGGCTTCTGCCAAATCGTATCCGGACATGAACTGTTTGATCTTATCCGGTGTGTCGACGTTCGGGTCGACACTGAACGACACGAACTGGACGTCCTCGACACCTTCTTCAACGAGCGCTTCATTTAGCTTCGTCATGTTGTATGTCATCGGCGGACAGACGGTCTCACAGTTCGTGAACACGAAGTCGGCCATCCATACTTTCCCTTTCAAGTCGTCGAGACTGACCATCTCTTCATCCTGATTCATATAATCGAACGATTCGATCTCCCAGTTGAGCGGGTCTTCAATCTCATTGCCGCAAGCGGTGAGCACAATGAGTAAACTGACTAGCCCGATCAGCATCCATTTTTTCAAACGTTCCATCCCCTTACTTGTCCGTTTTTATGTTGAGCATTAATAGCGTGATGAGTGTGAACGCCGTGAGCGCGAGGAACGGGATCGTCACGAAGCCGAACCAGTTGATGTACTGCACGTTACACGGCACACCTTCGACACACGGTTTGATGTCGGCAAAACCGGGTACTTTTTGCACTAGATAATGGTAAAGTGAAATCATACCGCCGACGATTGCTAGCGACAATACATATTTCTTCACTTGACGATCGTTCGTGAATACAGCTATACCGAGCACGAAGACGAGTGGGTACATGAAGATACGTTGGATCCAGCACAGTTCGCACGGGACGAATTCGCGGATCTCACTGAAATATAAACTGCCGAGCGTCGCCGTGAGCGCGACGAGCCAAGCGAGATACAAGCCGTAGCGGCTCAGGAACGACTGCTTCATGGTGCCCCTTGTTCAATCAACCGTTCGATCGCCTCATAGTCGAACGGGTCTTCTAGCATGACGCCGTTGATCATGATCGATGGCGTGAACTGGACCTCGTATTCTTTGACGAGTCCGTCATCTAGACTCACCTGTTCGAGCACGCTCGAGTTTTCATTCAAGTCGTCTTCGAACTTCGCCATGTCGACCGACGTCGTCTCGCCTGCGATCTGCTTCAACCGCTCGACAGTGACCCACGCCTCGTCGTGCTGCTGGCTCGCTGGTTGCGCGTCATAGAGTGCCTTATGGAAGTCCCAGAACGCATCCGGGTCTTGCTTATAGACCGATTCTGAAGCGAGTGACGCCAAAATCGACTCTTGTCCGTGGAACAAGACGTTGATATAGCTGAAGCTCGCGTCGCCCGTATCGATATAGTCCGCCTTTAGTTGCGGATAGATCGTCTCGCCCCATTGTTTACAAGACGGACATTTGTAGTCCCCGAACTCGACAATCGAGACCGGTGCGTCCGCTTCCCCGAGCGTCGGTTGCCCGTCCGTCGGCACGTGCTCGTTCGTAGCCGGCGCCGCCGTCTCTGCCTGCTCGGCCGGTCGGTTCAAGAGAACGACCACGACCGCGATGAGTGCGACCGCGATGAGCGTCCCGACGACCAATGTTTGATTTTGTTTCATTCGTCTCACCTCTATTTTTATCGATTCGTCTTTCATTATAGCGAAAGCGCTATCCGATTCCACGAAATCGACTTGTTTAATACTGACTTTGCTTTAAGTCGTCCACATTTTGACGATGAATAAAGTGGATGTCTATTGTAGGAGGAATACTTCATGAAATCGTTTTCGATGCGCCTCGGGTTAATCTTGGGGCTCAGCATTGCCAGTCTCGTCTTTATTCTAACACTCGCTTTAACGTATACGATCAGCGAGCGGTCGGCCGCGTCGCTTGAACGAGAAATCGGGGAACGTCTATCGACGACATCGCATCAGCTCGTCGATAAACTCGACTTTTATATGTGGTCGCGCTATCAGGAAGTCCAATTGCTTCAAGGACTCGACGCCTTGACCGAACCGCGCGAAAGAAGGGTCCTTCTCGATGAAGTCCAAACGAACATCCCTGCTTTCTCGTGGATAGGTGTGACCGATGCGTCTGGGACTGTTACCGCCTCGACGGACGGGATTTTAGAAGGGATGTCGATCGCCGAACGTCCCGTCTTCTCGGAAGCGCAACAACAACCGTTCATCGGGGACGTCCACGAGGCCGTTCTCCTCGCTGAAAAGCTCCCAAATCCGAGTGGAGAACCTCTCCAATTCGTCGACATCAGCGTCCCGATCATGCGCGACGGTGAGTTTAAAGGCGTCTTGGCGACCCACCTGAGCTGGGAATGGGGAGATGAGATGCTCCAACACTTTAACCGCACGTTGCATCATCACTCGGACTATACCGACATGTTCGTCGTCAGCGGACGTGACAACACCGTGTTGCTCGGTCCCGATCATCTCGTCGGGACACCGCTGCCGACGACGTTCAATGACGGCTGGCACGTCGAGACGTGGGAAGATGGAAAGTCATACTTGACCGGTGTCGCTATCGGGGAAGGTTACGACGACTACGCTGGCCTCGGCTGGAGTGTCGTCGTCCGGCAACCGGTCGACGTGGCGTTCGCCCCCGTCACGTCGCTGCAAAACAACATCTTATGGATCGGTCTCGTCGCTTCGATCGTGACCGCCCTGCTCGGTTGGCTGCTCGCCTTGTTTGTGACGCGGCCATTGCAAAAAATCACCGAGACAGCGACGCTCATGAAGCAAGGGAAAGTGAAAACGTTCCCTCATCAGTCCGGTATCCGTGAGATCGAATCGCTCGCGTTCGCCCTTGAGTCACTCGTCACGTCGCTGACCAATTCAGAGACAGAACGGATCCGCTTCGAATCACTCGCCAACCACGATGTATTGACCGGTCTCGCCAACCGGACGGCGCTCCGTCAGTACTTGAATGACGCACAACTGACAACGAACGACTACGTCTGTTTCTATATCGACCTTGACGGCTTTAAAGCAGTCAACGATACGTACGGGCACGCGTCGGGCGACGAAGTGTTGGTCGAGATTGCCGACCGGCTGAAGCAACTGCCTCTCGAAGGGCTGTACCCGGTCCGATTGAGCGGAGATGAGTTCTTCCTTCTGTTCGAACGAAACAACCGAAGTGACCGCGACGTCCAGCAGATCGGGGAAGATGTCATCGCCGCGTTGTCCGCGCCCGTATCGTTTGACGGCGGGACGGCTGCTGTCGGTGTGAGTATCGGCGCTGCGCTCTGGCGTTCGAACACGCCGCCGCATCTTGCCATCGAACGGGCCGACCAAGCGCTCTACCGCTCGAAAGCGAGCGGCAAGAACCAGATCACGCTCGATGAATCGCTGATCGCATAAGAAAGGTCCATGTCACTTGCGACATGGACCTGTTTTTTACGCTTCGAACAACAACTGTTCTGGGTCTTCGATCATATCTTTGATGTGTTTGAGGAACGTCACGGCCTCACGGCCATCGACGATGCGGTGGTCGTATGAGAGCGCCACGTACATCATCGGACGGTTCTCAATCGTCTCGGCGTCGATCGCGATCGGACGAAGTTGGATCGTGTGCATCCCGAGGATGGCGACTTGCGGTCCGTTCAAGATCGGTGTCGATAAGAGTGAACCGAACACGCCGCCGTTCGTAATCGTGAACGTGCCGCCAGTCAGGTCGCTAAGCCCGAGCTTATTGTTGCGTGCCTTGTCGGCGAGATGGATGATATCCTTCTCGATCTCCCCAAAGTTTTTACGGTCCGCTTCCCGGACGACCGGGACGACGAGTCCGTCCGGTGCCGATACGGCGATGCCGATGTCGTAATATTTCTTCAAGACGATCTCGTTGCCTTGAATTTCAGCGTTCAAATACGGCATCCGTTTCAGAGCCGCGACGGCCGCTTTCGTGAAGAACGACATGAAGCCGAGTTTGACGTCGTTATCTTTAATGAACTTCTCTTGGCGACGTTTCCGGAGCGCCATGACCGCTGTCATGTCGATCTCGTTGAACGTCGTGAGCATCGCCGCCGTCTGTTGGACTTCGACGAGACGGCTCGCGATCGTTTGACGACGACGCGTCATCTTGATGCGCTCTTCATCTTTGCCGCTCGCGACCGGTTGTGGCGCCGCAGCCGGTGCTTTCGGTGCTTCTGGCTTTGGAGCCGGTGTTGCGTCATGGTTCGACACGTCATGGACGTTGATGCGGCCGATCGGGTCGTTCGTCTGAACGGCCGAGAGATCGATGCCTTTCTCACGAGCGAGCTTGCGTGCCGCCGGTGTCGCGATCGGGCCTTTACCTGGGCTTGCCACGTGCTCTTCACGACGCTCGACTTTTTTCGCTTCGCCGACTTTTTCTGTTTTCGTCTCGGCTGGAGCCGGAGCAGCTTCTGTCGCCGCTTCTGTCTTCGTCTTCGTCGCGACGGCTGTGCCGCCTGATGAACCTGAACTTAAGCGGGCGATGACTTGACCGACTTGGACCGTGTCGCCTTCCCCGGCGAGTTGTTCTTCTAACGTTCCTGACTCATCGGCCGGCACTTCGATATTGACTTTGTCTGTCTCGAGCTCGACGATGGCCTCCCCTTTTTCAACGTGGTCGCCTGGCTGCTTGAGCCAAGACGCGACCGTTCCTTCCGTAATGGACTCTGCTAATTCCGGTACTTTAATTTCGATCACAATGAGTTCCCCCTTAACTTATTTACGATCTTTTTGGTATGTGCTCGCTCCAGCCGCACTTGAGACGGCGTCACGGGATAAGGCTTCACGAATGATGCGTGCTTGTTCTTGTTTGTGTGCTGTCGGATTTCCTTCAGCCGGGCTTGACCGGCGACGGCGACCGATGTAACGGACGTTCAGACGGTTCGATGTCACCGCTTCAAGACGCGGCTCGATGTATGTCCAAGCTCCCATGTTTTTCGGTTCTTCTTGTACCCAGACGATTTCTTTGGCGTTCGGGTAGCGACTGATGACGTCGCGAATCTCACGGACAGGGAACGGATAGATTTCTTCGACGCGGATGATGTGGAGGAAGTCGAGTGACTCCTCTGACTTCATCGTCGCTTCTTGCAGATCGATCGCCATCTTCCCTGAACAGAAGACGAGGCGTTCGACTTTGTCCGGCTGTTCGCCGAGACCCGGTTGTTCGACGATCGGACAGAAGCTACCATCTGACAACTCTTCGACCGTTGAGGCTGCAAGCGGATGACGAAGCAGGCTCTTCGGTGTCATGATGATCATCGGTCGGATTTTTTCAGTGCCGAGCATCTTCGCCTGACGACGCAAGATGTGGAAGTATTGGGCAGCCGTCGACAAATTAGCGACCGTCCAGTTCTTTTCTCCGGCGAGCGTCAAATAACGTTCCATCCGCGCGCTCGAGTGCTCCGGACCTTGTCCTTCATAACCGTGCGGCAACAGCATGACGAGACCCGATTTTTGGCCCCATTTCGCACGACCGGCCGAGATGAACTGGTCGAACATGACTTGGGCCGAGTTGGCGAAGTCACCGTACTGCGCTTCCCACAACACGAGCGTATCTTGTGCGAACACGTTATAGCCGTATTCAAAACCGAGGACCGAGCCTTCCGAGAGCGGGCTGTTATGCACCGTAAACGAGGCTTTCGCCGTCGACAACTCGTGGAGCGGCGAGAATTTCTTGCCGGTCTCGACATCGTTCAACATGATGTTACGCTGCGCGAACGTCCCGCGCTCTGAATCTTGACCGCTCAACCGGATCGGTGTCCCGTCCGAGATGATCGAGGCGTAGGCGAGCGTCTCGGCATGGCCCCAGTCGATCTTCCCGTTGTCCCCGAACGCGTCACGACGACGGTCGAGTACTTTTTGAAGCTTATGGAACACGCCGAACCCCTCAGGCCATACGAGAAGCTCATCGTTCAACTGCTGTAACAAGTCGCGTTCGACTGCCGTATCGACGTACGGGAATCCTTTATGGACCGCTTCCGGCAAGACGATGTCGGCATCTTCTTCCTCAGCCGGGACGAGGTCGCGCGCTGACTTCAAGCGATCTTCAATCGATTGCTCGATCTTCGCTTTGTCTTCTTTCGTCATGACACCTTCAGCTTCGAGAAGATCAGCATAGACGTGACGGACCGATTGATGTTCTTTGATCGCTTTATACAGAACCGGGTTCGTGTTCATCGGCTCATCCATCTCGTTGTGCCCATAGCGGCGGTAGCCGACCAAGTCGACAAGGATATCTTTATGGAACTTGGCACGATATTCGCTACACAATTTCGCGACGGCGACACACGCTTCCGGGTCGTCGGCGTTGACGTGGAAGACCGGGATTTCGTAGCCTTTGGCGATATCACTCGCATAACGTGTCGAGCGCGAGTCGCTCGGGTCCGTCGTGAAACCAATCGTATTGTTGGCGATGACGTGGACGGTCCCGGCTGTGCGGTAGCCCGTCAAGTTCGTCATGTTGAGCGTCTCGGCGACGATGCCTTGGCCTGGGAACGCTGCGTCCCCGTGGATCAAGATCGAAGCAGCCTTGTCATCGTGTTGGACCGCCATCCCTTTTGCAGAGCGGTCGTCTTGGGCGGCACGCGTGTAACCTTCGACGATCGAGCCGACGAATTCAAGGTGGCTCGGGTTGTTGGCGAGGTTCAAGCGGACTTCTTTCTTCTCATCTAACACGCGGCGGTCGAGTCCAAGATGGTATTTCACGTCACCCGACCAGCCGAAGTTGATGCCGATCGAACCTTCTGACGGAATGAGTTCTTTGTTTGGTGCGTGCTGGAACTCGGCAAAGATCATTTCGTACGGTTTACCGAGCACATGGGCGAGGACGTTCAAACGTCCACGGTGTGCCATCCCGATGTTGATATGTTCCGAACCGCTCGAGATGAGCCGTCCGACCATCGCGTCAAGGAGTGGGACCATGCTGTCGAGTCCTTCGATCGAGAAACGTTTTTGTCCGACGTACGTCTTATGAAGGAACGATTCGAACAGTTCCGTCTCGGCTAAACGCTCGAACAATTCGAGTCTCTCTTCTTTTGAATACGCGGCTTTCAATGCACCTTGCTCGATGCGGCGGCGAATCCAGCGCTTCTCTTCCATATCATCCAAGTGGCGCAACTCGATGGCGACCGTCCCTGTATAGACGTCAAGTAAATGACGGACGAGTTCAAGTGCGTTCGCGCCGGGCTTCGGCACGTCTTCTGACAGCAAGTGTGCCGGGATCTGCTCGAGGTCTGACTCGTTCAACCCGTAACGGTCGAACGAAAACAACCCGTGCTCACGCGGATGGTCTTTGAGCGGATAAATATCAGCCGCTTTATGACCGAGCGCCCGGATGTCGTTGACGAGCCGTGTCGCTGCCACGACTTTTTCCAAATCAAATGAAGCGACCGGTGCGACCGGTACCGCTTGATCGGGTGAACCGTTCTCATCAAAGTAACGACGCGTCTCCGCATCGACCGATTCTCTGTCTTCCAAATATTGCTCGTACAATTCAACGATGTAGCCTAAGTTTGGACCATAAAATGTTTGCGATTGCTCGCGACCGTTCGACGACTCTCCCATTGAATAAATCCCCCTGTCCGTTCCTATGCGCCCAATGTGTGAACGCTTTCATTTTTTAAGGCCGCGCGAATCAGTTCATCCAGCTGATTCAGGCCGTGAAAAGAGCCAAATCTTGCCTCTTACTCTCTTCTTCATACTACACCTTTCCAGGTCGAAAGACCCTTTCAAATTCACAATTCGTCCATACTAATTCAATAAGTTTTACTTATCGACTAATTGTGAAACTTGTCGTTTGATTCAATTGTTTCAAAAAAAGGTGAAACCTTCTTTCAGTCTTGTCGTATACAATGTTAGCAAGATTGGAAATAAATCTCAACGAAAGCAAGGTGACAACATGTTATCCGTCCAAAATGTCCACAAAAAACTGGGCCAGACGAACGTTCTGACCAACGTCAGCTTCGAAGTCACACCCGGCGAAATCTTTGGCTTCCTCGGTCCGAACGGTGCCGGAAAGACGACGACAATCCGTATCATCACCGGTCTAATGCCGGCAACGCACGGCTCCGTTACCGTCGACGGGTTCGACGTATCGACCGACCGCCAAGAGGCGCTCAGTCGCATCGGCGCCATCGTCGAAAACCCTGCGTTCTACCCTTACTTGACCGGTCGAGAAAATTTGATCCACGCCAAGAACTTGATCCCCAATTTGAAAAAAGTCGACTTGAACGCCCTCGGGGCACTCGTCGGGCTCGAATCGAAGCTCGACATGAAAGTCAAACAGTACTCGCTCGGGATGAAGCAGCGGCTCGGGATCGCCCGTGCGCTCCTCCACAATCCGAAAGTGCTCATTCTCGATGAGCCGACGAACGGGCTCGACCCGGCCGGCATCGCCGACCTGCGCAACTACTTACGGCACCTCGCCGAGCACCGCGGCATCGCCATCTTGATCTCGAGCCACTTACTTAGTGAGATGGAACTGATCACGGACCGGTTCGCAATCATCGACCACGGTCAAATCAAATCGGTCCAAGACGGGACGACGCGTGAAGAAGGCGTCATTCTATGTAAAGTATCACGCGAGCAGATGAACGAGGCGCTCGACGTGGCCGCCATGCTGTTTGACGATGTGAAAATCGTTCAGCAATCGGCTGAGACGTTCCTCGTCCCCCGCCCTGAGACGGATATCCCGGTTCTGTTGAAACGACTCATCAATCAAGACATCAACGTCTTCCAAATCGGGATGAAGTACGAGACGCTCGAGGATCAATTCCTCAAAGTGACGAAGAAAGAAGGAGGAACGAACAATGCGTTCATTACTAGCCAATGAGTTTATGAAATGGCGGCGCACGATCAAGCCGCTGATCGCCCTCGGCATGTATACCGGGATTATCATTTTAACGTACGTCATCGTCACGAGTGGAAACGAGTCGGGAGATGCGACAACGTTCGTCAACTATGCCACGATGGCCGCGATGACATTCCTCGGTATCTTCACGATCGTGTTCACCGCTGAGATGATCGGGAATGAACTGAAGTTCGACACGTTGAAACACTTGCTCATGAGTCCGTACTCCCGTGACCGGATCTTGCTGTCGAAACTCGTTGCCGCAATCCTGATCATGCTCGCTCAGTTCGTGTTCATCCTCGCCGTGACGTACGGCTTCGCTTTGACGCTTGACGGGAACTTGACGTTCGAGCAGTTCCGTAACGTCCTACTCAGCGTGTCGAGCGGCGTGTTCGTCATCTTCTTGACGCTCATGTTCTCGGTCGTCTTCAAATCGGTCGGTGTCGTCATTGGGTTCACCGTGCTCGCAAACTTCGTCTCGACGATGATCGGCGGCCTCCTCATCGCATGGAAGCCGGCCATTGCTAAATGGATCGTCTTTTTGCACACGGACTTGTCTATCTATTACCAAAGCCCTGGCTTCATGGAGACGATGGACGTGACAATTTGGTTCTCAGCGTTTTACGTATTGATCCATATTATCGCCTTCTATATCATCACGGCGTTCATGTTCCGCAGCAAGACGTTTGCGGAATAAATCCGCACCTATCACTCTAGAAATGTGATAAAAGCCTCTGATTGTTGGACACACAATCCCAACATTTCAGAGGCTTTTTGTATCGAATTTCGGCTATGCTAAAGATATGAAGAAATGATGAAGGAAGTGACATGATGTATCTCACAATTGGATTATCGCTAGTCGTCTGTTTGATCGCCCTCGTCTTCACGATCATGGTCGGTCTCGGAAAAGACAAATCAGACTATAGCCAAAAGAAAAGCTGGTCGCTGGTGTCTTGGACGTATATCGTCCTATTCCCGGTCGCATTCGTGGCGCTCGGACTGCTATACTATTTCATCACTCGATGACTCGTTCATCGAGTTTTTTTGTGGTACGTTTTTGTTAATGGAAAAGAGGTGGCCCTTTGAGTCGATTCGAGAAATTATACCCCGTATTCATACTTCTATCTGTTGTGACTGGTCTCGCGTTCGGGACGATCGAGGCGCTGCGTCGAGTCGCGGACGGTGCGATCGTTCCATTGCTCATGGCGATGCTATTCTTTACGTTCATTCAAATCCCGTTCGCCCAAATCCGGCATTCGTTTTCAAACCGCACGTTCACGATCACGAGTCTCGTCCTTAACTTCGTCTGGACACCCGTATTCGCATTTGCACTTGCGAGCTTCTTCTTGTCCGACCACCCGGCGCTTTGGATCGGGTTCATCATGCTCATGGTCACGCCATGCACCGATTGGTATATCGTCTTCACCGGTCTCGCGAAAGGCGATGTCGTCGCTTCGCTCAGCATCTTGCCGCTCAACCTTATACTTCAACTCGCGCTGTTACCGGTCTATCTTTATGTTTTGACAGGGACGTCGAGCGTGATCTCAGTTTCGGTGTTCCTACATAGTCTAGCCGTTTTAGCGATCCCGCTCGGCTCAGCGATTGGACTGAGGTACTTTCTTGCCAAGTCGAACCAGTTGCGGCTGCTCGAACGGGTCAGTTTATGGCCAATCATCTTGTTGAGTCTCGCCGTCATGTCGATCTTTGCCTCACAAGGGCGGCTCTTGATCGAGCACGTCTCGATTCTCGGATTGTTAATTGTACCGTTGCTGTTATTTTTCATCGTCAATTTTGCCATAAGCCGCCGTGTCGGCAAGAAACTGTTGCGTGAAGACGCGGCCGTGACGAGTCTACAAATGACGACGCTCGCGCGGAATTCACCGATCGCGCTCGCCATTGCGACGACCGCATTCCCGAACGAGCCGCTCATCGCCCTCGTCTTGGTCATCGGGCCGTTGATCGAATTGCCGGTGCTCGTCGCCGCTTCCTTCATGATCCGGCGACTAAATCGAGCCGAACGTCGACTCGGTTAGCGCACGAGCGTCGGTTTGACGGCGAACGAGGCGGCGAGGATGCCGATGACCGGGAAGACGAGCGAATACCATATGATCGACTCGTAGTTGCCGAATAGATCGTAGGCGATCCCGAACGGCAACGGTCCGACCGCCGAGCCAAGTACCATGACCGACGTCGCCAGGCCGCTGATGCTGCCGAGCGCAGCCCGACCGAAGTAGTACGGCCAAACATAGTTTAAGGCGATACGCTCAAAGCCGTTACTGATGCCCCAGATCACCCCGAACAGCATCGCGATTGAGAACGTTGACGTATATTGCAGGATGATCATAAAGATGATCTCGGTCACGAAGATGCCAATCAATACATAATTGATTTTCACGACATCGATGATCCGTCCCGCGATGAACGTCACCGGGAAGCCGAGGATCGCCATCAAGCTCAAAACGATCGCGGCCGTCACCGGTGGTAGGCTCTGCTCTTCAAAAATTGAGATCAAGTGGAACGTGATCGCTGTGTTGACGAGCGCCGGGATGCCGATGCACGACAAGATCAGCCAAAAAGCACGTGTCTTGAGCGCTTCTTGGAACGTGAAATCGACATCGATATGAATCGGTGTCGTCGTCGATTTATTGCTCGGATGAGGATTCGTCCCTCCGTCCGGCAACAGTCCGATGTCTTCTGGGCGGTTGCGGACGAAACGATAAGCGAGCGGTGTGAACAAGACGAGCACGAGCAGTCCCCATACTTGCCACGTCATTTGCCAACCGATCAAACCAACGAGCCAGACGTTGAGCGGCGGAAAGACGGCCGAGCTCAAGAACCCTCCGATTGCCATATAGCTGAGCGCCTGGCCACGTTTCGTGATGAACCACTGCGGGACGAGCGTGTTCGGGATGAGCGTCATCGACCCTTGCCCGAACAGGCGGAGCATCCAGATCCCGAAGAAGAGCATCGTCAAGTTCGTGACGTAACTGTTGAACAGACAAGCGACCGCCAGCAATATCGAGGCGATGACCATCATCGCCCGTTGCCCGAAGCGGTCGATCAATCGACCGACGAAAAATAAACAGGCGGCCGAGGCGAGCGTCGCGGCCGAATAAACGCTTGATACTTCAGAGCGCGACCAGCCAAAGTCGGTTATGTATTGGTCGATAAAAACTGAGATAAAGTACGTCTGACCGGGACCCGAGAAAAATACACCGAGGCCCGCGATCATGACCATATACCATCCGTAGTAGGATGGTTTTCGAAGACCTTTCATGTTTTCTGCCCCTTTCGTTATGTAAAATAAAGCGTTCAATCCTCATCTTACAAGAATTGAACGTTTTTTTCTGCGTTTTATTTTTTTCTTTCCGCTCGCTTGGCAAACCGGACATTCCTTAACGAACGGAAATCCTTTCATGATGGGAACGGTCCCGACCCCATCGCACTCGGGACAAATGATTTTCACACTCATCTCATCACCTCCTGCTTGGCCTCATCAACACGTTCACATCATTTAATAGCGACGGCAATTCCAATCGGATAATGTACCGCTTCTCGTTTCGGTTCGATCAGCACGCCACGTTGGTAATAAAAATCTGTCGAACTGAATGACGTGAAAAGCGCCTTAAACTCTTGATCGGTAAATTGATGAACGTGGAACGGTTCGTTCGTCGGTTTACCGATGCCTTGACCGAACGGCGTCGACAAGACGAGCATGCCACCCGGCTTTAACAATTCTGAAACGTTCGCCATGAACCCTGCAAAGTCTTCAACGTGTTCGATTGTCTCAAAACTGACGATACAGTCGAACGTGCCGAGTTGATCTGGTAGCGTCCGGTCGAGCACGTCTCCGACAATATACTTCACTTTCGGGTGAAAGTAACGACCTTGCGCATATCGAATCGCATCTTCTGAAATATCGAGCGCGACGACCTCAGCGACCGATTTTTTTTGTATCTTCGCAATCAATTGACTGCCAAACCCGCTCCCGCTCGCAAAATCAAGCACACGTCCTTCGAGAAACAACGCGGCGAACTGATAGCGGGCGATATGTTCGAGCAACATGCCGTTCATCGGGTTCATTTGATCTGGGATGACCCGCTCTCCCGTATAATCTAATGTCATAAGCTCCTCCTTTTTTTACACAGCAAAAGCGCCACGAAAGTTTCGTGGCGCTGTCTGTTAACGAACGATGATCACAGGTGACAACGATCGTTTAGCAAGCTTGTGGCTGACACTGCCCAATACGAACTCTTGGAACGTATTGAGACCGCGCGAGCCGACGACCACGAATTCAAACGGTTCATGGTTGGCGTAGTTGACGAGTTCAACGTCAGGTTCGCCGCGGAGTTCGATATACTCGTACGAAACGCCCGCTTCGGTGATCGCATCGAAAAACACTTGAAGACGTTGTTTCCGTCTCACTTCAAGATCGATTTTACCCGTCGATTGAAGGGCGCTTTCTTTTGATTCTTTCGGTGACACGACATGGACGACATCGATTGAAGATGATGTCACTTTGGCGAGTTCGACCGCTTTTTGGGTGGCACGCATCGAATGGTCTGAACCATCAATCGCTAGAAAGATTTTACTCATTGTAAGTTCCCCCTTTTAGTGGCCGACGTTCGCATCTTGTTGACGAAGATGGAGCGCCAGCGTGTTCAACAGCTTCTCTGAATCTTTGTTCAAGTTTAACAGTTCTGGTTCGATTCCGACCGTCCGATATTTGAAGACGACTTTATCGATGGCCCCGATGGCCGAATCGTCCCAAAGATGGGTGTTGGCGAAGTCGATACTGACTTGTTTCACATCTGCTTCGACATCCTCTTCGACATCGAACTGGTTGACAAAGTCAGACGTAGACGCGAAGAATAATTGTCCGTTCACTTCATAGTGAGCACGGTGTCCGTCTTGGTGGCGCTTCAGCTCGACACGCGAAATTTTCGCAGCGAAGATGACGGCGGCCGTCACGATTCCCGTGATGACACCGATTGACAAGTCGTGCGTGAGCACGGTCGCGAGTACCGTCGTGACCATGACGAGCGAATCGGTCTTTTGACCTGTCTTGAGCGTTTTGAGTGAGCCCCAGTCGAACGTCGCATAGGCGACGAAGAACATGACACCGACGAGCGCCCCGACTGGAATCAGCATTAAAATGTTACTCATCGTCATGATCATGATGAGGAGCGCAAGTCCTGCCGAGAACGTCGACAAGCGACCCCGTGCTCCAGACGAGACGTTGATGACCGATTGTCCGATCATCGCACATCCTGGCATCGCACCGAAGAAACCAGCGATGATGTTGGCGATCCCTTGACCTTTTGATTCACGGTTCTTATTCGAATCTGTACCCGTCATGTCATCGACGATTTGAGCCGTCAATAGCGACTCAATCAAACCGACAAAGGCGAGCGAGAACGAATAAGGCAAGATGATCATAAGTGTCTCGAGTGTGAGCGGGAGGTCCGGCAAGAGGAACATCGGCAGCGTTGCCGTGATCGTCCCCATATCTCCGATCGTTTTCGTCTCAAGTCCCATAAAGAACACGAGCAACGTCATCGCCACGATGGCGACAAGCGGCGCCGGGATTGCTGACGTAATGCGCGGGAACAGAAGGATGATTGCAAGCGATGCTGCAACGATGGCCCACATGATCCACGTCTCGCCTCCAAATTGCGGAAGCTGGGCTTGGAAGATCAAAATGGCAAGGGCGTTAACGAAGCCGACCATAACCGCACGCGGGATGAACTTCATTAAACGAGCTATACCAAGAAAACCAAGCACGATTTGGATAATACCAGCTAGTATCCCTGCAGCGAGCAAGTACTGAAGTCCATAATCTTTTACGAGATCGACGACAAGGAGTACCATCGCGCCCGTCGCGGCCGAAATCATCGCGGGGCGTCCTCCTGTAATCGAAATGACCATCGCGATGATAAAGGACGCATATAGTCCTACCATCGGATTTAATCCAGCGATCAGTGAGAAGGCGATTGCCTCCGGAATGAGTGCAAGGGCCACGACGATCCCTGCCATTACTTCGACTCGAACGTTTCCGAGCCATTCTTGTTTTACCGTATTCAATTTTTCCAAATGAACACACCTCTCTATAAAAATTTTTAAATTGATTTCTGACTCTCACAGAAATCAACTTAATTAAATTATAGGAGCCGTATTCACAGTTCGTTCATAACTTCACAACAACTCAGATGTTACCCGAGAATGAGCACGATGGCAACCGATGCGCATCAACTTTTTCCGAGCTATCTGCGAGCGGATTCGTTCATTTTTATAAGACTATAACGACACACTTCGTTTTTTCTCTTCACTTTCTCTCGCTGTTTCGACTTCGTATTCCCCTTCACACCAATCATGTAATCGCTTACCTAACCCACCCTAATTTCCACCATAGTCAATCCGGTTTCACCGCCGATTTATTTTTCAGACAACAAAAAAGAGAGAAAAGATTTTTAAAATCTTTTCTCTCGCGTGTTTAGTTATTGTCTTTAAAGCGGAGCAAGTCCGAATAGATGATCTTATCGTTCATCTCCAGTACTTTGTTCGCCTCGTCTTCAAGTGGCGTACATACTTTCGCGTCATCGACGACTTCTCCTGTCTCGGCGTCATAACACGTTGACTGGGTGAACAAATAGTCGCTTGTCACGATTGTACCGTCACGGAAGATGGCGCGATCGTTGCGCTCGGGCGCGAACAAGTCGTTCCCGAACCCGATTTGATCAGACGTATCGAACCCGAGCAAATGCTGAATCGTCGGGTTCATATCGACGTGGCTTCCGACCGTCTCGTGGACTTCACCTTTGTCTTGACCAGGCAAGTGAATCGCGAACGGGACTGACTGAAGTTTTGCCACGTCATATGGCGTCAACTCGTCTTTTCCGAGCAAATCGGCCATGGCAGCGTTATGGTTCGTCGAGATGCCGTTATGGTCACCGTAAACGACGAAGATCGTATCGTCCCATGTCCCGTTCTTTTTTAACTCATCAATGAACAACCCGAGGGCGTAGTCTTGATACGCGAGCGCTTGCGGGAAGTTATTGAGCGTCGTCGAGTTCGTCTCGAATTTCGGGACGAGTTCATGGTCCGCACTCGGCATCGTGAACGGAAAATGGTTCGTCAGCGTGATGAACTTCGCGAAGTAAGGTTCTGGCAGTTCTTCAAGCATCGGTACCGACTGTAAGAAGAACTCATCGTCGAGGAGACCCCATTCCGTCATGTTGGCCGGGTCGCCTAAATCGTAGCTCTTCTCATCAAAGAACTCATCGACTCCGATGTTTTGATACATCTGATCGCGGTTCCAGAACGATTTGTTGTTGGCGTGGAACACCGCCGAATAGTAGTTGTCTTCTTTGATGACACTAGGAAGCGCATCATATTCATTGTCGGCGTTCGTGAAGTAGACGCCGCCACGCGACAATCCGTACAGCGAGTTGTCGAGCGCGAACTCAGAGTCCGACGTCTTCCCTTGACCGGTCGTATGGTAATAGTTCGGCCAGAAGTGAGACTCGTCGATCAACTTGTTCAAGTTCGGCGTGATGTACTCGCCGTTCGAAGCTTTCATATTGTGCGTAAAACTCTGTGTCGATTCGAGCGAGATGGCGATGACGTTCTTGCCTTTATACTTCCCGAACATGTCCGGGTCCGGCGCCGCATAGTTCTGACGCGTATAATTCTCGACTTCATCGAGTTCAGAACCGTCCGCGAGCGCTTTTTGCGCCGATGTCTTCGTTTGAAGCATCGCGTCATAGACGTGGAAGTTGAACGTCCCTAAGTTTTTAACAAGCAGTTCACGGTCGAACGAACGCGTCAACAGTTCTGGGCGCTCTGTCTCTGCGAGGACAAGGTTGAAGCCGAACACGGCGGCAGCTGCACCGAACGTGAGCAACACGCGTCGTTGTGACGCTTTGCCTGTCTCTTTTATTTTCCAGAGCAAGAACGGAAGCACGACGAGATCTCCTAACAGGAGCAAGTCTTTCCATTCAAGCAACGACAGGAACGACGACGATAACGTCTCTAGGTTCGACGATTGGAACAATAACGGCACAGTCAAGAAGTCAGTGAACTCACGGTAGTAGGTCGTATCCGCAAACAAGATGAGCGAGGACACCGTGTAAAGACCGTATAATGCCCACTTCCGTTTATTGCCTCCGAAGAAGAAACTAAAGGCAAACAAGAACAACGTGAAACTTAACGGGTTGATGAACAGAATGAACGCTTGGACCGCGTTCTCAGGTGGCATGTTGAAGAAGAACTGATACGCAATCAGTGACTTCGTCCATAACAGGATCGTAAACATCCAAAACAGGCGATGCGTCCGGAACGAGTCGCTTGCCGCGTGGCGGAACCGCTCTAATTTCCCTTTCGATTGATTCGTGTGATTCATTCAAACACTCCTTAGGTCATTTTCATATGGTAAGTTAGTGCGTCGACTAACAAACGTACAGACGTATAAAGAGTATTTTAACGTTCTTTTGAACTTAATTCAACTTTTTGACGTTTACAATGCTACATAAACTTAACAATTTTATTGCAATCTTCATCCAAAAAAGGCTATCGAGTGAACTCGATAGCCTTTGAAACACGATTCATTTAGCCGATGATGTCCATCCAGATCTTGACCGTACTCGCTAAAATGAGCAACGCCAAAATCATCTGAAGTGACTTCGTCTTCATGTTTTTTCCGATGTTCGCCCCGATCGGTGCCGCAATCAAACTCGCGACGATCATGACGAAGGCCGGCTCCCAGACGATTTGGTCGGTGATGATCTTACCTGCCGTTGACCCGATCGATGAGATGAACGTGATCGCAAGCGAGCTCGCGATCGCCATCTTCGTCGGGATACGGAGCACGACGAGCATGATCGGCATCAAGATGAACGCTCCTGCCGCCCCGACGATCCCGGCTGCGATCCCGACGATAAACGCCGAACTGGCCGCGATCAGTTTATTGAACGTGACTTGGTCGAGCGGCATATCTTCGACGTTAGCTTTCGGCAAGAACATCATGATCGTCGCAATCGTCGCGAGGACCGCATAGACGACGTTGATCAAGTTCTCCGACAACAGCGTCGAGCCGTAGCCCCCGATGAAACTTCCGATCAAGACGGCGACACCCATATACAGGATGAGTTGTTTATTCAAATAGCCGCCTTTACGATACGCATAAATCCCACCGATCGTCGCAAAGAACACTTGAATCGCGCTGATTCCAGATACTTCGTGGGCGCTGAACGCCGCGAAGCCAAGAAGCGGCGGAATGTACAACAACATCGGATATTTGATGATTGATCCGCCGATCCCGACCATCCCTGAGATGAATGATCCGATAAAGCCAATCAAAAAGATTGTGATGATAAACTCTAACTCCATACTAGCTCCTCCAGTTTCCTACCCTATTAGATAAGTAAGTTTTATTTTTGTTCCCAAGCGATCATACCGCCTGAGACGTCATAAATTTCCGTATAACCTCGATCCTGCAACAACTCGGCCGCCTGGGCGCTTCGATTGCCACTGCGGCAAATGATATAGATCGGTTCATCTTTCGCATAAGGTAATTTGGTTTCATTTAATGAAGAAAGTGGTGCGTTCACCACTCCTTCAATATGCCCCCCCTCGTATTCATCTAATTCACGGACGTCCAACAAGGTTATTTCTTCGTTTTCCAATCTGTTTTGTAGTGTTTCGACGTCAATTTGGGTGATCCCATCCTCTTTCGAAGTGAAAACTACGATTCCGACAGTCACAATCACTAAAATCGTTAAGATGATCGTTAATTTACGCAATTTTTGACCTCCAATTCTTTTCCTTGCATTGAGTATACCTTAGGGGGTATATTAAAAACAACGAAAGAACCTCACTTTAAAAATAACTTGATTAGAAAAGGGGATTAATACCACATGAAGACGATTACGACGACTGAATTAGAAACATTGCTAAGCACGGATGAAATGCTCAACTTGATCGACGTTCGTGAAACGGATGAATTTGCAGGCGGACACATCAAACAAGCGAAAAACGTACCGTTGTCTGAATTCAGTGCGAAAGTCGATGAACTCGACCGCACGAAACCGATTCATGTCATCTGTGCGGCAGGCGGACGCAGCATGAACGCGTCAGCTTACCTCGACTCACTCGGCTTTGACGTCATCAACGTCGACGGCGGCATGATGAGCTGGACAGGCGAAACGGTTTAATCACTTCTTAATATAAAGCAGCACAACAACTAACGTTTACAGTCAACTATTCTAGGGGGTATATCATATGTTATTACGTTATTTCTATGATCAAAAATTAGCACAGGCATCTTACATGGTCGGTTGCCAAATGACCGGTGAAGCGGTCGTCATCGACCCAGCACGCAACATCACACCGTACTTGCAAGAAGCTGAAAAAGAAGGCATGACGATCGTCGCGACGGCTGAGACACACATCCACGCCGACTTCGTCTCAGGTTCGCTCGAACTTGCGAAACGCACCGGCTCGACAGCCTACTTGTCAGATGAAGGTGACGCGTCATGGAAATATGCGTTCGCGAAAGACATCGACTCGAAACTCGTCAAAGACGGCGACACGTTCAAAGTCGGTAACGTCACGCTCGAAGTCATGCACACACCAGGCCACACACCGGAACACATTTCGTTCTTGCTCTATGACCGCAACCAAACGCAACCGATGGGTATTTTCACAGGCGACTTCGTCTTCGTCGGCGATATCGGACGCCCTGACCTGCTCGAAGAAGCGGCCGGCGTGAAAGGAACGACGGCCATCGGTGCCGAGCAAATGTTCCACTCGCTCAACAAATTCAAGGCGCTCCCTGACTTCGTTCAAGTCTGGCCTGGCCACGGTGCCGGCAGCGCTTGCGGGAAAGCACTCGGCGCGATCCCAACGTCAACGGTCGGATATGAGAAAGCGACGAACTGGGCGCTCCAGATGACAGACAAAGACGCATTCATCAAAGAGTTGACGACGGACCAACCAGAACCGCCGAACTACTTCGCAATGATGAAAAAAGTGAACAAAGAAGGTATCCAAGTGACGAACGAGATCGCTCGTCCGGAAGTCGTCGGCACGGACCGGCTCGACACACTCGTCGAAGCGACACAAGTCGTCGACACACGTAGAGGCGAAGACTTCGCGCAAGGTCACGTCCCTGGGACGATCAACATCCCTTACAACACGAAATTCGTCTCATGGGCCGGCTGGCTCGTGAACTTCGACAAAGACATCACGCTCATCGCGAGCGCGGAAGACGTCGAAGAAGTGCAGACAGACCTTCAATCGATCGGTCTTGACCGTCTCCGCTTCATCGTCCCTGTCGAAGAGCTCGGTCAAGAACTATTGACAGAAACGTACACGGACGTGACGGCTGAACAAGCGATCGAATCAGCTGAGAAGAACGACGTGTTCGTCCTTGACGTCCGCAACGCGACAGAATGGAACGCGAGTCACTATGAGAAAGCAGAGCGCATCTTGCTCGGTAAACTCATGCGTGACCACGACGGTCTACCGACAGACAAGACGATCGCCGTCCACTGTGCGTCAGGCGTCCGTTCACGTATGGCCGCGAGCGTCCTTCAATCGCTCGGCTACAAGGATATTCAAAACATCCTCGGTGGCTATGCCGCGATGAAGACCGTCCTCAACGCAGAACAAATCGGCTAATGCTATACTAAAAACAAAGAAAGCGCCCACTCGTTTGGGCGCTTTTTCTCTAGGAGGGATATCGTGTTTGCAATCGGTCCACTGAACGTCCGACTCGACCTGCTCGTCTTCATGGTCAGTCTGCTCGGTCTCTACATCGGCTTCAAAAAAATCGGCTTAACGGAAAAAGACCGCGACGCCGTCCTCGGGACGTGGTTCGCCGGGTTTCTTGCCTGGAAACTGAGCGCCATCATCATCGGCCTCGCTTCGACCGGCAGTTTGGCGCTATCGCTGTACGCGACGGGCGGCATCTGGTCGATCCTCGTCGCCATTGCAACGATCGGATTTTTTGTCTTCCGGCTTGCTCCCGGACTTCGGGGTTATTGGCTATTTTCAGCCCTACTTTTATGGTTCGGTGTGACGATCGTCGTGCCGAAGTACGGAACGCTCCCATTGCTTTCATCGCCGCAGCCGCTCCATTTATACCTGGCTTTCCTCATCGCCTTATTACTCGTCGCAACGTGGCGCTGGATGCGGACACCCACGCTCGGGGCACAACTCTGGACCTTAGTCGGGGCGTTGGCGATTTGGTCGATCGGAACTTATGTGACCGGCACGTTCGAATGGTGGGGGCTAATCCTGCTCTTCGTGCTCGTCGCCATCGCCATATACGTGGCGCGACCGTCTCAAAAAGCGATCCAATATGGGCTCGGGCTCGTCGTCCTGCTCGCCGTCATCAACGCGAGCTTACCGGACGAGACACCAACGCTCGTTGCCGACTCGTCTCAAGCAGCCGGGCTGAACATCGGCCAAGTTCCGCCGAATTTCGAATTGAAACGAACGGACGGGACGACGTTCAACTTGAAAGACTTACGCGGAGAGCGTGTCGTCGTCAACTTTTGGGCGTCATGGTGCCCACCGTGCCGGGCCGAAATGCCCGATATGGCCAAGTTTGCCCGCGAGCAAGATGACGTGACGATTGTCGCCGTCAACACGACGACGAGTGAACGTGACGTCGACGAGGCGCGGTCGTTCGTCGCGCCTTATGAAGACGCGTTCCAAGTCGTCTACGATGAGGACGGTGCCGTCGGGAACGCCTACCGGATCCAAGCGATGCCGACGACGTATGTGCTCGATGAAAATGGTGTCATCACAGCCAAACAGTTCGGGGCGATTGACCTCGCTTGGCTCAATGCCCATACAAATTGAAAACGAAGGAGCGGCTTTCTCTCGATTGAGATTAGCCGCTCCTTTGTTCGTCTCGAATTGTTTCCTATGACGGGCACTATGCTTCTCTCGTCTGAAACTCAATTGATTCTTTTTTTGTAGTCTTCAAATTCTTTCGATCCTCTCTTTGGAGGTCCAGGATCATTTTGAATGGATAGCCAACCTACTAGACCGATAACAAGGGAAAAAACAAGAATCCCGAGTTGAGAAATCGACACCGACGCCATCAATCGGTCGATGATGTGCAGAAACAGGGCTAACACCCCTGTATGGGATGGGATGATATCGAGAGTAGTCAACGCCTGCAAGCATGCAGATAGAAACAAGTTGGTCGGGATTTCAGAAATTCCATATACGATGAAGAAGAGTAGCAGACTCCACAACGACTCATACTGTAGACCAAGTATCTTCAAAATTAGAAATTCCAAAGATGTAAAGACAACCAGTATGGTTGAAACGATCAATATACAGATTAATAGAGATTTAGTTCCTTTAATTGTGATTGTCTCCCTTCATTTTTAAGACGACGTATCCCCCAAACTGAAAACCGCCTCCCGTCGGTTTTCTTATTGCTTTAAATAGCCTTGTGTCTTCAAGAAGTCTTTCACATCGAGCCGTGTCGGTTTCGACAACATCCGTCCCATCTGTCCGGTCCATGTGTCACTCCGTTGGTTCGATCCGCGCGCTGCGTAGTAATCGTGAATCGTCTGGTCATAAGCTGTGAGCTCTTGCTTCAGTTGAATCGGATCAGCGTCGTACGTGTTCTCATGATAGATATGCTCGAGCGGGAGCCGCGGTTTTTGATCCTCGACGTGCGCCGGGACACCGACCGCGAGCCCGAACAGCGGCAACACCCGCTCCGGCAAACCGAGCAACTCTTTGACCGCCGACATATCGTTGCGGACCCCGCCTATGTAACAAATGCCCAACCCCATCGATTCGGCGGCGACGACGGCGTTCTGTGACGCGAGCGTGGCGTCGATGACGGCAACGAGCAGTTTCTCATCGGTCTCGAGCGTCGGGTTGACGGCGGCTTCTTGCAGTTGCCCGATCAGTTCGTGCCGGTAAAGGTCAGCACAAAAGACGAAGAAATGACCGTTGTCGACGACGTACTGCTGATTGCCGGCAATCTCGGCGAGGCGCGCCTTCTTCTCCGGGTCGGTCACGCCGATAATCGAATACGCCTGGATGAAGCTCGACGTCGAAGCGCGCTGAGCACTCTCAACGATGAGACGGATCTGTTCGTCGGTCAGCGTCTCGTCCGTGAACGAGCGGACGGAGCGGTGGTTCAGTAATGTTTCGATGATTTGATTCATGCAGCTTCCCCCTTTTTTCTTATCTTGGCATACGGGAAGACTCCCGACAATTTTGGAGGCTTTCACTCACGTTTGCACTTCGTAGAGTATCCACGGTAAACAAAAAAACAGAGATACGGTTAGGTATCTCTGTTGCTGATGATTTATTCCGTCACTTGACTCAAGAACGGCGTGATATCGACGTTCAATTCTTTCGAGAGGCGTTCCCCGAGGTCACGGTCAGCACGATAGAAGTTGCAGATCAAGAGAAGGACCGTCTTCTCATGACGGACTTCTTTAATGTGGGCGACCAAGTTACGTACGAGACCATCTTTCTCGTCTTGCGAGTAGCGGCGGTACACTTCACCCGCTTGCCCGAAGTCGTTCGTCTTCTCGATTTTCTGACGACCCGTTACTCCTGAAATCGGTTGCTCGGTTTCGATATAAGCCGCATCCGGTTTCGGTGTGTCCTCATAACGGTTCGGCTCGTAGTTGACCGGGCTCGTCTGTTGTTTGAACGGCATCGCGCCGTCACGTTGGTTGTTCGCTACTTGCGCGAACGGGCAGTTGATCGGGAGTTGGAGATAGTTCGCCCCAATCCGGTAGCGTTGCGTATCTGAGTATGAGAACAGACGACCTTGCAGCATCTTGTCTTCAGATGGTTGAATCCCAGGGACGAGCACACCCGGGTTGAAACCGACCGATTCCGTCTCCGCAAAGTAGTTGTCGACGTTTTTATTGAGCGTCATCGTACCGACGAGTTGGTACGGGATGACGTCTTCGAACCAGTCTTTCGTCGCATCAAGCGGGTCGAAGTCGAAGTTGTCCATGTCGGCCGGGTCGAGGATTTGGACGTAAAGGTCCCACTCCGGGAAGTCGCCTTCTTCGATTGAGTTGAACAAGTCGCGCGTCGCATGGTTGAAGTCTTCCGCTTGCACTTTGGCCGCTTCGTCCATCGATAAGTTTTTGATGCCTTGCTTCGGAACCCAACGGAGCTTTATGTACACCGTGTTCCCAAATTCGTTTACCCATTTGAACGAATGGACCGATGAACCGCGCATGTGACGGTACGACGCCGGGATGCCTTCATCACTGAACAAGTGAACGAGCATGCTCGTCGATTCCGGTGTGAGCGACATGAAGTCGAAGAAACGGTCCGGGTCTTGAAGGTTCGTCCGTGGGTCCGGTTTGAGCGAGTGGATCACGTCTGGGAACTTGATCGCATCACGGATGAAGAAGACCGGCAAGTTGTTTCCGACGAAGTCGTAGTTCCCTTCTTCGGTGTAGAACTTGACTGAGAATCCACGCGGGTCACGAAGCGTTTCCGGTGAACCGAGACCGTGGATGACCGTCGAGAAGCGGGCAAAAATTGGTGTTTCTTGGCCAACTTCTTGCAAGAACTTGGCTTTCGTATATCGTTTCATGCTATTTTTAACTTTGAAGACACCGTGTGCTCCAGCACCACGGGCATGAACGACCCGCTCCGGCACGCGCTCACGGTCAAAGTGGGCGAGTTTCTCAATTAGCTGATAATCTTCGAGAAGCGTTGGGCCGCGGCGGCCGGCTGTGATGGAGTTGGCGTTGTCCCCGATTGGAACGCCTTGGTTAGTAGTTAGATGACGATGTTGATCCATATTGTTGCCTCCTCTTAATAATCATTATTACTAAATTAATAATATTAAAAGATAATAATTATTACAAATAAAACGCTCGAGACGTCTCGAACGTTTTGTAAGCGCTATTATTTTTAGGTGGTTCCATTCTTCTTTTTAATCTGCTCTTTCCGATGGATTTCTGTCACCAATAAGGCAGCGATGACCCCACCGAGCGATCCGGCAATTATATCGACCATCGTGTCATCGTTCCCGTTCCCTTGCATCGTCGTCCGTAACACAATGTCGGACGTGAACTCATACATCTCCCATAGCGCCGCGCCCGCCATCGAGAAGACGACGATGTAGACGAAGAGGAAGCGCTTCGGCATCTCGAGCCGGATGTCTTCATCGAGACGACTAAAGAAATCAAAGCCAAGAAACGCCAAAAACACCCCGCTCAACACGTGCAAAAACGTGTCCCACCATCCGTTGCTGTATAACCCGACAATCGAACCCAAATATTGCGAGGCGAACAAGAAAATAATATAGGCGATTTTCATCTTGGCATCGAACTCGGTTTTAAATATTTTCTCTAACATGAACGGAATCAGTCCCGAGACGATTCCCGCCCCGGCGACACTCGCGTTAAACCACTCCCCTTGAATGATTGACGTGATGAGAATAATCCCCATGAACAAGACGAATCCGAATTCTAGCATACTTCCTCGTGTCAGCTTCATCTTCCGCACCCTCTTTCTCAGAAACTCTCTCTTCACTTATTCCCGTTTCCCTATCAGATTGAACAATCGAGCGGAGGCAGCCATCCTTTATCGACTTGAAAAAAACGAACATATGTTCTATAATTAAGAAAATGATTCAAGGAGGAACTTGTATGCCCATCCATCCGTACTTGAACTTCAATGGGAACTGTCGCCATGCCCTCGAGTTTTATGCACAAGTGTTCGGACAACCCACGCCTGATATCATGGCGTTCGGTGATCAGACTGGTTCGGGCGGAGAGGCCGTACCTCAAGACATGGCCCATCTCGTCCTTCACGCTCGGCTCAATGTCCATGGAACATCGCTCATGTTTTCCGATGCGATGCCGGATGGTCCGGTCACGTTCGGTCAAAACATCACGCTTGCCGTCGTGACGGATGATTTGGACGCAATCACTCGTGAGTTTTCTGCTCTATCTGTCAGTGGTCGTATTCTCATGCCGCTTCAGGAAACGTTTTGGAGCAGAGCTTACGGTTCGGTCGAGGATCGGTTTGGCGTCCAGTGGCAGTTCAGTCACGAGGTTTAATCATGACAAAGACCCTATCGCTTCACGCGATAGGGTCTCGTTTATTTCTGGGCGACGAAGAAAATTCGTTCGGCGTTTTGGCCCGGGGCTTGATCCGTGAAGTCGGCCGTGACCGATTTCACGTGGAAACCGGCACCGATGAGCCATTGCATATACTGCCCTGGCTCATACGTCCGCTGTTCGTGCGTCTCTTCGACGCGTTCATACATGCCATCCTCGAGCGCGACGAAAAACGTCAAATCGTGGATGACCGAGAGCGGCTTCTCGCCCGGGTCAGCGAACCAGATGTAAGAACAGTCTTCCCCGTTCGACGCGTACGTCTTCTGGTTGAAGAGCGTCTCCATCTTGTTCGGTGAATGGACGTCAAAGATGAACGTCCCGCCCGGCTTCAGCTGCTCATATACCGCCTCGAACGTGTCGACGACGTCGGCCTCGTCTGCAAGGTAGCAGAGCGAGTCACAAAGGATCGTCACGGCATCGACCGGAGCCGGCAGTTCGAGCTCACGCATGTCTTGTTGCCAGAGCGGCAGCGTGACGCCCGCTTCGAGCGCTTTCTCTTGGGCGACTTCGAGCATCGACTCGGATAAGTCGAGACCGATCGTGTCGTAATGCTCGGCCAGCCGGATCGTCGCTGAGCCCGTCCCGCATCCGACGTCGGCAAGCGATGCACCGTCCGCGACGTGGCGCCGCACGAACGCGACCCAATCCGCGTACGGGGCATCTTTCATCAACTCATCGTATACGTAGGCGAACCCTTCGTACGTCATTAGCCGACTTCCACGTCGACGTGCGGCGCGTCAGCCCATAATTTTTCGAGGTTGTAGTAGTCACGGTCGTCACGGTGGAAGATGTGGACGACGACGTTTTCAAGGTCAGCGAGCACCCAACGTGCCGAGTCCATGCCTTCGAATTTTTTAAGCGGCAAATCGTTCTCGCCCGCCACGTCTTTGATTTCACGTGCGATCGCTTCGACTTGCTTCTCTGAGTTACCGTGGCAGATGACGAAATAATCGGCGATCGGTGAGATACCTTCCATGTCGAGGACGACGATGTCTTCCCCACGTTTATCGTCAACAGCTTTTACAATCAATTCAAGTTCTTCTTTTACAGTCATATAGACCCTCCTAAGGTGTGTTCAAATAATAGTTATATGTCGTAATCGTCTGCGGGAAAATCCGCACCGACTTCTTCAATAAATAGTTAATCGTATGGCGCAGTGTCGCGACGACGGCCGCTTCAAGTGAAACGTCTGCCAAATCGCGCAACACGTCGACACCGGGATACCGACGATTCGGTTCAATCGCATCCGCGACAAATAAAATTTGATCGAGGCGCGCCATGCCAGGTTCGCCGGTCGTGTGGTTTTTGATGGCCGATATGACTTCAGCGTCGAGGTCGTAGGCGCGGTCTAACAAGACCGCTCCGACCGGCGCATGAAGCAGTTCGTCATCAAACTCGAGCAACAACGGGTCGAGATGCTCGTCTAAGACGATTTGACGCATCTCGTCACGGTCATGGTACTTCGCATAATCGTGCAACATTGCCGCGAGCCGGGCCTGGTCCACGTCCTCTCCATACGTTCGGGCGAGACGTTCTGCCGTCTCGACGACACCGAGCGTATGGATGTACCGTTTCTCAGGCAACGTTCGTTCAATCAATGCCTGTGCCTGTTCATACGTCATACAAATCGTGCTCCTTGATATAAGTTTCGACTTCAGACGGGACGAGATACGTGATCGACTTGTTCCGCTTCGTGCGTTCCCGAATGTCGGTCGACGAGATCTCAAGCTGCGGCATGTCGATCGTACGGACGTCAGCTCGGCTCGGGATCCGGTAACGACTTCCGGGCCGTGCGACCGCACCGAACGTCACGAGCGTAGTCAGCGTCTCATAATCGCGCCACTTCTCGAGCGCATCGAGCGAGTCTGCTCCGATCAAGAAGAAGAACGTGTCAGCCGGATACTGCTCCCGCAACCGTTTCATCGTCTCGACCGTGTATGACGGTTCAGCTCGTTCGAACTCGATCAAGTTGAGCTTGAAATCCGGGTGACCGGAGATGGCCCGCCGCGTCATCTCGATCCGGTCGTCCGCCCGGCTGAACCCGGCCTTATGGGGCGGGATCGCTGCCGGTAAGAACCAGACCTCGTCGAGCTCGAGTTGTTCTCTCGCCTGCTCGGCGATCAACAGATGACCGAGATGAGGCGGGTCGAACGTTCCCCCCATCAGCCCGATGCGACTCATGGAAGCTTGATTTGGCGATTCTCTTTCTCTTTCGCCTGTTTGTACAAGACGATGACTTTTCCAATGACTTGAACGACTTCTGCCTTCGTTCCTTCAGCCAACTCTCCAGCCACGTCTTTCGGCGTGTCGAGACAGTTTTGAAGAACTTGGACTTTTAACAGTTCACGCTTTTCGAGCGCATCGCCGATGTCTTTGCACATCGCTTCACTGACGCCGTTTTTTCCGACTTGGTAGATGGCCGAGAGGTTGTGTGCCTCGGCGCGTAAAAATCGCTTCTGTTTACCTGATAACATTATTTTTATTCCTCCAATAAGCTTTCAATTAACTTCATTCCGACAATTTGATCCGGTTTCACACCTGTCCAGCGTTCGAACGCCAACGCTCCCTGCCCGACGAACATGGCAGTCCCGTTCACGGTTTTACCGCCTCGGATTGTGGCGTCGCTTAAAAACGGTGTGACGAGTGGACGATATATGATATCACAAATGACGGTGTTTTGTCGTAATCCATTTAACGGAAGCGGGGATTGTACTCCATCCATGCCGACCGATGTCGTTTGGATGATGACGTCGTAGCGGGCGACGTCGACATCACCGAGCGGTTGTGACTCGATGCCGAACGTCTTCGCGAGACGCTCGGCCCGGTCGATCGTCCGGTTCGTGACCGTGACGTTTCGGGTCGGCAACGCGCTGATGATCCCGCGGGCCGCTCCACCCGCCCCGATGACGAGCACACGACCAGACCAGTCGGTGTACGGGTCGAGTGCGGTCACAAGACCGACGCCGTCCGTGTTCGCGCCGATCAAACGTCCGTCCCGC
Organism: Exiguobacterium sp. SH0S7; assembly: GCF_004337195.1. Classification (NCBI taxonomy): domain Bacteria; kingdom Bacillati; phylum Bacillota; class Bacilli; order Caryophanales; genus Exiguobacterium; species Exiguobacterium sp. SH0S7. Next base: position 515,812 of record NZ_SJVA01000002.1, read on the forward strand.
TTATAGACGGTGTTGACGGCACCGGCCGACTTGGCTGAGTCCTCCAAGTCGTCTAACAACGGGATGACCGCTTCCTTGTACGGGATCGTGACGTTGAACCCGTCATAGTCCCCATCCCGCATCGCCTGAAACAACGGGGCGAGCTCGTCCGCTGTAACGTCGAGCGCGTCATACCGCCCGAAAAGCCCAGACGCTCTCAGCCACTGCTCGTGCAGGGAGGGAGAGAGCGAATGAGCGATTGGGTGACCGATGACGGCCAGTCTCATACGAGCGCCTCGCGTAATGTGACGACGACTCCTTTTGGTGCCCAAGCGGCAATCCGTCCACCTTTTCCGTGGATGGCGACCCAACCGAGTCCGCTAAAGACGATATCCGTCTTGACGCCGTCACGGAGACTAAATTCATGACGCACGAGCGGCGGCAACAATTGCAACGTCTTCTCGTTCGGCGGGTTAAGCATTTTGCCGATATGGTTTTCATAAAGCTCATCTGCTTTGTCGAGCTTCGTCCGGTGTGTCTTCAACTCGTTCGACATGTAGACGACGAATGAACGTTTATTGCCTTCCAGATAATCGAGACGAGCCAGACCACCAAAGAAGAGTGTTTGCTGCGGGTTCAATTGGAACACGTGCGGCTTGATCTCTTTTTTAGGTGTGATCGTCTTCAAATCGCGCGCGTCGACGTAATGCGCCATTTGATGGCGGTTGATGATCCCTGGCGTATCGTACAGGTTCGCATCATCGTCGAGCGGGACGTCGATCAAGTCGAGCGTCGTTCCCGGGAAATGACTGACGGTGATGATCGCTTCATCTTCAGCACCGAAGCGCTTGATGATTTGGTTGATGAGTGTCGATTTCCCGACATTCGTACAACCGACGACGTAGACGTCTTTCCCTTTGCGATAGTACTCGATCTTCTCTGCTAGTTCGTCGATGCCGTGACCTTTTTTAGCGCTGATCAAATGGACATCGACCGGCGTCAAACCAAGTTCTTTCGCCTCGGTCTTCATCCAGTTCGCCATTCGGTTCGGGTTGACCGACTTCGGCAGTAGATCGACTTTGTTCCCGACTAACAAGACATCGTTCGATCCGACCGAACGTTGAAGTCCCGGGAGCCAGCTTCCGTTGAAATCAAAAATATCGACGATTTTGATGACGAGCGCTTCTTTGGCGCTGATTCCGTTCAAGATGCGCAAGAAGTCATCGTCCGTCAATTCGACGTCTTGGATCTGGTTGTAATGCTTCAATTTGAAGCAGCGTTGGCATATGACGATCTCACGATCCAGTGCCGATTTTGGTGCATAACCGACTGCTGTCGGGTCTTCTGTTTGAATGAGAACGCCGCAACCGGCGCAATAACGTTTCGTTTCTTCCATATTCGTATGTGCTGTCCTTTAAGTTTCCTCTTCTTCATTCTTCGTAGCGCCTCGCCGCTACTCCTGAAGCGTTAATTCCGACGTCTTACGCGCCGTACAAGACAGCCTCCTTCTTCCTATGCGTTCGAGGCCCTTATTTATCTTTTTTATGTGAATCTTCTGAACGTGAGTGCATCGCCTCGCCGATCTTTTCAGCGACGGCCACTTTGGCCCGCTTCGCATCGACTGCGATTTCCTCCACTTTTTTCGTGATCAACACGTACTTCCCGCGACGCTTCATATGCGCGAATACGACTTTCTCCAGCATGCGATTGAACTTCGTGACGAGACCGTCCGTCTTGACGACAGGCTGCACGTGAACGACGTGAATGCCTGCCATATTGGCGCCGAGCACGTCGGTGAAGATTTGATCGCCTAAGAAAATCGCTTCTTTGGTTGAATAGCCGTACTTGGCAAGTGCTTGCTTGAACCCAGACGGCAACGGTTTTTTCGCACGCGCCACATAATGAAGACCGAGCGGTTCCGTAAACGTGCGCACGCGGTTCTCGTTATTATTCGAGACGACGATGACATCGAGTCCATGTGATTTCACTTTCTCGAGCCATAGCAAAAGAAGCTCAGGTGCGTGCGGGACGTCCCAGGCCACGAGTGTATTATCAAGGTCCGTCAAAATGACGCGGACACCACGGTCTTTCAAGTCTTCAAGGTCGATGTCAAATACTGACGCGACGAACTGTTTCGGATAAAGTCGATTAAACACGTTTGTATTCCTCCAATTAGCTAAAGCGATTCAACAGCTTATACAAGTATTGATATCCCTTCTATGTTATACGAAAACCGGCCAAACGACTAGTGTCTCGTTTGACCGGCCAGAAAATTGTTGTCTATTCACTTACCAGTCACGAGTTCGATTGAATCGAACCGATGACTTCACCGAGCCGGACCGGACCGATTTTCGCCGGGTCGATGACGACACGATCTTTCTCAAAACAGAGGATGACGGTCGAGCCGAACGAGAAGTAACCGACCTCGGCCCCTTTATCGACACGTTCGCCGTCATGGGTCCATTCGATTGTATTGACGTTCAAAGCGCCGACCATGATGTGCTCGTAACGTCCGGCCACGCTCTCAAAGCGTGTGACACGGCGATAGTTACGTGACAACGGGCGGACCGTCTCCGTCAAACCGAGTTCATTCACCGGCGCCGAACGGTCGCCGAGCTCGTAATGGCTGAGCACTCGGCCCGCGAGCGGGACATGGACACGGTGGTAGTCACGCGGGCTCAAGTAGAGCACGCAAACCGTCCCGCCGGCATACCGTCTCGCCTCTGACTGTGAACCGAGCATCTCGGCGAGCGTATACGACTGCCCCTTCACTTCAAACCGACTCTCGTCTGTTATGGCGGACACGATCGACAGCTGTCCGTCGCACGGTGATACGACCGTGTCCGTGTTTGCATCGATCGGGCGCGCCCCGTCTTTCAAGTGGCGCGTGAAAAAGGCGTGCAGACTCGGATAAGCGTCGATCGGCTCTGCCGCTTCAGCGATATCGATTTGATACGTTCTCGCGAACGACGGGATGAACGCGCGGCTCGCCTTCGATTCGGCGAACTGACGGAGCCGCTTGGCGATGAACGGTGTCGCATTCAATTCAAACAACGTCTGATACAAGCGGCTTTTGATCACTGTGCGGCCTCCTCGTTTTTAAAGAACGTTTCGTATTGTTGTTCCGAGACGGCACCTTCGACACGACCCGTTTCTTGACCGTCTTTAAAACGAATCATCGTTGGTGTTCCGTTAATACCATAGGTCGTCCAGACGTCATGATCGGCCAAGTTGATCGAGACGGCGTCATACTCTTCGATGAGTGGTTCGACATACGGTTTGACTTGCTCACAATATTCGCAACCCGTCTGCCAGAAATAGACGACGACCTCTTCTTCTTCGTCAATTTTCTGTTCGAGCTCGTCCGCTGACACGGCGTTGACGCCGGTCTCTTCATTCGCATTATTCAAGAAGAATAAGAGCGCGATCCCGATCACGATGATGGCACCGATGATGGCGAACGTAATGAAGTTGGCGCGTTTGGCACTGTTTTTCATGGTCGATCCCTCCTAAATGTGTATAAAAAGAACTGACTCGGATATGAGCCAGTTTGGTTGTGGACGTCTTACTTTTCTTGGGCGACGTCGTTGATTCCCATGTCTTGGTTAAGCGTATCCAAGAACGCGATAAAGATTGTGATGACCACGCCAAAGGCTGTTGCGAGCACCGCATTGAACGTCACGCCATCGACAGCTGAAATGATAAAGACTGCTGTATTCGAAAGCAAGATCGCCCAGAACAATGTGACTAAGTAACGCATCGAAAGTCCCCTCCATCTCACAGATGATTCATAAAATTCCATACGGCAATAGTATATCATTGTTGCCGTACAATATGCGACCTCGATTGTATATTCTTTCCGTCGAAACGTGAAATATGGTACGGTCAGAGAAATAGTACACAATGTAGAAAAGAGGATGACTTATGTCACGTTATTTAATCGCAGTCGATTTAGACGGTACGTTGTTACGAGATGACAAGACGATCAGCGAACGGAACATCCGCGCTCTTCAAGCGGCTCGTGATGCCGGCCATGAAGTCATGATCGCAACAGGACGGCCCCATCGCCACTCGATCATGTATTATGAACAACTCGGCTTGACGACGCCTTTGATCAACTTCAACGGAGCGCTCGTCCATCACCCGAAAGATACGTCCTATGCGGTCACACACCGTCCGATCCCACTTAAAACAGCACACGACATCATCGAAGAAGTATCGGAGACGAAAGCCCACAACATCGTCGTCGAAGTGACCGACCACGTCTATTTCCATAAAGACCCGCAAGAATTTTACGGTCCCTACGCCGAACGGGCACTCAGCGTCACATCGGGTGACTTGCTCAAGCACTTGCAAGACGAGCCGACGTCGCTTTTGATTCACGCGACGAAAGAACACGTCGACAACGTCCGGGCCAGCTTGAACAAAGTGCACGCCGAAGCCGTCTTGAACCGTCAATGGCGTATGCCCGAGCACATGATCGAAGTCATGAGCCAAAATACATCGAAGGCGCTCGGCCTTCGCGAAGTATCGAAGCACTTGAACATTAGCCGTGAGAACATCATCGCGTTCGGCGATGAAGAGAACGACCTCGAAATGCTCGACTACGTCGGCACGGGCGTCGCGATGGGCAACGCCATCAGCCAGCTCAAAGTCGTCGCCAACGAAGTGACCGCTTCGAACATGGATGACGGCATCGCCATCTACCTCGAAGAGAAATTTGGCATCAAATCATAACAAAAACCCGCTGAAAACCGTTCAGCGGGTTTTTTGACGTTTCTAAATTGTTTAGCGTCGGAACGCCCCTTCAACGTCTTCAGTCGGAACGACGTTAATAAAGACGTGTGAATCGGCATCTTTGCAGATACGTGTGATCTCACGGACTTCGTGGCGTTGGGCGACCATCATGAGCGTCGCTTTCTCGACTTTCGAATACGTACCGATCGCCGGCATGAGCGTGATGCCGCGGAACACGTGTTGGTGCAACTCTTGCGTCACTTCGTCCGGATGATTCGTGACGATGAAGAGCGTCTGCCGCTGCGTGTTCGTGTAAATCTCATCGATGACTTTCGACGTCACATACAAGAAGACGATCGTATACAGCGCCGTCGGCCATCCGAACAAAGCACCGGCCCCAAGCGCGATCATCATGTTCATGAGGAACAAGTAGACGCCGACCGAGTTGTTCGTGAACTTCGCTAGGATGAGGGCGACGATATCAAACCCTCCGGTCGAGGCACCGAACCGAATCGTGATGCCTGACCCGATGGCGAGCAATACCCCGCCGAATACGGCGTTCAACAGCGGATCGTCCGAGAGGAGAGGCGTTTGCGGAAGTACGCGAATGAACAAGGTGACCGAGGCGACGCTGATCAACGTATGGATCATCATGTTCTTTCCGAGCATAAAATAACTGACGACTAAAAGCGGTACGTTCAAGATGAAGAACCAAATGCCTTCACCGAGCTCAAACGGCGTACCGGCAAATAAGGTCGTGAAAATTTGGGCCAAGCCCGTAAACCCAGTCGAGTAAACCCCCGCCGGGATTAAGAATAATGTCATGGATAATGCAACGAACACTCCCCCGATGATCGAAACAATCCCGATGCGCGCGTGTTCTTTAACGGATTCCGTCAAGTTCTGTCTCCCCTTTCAAAATTAGCTAAGCATCAAGATAACATACATTCAAAGCCATGCCTACAACAAAAATACTGCGATGTGCCTGCCTGTATCACAAAAAAACAAGCCGGCCGAAGCCGACTTGTTGACCTGATACGTTTGGTCACGCTTTCACTGTCTCGATTGTCACTGAATCATTCGCCGGAACCGTTACCGCGTTTCCGTACACACGAATCGTAACGTCCGTTCCATTTGTCTGTTTGATCGTCACTTGTTCACGCGTCGATGTGACCGTCAAGTGATGGCCGCGCCAGAGCACGTTGAACGAGTAACCGTCCCAATCTTTCGGGATCATCGGGCTGAACGTGAGTTCGGTCTCGAGGGCGCGCATCCCTGCGAAGCCGTGGACGATTGCCATCCACGAACCGACCATCGATGTGATGTGAAGACCGTCTTCTGTATCGTTGTTGTAGTTATCAAGGTCGAGTCGGGCTGAGCGTTGGTACAGCTCGACCGCTTTGTCTTCATAACCGACTTCAGCTGCCACGATCGAGTAGACACAAGGCGACAAGCTCGACTCATGCACCGTACGCGGCTCATAGAAGTCGAAGTTCGCACGTTTTTGCTCGAGCGTGAAGCGGTCGCTGAACGTGTACAGGCCTTGGAGCACGTCCGCCTGCTTGATAAAGTTCGAACGGAGGATGCGGTCCCACGACCAATTTTGGTTAAGTGGCAAGTGTTTCGGATCAAGGTCTTTCACTAAGATTTGCTCTTTATCCATGAACCCGTCTTGCTGCATGAACACGTCCGGGACGAGGTCGTCTTTCGGATAGTACATCTTCGTTTGGATATCAGCCCACTTCGCGAGTTCCGCATCCGTCAAGTTGAGCGTTGCTGTCAACTCGTCGAGTCGTGCCGGTTCTGCTTCTTTCAAGTAGTTGTACACTTCTTGCGTGTACTCGAGCGTCCAAGCGGCGATCAAGTTCGTGTACCAGTTGTTGTTGACGTTGTTGTCGTATTCGTTCGGACCTGTGACGCCTAGGATCATGTACACGTCTTTGTGTGGTACAAAGTTAACGCGGCTGGCCCAGTAACGCGAGATCTCGACCAACACTTCAAGTCCGTATTGTCCAAGGTACGACTTATCGCCCGTGAAGTTCGTGTAGTTGAAGATCGCGTGGGCGATCGCACCGTTCCGGTGAATCTCTTCATGGGTGATCTCCCACTCGTTATGGCACTCTTCACCGTTCATCGTCACCATCGGATACAAGGCGCCCTTCATCCCGACGTTTTTGACCGAGTTCTCTTTCGCCTGCGGCAATTGATTGTGACGATATTTGAGCAAGTTCCACGACACTTCCGGCTTCGTCGTCGCCAAGTAAAAGTGGAGACAATACGCTTCCGTGTCCCAATACGTGGCGCCGCCATACTTCTCGCCCGTGAACCCTTTCGGTCCGATGTTGAGACGTGAGTCTTCGCCCGTATACGTTTGATACATGTTGAAGATGTTGAAACGGATGCCTTGTTGCGCTTCCGCGTCGCCGTCGATGCGGACGTCCGCGTTTTCCCAACGAGCGAGCCAAGCTTCCGTCTGCTCTGCCAAGAGCGTCTCGAACCCTTTTTCGAACGCGGCTTCGACGCGCTGCATACCGACTCCTTGCAAATTGTCAATTTCGTGGTCACGGTTCGTGACGACCGAGACGTACTTGTACGCCGTTGCCGTCTCACCCGCTGCCGCTTTGACCGTGAAACGGTTAGCGACGTAGAGGTCGGTAGCATCGAGAACTTCACAGCGTGCACCTTCGACGTCAGCGATCATCGACGCCGTGACATGCCAATCAAGTTTCTTCGTTTTTGTCGTGACGAAACCGAACCGTTCTTCGACGCCATGTTCGACCGGCAACCAGAATTTCTCATCGTAGTTCGAGTCTTCGTTGACGACGTCCCCGTCTAGATAAGGAGTGAATTCGATTTTCGCTTCATAGTTCACCGGCGTGACGTTGTAGCGAATCGCCAAAATTTCTTTGTCGACGATCGAGAAGAAGCGGACGACTTCGACGTTCGTCTCCTCGGCTCCGTTCACGAGCGTGAACGTCCGTGTGAGAACACCACGCTGCATATCGAGTTCGCGTGTGAAGCCTTTGACTTCCCACTTCGCCAAGTCAACAGGCGTCCCGTTGATCGCGACACGCAGGCCGGCCACGTTCGTCGCGTTCAATACTTTGGCGAAGTATTCTGGATATCCGTTCTTCCACCAACCGACACGCGTCTTATCGGGATAATAGACGCCCGCCACGTAAAATCCTTGGTGCGTATCATTTGAATAATCTTCTTCAAAATTCCCGCGCATCCCCATGTGCCCGTTACCGAGCGAGGTGATCGATTCTGCGAGACGGTTATCGTTCGAGTGAAGCCCTTCTTCCGTTACTTTCCATTCATCGACTGCAAACAATCGTTTCATCTGTCTGCCACTCCTTTTTCTCTACAAGGCTACTTGTCAGTAGACAACCGAATCGTACAACCGCTTGTCTATGAAAGCGCTGTATTTTTAATCTCACCTCTCATTTTACACGACTACACCGAGAATGCAATCGTTTGCATAAAAGTTTTTCATTCTTTTTTTGTCACTTTTGGAACGAAAAAAAACCTACCCTGGCGCATTGGGCCAAAGTAGGTATGTCTATATCACACGTCTGAATCGCGACCGAAGGCGGCGTTCGCTTCATGACCTTCAAAGGCCGGGTTGTCGCCATCGTTGAATCCGGTATCGGGCTCATCGAGAATGAGGGCATACCCACCGTCCATAATGTCCCCGTACGCTTTGTTGACGTCGTCATCAGCCAAACCGAGATCGAGGAGCGCCCGTTTCACTTCCTGTTCTCCTTCGGCGACGCCCGCGAATTTCTGCATCCAAGAAGCGCTCGCTTCCTCGACTTTCGCGTCAGTGTTCCGTTTGACGAGCGACACGTTATCCTCGTCTCTCGCGACGACGTAAAGGTCTTTCTCGTCGTACCCGTCTTGGCTCAGTTGATCAATTTTTGAGACGAGTGCCGCCTCGTCTTTGTACGTATCAACAAATCGTTTGTTACTCATCATTTATCATCCTTTCTAGATGTTGGATTGTCCTCGATCGTGATCTTGCCTTGTCCCACTTGCCTAATATCGATCTCTTCTTTACGGAGCGTCTCGGTGACCGTCTTCGTATCTTCATCCACTTGCTTGCGGACGATGATCTCTTCGACTACGACCGGACGCTTGACGATGAAGGCGCGCTCTTCGATGACTTGGATACGTAGCTGGTCCCCTTCGTCAATCGTCCGGATGCCGGGTTTGTCGAAGTCGTAGTCTTCAATCACATCTTCAGAACCAGCATGGCGCTCTACATGTAAGTGTTCCCTCCGAACGGGTACTTCAATCGTCTGTTCAGTCTCGGTTACATGCTTGTCGATGACGAGTTCCCCCGTCTGCACCGTTTCTTTTTCAACCGCGAGTCGCTCTTCATGCAGTTCAAGCGTCTGTTCTTCGTGCTCCTTGGAAGTGGCGCGCGGCGATCGTTTAATGTCCGCCATCTCCTCGTTTTGATCCGCGTCGACATAAAGGAACAACCGCCCTCGCTCGACTTCACCCACGAATCGTTCCCGCTGCTCGCGCGTCAACCGCATACTGCTGAGCCAGCGCTCGATCGGCCGTTCGCTTGACGTGACGAGAGACGCCACCGTATCCGGCTCATCCGCGACGAGTACGTATAGTTTTGAATGGCGTCGGATGGCGTCAGCCGTCTCAGTTCGTTTGACGAAGACATACATGTCTTCTTCTTTATATCCTTCTTGCTTCAAATCGACCGTCCGCTTGAGCAACACCTCGGGCTGGTCAAATACTTCAGAGATGATGGCATGTTTCATAACATTCGTTCCTCCTGTAAGATGAATTGGCGAAAAAAAGGATGGTCCCTCAGAGAGAGCCATCCTTGTCGAGGTGCTTGGTCATCCAATTAGATCCGGTCGCGCTCATCACGGCGCGTATGGTCAGCGTCATGTTTCCGATGGCTGTTTTCGCCTTCGATATGGGCTTCTTCTTTACGAAGCGTCTCGCGTACCGTCTCTGTATCTTTCACTTTGTCTGTGCCGACGACGATTTCTTCGGCCACGACGTCTTTCTTCGTGACGTCGACGCGCTCTTCTGTGACTGGTACACGAATCTCGTCGCGGTCTGTTGTCGCATCGAACGAATGTCCCGTCGCTTCACGGTCTCCGTCGACTTGACGTCGTTCGACGTACACTTCGTCACGCTCGACTTCGACGTCGACCCGTTCTTCGTGCTCAACGACTTCTTTTTCGACTCGGACTTCACCGGTCTGAACGCGTTCTTTATTGATTTGGAGACGCTCTTCGTGTAGTTGAAGTTTTTGCTCGTCCGTCAAATCGGTGCGGTTGCGAATGTCCTCGTCCATGTCATGGTGACGCGTCGAATCATGATTCGTTCCCGTCGCGTCAAGCCCAGTGCCGGCTGCTCCGACACCTGTTCCTGCCGCTGTTAGCGGGTCACGTGCCGTCATGTTTCCAGCCTCGTTCCCTTCAGAACCATAGCCCGCTGACGTGCGACCGCCTTCGAACGTGTCGTTGCGACCGTTGTCCAAGACGCCGTCGTCTGTATCTAATAACAAGACGAAGCCGCCGTTTTCGATATCTTGATGATGGCGTGCCGTCTCTTCTTCTGAGAAGCCGAGTTTATCAAACGTATGGCGCACTTCATCGCCGCCGTCTGCGACTCCAAAGAAGCGATCGAGCCACGATGCTTTCGTTTCTTTTACTTCTGCATCCGTTTCGCCGCGAACCATCGAAAGGTTCGATTTATCTTTTACAACAACGTACAGGTCGTCCTCGCGGTGTCCCGCCGCGCGAAGTTCATCAATTTTCGAAACAAGCTCTGATTCTTGATAGTAAGTCCCTACGTAACGTTTGTTATCCATGATTGTATCTCCCTTTCAAATTCTATATTTTTTGGTTATTGGCCGGGCTGCTCTATCGTGATTTGCTATTCTGCCGGTAATATAAGTGTTCCCTCGCGCTTTGTTTTCAACCGCTTCTCGCACAACTGTAATCTGTTTGTAACGCCATGACTTTTGCCGGATTGAACGTTCTTCCTTTATATGCATCAGAATCCGCACAAAAAAACCTTCCGCACGAAAACGGAAGGTTTCAACTCATTCAGCCGCATGGCTATTCTTTTTTTGACCACACGACTGGCGGACGACTAGATAGTGCGGGACGATGACACGTTTCCCGTACGGTGGTGCACTATCGCCGATCTGTTCGATCAGGCAGTTCGTCGCCTCGAAACCGAGACCGAAGATGTTGATCTCGACTGACGTGAGCGGCGGATTCGAATGTTCGGCGATATAGACGTTGTTGAAACTGACGACAGCGACGTCTTCAGGGATTCTCAAACCCATCTCACTGAGCGTGCTGATAACACCGAGCGCCATCATGTCATCACTGACGACGACAGCCGTCGGTGGCTCATCGACGTGAAGCAACTCCCGGACCGCTTTAGCGCCGCCTTTCGTCATGAACTCGGCACGGGCGATGTAGTCTTCCCGCACCGGGATCCCGGCTTCCATAAGCGCCGTCGCGTACCCGTTGCGACGGTCTTGGGTGACGGCCAATTTATCCGATCCGCCAATGAAGGCGATGCGGCGGTGACCGAGGTTGTACAAGTGCTTCGTCACTTCACGGCCAGCCAAGTAGTTGTCCGTATCGACGTACGTGATCGACGAGGCGTCCCCGAACGGCTTCCCGACGACGACGAACGGGAACTTCGTCTGGCGCAAATATTGGACGACTTTATCGTCTTCACGTGAATACAGGACGATGACACCGTCGACCCGGCGACCTTGGACCATCTCGATGACACCCGACAGCACTTCTTCTTCGGTCACGCCGGTCGTCATGTACAGCGAATAACCGTTTTGATGGGCTTTCGTACTGATTCCGCGCAACACTTCCGGGAAGAACGGATTTTGAAGGATTTTCGTCGCCGCGCTCGGCATAACAAGACCAATCGATTGTGTCGAGCGGTTGGCGAGACTTCTTGCATGGATGTTCGGATGGTACCCGAGTTCTTCCATCGAACTACGAACACGTTCTTTCGTTTTCTGGCTAATTCGCGGACTGTTGGCGATGACGCGGGACACTGTCGACGGTGCGACGTTGGCGTGTTTTGCGACATCTTTGATCGTGATTTGCATGGTGCTCCCCCTTGCTTCCGTTAATTCATTGTTCCCTGCGACAGGGTATTTAGCTCACGCTCTTGCGGCGCTTCCACATGACCAGACCCGTCAAGAACAGCGGAATCGCGACGACGAGCAGACCAATCGTCCACATGTTCACTTCCGATTCTTCGACGACATAGGCGTTGGCGCTTTCGCCAGCGAGCTTGATAGTGAACGTGCCACGTTTTTCCGTGACAAGTTGTGAGAACAAGAGACCGCGGAGCCGTTGATCTTCACCGACTTCGCTTACCTCGAATTCAATCTCTGTATCCTCATCGTTCATATTGATGGCGTACAAGGCGACCTCATCGCCGTCACGACGCTCGAACACGGCCATGCCGTCTTTCGAGGCAATCATCCGTTGCTCTCCAGTGGCGAAGACGGGATAGTCTTCCCGCATCCGGTTCATCGTCGCGACGTATTCATGTAACTCTTCATTCCCTGGGAAATCCGTCATCACCCGGTTGGCCGGATCGGCCCCACCGGTTTGTGCGTTTTCTGTCCCTTGAAATAAAATCGGCATACCAGGCGACGCATAGAGCGTGAACAGTGCCAGGCGAAGTCGCCGTTCTGCCGACTCGGCTCCACCAAGTCCAGCGACGTGCATGAACCGCTCGACATCATGGTTGTCTAGGAACGTCGCCATTTGGTTCGGATCGTTGAAAAATGTCTGGGCATAGCTTGCCGCCACATCGATTTCGTCGACGTTGGCGTGCTTTTGCGTCATCGTCTTCGAGACGCGATCATAGAACGTAAAGTTTGTGACGCTGTTAAATCCTAAATTGTCGTACTCAGCGACGTATTGTGGATTCGGGTCGAACACTTCGGCCAACAAGTAAAAGTCAGGGTCGACCGCCCGCACCGCTTCGACAAAATCTTTCCAAAACGGTTTGTCGACGTGGCGGACCGTATCGAGTCGATAGCCATCGATGCCGGTCTCTTCAATCCAATAAGTAGCGGCGTCGATCAAATAATCTTTCACTTCAGGGTCTTCCGTTTTAAAGTCCGGCAAGTCGAACAACCAGTGCGTCTCGACTTGCTCTTGGTCTTGCCAGAGCACGATCGGCAACTCGTCATGGAACCAATCCGGTCGTTCCTCGACCCATGGATGTTTCGGACCGACATGGTTGACGACGAAGTCAAGAATGACTTTCATATCGCGCTTATGCGCCTCATCGACGAGTTCTTGCAAATCTTCTTTCGTCCCGAACTGGGGATCGATGTCATAAAAATCTTTGATCCAGTAGCCGTGGTAACCGTCCGGCATGTTCTGAAACACCGGCGTCAACCAAATCGACGTAAATCCGAGCGATTCGATGTAGTCGAGCTTCTCGATCACACCTTGAATGTCGCCTCCGTGAAACGCTTTTGGATCATTCTTGTCGACTTGGTCGTTGTTGTCAGGATTCCCGTCAACGAACCGGTCGACCATAATAAAGTACATGCGTTCTTGTTCCCATGTTGCTGCTTCTTTCGCTCCGACGATTGTAGGAAACAAAAGAAGCGACAGGAGAACGAGCACGACGCCTCGCCTCATATCGCTTCCCCCTTTTTGAGTATTAACCTTTCGTACCACCCGCAGTGAGACCGGAGACGAAGTAACGTTGGAATATGAAGAACAAGAGGACGATCGGGAGGGCCGAAAGGACGGCTCCTGCCGCGAACAACGTAAAGTTGTTGTCGAATTGTCGCGAGATCATATTGTAAAGTCCAACCGCTAGCGTCTGCTTCTCAGGAGTACGAAGGACGAGCGATGCCAAGATGAAGTCGTTGAACGGGCCCATGAAGTTGAACAAGGCGATCGTTGCGACAATTGGCTTCGCGAGCGGCAAAATGATTTGCCAGAAGATACGGAGGTGACCGGCACCATCCATCCGAGCAGCCTCATCGAGCTCCTTCGGAATCGTATCGAAGTAACCTTTCGCCAGGTACGTGTTCATCGGAATCGCCCCACCGGCGTACAGCAAGATTAGCGCTGTATGCGTATCAAGAAGGCCGAGCATGTTGAGTAACACAAAAATCGCGATGATGGCAACGAATTGCGGGACCATCTGCAAGACGAGGAACAAGATGAGCGAGTTCTTCCGTCCGACGAAACGGTAACGCGAGAACACATAACCAGTAATCGTAACTAAAATTACAGCGAGCGCCATCGTGATGAAAGCAATCTTCAATGTGTTCACATACCATAAACTATAATCCGAAATTGTTAGATCAAACAAGTTTTTATAGTGAATGAGCGTTGGGTTTGATGGGATGATCGTTGACGTGATCGTACGACCCGGGTTAAATGACGTTCCTACTACCCAAAGCATCGGATAGAGAATAATGATCGACGCAAGCGTCAAGATGACATAAGAGAACGCCAAATTGATTCGTTTTTGTTTTTTCATATCAGACCATATCCTCGTCTTTGAAAGATTTTGTCCGACGGAACTGGATGACGGCTAGTGTCATGATGAAGAATGACAAGATGAGCGTGATCGCAGCCGCAAGTCCGTATTGCGGGTTAGCCCCGAGCGACAATTTGTAAATCCATGAAATCAAGATGTCGGTACCACCGGCAGTTTGTCCTGGGACAGCCGGCCCACCACCATTGAAGAGATAGATGATGTTAAAGTTGTTAAAGTTGAACGTGAACTGCGTGATGAGAATCGGTGCTGTTGCGAACAAGAGCATCGGCAATGTGATCAGACGGAACTTATCAAAGATGTTCGCGCCGTCAATCGTCGCAGCTTCATACAAGTCGCCCGGGATCGACTGCAAGACACCGGTCATGAGCGTCATGATGAACGGGAAACCGAGCCACCATTGAATCAAGATGAGCGCACTACGTGTCGCTGTCGGGTCGGTCATCCAGCTAATCGGATCGAGACCAAAGGCCGGCAAGATTGTCGTATTGAACACACCGAACGACTCGTTGAACATCGAGCGGAAAATTAAGATCGTGATGAACGCTGGTACGGCCCATGACAAGATCAAGATTGAACGGAACAAGCGACGGAACCGAAGTCCTTCTTGGTTCAACAGAACGGCAAGGAAAATCCCGATCGCGATGACACCGACCGTTGAAGCGACCGTCCAGACGAGCGTCCAACCGAGAACGCCGACGAACGTGTCGCGCCAAATGTCGATTTCAAAGATGCGTGTAAAGTTTTCGAACCCGATCCACTCGACGAGTTTTGCCGGTGGCGCGTTGTTGTAACGATAGTTCGTGAACGCGATCAAGAACGTAAAGATCAGCGGCAACACGACTGTGAAGACGAGCAAGATGAGCGACGGGATCAACATCAAGTATGGGAATCCATGGTCGCGCAAGTTGCGAAGTTGCACTTGGAACGTTGGCACGTTTAGGTGCTGATCACGAATGCGACCGACTCGGTAAGCGTCACGAATGTTCCAAATGTAGAACGCGATACCGAAGAACAGTAAAATTATTGCGACAATACCTTCTACCATCAAGAAGATGGAGTGGTCGTTACGAGGTCCTGCTACTTCGCCAAGCGTGATCAATCCCCAAAGGCCACCACGGTCACCAGGTCCTGCGCCCGCCCCTTTGAAAAATAGATCGTAGTTTACTGCAAAATAAGACATGATGACGATAAAGAACGCAATCGCCTTCGCACGTTGGTTGTTATAGAACTGCCCCGCTCCCGGAATGATCGAGAGTAATGCGGCGTTCCGAGCATGATTGGTCGGTTTGTCCGGTCGTTGTTCCGGTGTTTTTGGGTTCGGAATTGAAGCCATCCTCAATTTCTCCTTTCAATTTGAGCAAATCAATCGAGCAAGCGTTTGCTCAATTTCAGAAAATGATGGGGAACGCCATGTGGCGTACCCCGTCATTTCACAGCCTTATTGGTTGTTTGCTTGGATTTGTTGCTCGATGACTTTAACAGCATCGTCAGCTGATTTTTGTGCATCTTGCTTGCCAGTCGCTACGAGCTGAAGCGCTTGTGCCATTGGCTCCCAAACTTGTCCCATTTCAGGAATGTTAGGCATTGGGATTGCATTTGTCGCTTGATCGAATACCGCTTTCGCAACTTCGTTCGCCGTGATTGTCTCATTCGTCTCGAGTGCTGCTACCGGTGGGATCTCGTTGTATGCTTCAAACATTTTCAATGCGTTCTCTTCATTTGTAAGTTCTGCGAGGAACATTTCAGCCCACTCTTGGTTCTCAGTGTAAGCAGAGAGTGCATATGTTTTCACACCCATGAACGTCTTGATTGGCTCACCGTTCGGAAGTGTTGGCATTGCCGCCGCTCCGAGGTTGACGCCAGCATCTTCGTAACCAGCAACAGCCCAAGGTCCGTTCATAACTGTGTGTGCTTTCTTCTCAGTGAAGAGTTGGTCCATCGCTTGGCCGCCAGACTCGCCGATCAATCCTTTAGGGAAGAGGCCTTCTTGGTACCATTTGCCGATGTAGTCGAATCCTTCAACTGCGCCTTCGTTGTTCAAGCCGATGTCGGTTGGGTCGAGCGCGCCGCCGTCTTCTTTGAAGACGTAACCGCCGAAGCCTGCAACTACACCGTGAGCGAAGTAGAAGTTATCCCAAAGACCGAGGAAGCCGTACTCGCCTTTGTCTTTAAGATCTGTAGACAACTTGTAAAGGTCGTCCATTGAAGCAGGAGCTTCTGAAACCAAATCCTTGTTGTACATGAGGACTGGTGTTTCAACTGATTTAGGATAGCCGTAAGCTTGTCCGTCGAACATGACAGCCGATTTCGAAGCATCTGTGAACGCTTCGAGCGCACCTTCGTCAGCGAGCGGTGCCAAGTGACCTTGGTCAGCGATCGTGCCGATTTGGTCATGCGGTACGAGAACGATATCCGGACCTTTACCAGCTGGGCCGTCAAGCGCCAACTTGTCTTTTTGGTCCGTCATTTGAACTTCGACGACTTCTACTGCGACGCCGTGTTCTTCTTCAAACGCTTTCGCAACTTCTTTCGTCGTTTCCGACTTTTCAATATCTTCCCAAATTACGATTTTTTCTGGCTTGTTCTCGCTAGTAGAACCGCCTTCGTTAGTAGAACCGTTATCCGTACCGCCACCACATGCAGCAAGTGCACCGAATGCTAATACTGCTGTTGAAAGTCCTGCTACCATTTTTTTCATCTTCATGATGAAAAACCTCCCCAAGGAAATTAGTATGGTCAGATTTGCGCACACGTACTAAACGACTGATTTTAATCAACTCCGCTACGAAATCAGTCATTCAGTGAAAACGTTTGCATCCTCACCTCAATTTTTATTATACAGTTGTGTAAGCGTTTTACAAGACTTTTTTTTTCGATTTTTTCTCGTAGGTATCCCATTTATCTCTTTTTCAACTTTTATGTGTTCAATTGTTCAATAAATGTCGTGAACAGTGATTGACAAAATGTAAACGCTTTATTACCCTTTGCTTGAGCAAACGTTTTCGCAACTGTCATTTCTTTTCGGAACAGACAGTGTAAAATGGTTACAATCCCAATCGAGAAAGGAACGATTTCACTTGATCAAAGAAGCTATTTATCATCGCGCTATGTCCCCTTTCGTTTATAAATACGACCGGGAAACGATTCATATTCGGTTTCATACGAAAAGAAATGATATCCAATCTATTGACTTAATTTGGAATGATCCATACGACTGGCATTCAGAAGACCCAGCGATGTGGAACTTTGACCCGGACAAGCCGAGCTACTGGCGCACGTTCGAGACACCTATGGAACGAATCGGCCACGACGACCAATACGACTACTGGTTCATCGCAATCAAGCCGCCGTTCCGTCGCCTCCGTTACGGGTTCCGGCTCCATGACGGCAACGAGACGGCCGTCTATACGGAAAAAGGCTGGTTCGAAGATAAACCGCTCGACGATACGGGTTATTACTTCTGTGTCCCGTTCATCAACCCGATCGACATCTTCCACGCCCCGTCATGGGTCAAGGACACGGTCTGGTATCAAATCTTCCCTGACCGGTTCGCGAACGGCGACGCGTCACTCGATCCTGAAGGGACGCTCGCATGGAACAGCACTGAGCCAACGATCACAAACTTCTTCGGTGGCGACTTCCAAGGCATCATCGACCATATGGACCACATCGTCGAACTCGGGATCACCGGCATTTACTTCTGCCCGATCTTCAAAGCGACGACGAACCATAAATACGACACGCTTGATTATATGGAAATCGACCCGCAGTTCGGGACGAAAGAGCAGTTCAAACAATTGGTCGACTTGCTTCATGAGAACGGGATCAAAGTCATGCTCGATGCGGTGTTCAATCACGTCGGCTACAACCATCCTTGGTTCTTAGACGTCGTCGAGAACGGGCCTCATTCCGAGTATCGCGACTGGTTCTACCTCCGCGACTTCCCGATTGAGACGGCACCGAAGCCGAACTACGATACGTTCGCTTTCGAGAAGAACATGCCGAAGATCAACACCGAACACCCGGCGTTGAAAGCTTATCTATTAGATGTAGCCCGTTATTGGGTCGAAGAGTTCGGCATCGACGGTTGGCGCCTAGACGTCGCGAACGAGGTCGACCACGCGTTCTGGCGTGACTTCCGTCGCACTGTAAAAGAAGCGAATCCCGAAGCTTACATCCTCGGTGAGATTTGGCACGATGCCCAACCGTGGCTTCAAGGCGACCAGTTCGATGCGGTCATGAACTATCCGTTCACGAACGCGAGCTTAAACTACTTCGCGCTCGATCGGACGACGGCGTCGGAGTTCCGTGACGAGTTGACGCGCGTCGAGATGATGAACACGATGAACGTGAACGAAGTGACGTTCAACTTGATCGACTCTCACGACACCCCACGAGCCCTCACTCGGGCAAAAGGGCATAAAGGGAAGTTCAAACTCCTCATGACCTCGATGCTCACGTATACGGGTAGTCCATGTATTTACTATGGTGATGAGATCGGGCTCGAAGGCGAGCAAGATCCGGGTTGCCGCCGCTGCATGCCGTGGGACGAGGCCGAGGAAGACCGTGACTTGTTCCGCTTCGTCCAGAAGTTGATCCAGCTCCGCAAAGATCATCCGGTGCTCGCGAACGGCGGATCGTACCGGTTCAATCTCGTCGATGATGAAGACAACGCCCTCATCGTCGAACGGAGCTCGAAAGACGAGACGTATTTGATTTACTTCAATAACTCAGATACGGTGTCTACGCTCAACCCACTCTGGCATACAGGTGGTGCCCACGATTTACTCAACGACCGGGACGTAGACTCGCTCGAACTTGAACTCGCACCGTATAGCGTTTCCATTTTGAAACTGAAATGACGACGTTTGACCACCCATTTGCTTGGGTGGTTATTTTTGTTGGAAATAATTTAGTGAACCCCCTTTCTTTTTCATTTCAAAAGGAGTAACATGACCATTGTAATTTTTAAAAGATAAATATTTCATATAAAGAATTTTTAAACAAAAGGGGAACATTCATGCCAACCAAAGATACCGAACAGCTCAGTCTATTTAAAATCTCGTGGCCGATCTTCATCGAGCTCGCGCTCCACATGGGTACCGGGATCATCGCCACGCTCATGCTCGCCCAGTATTCCGATGCCGCCGCTTCAGCGGTCGGCGTCGCCAACCAATTGTTGAACGTTTTTTTGATCGTCTTTAGCGTCACCTCGGTCGGTGCGACGATCTTGATCGGCCAGGCAATCGGTGCCGGTCGGATGAAGAAGAGCCGGGACTTTGCCCGCTCTGCCGTCAGCTTGAACATGTGGCTCGGCGTCGTCATGGTCGTCGTCGTCTTCTTGTTCGGCGAGACGTTCCTTCGCTTGTTCGGCCTGTCGGATGAACTGTTCGACTACGGCCTATTGTTCTTACAAATCGTCGGCTTATCGCTCTTCACCGAAGCGCTCATCATGGCGCTCAGCGCGGTGTTGCGCAGTCATGGTATGACGAAACACGCCATGCTCGCGACGCTTTTGATCGATGTCATCACGGCAGTAGGAGCCATGCTCGCCGTGACAGGCTGGTTCGGTCTCCCGGTGACGGGTGTCGCCGGTGTCGCCTGGGCCATCGTCATCGCTCGTTTTTCGGCCATGGTGCTGTTGTTTTGGATCGTCAAACGCCGCCTCATGATGCGTTTCCCGATCAAAGAGTTGATCCGTCCAAAACGCGATGATATTCAAGCACTCTTACAAATCGGTGTTCCGTCGGCAGGAGAGAACTTGTCGTACCAGTTTTCACAAATTGTCATCACCGGCTTCATCGCGACGATGGGTGACGCCTCGCTCGCCGCTCGCGTTTACGTGATGAACTTATCGATGCTCGCATTTTTGTTCACGGTCGCCGTCGCCCAAGGGACACAGCTATTGATTGCCCGCGACGTCGGCGGGAAGCGGTTCAAAGAGGCGTATGCTCGGGCGGTCCGGACGTTGAAGATCGCCATGTTCTCTTCGCTCGTCGCCTCACTCGGCCTCGCCGTGTTCGGGAAATCCTTGCTCGGCTTGTTCACGTCGAACCCGGACATCATCGCCGTCGGTATCCCGATCCTATGGGCGACGCTCATTCTTGAGCCGGGTCGCGCCATGAACATCGTTCTGATGGGGTCACTCAAGTCGGTCGGAGACGTTCGCTTCCCGGTCATGATTGGGATTGCCTCGATGTGGGGCGTCGCGGTCGTCTTCAGTTACTTGTTCGGGATTCAAATGGGACTCGGTGTGCTCGGGATTTGGCTTGCGTTCTCGCTCGACGAGTGGTTCCGCGGCTTCTTCGCTTTCCGACGCTGGAAGTACGGCAAGTGGCAACAAAAAGGCTTCCAGTTCGAAGCCAAACCATCCTCGTGAACGAATAAGGGAAGCGGTCAACACGACCGCTTCCCTTATTTTTTACTTAAAAATGCTTGCATCGCCCGTTGATGAACCTCGGTCTTGCCGCATTCCCGTTGCCAGTGGATCTCTTGCGCGAGCCCGTCTTCAAACGATGACTCGCGAAGGAGTGCCTTCATCCCTTGTACGGCCGTCGGTGATTTTGCCGCGAGCGTCTCGGCGTAGGCCGTGAGACGGGCAAGATACTCCTCATCCTCGATGAGTTCAGTGACAAGCCCGAACGCTTCAGCTTGTTCGGCGTCGATCGTGCTGCCGCTCCACATCCAATCGAGCGCGACGTCTTGGCGCATCAAACGACGCAAATGATATGGACCGCCGGCGTCGGCAACGAGGCCGATCTTGATGAACGCCGAGCTGAACTTCGTCGAACGGGCGACGAGGCGAACGTCGGCCGCAAGCGCCAGACTGAGTCCTGCGCCAGCGACGACACCGTGGATGCCGGCAATGACTGGCTTCCGGCAATCCGAGAGTGCCCGGACGAGCGGATGGTAGACGTCCTCTAAATACGTGCCATAATCGGCGTCACTCTCAATCGTCAAGTCTTGACCGGACGAGAAGGCGCGCCCTTCCCCGATCAGTACGATGACCCGGACCGATTCGTCGGCTTCAAGTTGTTCGAGCGCCTGTCTCGCTTCGCGCAACAACGTCTCATTCAGCGCGTTCAACTTTTCCGGACGGTTCCATTTGAGCCAGCCTACCCCGTTGTGTCGTTCCAATTGAATTGTTTCCATGAAATAATCCCCCTTTTAAAAAATGAATCACTGTTCATTTCTCTATCGGCCATTCTGTTTCCTTCCTGACACCAAAACTTTTCAAGTTCGATTGCCCGACGCTACCACTATTTGCTATTCTTAGGGGAGTCGTTCAACGAAAGGGTGGGACTGGTGCAACTGACGAATGCCGCAAGACAATTAAAACAACGGAACATCCCGTTCACTTATCTGTCTTATGTAGTGGATGAGTCCGATGTCTCCGCAAAACATGTCGCCGCATCACTCGATAAGCCGCTCGACCAACTGTATAAGACGATTTGCCTCGAGAACGAGCAGCGGAAGTACGCCTTCTTCCTCATCTCAGGAGATTTAGATATCGATTTAAAGGCGGCCGCTAAAGCGTGGGGCGCGAAGAAAGCGTCGCCCGTCCCGATGAAAGAGCTTGAAACGCTGACCGGCTACATCCGCGGCGGCGTCTCACCGATCGGAGCGAAAAAGCGCTTCCCCGTCTTCTTGCATGACAGCGCGAAACAAAAAGACAAGATCATCATCTCGGCTGGAAAACGCGGCTATCAGATCGAATTAACACCGGACGACTTGATCCGCTTCACGGACGGCCGCTGGTTTACTCAATGACAAAGATGGAGGCAATACTATGTGGAAAGAACGAATCCGATCGTGGGTTCCTAACTCATTTACATTCGGTAACTTATTTTGTGGCGTCCTCGCCATCGTCTACGCCGCGCGTGGCGATTTCTCGAATGCGACACTCCTGATCATCATCGCGATGATGCTCGACAGCCTCGACGGCCGTCTCGCCCGTATGCTCGGGGTAGACGGTGACTTCGGAAAAGAGCTTGATTCGCTCGCTGACGTCGTCACGTTCGGCGTTGCTCCGGCGCTGCTCGCTTACTATACGTTCTTTATCGATTACGGAAACTACGGGCTCTTCTTTGCCGCCCTATTCCCGCTCTTCGGCGCCTATCGCCTAGCCCGGTTCAACTTGTCGGCGACGAACGTCACGGCCAGCTATTTCTCAGGCGTTCCGATCACGGCAGCCGGTGGACTGCTCGCTGTCGTAACGACGTTTGGCGACCGCGTCAACGAACTGCTCACCCCGATCTTCTTTACCGGTCTCGCCTTGCTCATGGTGAGCCGGGTTCGTATTCCGAGTTTTAAAGACGTGCCGTTGCCGCGTCACTCGTTCATCATCACGTTCAGTCTCGTCTATTTGACGTATATGACGTTCGCAAGGTGGCAGGAATGGCCGACATTTTGGTTCATCGCCATCCCGTTCTACATCTTGTTCATCGCTTTCTCATTTGTGAAAAAACGGAAGCGCATGGCGAATTGATGAGTCCCTCTAGCAGGGGCTCTTTTTTTGTGCATGCATTCATTAGACGGATGTCGAAAACCTCTTTAGAATAGAAGGTGAGGTGATTTGATGAAAGTGTATCCATGGATTTGGAAATTATTTTTAGTTTGGTACGTCGTCGGCGTTGTTCTCGTCGGCTTTGATTTACTGCCGAGTTGGCTCGAATGGGCGAACCCGGTCTTCTTATGGCTAGCCGGCCTCATCGGAGGATTTGTCATCGCGGACGGAGTCCGTCACGCCCGTTTCATCGTGCCGTTCATCTTTTTCGGCTCGATTGCCGTCGAGACGCTCGGTGTCAAAACCGGGTTCCCGTTCAGCGAGTATATTTACGCTGAAGCGTTCGGTCCGACCGTGTTCGGCGTACCGGTAACGATTGGTGCAGCGTGGCTCGCCGTCATCGGCGCGAGCTTCGCTGTCGCCCGCCTGTTCGCGTTCAAGCGACGGACACTCTGGCTCGTCCCATTTTTGGCGGTCTGGTTAGACATGGCGATCGATCCGGTTGCAGCCAACGTGAAAGGCTACTGGGAATGGGCAAATGATGGTCTCTATTATGACATCCCGACGCAAAACTTCGTCGGATGGTTCGGACTGTCGCTCATCTTCTCATGGTTACTCGACCGCTTCGAAGTCGAAGCGGAGCCGACTTTACTTATGCACGGACGTTACTTGTTCGTCATGCTTCACGCCTTGTTCGGCGTCACCGCGGTCAACGCCGGTCTTTACGGAATCGGTGTGCTAAGTCTTGTAACGGCAAGTGTCATCTATTTGGAACGGAGGTTGCGTCATGATCGAAGCGAACAAAAAGAAATGGTTCAGTAACATCTTTTCAACGTTCGTCAAAGAACGCCAGATCCGACCGTCCTTTCACACGATCAACGTTCGGGCTGATGACGTTCCGACACCGGGCCTCTTTTTAAGCACACACAGCTCGTGGTGGGACGGACTCATCTTGCTCATGTTGAACGAGTACTATTTACGGCACGACGTTCACGTCCTGATGGATGAGGACGGATTGCGACGCTTTCCGTTCTTCCGTCACTTAGGCGCCTTTTCAATCAAAAAAGGGAAGTTATCCGACGTTCGCGCTTCTCTCAACTATGCCAATCAGCTTTTGTCCGTCGGGAAATCGGTGTGGGTGTTCCCGCAAGGCCGCGAATACCCGCAAGAGCACCGGCCGCTTGAGATCGGGGCCGGTGCGACGATGCTACTCGCAAAACCTGAGGTCCGGCTTTGTGCCATCTACTACGCGTTCGCGTCGCATGCGTCCCCGGTCGTCTACGTCCGGTTCCGGACCCATACCGTCGTCTCGACGACACGCCGGGAGCAAAAGCAAGAGCTCGCGAAAGCGCTCGAACGGCTCTATGACGACACGCGCGCCGATGTGATCGCTCAGTCGGACCGGTACATTTCGTTGTTCCCGCCACGACGCGGGCTCGCCGACTGGACGGAGCACTTGCTCACCATCGGGAGGAGGCAACGATGATTCTATTCGTGCTCACTGGACTCATGTTTCTCTTCACGTTGGTCAACTTGGCATTTCTTCGTCCGCTCACGGCCCCAATCTCAGTGCCGCCGACCGCAATTTGCATTCCGCTCCGCAACGAGGAGCGGAACGTCCCGAAATTGATCAACAGTTTAAAGCCGGCCCTCACCGCCGGCTGTCACGTCTACTTATATGAGGATCGCTCTGAGGACGGCACGTACGACGCGCTCGTGCGGGAAATCGCCTCGGACGACCGGTTCACGATCTTGCGCGGTGTGCCGCTCACCGACGGCTGGTCTGGAAAAGTACACGCCTGTCATCAATTGGCGACGCAGACCCGTGAGCCTTACTTATTGTTTCTCGATGCCGATGTGACCATCGATCCGAGCTTCGTCGGCCGCATGCACGGAACGCTCGTCCGGGAAGGCGCCGTCTTTTTATCCGGCTTCCCCCGCTTTCCGACGCCGACGTGGCTCGGTAAACTGCTCATTCCGATGCAACACGTCTTGATCGCCCAGCACTTGCCGCTGTTTTGGCGAAAAGTGAGACATCCCGCCTTCGCCGCCGCGAACGGGATGAACGTCTTGGTCGAACGGGCTAGTTACGAGGAAGTCGGCGGTCACGCCTCGATCCACGACTCCCTGATTGATGATATCGATTTATGCCGCGAATTTAAGCGCCGTAAAAAAGTGACGTCGCTCGTCAACGTCTCGCCTTATATCACATGCGATATGTATGCGACGAACGAGGAAGTCTGGAACGGGTTTTCAAAAAACGTATTCAAGGGAATGAATGAAGCAGTGGGCATCGCCCTTTATTTTTCCCTTTACTACGGCGTCCAGTTATCGGCGTTCGTCTTCCTGCTCATCCGACCAGACTGGATGTCGCTCGGAGCGAGCCTGTTCGTCTTGTTCGCACGGCTAGCCATCGACTTGAAGTCGGGCGGGCGCCATTTTTGGCTCCATCCGTTCAGTCTGGTTGCCTACCTCGTCCTACTCACGAGCGCGGTCGTCCGAAAATGGAGACGAAAACCGATCACTTGGAAAGGCCGGATGTATCATTAGAAAATCGTTAGGAGGCGCATTGCAATGAAACAAATCGCTATTATCGGGGCCGGTCTCGGAGGCCTGAGCGCCGCCGTCACACTAGCGGCTCGCGGGTACGATGTGACCGTCATCGAAAAAAATGAACACGTCGGTGGTAAGCTCATGCCGATCATCACGGACGGTCACCGCTTCGACTTCGGGCCAAACACGATCACGATGCCGGACGTGTTCCGTTCCGTCATCCGGAACAGCGGGGCCAACCCAGAGGATTATTTTGAACTCGTCAAACTCGACTCGCATACCGTCAATCACTTCTCCGACGGGTCGACGTTCACGTTCCACTCCGAACGGGAACAAATGGAAGCTGAAGTCCGGCGCTTGACCGGTGACAAAGCCGACAAAAATCAATTGGCGGCGTACTTGGACGAGGCTGAAAAGCTATTTGAGATTGCCAACAATCGTTTCTTCACTCGAATGGACACAAAAATCGATACCGGTCTTTGGGCCGATATGATGAAAGTCCATCCGCTTAAGAGTTTGCACGCGCTCCATAAAAAATATTTTAAAGATCCCCGCATCATCCAAGCACTCGACCGTTACGCGACGTATATCGGCAGCAGCCCTTACGTCACGCCCGGCACGTTCGCCTTGATCTCACATCTCGAGTTGAACGATGGCGTCTATTTCGCCAAAGGCGGGAACTGGACGATTGCCAAAGGTTTCGCCAAACGCGCGAGCGAGCTCGGTGTCGAGTTTCGACTCGGCCATGAAGTCACAAAGATTGAAGTGATGAACGGTAAGGCGCATGCTGTCGTCATCGACCATGAAGAAGTCATGTCTTGCGATGCCGTCCTTTTGAACGGGGAACTGCTGACCCAATATCCTCGGCTCGTCGATGCGGTCCATCGTCCCTCGTTCCCGGTACCGACCCGGGATACGGTCGAGCCATCCGTCTCTGCTTTCGTCATGATGGTCGGACTGAACAAACATCTAAATCTCGCTCATCATAACGTCTACTTCTCGGACGATTACGAGGCTGAGTTCCGTGCCTTGTTCGACGAAGAACGCTACGCTGACGAGCCGACGATCTACATCTCGAACTCGTCCTACACCGACCCGTCCATGGGTGAGGCCGGGGACAATCTGTTCATCCTCGTCAACGCTCCGGCCCACTTGACCGACATCGATGCCGAGACGTATGAACATTTGATTCGTCGACGGCTGCGCACATTCGGCGTCGACTGGGACGATGCTGACGTCTTGTTCCACCGTCGCGTGACTCCGCTTGACTTGACGCGTGATTTTTATGCGTATTACGGCTCGTTGTACGGAACGTCGGCAAACTCGAAAAAAGGTGCGTTTTTCCGTCCGGCTTCGCGCTCGGAAGACGTCTCGAACATCTGGTTCGCGGGTGGATCGACCCACCCTGGAGGCGGTAGCCCAATGGTGACGCTTTCAGGACAGTTCGCTGCTCGTTCGATGTTGGAGGACATACCTCTGACAATTTGAACATTTTGTGAACAGAAGATTCGACACTTGTCGACAAGTCACAGACGTGATAACATCATATCGAGTTCAAGCAGTATTGTAACGTTTGTTACACCTGTAGCGATCGAATGGCTTCCCCGAGCCAATCGCGTTTTGAACTTGTCACACCCGAGAAAAAAGTGATGAGCGAGTTTCCCCACTCGTTTCCCGCTGCTGGAATAGCATGCGTCTGATGTTCCCCCTTAGTCCATCAAGCATCCTACTTCAGCGAAGATGCCCCATCGTTACATTCCCCATGAAACGAGGCACATCTTTAGGGTTCATCACGTCCGATTCGTTCGTTTCCCCGATGAACGGATCACATAACGCTTACGCCACTTTTGGTCCCCCGCCAAAAGTGGTTTTTTTTGTATCTAAAAAGCCTGCAGACGATGTCTACAGGCTCGAGTATGTTCAGCAAAAGACTCGATTGCTCGCAATCGGGTCTCTTTCAAAGTCTTGCTAACAGCTTTCCTTTTTGAAGTGTCGATACGTAAGCGCGCTTCGTAAAGACATCATGGTCGTTACTTCGGGCTGCGTCTAATATGCCTTCATAGAGGAGCGCCGCTGCTTGGACCGGCTTTCGGCTCGTCACTGGGTACAAGTGATGCGTCTCACGGGCACTGCGGTATAGCGTCTCCGCTCGGGTGGCCATCGTCTCCCACACTTTCACGAACTGAGGCGTCACTTTCCGTTCGAACAGGTCGGTCTCTGACATCGCGTGTTGCGCTAAGAGCGTGCGCGGTACATAAATCCGGTCCCGATCCAAGTCCTCACCGATGTCGCGAAGGATGTTCGTCAACTGCATGGCGATGCCGAGGTCGATCGCGCCTTGCTTCAGTTGTTGTCGCGCTTCCATGTTCGCGTCCGGGACAAGGATTGGTAACAACATCAAACCTACGGTGCTAGCCGCGTAATAGCCGTACTGCTCCGTCTCTTCAAGCGTCGCGTAGCGTGTCTTATGTAAATCCCACTTCATCCCTTCCGCTAACTCGAAGAACGGCTCGACGTCCATGTCATAGCGCTGCCAAACGTCACGTAAAGCAATCCAAAGAGCGCCGTCTGGGTCGTTACCGGCTAAAAAGCGGTCGAACTCCGCCAGAAATGCGGTCAAACTTTCCTCAGGATACGCTGACTCGTCGACCGCATCGTCTAACGTCCGGCAAAACGTATAGACCGCAGCGACAGCCTGGCGGTCCGGTTTTGAAAGCAGGGAGAAGGCCCGATAAAACGTGAGCGAGCCTTTCTTCATCACTTCTTCACATTGACGATACGCTTCTTGCCTCGTCATGGTACAATGCCCCCATTTCTTCTTCCATTCTTTTCACTAACAACTGTGAGCCGATCATCACGATCGGGACACCACCGCATGGATGTACGGAGGCACCGACGGCATAGAGGCGATCGATTTGAGCGTATGGACGGGCTTGCGGCTTGAATGCGGCCGACTGTGAAAGTTTCGGGGCAATCCCAAAGCTTCCGCCTTCGAACAACCCGAACCGTTCCGCATCCATCGGTGTCCGGACTTTCATCTCGATGACACGGTCTCTAAATTCAGGGACCATCCCTTCGATCCGGGACACGAGATGTTCAATCGCCTCGCTCTGTTCAAAATCTTGTCGCTCTAACTTGCGCGGTACCGGCACAAGGACATAAAGCACACTCGTCCCAACTGGTGCGAGCGTCGAATCGATGAGCGATGGATTGAACGTATACATCGCCGGATACTTGCTCAGTTTACCATCTTCAAAGATCGTACGCATCGACCCGGCAAAGTCGTTTGGCAAATCGAACTGATGGACCGGGAGTTCGATCTTGCCGTCCACCGTGAAATAGAGGAGCAACGTGCCGCTCGACGGTTCGTACGCTTTCGGCTTGATTCCATCGATCAGACGTTCCATGAGCGGAAAATCTCCATTGACGATGACCGCATCATACGGATGAGGGACTCCATCGACGACGACGGCGTTGGCGCGGCCGTCTTGGACGCGGACGCGGTCTACTGGCGTGTTCAACTTGAACGTGACGCCCCGTTTCTTCAGCTCTTGTTCTAACTTCGTCGCAAGCGAAAAATATCCTCCTCGTACGTACCAGATTCCTTCCTCTTGCTCGCGATATGGGATCAAGCCGTACAGAGACGGCGTCTCATAGGGATTGCCGCCGATGTAGAGCGTCTGCAGACTATAGGCGACCCGGAGCCGCTCATCTTTAAAGAACCGCTTCATGTTCTCATGAGCCGATTCATACGCTCTCAGGCGCATGAGCAACATGAGCAGTCTCGGCTCGAACAAGTCGGTCTTACCTTTATAGCCACGGTTTAAAAACGTGTCAAAACCGATTTTGTATTCTTCGCGCTTTTGCCCCATGTAGCGACGGAACGATTCGCCTTCGCCGAAAAATCGTTCAATCTCTTCGGCTTGACGATCGATGTCGTGATATTTATGAAACGTCGTCCCATCTTCGTAACGAAGGCGATAGAGCGGATCGACTTCGAGCAGTTCGAGTTCCTGTTCGGGAAACCCTGCTTCTTGTAGTTGGCTCTTCAGCTTGCTCGGCAGCAAGACGATTGTCGGTCCTTCGTCGATACGAGCACCATTCTCAAACTCGACATAGTTGAGGCGCCCACCGACCCGGTCCTCTTTCTCATAAATCGTCACTTGGGTCGATGGATGCTTATGAGTCCATAGCAAGGCGGCGTAAAGCGACCCGATACCGGCACCAACGAAACTGATGTTCATCGCCCGACACCCGCCCGGTCCCGAAGCAAGTTGGCCGTGATTCGTGCCGATTCAAAAATCGTCGGCAGTCCGCTTCCTGGATGCGTCCCTCCGCCGACGAGCCAGACATGGTCGAGCTCTTCGAACTGATTGTGTGGACGGAAGTACATCATTTGCGACAAGTTATGTCCCAGGTTGAACGTTGCCCCTTCATAGACTCCAAACGCTTCCCAATCGTTCGGGGTGAGCGCCTGCATCACTTCGATATGGTCTCGGACGTTTCTGTAAGGCGAACGTGTCTCGAGTGCGTCCAACACACTCTCCGTCATCTTCGCCTGAAGCGTCTCCCATGGGAGGTTTGATAAATTATTCGGCACCGGTACGAGTACGTAGAGCGACGACTTGCCTGCTGGCGCGAGCGTCGGGTCGATCCGTGACGCGTTTTGGACGTAGAACGAGAAGTCCTCACTCAGCTTCAAGTCTTGCGTCATCTCTTTGACGTTACGCTCATAATCATCCGCAAAGTGAATCGAATGGTGGCCGACCTCATCATAGACGCGATCGAGTCCGAGGTAGAGCATGAACGTCGAGCAAGAATAGCGCTTCTTCTTCAACTGTTTCGGACTCCAGCGCGTGAGCGTATCGCTCGGTACGAGCGTCGTCATCGCATGGGCAAAATCCGCCCCGACGATGACTTCGTCAAACGCGTAATGGACGTTGTCCGCCACGAGTCCGTTGACACGTTTCCCGTCGAGCAATAGACGGTCGACCGCTTCACCTAACCGGATCGTCCCGCCTTCTTCCTCGATGACACGGGCCATCGCCGAACAAAGTTGGTTCACTCCGCCGATCGGGTGATGGACGCCGTACGCGTGTTCCATATAAGACAAGATTGAGAAACCGCCCGGACAGTCCCAAGCCGACATCCCGAGGTACTTCGCTTGGAACGTGAACGAGTATTTAAGTTCTTCACTTGTAAAGTACTCAGACAGCACGTCGTATAGCGATTTTCCGATCGAGAGGAACGGCAGTGCCTTCAAGACGCGTGTCGACACGTAATCCGTCAGCTTATCATGGGCGGTTTGGAGCACCGGCATGAGCTTCGATAGTTTGACCGCCTGGTCTGCCATGAACCGGTCATACCCTTCACCGTTACCGGGGAACATCTCTTCAATCGATTGGCGCATCTGGTCGCGGTCGGTCGTCATCGATAGCACGCTTTGTCCGCGATCAAAATAAAGATCGTACATCGGTTCTAATCGCTTCATATCGACATAATCAGCCAAATCCCGCCCCGTCTCTTCGAACATTTCTTCAAGAATATATGGCATATTCAAAAAAGTCGGGCCACGATCGAACGCGAACTCCCCGACTTGCAGACGTGACGTCCGTCCACCGACAAACGGTTGTTTCTCAAATACGGTTACATTCACACCACGGCTCGACAAGATCATTGCGGCAGCAAGCCCGCCTGGCCCGGCACCGATCACTGCGACTCTTTTTTCCGACACGTTGAACAACTCCCTATGTGAAAAGTCTCTTATGCTTCTATTCTATTATAGAAATGACTGGAGACAAGTTCAAATCTGAATCGGTTCGCTGTGCGCTGTATGCTTCAATCTCCACGTTCGGCGATGACGATATACCAAGATCCTTCCGGAATAAACGGAATGAAACGTATTTTCTCAAAGCCGACCTGTTCCAATTGCCGGCGCAACTGACGAGTCGTCGGGAGTGGATGGAGGTTATCGTGGAGCGTCATGAACGCATTGAACGCCGAAGCGAAGCGGGCGCCGAGCGGTGACTCCGCGAGCGGCGTAACGAGAACGGCGACACCTGCCGTATCGAGATTGCTGAGCATCCGCTCTAACAGTCCGATCCGCTGCTCGGGCGAAAAGTAGTAAAGCATATTGTTCATCATGACGGCATCGAACCGCTCGTCGTGATCCCATTCCATGAAATCGGC
Source organism: Exiguobacterium sp. SH0S7 (assembly GCF_004337195.1). NCBI lineage: Bacteria > Bacillati > Bacillota > Bacilli > Caryophanales > Exiguobacterium > Exiguobacterium sp. SH0S7. The sequence continues at coordinate 547,343 of NZ_SJVA01000002.1, forward strand.
CACTTCGTAACGAATCTCACCCGTCTCATCTTGCTCACGTGCCTCTTCGACGACTTCTTGTTCGAGGTCGATGCCGGTCAACTTCCAATCCGGCTCAAGACTATGGAGTTTTCGCAAATAGCCCCCGTGGCCGCAACCGATATCAAGCATCGTCTTGACGTCCGCTTGGCGGAGCAGCTGTTGGACGACCGGGAAAGCGACCGTTTCGACGAGCGTCGACGTTTGAGCGACGACTTTCCCGTGTGTCGCACCGTCGAACGTATTCTGTTTGCCGGACTCTAAAAAGTCTGGGTAGGCGATGAGTGCCGGGATATGAAGTTCCATCATCTCTTGAAGCATGAACCCGATGCTGCGCTCGTCTTTGAGCGAGAGTTGATACTTCAAGCTACGTGTCGGAAAATAACGCCACCCTTTCTTCTTCAAGTGGCGAACGGCGACGCCAACTTCTAGCCAACGCTCGAGTGCGAGTTTCGTGAGCGGCTGCTTCAAGCGCAGCGTCATTTCAGCGAAGCTCGCCCCGCCTTGAAGCGCGTCGAACAATCCGTATTTGTAGCCGATGTAGCCGTGCCATAACGGCAAGAACGATTCGGTTTGCTTCATCCATCTACGCGCATGTAGTACACGCGACCATTCATTCATTTGTTGATCCATTGTTTCACCTCATCATCGTTATCACTGATTTTTTTATTTTCCCCTAATAATTTGCGGACAAACAAAAAAATCCCACTTCGATGTGTGAAGTGGGATGTGACTCAAATAAAGTTGCTGAAGAACGACTGACCGTACGGCAACGCGTAACCGATAAAGATCGTCACGAGTGACAGTGCAACGAAGCCGCCAAGCATAGCGCCCGACGGTTTTCTTTTTTTCAAACGAATGAGCGTCATCTCACCGAAGATGAGTGCGAGCAATCCGACCGTGATTTTCACGTGGTAGAACATGCCGCCTCCGTTCAGTTGCAAGTACAAATAAAGTCCTGTGCCGAACGCGATGAGCAACATGAGCCGAAACGCCATATGCGCGATCTTGCCGCTCTTGTTTCCGTTCTTGTAGCCGATGTAGGCGACAGCGAACAAGACGAGCAGTAAAATCCAACTCGTGACGTGCGTGTGTAGAAATGCTGTCAATGGCATTTAAAAATCCCCCTTTTCATTATGTACAACTACTATTGTACACGAACAAGCCACTTTTCGGTCAAGCTGTTAACAAACGATAAAAAGAGACGTACCGGTCGCGATTGAACGGCACGTCTCCTCCTCTTGTTTTAATCAAGCCGTCGTTTGTTCTTCTTCCCGAACAGCGTGTTCGAAGCTCGGAATCACAACGGTGAACGTCGAGCCTTTATGTTGGACGGACTCGACATGGATCTGTCCGGCGTGACCGCGCACAATCTCTTGGCAGATGGGGAGACCCAGTCCCGTGCCGCCGATTTCACGGCTGTCCGAGTTGTCGACGCGGTAGAACTTATCGAACAGACGATCGAGGGCGTCGCTCGGAATGCCGATCCCCTGGTCTTTCACTTTAATCGAGATCGATTGATCATGATGGGCCAGCTCGACCGTGATCTTCCCGCCACGCGGTGAGTACTTCACGGCGTTCGAGAGCAAGTTGCTCATCAGCTGTTTGAACTTCTGACAGTCTGCGAACAGTTCGTACGGTCGGTCGTCGACCGTGACCAGCTCGAACTTGTGTTTCAATGACGACGCTTCATAGAACGTCATCATGTCATGGATGACCGGCTCGATATCGAGCTGTTCCCGGTCATACATTTGGCTACCTGATTCCATGCGCTGTACGTCGAGGAAGTCGTTGACGAGATGCGTCAACCGCTCCGTCTCAGCGTGGATTGTCTGCAAATATTTCGCCTGTTTCTCGTTCGGCAACTGTTTCTTGACCATGAGCTCGGTGAACCCATAAATCGAAGACAACGGTGTCCGCAACTCATGCGAGATCGTCGAGATGAACTCGCTCTTCAAGCGCTCGGCCTCGGTCTCACTCGTAATATCACGGAAGACGAGCAGCGTCCCTTTCGACAAACCGCCGACGACAATCCGCTCGGCATACATCTGTAAGTTCATCTCCCCTTTACGGATCGAGAAACTGACACTGTCGTGCGGGAAGTCGTCTGTGAACAGACGGTCTGTATATGTCATGAAGTCATCGTCTTGGTCGACCGTCGTCGCGATCGTCTCCCGCCACTCGTTCCAAGACAATTCCGCGAGCTGACTCGATGTGATCGCATCGAGCTCTGGGAACATCTCGTAAAGCGGTCGGTTGACGAACACGTCATCGGTCGAATGTTCGACGTAAATGACAGCTTCTCGGATTGAATCGAGGATCCGTTCGGTCTTGCCTTTTTCACGGGTCATCTCTTCAAACAGACGCATCCGAAGTAACGACAACGACAGCTGACGTGCGAACGACATGATATCGCCCATTTGCGTCTGCGTGAAGCGGTCTTTGTAACGGACGAGATAAATGAAGGCGATGATTGAGTCATCAGTCGGGTCGTGGACCGGTACGGCCGTCTCATACATGTAGTACGGATACGGCAGCGGATGGTCGCTTGCGACTTGTTTCGACGAATGGACCGTCGTCCGCAGCGTCATCGCCCGCGTCAACACGGAGTTCTCGCTATCGAGCAATTTACGCGACAACGTCTCGTTCAGCCCGTGGCTCGTGATAGAGAACGAGCCTGTCGCATCGAGGAAGACGAGCGCCCCGACTTCTGAGTCGGTGATGGCGACAAGTTTCTCGATGATCTCCGGGTAAGCCGTCAACGAATCGCGAGCCGCGAGCGTCTCGGTCAATTCGTTTCGGTACGCCAAGTGCTGTTCGTTCTGTTGCGTCTGCTCCAAGATCTCTTCAAGCTCTTGTTGCTGCGCTTGCAGCTCTTCTTGCTGGGCGATCAATTCTTCTTGTTGTGCCTGCAACTCGTGGTTCTTCTCAATCAAGTGACGTTCATTTTCACGGAGCGTCTCAGCCATCTTGTTGAACGAACGGGACATCGTCCCGATCTCGTCTTCGCGCTCCATTTGATCGCTCAAGTCGACGATCTCACCTTTCAATAAGCGGTCAGATGCGACCGACAAGCGTGAGATCAGACGGGACTGACGACGCAAGAACGGTTGGACGAATAGTAGAATCAATGCCGCGAACGAGAAGATGCTCGCAATCCATAAGAACTGTAAGACATCATTGTTCACTTTCCAGTCGGCGTACACTCTGTTTTTCTCGCTGTTCATCAACGCCTTGTAGTCGATGAGTGACGATTCGATCTGTTGAATCGGACCGAGTGTATCGATACCGCGTTCCGGATCGTACGGTACGGTTCCTTGTTCAATCAACCGTTCGGCTGTCGGCAACGCCAATATGGTTTCAGGATCAATCGTGTTCTCGGTGATTTCCCCGGACGCTCGCAGTTGACCATATTCCGCCGTGACCGGCATGATCACATCGAAGTAAAAATCGTGAAAGGTTTGTAAGTCGGCTGCGAAGATCTCACCTTGTTTTGTTTCGACAGCGCCCTTGAACCAGTTGATTTCTTGTTGGAACTCATTTTCTTTACTTTGGGCCCGCTCGAGCGCTTCCGCATCGCCGAACAGCAAGTAGCCCCGTGAGTCATACTGCGCGCTCTGCCATTCGTCCCAAAGTGTATTCAATCGGTTGATCCGTTCATCGACTTGTTGGAGACGGGCTTCATTCTCTCTGACCCTCGTTTCCATCTGTACGTACATGATCATCGATCCGACGAGCGCGAGCGCGAGGAAAGAATATAGGGCGGTCATGATGTCACGTCCTAGTTTTTGTTTAAACCATTTATTCACTTCACGATGCCTCCTATGATCTTCACAAGTTCAAGCGGACTAAACGGCTTCGAAATGAAATAATCGACCCCAATCTCATTCGCGCAATCACGGTCAGATTGTTGGCTCTTCGCCGTCAACATCATCACTTTCGTATGTTGACGTCCCGGCAACTTCCTCACTTTCTCAATGACTTCAAGACCTGTCATTCCTGGCATCATATGGTCGACAATCACGAGATCGTACTCGTTCTGTTCGATCAGCCGATAGGCTTCAAGACCGTCTGGCGCTTCATCAATATCGTATCCTTCATCTTCTAACGTATCTAATACGAGCATGCGCAATACTTCTTCATCTTCTGCTAGTAGAATTTTCACCATGACGTTTCCTCCATTATTATCTCATTTCATTATTTCACCTAATCTATTTCGTATATTATCTCATTTCATTATTTTACCTAATCTATTTCGTATATTATCTCATTTCATTATTTTACCTAATCTATTTCGTAATCACAAAAATAAAAGATGCACGGTTTATAACCGTACACCTTTACAATCATATCGTCTACATTATAGTACAACAGTTTCCTGCAATTCCAAAGAATAAATAACCGTTGTCCCGACTTGGATATTCCAAATCGACTCGATCGCTTCGCGGTAGAGCGACAGCTGAACAGCGTAGCGGTCACGAAGCAACTGTCTTGCTTCTTCTCGCGACGCGCTCGCGAACAAGACCGAGTCCGATTTATAGTCGAGCAGGACATACGTCTCACCATCGAAGAACAGGCAATCGATGATCCCTTGAATCAACACGTGCTCGTCCGTGAACGTCGCCGTCGGATTCACTCGCTCCGCAGGCACCGTATACGTGAACGGCAACTCGCGCCATCCTCTTCCGGCTTGCAGCGCTTCGGATAGCGACCGACCGATCTCCGAGCTGAAGAACGACTCGATTTCAGGCAGCGCCAGCCGTGCCGTCTCCGCCTCGATCGGACCGAGCATCCCATTATTTTCCCACCGGTCGATTTGTATGTCGAGCGGTTCAGTCGGCTCAAACAATTGGAAGATGAGATGGAGCGTCGTCCCGCGCTCGGCACCTGTCTGCTTCGTCTGCTTCCATTTCGGCTCCCGATACGGGGTATCGCTCGGGCGGAACGTGTCTTCGAACGCCGCTTGCTCGAGTTGAATCGCTCGTTTCAATTCCGTCACGGTCTGTTTCGCTGCCGTCTCGGTCGCGGCTTGGGCTGGATAGCTGTACGAAAAAGCTCGATTGACGACTTGAATCGTTGCTTCTTCGTCTTTGACTGGAAAATCAATCGCCTCGAACTGTTGCACATGATGAAGCTGGGCCATCATCGCTTGGAGTGTGGCCACTTCCGCCAAATCATCTTGTCCGATGATTCGATACGTCCAGCTCGTCGCTTCCCGTATCGGCGAAAAGACCGGTAAGCCCATCTCCTCGATGAACGGTACTGCGCCTTCTAGTTTGAGGAGCGCTGGCGCGACCCAGTCCAGATACGTCTTCGCCTCGCGTCGTGCGTCAGCGGACAACGTCTCACCCGTCGCTTCGACCTGCAGCCATTGGTTGATCTGTTTAGCCGGTTCTGCGACCGTCCCGACTAAGATCAGCTTCTCTTTCGCCCGGGTCAGCGCGACGTATAAGACGCGCATCTCTTCGGCTTTCATCGTCGCATCGAGATCCCGACGAATCATCTCTTTCACGAACGTCTCTGTTCTCGTCCGGGTGACGACATCGATCGCGTCAAGGGAGATGCCGTATCGCTTATGGAAGATGACACGTTGCATCTGATCACGTTTATTGAACTGTTTGCCGAGTTGGGCGACGATCGTCACCGGAAACTCAAGCCCCTTCGATTTATGGACCGTCATGATGCGGACGACGTTCTCTTCTTCTCCGAGTGAACGTGCTTCCGATAAATCTTCACCATTATCTTGAAGCCGGTCCATGACCCGCAAGAAGCGATATAATCCACGGTAGCCGCTCCGTTCATAGGAGAGGGCCCGGTCATAGAGCGCCTTCAAGTTCTCTTGACGCCCTTTCCCGCCCGGCAGCCCACCGGCAAAATCGTAAAACCCGGTGTCGTTGAACACTTGCTGAATCAACTCCGACAAGCTGTGGTTGCGGGCGAACGTGCGCCATTCCGACAACTGATCGAGCATGTCCCCGCACTTCAATCCGAGCTCGTCGTCATCGTCTGCTTTCGCCTTGAGCGCATCGAAAAACGACGCTTCCGACTCTAAGCGAATCTTGGCCAGCTCTTGATCGGTGAAACCGAACATCGGTGACCGGAGCGCTCCGGCGAGCGGGATGTCTTGGAGCGGGTTGTCGATCAACTTCAAGAGCGACAACATCATTCGAATTTCCGTCGCTTGGAAATAGCCGCCGTCCGAATCGGTATAAGCCGGGATATTATACTGTGTCAAAATGTCCATCAACTGCTCGACCCGCTCTTTTTTCGAACGGACCAAGATGACGATGTCCCGGTACTCACAGGAACGAAGCAATCCGGTCGCCTCGTCCGTCACTTTGAACGGCTCATCACCAGAGACGAGCTCTAATATACGTGTGGCGATGGCACGGCCTTCAAGCTCCTGTTTCGATAAGTCCCGGCTTTCTCCGTTGACGATCAAGAGTTCAGGACTTGCCTCGAGTTCTTCATACGCCCGACCCGGTACGAGACGTGCCGCCTCGTCATACTCGATCTCACTCACTTCTTCGTCCATCAACTGAATGAATAGGTCATTGATTCCGTCCAGCACTTCGGAGCGGCTTCTAAAGTTTTGAGACAAGTCGATCCGTTGCCCCGAACCGGCTTGTTTGAACCGCGTCGCTTTCTCGATGAACAACCTCGGCTCGGCGTGCCGGAACCGGTAGATCGATTGCTTGATGTCCCCGACCATGAACAAGTTGCCGAGCTGTTCACTCTCATTGCTGACGAGTCCGATGATCGTCTCTTGGATCTCGTTCGTATCCTGATACTCATCGACCAACACTTCGGCGAATCGCTGTTTGTAGAGCGACGCGACCGATGACGGGGCGTCCCCGTCCCGTAGTATGGCGAGCGCGTAATGCTCGAGATCGCTGAAGTCGACGAAGGCGCGGTCCCGCTTGGCTTGCTCGTAAGCGGCCCCGAACGTTCGGACGGTTCGGACGAGCGTCTCGACGAGCGGACGCTGTGACAGCAAGACGTCTAAATGATCAGCTCCGCTGACACTCGCTTGACCGACCGCATCGACAAGCCGCTTTTTCGCTTGGTCATAGGCCGGCTTCAACACCGTGTGATAGATGTGATGCTCGTCTTTTTTCTGGACCGGTTTCATCGTTCCGAATTTAACCGCTCGGGACGCCGTCTCGAGTTCACTCCATTTGAGCGTGTCTTTGTCGATGTTTTGGAACGGGAAAATCGCTTTGGACACATTTTCCGATTGCGCCTCGTAACCGGCAAGCCGGAGTTCGATCGCTACACGCCGGAGTTGCCGAAGTGCTTTTTCAATATCGACCCAGAGCAACTGCCCGAACTCGACGAGAAGTCGCTCCTCGTCAGGGTCACCTTCAAACTGATAAAGGGAGACCAGCTCATCTAAATACGCCTCCGGATCAGGAAGGGTTCGCGCATATTGATACAAACCGAGGATCAGCTCTTCGATTTCACTGTCACCACGGTCAGACGTATAGGCATCGACGAGTGCGAAAAACGAGCTGTCTTCTTGACCGTACTGTTCTTCGAGCACGTCTTCGAGCACATCGTCTTGCAAGAGCACCAAGTCCCGTTCCTCGGCGATCTTGAAGGCCGGGTCGAGGTCGAGCAAGTAGTAATTCTCGCGAATGACTTCTAAACAGAATGAATGAATCGTCGTGATGAGCGCCCGGTTCAGCATTTGCCGTTGTTTTCGTATATAGTCGTTTTCCGGATGTTCCCGCAGCGCCTGATCGAGCGCTTTGGCGATCCGTCGTTTCATCTCGGCCGCTGCCGCGTTCGTGAACGTCACGACGAGCATACGGTCCGCCGTCAACTCGTCCGCTTCATCGAGCAAGCGGCTGGCGAGCCGTTCGACGAGCACGGCCGTCTTCCCTGAACCGGCTGCCGCCGAGACGAGTACATGGGACCCCCGTGCGTCGATGGCTGCTTGTTGATCACTCGTCCACTTCATCGGCGTCACCTCCTAATTTAAACAAAACTTCTTCTTTATCTAACTTTTTCAGCTGACGGGGCTCGTTGGCGAGCGCCTCGTCAAAATGACAGACACTTTGATACGGACACGTCTGGCACGGACGCCGCTCTTTATATTCATAAGGCTCGACACCGATTTTCCCATCATACATCGCCTCCACACTCGTCTCGGCAAGGTCGAGCGCGTGGTCCATCAACTGCTCGAGCTGAGGAGGTGAGACGACTTTTTTCGTCGTGTTCGCATCGAGCGTCCCGTCTTTCTTATATTTGACCGGAATGACGATCGATTTTTTCTGTTCCCTTTTCGCCGTCTTGTCCATCACCTCTAGGATGGCCGGATCGTCGACGAGCAACCCTTGCATCTGATACGACTCGAGCACTTTCCGCTCGGTTTCGGCATCTGTCTCAGCCGGCGTGACGAGCGGTCGGTGGACGTGGAAATACAACGCGGCTGCAGGTGCCACGGACCCTTTTGCCCAAGCATCCGCCTGCTCGATCAACACTTTCAAATAGATGAGCATCTGCATCGCCAAGCCATAATAAATCTCAGCGAAGTCGATCTCCCGTTTGCTCGACTTGTAATCGACGATGCGGACGTACAGCTGATCATGGACCTGTGCCGTATCGACCCGGTCGATCCGGCCGACAAGTTCACACGTCGCCCCGTTGCTGAGCGTGAACGACACCGGCGGGAAGTTGCCGCTCCCAAACGCGAGTTCGAACGCGACGGGATCGAACCCGTCACGTTTCGACTGCTCGATCAATACTTCTGCCGTCTTACTGACGACGTCCGTCAGCTTTTTCTTCAAGTAACCGTAGCGGTTCGAGCTCATCAAAATCGCATTTTGAATCTCCGGTGTGACGAGTTCGACGGCCGACTCCGCAAGTGAGGCACATTGGTCGGGCGACACGTCACGCCATTCTTTCCCGTCCATCTTGACGGTTTGAGACATATGCTCGAGCGTCCGGTGGTACAAGTTACCGATGTCCGGTGCCTCGAGCCGATAGAGCCGTCGTTCTTTCAGACGCAAGCCGTAGTTCGCAAAATGACGGAACGGGCAGGCTTGGAACGTCTCGAGGCGGGACACACTCGCCCGAATCGAGTTCGTGTAAAGGGACTTCGCGACCGACTCTGGCAATGGCTCGGGAACGTTTTGATAAAACAACGCGCTCGTCAACAGTCGGATTCGCTCGCGTCCTTCCGGATGCTTCAACAGTTCGTTGTACACCGTGAACCACGTCTCTTGAATCGGGTAGTGACGGCTGAGCCGTTGCAACTCGAGCGCCGTCACGGCCGCTGTCTGGTTCACGTTCGTGATGAAGGCGAGCTGATCTGTCGGGCGATGCTCTCCCGCTTCTGCGAAGTGGGTCTTGATGGCCTTGCCGTTACCGAGTCTCGCCTTGACGTCAGCGATGAAACTCGCCGGTTGAATCGCTTTCCCGCTCCGGTCGACGAGTGCGTAACTGACGTACAACCGGTCACTTGGCGCCGTCAACGCTTTATACAAGTAGTACGTCTCATCGTCAAACAAGTGCTCGGTCGCTTTCCCCGCCCGGACACCGTTCTCATGCATGAAGTCCATATCGTGGTCCGTCAACAGTTTCGATTGTGTCGCGACGAGCGGGATTTGATCTTCGTTGGCACCGAGCAAGAAGACGATTTTTTTATCGATCAAACGCCCCCGCACGTAATCGGTCACCGTCAATTGATCGAGTGACGGCGGGACGAGTGCATAGCGAAGGCTATCGAGGCCGGTGTCCATCATTTGCAGGAACAGTTCCGTCGAGAGCGTCTCTTCCGGCGCGGCCGCCTCGAGTTGCTCGAGAAGATGGAGGACCGCGTCCCATACTTGTGTATGCTCTCTTGCTTCAATCAGGCGTGATGCGTCGAGCGCTTCTTCGCGCCAATGGGCAAGGCATGACGAGACGTCGATTCGGTCTAGAAAAGCGTAAATGGCGTGCGTGTAGGCCTGCATCGTCTTGGCCGCTTTCAAATCGGTGAGGAGCGGATCGAACGTTTCGACGACGGTTTGACGATAGGCGTTGAGTGCCGCTTCCGTATCGAGTTCTTCACCCGTCAACTTGGCCTCATCTTCGGCCCGGCGTTTCAATTGCCACTCGTCATGCCAGTGATAATGTTTGATGCCCCGCTCAATCACGAACGCCTCGAGCCGATCGACAGACGTACGCCGATGATTTCGGTCGAGCACGATCAGCTCGGTCTTCAACGCGCGGAATATAGCTTCTTCCCGGTAGCCGCGGAGCGCGACTTCGATCGTCGCCTTCAACAACTCGACGACCGGGTGATCGAGCATCGGCTGCCGTTCATCCAGGAAGAACGGCAAGTTCATTTTTTGAAGCGCTTGTGACGCCAAGTCCCCATATTCTTCAAGTGACCTTGAGATGAACACGATGTCTCGGAAGCAGTAGCCGTCTTCGCGGACAAGTCGTGTGACCTCACGGACAGCGGCCGCTACTTCTACGGTCCGGTCGACGGCTGCATTCAAGGCGACTTGATTTTCCGCCCGCGTATACGGCGCTGCCGTCACTTGCCCGAACGTCGCCTCGAGATAAGCGAGACTTGGATGTTTAAAACGATGCACCCCATGATACAGTTCATCCGTCGACGAAAGTTGACGTTCTGAGAGCAGCTCTTTAAGGCGCATCAGCGTCCGCTGTGTCGGTCCGAACAACGGGTGCGGACGATAGAGCGAGTCCGGGTCGACCGTCAACAAGACGTCCAGCGGCGCCTTCTCGGCTAAAGCGACGAGCACCGCGAGCTCTTGCTCCGAAAACTCGTTGAACCCGTCCACATAAAAGTGAGTCCCTGTTAAATCGACTTCCGGTAACAACTGCAACATCACTTTGAAGTAGTCTTCGGCGTGAAGCGTTTTGCCGGCCGTCATCGTCAAGAAGCCTTCATAGAGGATGGAGAGGTCTTGCAGCTTCAAGGCCCGATGTTGGTCTTGCTCGCTCAGGCGAAGCAACTGCTCCGGCTCGACGAGGCCGCGTTTCAACATCGTGATCAACTCGTTCAGCTCTTCGTAAAACCCGTACTGGTTCATCGTGCGCCGGAACAGCGTCAGCCGCTCCTCGTTCATCTCGACGACACGCCGTAACAAAAGATGGGTCCCTGTCTGGTCTAAAAACTGCTCGGTCGCGACACCGTGATCGCGCATGATCAAGAATGCGAGACGGCGCATCGACAGCACTTGAATTCGCGTCGATCCGTTTAAACCGTCTGTCATCGCCATCTTCCGTTCCATTTCAAACGACATTTGGTCTGGAACAAGCATATAGATGGTCGGGCCGCTCGGATCGCGCTTTAGCTCTTGAATGACTTGATTGATCATCCGCTCGCTCTTACCGCTACCCGACCGTCCGACATGAAAAGTGACCGTCATTTAGGCGAACACCCCTTCCCTTTTTCTTTTATTATGACGCATCGCCTGCTGTTTGTAGAGGGAAACCTGCCGGCTACCTTGCAAGAAAAAAACACAACCTTCTCGTATCCCATTCGTTCGAAAATCGATTAGACTGAACGTATGAGGGGGAATATTATGAGTGCATATGAACAATTCGGAGGCGAACGCGGCGTCCAGCAGCTCGTCGACGCTTTTTACGAACTCGTTTACGCTGATCCCGTACTGTTGCCACTGTTTCCGGACGACAAAGACCGGGTAAAACAACATCAGTTCGAATTTTTGACGCAACTGCTCGGAGGACCAAAACTGTATACGGAACGACGTGGCGGCGGCAACTTGGCGATGATCCACCGCGATCACCCAATCTCAGAAACACACGCCGGTCATTGGCTCGGGTGCATGGAACAAGCGCTCAAGACGGTCGACGCACCGGAAGCAATCAAGCGACAATTGTTTCAACGTCTGATCATGTCGTCGTCAAACGTCATCCGCGTCTGCTCGCACCATTTTGAGTAGTCATCATTTAAAAAAGCGGGTATGATAGGAAAGTAAGCAAAGGAGGTCGGTTTTCATGACAGAAGAAGAGAAAAAAGAGACCGTTTCAGCTAAAGAGGAAACGGAAGAAGTAGAACCTACGGCAGTCCTCGCCGAAGTCCTTGAAGAGGATGAGGAAGAAGATTTACCCGAAGAAAAGAACATGGACCACATCAAAGGTGTGTTCAACTATACACAAAAGAACGGACGGGAGTATCGCGTCGTCTTTTATCACGACCGTAAAAACCTCGTGTTCCGTGAACTTGGAAACGGGAAAGTCGAATTTGTCGGGCGTTTCACAGATGATGCCTACGACGAAGAGAACGAAGCAGAGATGCAAAAACTCGGTGAGCAACAGCTCAAGCGGATTCTTGCCGATCGACTCAAATAAAAAAAATCGCCCGCGGGCGATTTTTTTTATTGTTTCTTGTTTCGTTTTTTCTTGCGAAGCGCGTAAATCACTCCGGCGATTCCTCCGGCGACGGCGATCCCAGCCATCGCAGGCACGAGGATTTTCTTCGTCGGAATCATCTTTTTGACACGTTCGTACGGTGTCGGAACCGACAATTCAAGTTGAACGGCCGTCTCACCGTGACCGTTCGCCCGTGCTTTACGGGCCGCGTCCGTCACGACGACGCGTCCTGTCGTATAGCGGCGGTTTCCATATTCATCCGTGTAAGGCCGGCGAACCCGCTTGACGTCTGTCACTCGCTTCCCACGTGCGGCATCCGGTCGGACGACACGTTCGCTCGTATATGTACGAGCCCCGGTCGCACTATAGGCCGGACGGATCTTACGACGATTTAACCAAGTGTATGAATCGTTCATCTATATTCCCTCCAATATGCTGAAGTATCTCTTCATATTATACCCATACAACATCTGACGAAAACATCAGTCTTGACGAGACAAACAAACAGGCGCCCGGTCCTAATTTGGACCGGGCGCCGATTCGCTTGCTGATCAATCCGTGAACGGTTTATCCCGATGGCGACGTTTCGCCAAGATCAAGTAATAAGCCGGAACAAGGACGAGTGTCAGTACGGTCGAGAACAGAATTCCCGACACGATACAGATGGCGAGCGGTTTGAAGAGCGGGTCTTCACCGAACGCGACCGGTAGTAGCGCGACGACCGCCGTCAACGCCGTCAGGAGAATCGGACGGATCCGAGCACGTCCTGCCTCGTATACCGCTGTCGTGACGGACATTCCACTGCGAATTCCTTGCTCGATGAATTCGAACAAGACGACCGCGTTCCGGACGACGATTCCGGCGAGTGAGACCATCCCCATCGATGCCATGAAGCTAAACGGCGTCTGCGTGATGAACAGCCCGACGACCGCACCGGCAATCGCCAAGTAAATCGTGAACAAGACGAGAAGCGGCAATGAGAGTGAATTGAACTGGAATGCGATGATCAAGAAAATCAAGAACAAGACGACGATGAACAACGTCGCGAGTTCAACGAAGAACTCGTTTTGTGTATCGCTCGCTCCTGACTGTTCGAACGAGATGCCATCGCTCGTCAAGTCTGATTTTGCGTCATCAAGGATCTGTTCAACGTCTTGTTTGAACGCATCTTCGTCCATCCCTTCAGTCGCATAGATTTGAAGCGTGACGATCCGCTCCCCGTTCTCACGCGGAATCTGTTGGATCTGTTCAGTCGTCGTTTCGGTGACGAACGTACTGAGCGGTGCGACCGGCGGACCGGCTTCCGTGTCGACCGGGACGAGAATCTCGTCAAGGGCGAGCGCCTCGCGGTTTGCGGCCGCATCGACGACGATTTTCACATCACGTTGTTCGACACCATCGTCGAACGTACCGATCGGGATGCCGTCTGTGACTAACCGGATTTGATCGCTAATTGCTTTCGCGGTCACTCCAGAAGCAGCCATCGCTTCTCGGTTCAATTCGTACGTGAGTGTCTGGAACGGTTCTTTAATGTTGTCGAGCACGAGCGCACCATCGATGTCTTCGAGGTCAGCCTTGACCGTATCCCGTGCAGCGACAAGTTCTTCGATCGTTTCACCGCGCATTGTGAACTCTACCGGGGCAGACGTCGGTGGTCCCTGCTGCTGCGTATCTAAGAAGATTTCAGCGTCGGGATAGTTTTCGCGTATTTGCGACGTGTACTCATCAATCAACTGAATCGCATCGATTTGTTCGTTGTCGACTCGGACGACGACTTGTCCTGCATTGTCACCTGACTGGTCGAGTCCACCGGTGAACAAGCTCGGAAGCCCGCCGCCAGCGAAAATGGCGGTCTCGGTAACACCGTCAATCTGTTGAAATTCGGCCTCGATCTGTTGGAGGCGACGTTCTGTCTCTTCTAAGTCGGTTTGGACCGGGAACGTGACGCTCGTCACGACTTCTGGTCGGTTTGCAGCCGGGAAGAACTCGAACGGTGTCAACAAAATCAGCCCGTATAGTGCTGTCGTGATGACAAACCCGACCACTCCGAACGTCCACGGCCGTTTAGCGACGAACGGGAGCAACCGATCCGCATAAAAATTACTGAGACGGTTGAGCGGTCCGCCGAGCCAGCCTGGCTCCCGCTTCGACACTTTCACTTTCTTCCGGTTCAACCAATACTGTGCGATCGGCACGAGTGTCAAACTGATGACCATCGATGCGAGCACCGACAACGCGAGCACTGTCGGTAACGCTCGGATAAAGTTCCCGTTCGCGCCTGACAAGAGTGTCAGCGGTAAGAACGCGAAGACGACGGCGAGCGTCGACGTGACGATCGATCCCCAGACTTCTTTCGTTCCGCGAACGGCACCGACCATGGCTGTATCGCCTTTCCGGTAGCGACGCAAAATGTTGTCGTTGACGACGATCGCGTCATCGACGAGAATACCGAGCGCGATGATTGCCCCGATGATCGAGATTTGGTTCAAATCGACTCCCGTGAAGCGTAGTGGGATGAGTGCGATCAAGAATGACAATGGAATCGCCAAGCTGACGATGAGTGACCCTGTGAACGTCAACCCGATCGTCGTGACGACGATAACTGCGATCATGGCGATGATGAATTCTTTCGTAAGTGACGAGAAGATTGCATCGACCGCTTTCGCTTGATCGTAATAAGTGACGAGTTCGACCCCGTCTAGGTCTCCCACTTCAGAAGCGACGACTTCGTCGACGCGTTGTTGCAACGTCGGGATGTCTTGACCTGACTCGATTGATACTGTGAGCGAGATTGCCGGTTCGCCGTCGAGTGAGACGAGGTCGGTGACTGCTTTCGTCGTCTCTTCGACCGTACCGACATCGGCAAGGCGGACCGGTTCACCGTCGACAGACCCGACGATGACTTGATTCATGTCGTTGACGTTCGTCAAGTTATCGATCGCCAATTGATAAATACCGTCGTCCGTCGATTGACGGCCGAGCGGTGTCGTCTTATATTCTTCGTTGATTGCCGTCAAGACGTCTGGGAATGCGAGTTGGCGTTCCCCAAGCGCTTCGGAATCCAGCGAGACGACAAATTCTGTTTCCGGGAGCCCTTTGATCGTGAACCCGGTCACACCATCTGTTCGTAACAAACGGTCTTCTAGCCGTTCGACATGTTCTCGAACCGCTTCAAGTGACTCGCGATCGCTCGACGTCAACAAATAGGAAGCGACCGGAAGCTGACCGATCGAATCGTTGACCGTCGGTGCTAAGGCGTTGTCAGGTAACCGAGGCGCCGCGTCTGAGATCGCCTGTCTCACGTTCGCTTGCAGTTCGCCTTGATCAAATCCGTCTTCATACTCGACGGTGATATTCGAGAACTCCGACGCCGACAGCGACGATACGTTCTCAACCCCTTCAAGCCCTCTTAGCTCGGTTTCAAGGATGTTTGTGACGTTCCGTTCGACCGTTTCAGCGGTCGCCCCTGGATATGGGGTCTGAATGAGAATGATATTGACGCTAGTCTCTGGGATTTCACGTTTCGGGAGCTGGAAAAACGTGAGTACCCCGACGACGATTGCAACGAGTAAAAATACAATAATCAATTTTCCTCGCTCAATCATTTTCTGAAAAAACATATTGACCCCTCGCTTTCGGATGGTGTGCAAATACACATATGAACTATTCTTCTTCATCATAGAGGGGTTTGAATCAGTTTTCAATCCTTAAACGTGATGCAATGTGCTACTATGGAAACGTTTTTGGAACGCATAAGATAATTCAATCGACCGCTGCTTCTGCCGTTGGACCGTATGATCGGAGACAGGGACTTGAATCGATTCCCCGGTCAGAAATTGAATCCGGGTCCCGTTACCAAACTTTTTGATGCCCGTGACATGTTGAAAATTGATCCACGCACAATCAGGACTCTCTTTGGCGATCGTCGGGAAAAAGACGGCATCGGCATGCCAATCCATGACGACAGGGGTTTTTCGATGAGGACCAAGCACGTGACGGGCCGCTTCGATTCGCCCTTGAATACTTGATCCATAATAGAGACAAGCCGATTCGAGCAAGTGAATCGGAGAGCCTTTTAGACGGTGAACGCCATCGGGCTGATAGACGAGTGTCTCGGCCTCACCGTACTCATTAAATACCGGAACCAACGCTCTTGTATCATTCGTCAACTGTGTCATCTGTTCTTCCTCCAAAACGTATGATATGACTTACACGTTATTCATAACAAGTTCCTTAAACGTGTGCAAACGGCTCGTCGACATTTCCCACTAAAAAAACCAGCCGTTCGCAGGCTGGTTTTTAAAATCTGTCATCTGTTTTTAATTTTTGTGTGTCTTTCAGGTGTGGGAAGTGGAATTGGACAGCAACTCCATCGTTCGTATTACCCAAGGTAACGGTTCCGCCATGGAGGGTCACGATGCGCTGGACGATAAATAAGCCGAGACCGAACTTGCCTTGTTTCCCACGGGAAAATTGATGGAACAGGTCAAGGTTCTCATCGACCGACGGGCCGTCATTTTTAATGACGATGTCGATTCCTGCATCCGTTCGTTCGAGCTCGACCTGAATCGTCGACTCGGCGTAACGAATCGCATTGTCGAGCACGTTTTCGAGCGCGACCCGAACCTGTTCCCCGTCACCGAGCATCTCGCCTGCGTGGCCGGTCAACGTCCACTCGAGATTGCCTCGGAGTTTGAAGCGGTCGATGAGCAGTTCGACCAACTTATCGAGGTTGATCGGATCGAGCTTCATCTCTTGACCTTTAAAATACTCCAACTTGGTGACGTATAACAAGTCGACCACTTTTTTCTCGAGACGCGATGCTTCTTCATCAATGACTTCGGCCGACCCTTTCAAGTCTCCGGTCGGATAGATGCCGTCCCCGATTGACTGGGCATAGCCGCGAATGACCATGATCGGCGTCTTCAAATCGTGAGAGATGTTTTGTAAGAGCGCCTGTTGCGCCAAATCTTGCTCTTGCAGTTCTTGGCGCATCGCGTCGATTGACCGCGCCAATTGTCCGAGCTCGTCTTCCCTGGCGAGTGGTAACACCGTCTCCCATTGGCGGTTCGAAATTTTCTCAACGGCCCGTTCCATCTCGACGATCGGCTTCGTCAACTCTCTCGACATCCAAAGGGCCGGGATGAGTGACAGGAGGCTGATGACACCAATTAAAATCGAGATACGCCAGAACAATGTCGAGACGAGCTCACGGCGATAAGCGTCCCAGGCGTATGACGCCTGGTAGATGAGGGCACCGTCATATTCGTTTTGACGAATCGTATAGTAGACGTCTTCCCCATCGATCGTCGTCTGATATTTGGCGACCTCGCTCGTCTGTTCGAGCGCCTCTTGATACATCCGATTCGTCAGCTCGAGCGGGGCCGAGCCGTAAATGATGCGTCCGTTCGGCAAAAAGATAAGCTGATTGACCGAACGTGATTCTTGCTGACGCCGATCGTACTCGATCGGGTTGCTCGGAATATTTTCGAGCTCGTTCGTATTTCCGAGGTAATAATCGACATCTTGAAGCGTCTCATACACTTGTTCATCGATGAACTGCGTGATCGAGGAGCGGACCGTCAACAAGATCATCAACGCCAAGGTGACGATGATGAGCAAAATCAATACCCAGATTTTCCACATGAGCCGTTTTGGCTTAAGTTCGTGAAGTCTCATGGCTTAACGAGTCGATAACCGATCCCATACAGCGTCTCAAGTTCGAGTCGGTGCAACTTCTTCCGTAAGCGTCGGACCAAGTCATCGACGACACGGTCTGAGCCGAAATAGTCGCGACCCCAAACACCTTCTAATATTTGCTCACGCGACAGCGCCGAGCCCGGATGTTCGAGGAAGAGCAACAACAAATCGAACTCTTTGGACGTCAAATCGATATCATCCGCAGCATGCTTGATCAGTCGTTTGTCCGGATAAATCGTGTATTCCCCATACTCGATATGTTCGTTCGATTTCGACCCGTACACCCGATCGATCAATTTTTTGACCCGGATGACGAGCTCGCGCGGTAAGAACGGTTTCGCGATGTAGTCATCCGAACCCATCTCCAGTCCGATGATTTTATCGATATCCTCATCACGGGCCGAAATGAAGATCGTCGGTGTATTGGCGTTCGTCGCCTTGATTTGCTTCAACAACTGAAAGCCATCGAGGTCCGGCAGCATAATATCGAGCACCCATAAGTCAGGTTCGTCTTGAATCGCGGCTTGCGCTGATACACCATCTGTGAACGAACGGACATGGTAGCCTTCTTGCTCTAAATACGTGACGAGCATTTTGTTTAAATTGACCTCATCATCGACTAAATAGATTGTGTACATTTTAGTCACCTCTGCAGCATTTTTTAACATCATATCAAACAATTGTCGACGAATGATGGGAAATCACTCGTTTTGAACCGTCTGGATGTACCGTCAATCGCGTAAGTTAACGAAAAAAAAGAAGGGTTTCCCCTCCTCACCGTGTCGGCCGTGTCCGCAATTGTTGAGCGAGGAAGGCCGTCCCCCCGCTAAGTAACGCCAACACACCGCTGATCATGACGAGTTCCATCGTAACCCCACCTTCCCGTTGATACCGATTCTCATTATCATCTATACTATATCATAGTTTCTAGCATGAGAACATCACAAAAAAATCCCGCCTCACAGGCGGGATTCGGTCGTTATGCGTTGACGTCGTAACCTTGTTCTTCGATAGCTTCGATCATCGCTTTGACGGAAATCGTATCGTTATGGATGACATCGACCCGGTGATCTTGCAACGAGACGATGGCCGACTCGACGCCTTCTAACTCGGTCAAAGCCCCTTCAACCGCTGCCTTGCAATGGTTACATGTCATACCTTCTACTTTCAAGACTGTCTCATTCATTTTTGATGTCCTCCTTGTTTTTTTAATCGCAGTGCGTTCAATACGACCGAAACCGAACTGAACGCCATCGCCGCCCCGGCAATCCATGGAGCGAGCAAACCGGCCGCGGCAATCGGTATACCAAAGCTATTATAGGCGAGTGCCCAAAACAGGTTTTGACGGATGTTTCGCATCGTGAGTGCACTCATCTCGATCGCCCGATCCACGCCTCCGATGTCTCGACCCATGATCGTCACGTCCGCCGCTTCTAAAGCGACGTCCGTCCCGCTGCCAAAGGCGATACCGACGTCCGCGACGGCGAGCGCAGGCGCATCGTTCATCCCGTCACCGACCATGGCAACGCGGCCACGCTGTTTCAGTGCCTCGATGTGATCTGCCTTCTCGACGGGCAACACTTCGGCAATAACATTCGCTTCAGCGATGCCTAGTTCACGCGCCACGTCGAGCGCGACTTCTTTTCGGTCCCCCGTCAAAACGTACACTTGTCTCGTCGTCGCAAGTCGTTGCACGACGGCGCGGCTACCTTCCTTCAACCGGTCTTGAAGACCGAACGCCGCCACGACTTCAGATTCACTCGCCACGTAAACCGGCGTCATCGCTTGCATGTCCCAATCAGGCAGAGCGAATCCGACCTCGCGCATCATTCGACTTGAACCGATAAGAAGCTCTTTCCCATCGACGACCGCTTTCAATCCTCGGCCCGATAACTCTTCGACCCGTTCTACGTGCCCGACGCCGGCGCCACGACCGATCGCTTCCGCAAGTGGATGCGTCGACTGACGCTCGGCCATGACCGCCCGTTGTAAGAACGACTCGTCACCGAACGTCGCCACGACTTCAGGCGTCCCGTTCGTGAGCGTTCCCGTCTTATCGAACACGACGATATCGACACCGTTCAATGATTCGAGTTGACCGCCCCCTTTAAAGAGGACGCCTTGTTCAGCCGCACGGCCGGTCCCGACCATGATCGAGGTCGGGGTCGCAAGTCCGAGCGCACACGGACAAGCGATGACGAGGACGGCGATCGAAGACCGAATCGCCATATCGAGATCATTAAACCCGAACAACCAAACGACGAACGTGACGGCACTGATGGCGACGACAATCGGCACGAACACGCCGGAGATTCGGTCGGCCTGTCGTTGAATTGGCGCTTTGTCCGTTTGCGCCTGTTCGACGACACGGACGATTTGCGCAAGCATCGTCTCGCTACCGACACGCTCTGCCGCCATCAAGAAGCGATGCGATCGATTGATCGTTCCACCGACGACATCAAAACCGACACCTTTTTCCGACGGGATCGATTCTCCGGTCAACATCGATTCATCGATGACCGTTTCACCTTCAATGATCTTACCGTCGACCGGCACTTTCTCACCTGGACGGACGACGATCACGTCGCCGACGTTGACGAGGTCGATCGCCACCGACCGTTCTTCCCCGTCGACGAGTAAGATTGCTTCTTTCGCCTGCAATGACAGAAGCGATTTGAGCGCATCTGTCGTTTTTTCTTTCGCCCGTGCCTCCAACCATTTCCCGAGCAATACGAGCGTGATCAACACAGCGCTCGTCTCGAAGTAAAGGGACGGATTCATCGGATGGATGAGCATTTCGAACACGGAATAGAAGTAGGCGGCGGACGTCCCCGTCGCGACGAGGACGTCCATATTGGCCGCCCCGCTCTTCAGGCTCTTATACGCCCCTTGATAAAACTGGGCCCCGATCCAAAACTGGACCGGTGTCGCGAGCGCGAATTGCCACCACGGGTTCATGAGCCAATCGGCATGGAACATTAACCCAGGGATATGGGTAATCATGACGAGTAAGAGCGGCGCCGAAAGAAGCGCCGAAATGAGCACTTTCCGTTCTAGTGGGCGGAGGTCATGTTTCGGTGTAAGCTCGACTTTCCGTTCCGCCCCGTAGCCGATCTTCTCGATTCGGGCGATCAGCTCCTCTTCGGTGATGCCGTCCTCGACGCGAATTGTCGCCGTCTCGAGCGGCAAGTTGACGGTCGCCTCGACCCCGTCCATCTTATTCAACACTTTCTCGATTCGGGCCGAGCATGCGGCGCATGTCATTCCTTGAATCGACAGTTCGACGGTCTTCATACGGGCACCTCCTTACTTTTTAATGCGGCTGACAATTGTCATCAATTCATCAATGTATGGATCCATGTCTTCCGTTTCACTCGCATGGACCAAGCATTTGCGCATATGACGCTCAAGCAGCTGCATCTCGACTTGCTTTAACGCGGCTTGAATAGCCGACGTCTGCGTCAAGATATCGACGCAATATCGGTCGCTCTCGACCATCTTTTGAATCCCACGGACTTGTCCTTCGATCCGGCGCAGCCGTTTACTGAGCGCAACTCGCTCGGCGTCTTCGCGTGGGACGAGCGGTTGTTCGTGCAAGAATTCATCCATTGTTATCACCTCACGTCTAATATACCCCTACCCCGTAACGGTGTCAAACGTACGAAATAAAAAAAGAGCGACAATTATGTGTCGCCCTTGCTTGATTCAGTTGCGTTGAAACGCCTCGCTTTTCAAAACGGTCCGCAAAATCTTACCAGTCGTATTTCGCGGTAACTCATCGATGATCTCGATGTGGCTCGGCTGTTTATACTTGGCAAGTTTCGTCGCCGCGAACGCGCGGATCTCGTCGACCGAAAGTTCATCGCGGGTGACGATGAACGCCTTCACCGCTTCACCTTGCTCGGCATCCGGCACGCCGATGACGGCAGCCTCGACGATGCCCGGGTGTTGGTATAACACTTCTTCGACTTCTCGCGGGTAGACGTTATAACCACCGACGATGACCATGTCCTTTTTCCGGTCGACGATGTAAAAATATCCGTCCTCGTCACGTTTCGCCAAGTCGCCCGTATAGAGCCATCCGTCCCGAAGCGTCATCGACGTCTCCTCAGGCAGTTTGTAATAGCCTTTCATGACGTTCGGACCGCGGACGATCAGTTCCCCGACTTCGCCGACGCCGACTTCTTCACCGAGCTCGTCGACGATTTTATTCTCGACGTGGACGATCGACGGACCGATCGATCCCGCTTTCCGTTCTCCGTGGAGCGGGTTGAAACAAGTGACCGGCGATGCCTCTGACAAGCCATACCCTTCAAGGATCTTACACTCAAACTTTTGTTCAAACGATTCGAGCAGTTGGACCGGTAAGCTCGCCCCGCCCGAGACGAAGACGCGGACGTGCTTGAGCGCCGACGCGTAAGCCGGTACTTTCAGCGCCGTTTGCAACAAGAAGTTGTACATCGTCGGCACACCGGCAAAAATGCTGACCTGGTGCTTCGGAATGAGATCGAATACGTCTTGCGGCGAGAACTTCGGTAAGATAATGATCGTCGCCCCGCGCAGGAGCGGTGCGTTGACGATGACTGTCAAACAGAAGACGTGGAACATCGGCAGCGCCGCGAGTGCCTTATCGTCCGGTGTGATCTCGAGATATTCTCCGATCGAGTGCGCGTTCGAGAACAAGTTGAGGTGGGTCAACAGCGCCCCCTTCGGCTTACCTGTCGTCCCGCTCGTATATAAGATGACGGCGACGTCTTGTTCATCGACCTCGACTAGCGCCGTCACGCCCGAGGCGAACGCTTTTGAAAACGCCATAAATTCGATATCCCCTGTGCGCTCGATTGCGGGCACATCCGCATACGGTACCGAGATGACAAGTTTCAACTGCGGCAAGTTCGTGAGCGCCGTTTCGGCTTGCGCGACGAGCGGCGACAAGGCGACGATCGCTTTCACGTCTCCATCGAGTAAAATATAAGCCATCTCGTCCGGCGTATATGTAGGGTTGATCGGAATGACGATTCCCCCTCGCGCGAGGACCGCAAAATAAGAAATCAAGAACGCCGGGCTATTCCCGAGGACGAGCGCGACGTGGTCCCCTCTGTCGATCCCCTTCTGTTCAAGCGTCGATGCCATCGCTTGGACTTGTCCGAAAAACTGCTCGTAGCTGACCGTGTCCTCCCCGAACACGTAGGCCGCCTTATTTGGATGCGCGGCCACAACCCCTTGTAACGCTGTTACTAAGTTTGCCATAGTAATCCCCCTTTAGAAATGAATGACGATTCACTCTTGAGCCGTAAAAAAGAGCACGGCAACCGCGCCCTTTTTCAGTTATCTCTATTGTACATGAAACGCCTCATGAAGAAAACGCTTTCAAATCCATCGTCTGCAAATGATACAACCCAGTCCGACTTTGCACATGTACGAGCGCTTGCAGCGACTCGTCATCCATGAGCAGATCGTCGATCAACTTATGGAACGTCTGCTTCTTCTCGTCAGTCGTCGCTGTGATGATAAAGATCATTTCTGCACAGACCAATTCTCCGGCGATCGTCCGCATGTCGAACGGACGGTTCAAGTGGAGCAGCGTGATGCCATCGCGCTTTGAGATCCGGTTCGGCACGTCGATGACAGCGACCGGGATGGCGACGTCCGTCACTCCGGACGGGATCGTGTGCTCCTGCTCGATGATGACTTGCGCGAACGTATCATCGACAATCCCTTTTCCTTCTAGCTCGAGACCAATCGCGAGCACGGCTCGCTCGAACGTCGGTTGATCGGTCACCCACATCCAATTCGTGTCCATCCATTCTGTGATGAAACGGCACATCTTCATTCCTCCTATTGGCTCATCTCCATTAAAGAAAACGCTTGCACTGATTATGATACGCCTTCCCACAACGACTCGCAATGCTACACACAAGGTTTCACGAAAACGCCAAAAAGGATGGTCTCTGAAACAGACCATCCTCCTGCAAAATCGCCTCAGCTAATGAGATCGACCAGTTCTTCTAAGTCGACGTTACCGAAATAATGCTTGACGTCGAGGTGTGACAATTGTTCCCGAATCGCGGCTCGTTCGAATCGCGTCCCGACGAGTGCTTGCTCGACGTCGTGGATATCACCGACGCCGAAGAAGTCGCCGTAGATTTTCGCTTCTGTGATCGTCCCTTTATTGACGTTCAAACGAACGTCAATCGTGCCGATCGGGAAGCGACGCTTCGATTCGACGTCGAACTTCGGTGACTTCCCGAAGTTCCAGTCCCAGTTCGCGTAGCGTTCTTTCGAGATATCTTGAACGATTTCCCAGTCCTCGTCACGGAGCACGTAACGTTCCGGGTCTTGACCATCATAGATCGAATGGAGAAGGGCCTCGACGAACCGGTCCATCTCCATCTCTTCCTCTAAAAATTCCGTAATGTTGGCGACCCGGCTCCGGACCGACTTGATGCCTTTTGAGCGCATCTTCTCTTCCGAGACGTTGAGCGAGTTGACGACTTCCTCGATGTTCGAGTTGAACATGAGCGTCCCGTGGCTGAACATGCGACCGCGCGTCGTGAATTGAGCGTTCCCGCTGATTTTCCGTTCGCCGACTTGAATATCGTTACGACCGGTCAATTCCGCTTCGACACCGAGTTGTTTGAGCGCATCGACGATCGGCTGTGTGAACTTCTTGTAGTTGTTGAACGAATTGCCGTCATCTTTCGTGATGAAGCTGAAGTTCAAGTTGCCTTCGTCGTGATAGACGGCACCGCCTCCAGACAAGCGACGGACGACGTCGATCCCGTTCTCTTCGATATACTTCAAGTTGACTTCTTCTGACGTGTTCTGGTTTTTCCCGATGATGATCGACGGGCCGTTAATATAGAACAAGAAGTAGTCCTCGTGCTCGACGTTCAAATGTTTGAGGATATACTCCTCGACCGCCAAGTTGAGTTTCGGGTCCCGGATGTCCGGGTTAAAGATAAATTTCACAGTCGGTTTCCTCCTAATCGGATGTTCGTTAGTTGTATTATACGAGACGAATCATCCACTCTACAACCTGTTTACTTCCATTCACCGCTCATGATGCGTTTCAACGCGTTCGCGACGCCGTACTCGTCATGACGTTCCGTGACATGGTGGCTGATCGCGATCAAGTCGTCGTGACTGTTGCCCATCGCGATCGCTTTGCCGGCGACTTCAAACATCGGCACGTCGTTCAAGTTGTCACCGATGACGACGACTTCTGACAAATCGACACCGAAGTGCTCAGCGAGCTTCTTGACGCCGTGACCTTTGTCGGCCCCGTTCGCCATCACTTCGATGTTGTCGTTCCCTGATGACGTGACGTATACCCCGTCGACACGCTCATCGATTTCAGTCCATAGTGATGACATCTTCTCAAAATGACTTGAGAACGCGATGAATTTATAGACGCGTCCAGCCTCGTTTTTGATGAAGTCCTCGATATCCTCGACGAGACGGACGTCTTCGTTGACGTAATAACGCTTCCGGAAGAACTCATACATCTCGAGCGACCGGTCGTCACCATTTTGCTTCAAGTTCTCCATCGTCGCATCGATCAAATCGAGGCGACTTGCGACAAGTCCCGCTTCCGAATACATCTCGTAGAAAATGTCCGAATACTTATGGTCTTGATGAAGCACCGACACGACTTCGAGCGCTTCTTCTACCGTCAAATCGATTTCATGGAGCACTTCTCCCGTTTCGGTCAAGACGCGGCCTCCGTTTGACGAGACGATCGGGCATGTGAGACCGGCCTCATCGAGAATCTCTTTCGCGTTGAAGTAATTGCGTCCCGTCGCAATCGCAAAGCGAATCCCTTGTTCTTCGGCGGCGCGGACGATTTCAGCCGTCTCCGGTGCGATTTTTGTGTGGTTGTGCAGAATCGTGCCATCCATATCGGATACGAACAGTTTATACGTTGTCATCAACATCCACTCCCTCTTTTTCTCTTTCGCTTCTAACTATAACAAAAAGAGAGGCCGACGGAAAAATCCGACACCTCTCTTCACAAATCCTTAACCAAGTTCTGCTAACTGTTTGATCTGCTCGTGGACGCTCTTAATACAATCCGGCATGCCGATCCCGTCGTAGGCGATCCCCGCGAGCAGCACGCCCGGATAAACTCGGCTCATCTCGGCCCGAAGCGCTCGCACCCGGTCGGCGTGGAAGACCGCGTACGGCGGCAATCCGTCCCGCAGCCGGCTGACGACCGCCTGGAGCGGTGCGGCTTTGATGTTCATCAAACCGCCCAAGTCATGGAGCGCCGTCGCCACGATGTCCTCATCCGGTGCATCGACGATCTCGTCAGCACCAGGACGGCCGAGGAAGACACGGAGAACATGATAGCCGTCCGGCACGGCGTGTGGCCATTTTTGATCGATGAACGTACACGCCGTGATCATCACGTCCGCTTCTTGGCTCGTGACGAAGCCCGTACCGACGAACGGGAGCTCGATGTCCGTCTCTTTAAAGACGAGTGAGCACGTCGCGGTCGCATGCGGCTTCATATCGGCCAAGAAATCACTGTCGACTTTCGGTAAGAACTGACGAATGAGACGCGGCGGGACCGTCAGTACGAGACGCTCTGAATCCATATCGCCACGATTCGTGAGCAGACGATAGCCTGTCTCCATCTCCTCGACTTGTTCGACCGAACAGTTCAAGATGACCTCTGTCCGCTCAAGCCGTTCCGCGAGACGGTCCGTCAGCGACTTCAAACCTCGCCGGAGCGAAGCGAACTGTCCGACTTTCTTTGCGCCGACTTCAGCGACACGCTGTTCGGGACGAAGATGGCGCATCCCTTCATATAGATTACCGTACTTCTTCTCACCTTCGATAAACTGCGGGAACGTCGACAGCGCACTCATCTTGTCGATATCGCCGGCATAAATACCCGACAATAGCGGCTCGATCAATCGGTCGACAATCGGATCCCCGACCCGTTCTCGAAGATAGAGGCCAAGTGAGACGTCCGTCTCTGGGGGAATGATGTCTGGGGGCGACAACAGCATGGTCCGCAATGCCGCGTGCTCGTCTTCTGACAAGAGCGACGTCTGCTTGAACGCGTCGACGTCGAGCGGGATGCCCATCACCGTCTGTTTCGGGATCGGATGTAACCCGTCATGATGCAAGACGTACGCTTGTCCGACCCCGTTCCGGACGAGCTCGTCCCCGAGACCGACGTCATGGATCAACTCGGTCATCGCCGTCTTCCTGAACACGTAAGAGTCAGGACCGCGCTCGACCGCGAATTCGCCGGTCTCAAACGTATCGATTTTTCCGCCCACCCGGTCATTCGCCTCTAACAGCGTGATCGACACGTCTTCCGGCAAATAACGCTCGGCATAAAAAGCGGCGGTGAGACCTGTGATCCCACCACCGACAATCGTCAAATTACGCATGATGCACGATCACGCTTTCCATCCGATCTGCGACGGCTTCGATGAAGCTCCGCTCTGCGTTTGGCATATTTGGACGTGCATAGTGAACGCCAAGGCGGTCACAAACGACTTTACATTCCACGTCGTTGTCGAAGAGCACTTCAAGGTGGTCAGCGACAAAACCGACCGGCGTATAGACGAACGCCTCGTAGCCATGTTTTTCGTGAAGTTCAGCCGTCAAATCTTGGACGTCCGGCCCGATCCAAGGATCCGGCGTGTTGCCTTCAGACTGCCAACCGACCTCATAGTTGATGACACCAGCAGCTTGCGCGATCTTATCTGCCGTCTCTTTCAACTGATCCGGGTACGGGTCGCCACCGGCCAAAATCTTCTCTGGCAAGCTATGCGCCGACACGATCAAGCATGCCTTCTCAGCTGGGACCGGCAAGTTCGCGAACGTCTCTTTGATCGCTTCAGCCCACCAATTGATAAATTTCGGCTCATCGTACCACGACTCGACCGAACGGATCTCGATGTCGTATTTCGCCGCTTCTTCATGGGCGCGTCCGTTGTAAGACTTGACGCTATATGACGAATAATGTGGCGCAAGAACGACTGAGACCGCTTCTTTAATGCCGTCGTTCGCCATTTGCGCGACCGCATCCTCGACGAACGGTTCGATATGCTTGAGACCGATATATAATTTGAAGTCGATTTCACCAGCGTGACGCTCGTTCAAAATGTCTCGAAGCGTCTCTGCTTGGTCGATTGTGATCTTCGCGAGCGGAGATACGCCCCCGATCGCCTCATAGCGTTCCGTCAAATCTTGGAGCGCTTCCGGTGCCGGCTTGCGTCCGTAACGAATGTGCGTATAATATCGTTCAATGTCTTCCGGTTTATATGGTGTTCCATAAGCCATTACGAGTAATCCGACTGTTTTCATGATGATTTGCCTCCCATTTTTTCACGTGAATAGTCATGGATAAATGCTGTCAATTTGACGAGTACGGCCGGGTCGACTTCTGGGAACACCCCATGTCCCAAGTTGAAGACGTAGCCCGGTTGTTTCATTCCTTCATCGAGGATTTCTTTCACTTTCTCCTCGATGACCGGCCATGGTGCAAGCAAGAACGACGGGTCCAAGTTTCCTTGCACCGCTTTCGTAATGCCGCGATCGCGCGCTTCTTGAACCGACAAGCGCCAGTCGAGCCCGACGACGTCGATTGGCTGATCTTGCCATTCTTCTACAAGATGGCTCGCTCCGACACCGTGCATGATGAGCGGGATGTCGAGTGTGCGCAATTCAGTGAAGATGCGCTCAGTCGTCGGTTTAATGTAACGGACATAATCTTTGCGGCTGAGCGTCCCGACCCATGAATCGAACAATTGGAACGCTTGGATACCGGCCTCGGCTTGTGCTTTGGCGTACGTGATGACCATGTCTCCAAGTTTGTCCATGAGCGCGTTCCAAACGTCCGGCTCAGCGTACATGAGTGCTTTCGTCCGATGATAGCTTTTCGATGGACCGCCTTCAATCATATAGCTCGCAAGCGTGAACGGTGCTCCCGAGAATCCGATGAGCGGAACTTCAAGACGCTCTCGAAGCAAACGGATCGTCTCGAGCACGTACGAAATGTCGTCGACATTCAGCGGTTTTAAGCGCTCGACGTCCTCCATCGTCCGATACGGATTATCGATGACTGGGCCAATCCCGCTCTTAATTTCTACGTTGACGCCCATCGACGGGAGTGGCGTCATAATATCTTTGTACAGAATGGCCGCGTCGACTCCGAGTTGCTTGACCGGGAGTTCCGTCACGTAGGCGCATAGTTCTGAATCGTGTGTGATTTCGAACAACGTCCTCGTTTTCTTGATCTCACGATATTCTGGTTGGTAGCGTCCGGCTTGGCGCATATACCAGACCGGCACATAGTCTGTCGCCTCTCCTCGAAACGCCTTCAAAATAGTATCGTTCATACGTCGCGTCATTCCCCTCTATAATTCTCCTACACTCTTCTTCTATAGGTATGTGAACTCAAAAACATTATACAGAAATTAATTAGAATAATGCTAATGTGAAGCATTTTCATTGTGTTTTCATTGTGTCATTTCTTTGTCGGATACGTACGGAACGCCGAATTGAGCTGACCCCGGATCAATTCATCACGCTGTCTCGTCGATAGACGTTTCTCGCGCTCTTTAATGTCTTGAATCCGCCACCCGTCCTCAAGCTTTGACGCCACGTCGATCAACCGCTCGACGTCATGGAAAGAATATTTACGCGAGCCTCCCTTTGTCCGCTCCGGGAAGACGAGTCCTTTCGCCTCATAATAGCGCACTTGTCGTTCAGAAAGCCCGGTCAGTTCGGTAATGACGCCCATTCCAATCACTTTCTTCGACTTGTAGTCCATCGTCCGCCATCTCCCTTCTCAAAAAAACTATGTCAGATAATCTGACAAATTGCAATCCAACCCGTTCATTTCGTCTTAAACTGAAACCAACTTTTGAAATCACACTTGCTAAAAGGAGGAATCGCAACATGGAAGAAATTATGTATTATATGGACACGCTGTTCGTACTCATCGCCGCACTGCTCGTCTTGACGATGCAACTTGGTTTCGGCTTACTCGAGACCGGGACGCTCCGGGCTAAAAACGCCGGGCATGTCGCTGTCAAACAAATCATCAGCCTCTCTGTGGCGGCACTCGCCTTTTGGGCCGTCGGGTTCGGCCTCTCATTCGGGGATGGTCCCCGCTGGTTCGGGACTGAAGGATTCTTTTTAAACGGATCGTTCACGAGCCTCGACTGGGCCAACGTCTCGCTCGACATTAAATTCTTGTTCCAATTGTCATTCGTCGCCGTTGCGCTCGCAATCGCTTGGGGCGGATTTGCTGAACGGGCTAAACTGTCGGCTTACGTCTTATTCGGTATCTTCTTCGTCGCCATTCTCTATCCGATCGTCGCTCGCTCGGTTTGGGCGGGTGGACTCCTCGGCTCAATGGGGATGCAGGACTTCGCAGGCTCAGCCGTCGTCCATCTTCAAGGTGGGATGGCTGCCCTCATGGCGACGATCATCTTGAAACCACGACGGAAAACAGAATCACTCGCCGGTCATAACCACGTCTTGACGGTCGTCGGCGGACTCGTCCTTTGGCTCTGTTGGTTCGGATTCAACGCGGGATCGACGATGTCGGTCGCTGACGGATTCTTCGGTTATGTCGCACTTACGACGATGCTCGCTACGGCTGCCGGTGCGCTCGGCGCGCTCGCCATCGTCATGATCCACAAGAAGACGGCCGATATCCCTTCAGTCGTCAACGGTGTCCTCGGTGCGCTCGTCGCCATCACAGCCGCTTGTGCCTTTGTCGAACCATGGGCCGCTGTCGTCATCGGCGCCCTCGCTTCCATCGCAACATACGGCACGAGTATCCTCATGGCGAAATATATCGATGACCCACTCTGCGCCTTCTCGGTCCACGGTGTCGCTGGCATCATCGGAACACTCGCACTCGGGTTCTTCGCATCACCGCGTCTCGTCGAGATCACCGGCATCGGTTCGGCCGGCCTCTTCTACGGTGGCGGCTTGTCACAACTCGGCGTCCAGGCGCTTGGTGTCTTGATCGCAATGGTCATCGCCGGAGGCGGAAGCTACGCCTTCTTAAAACTACTCGACATGACGATCGGTCTCCGTGTCACTGAGGAGCAAGAAGACGTCGGACTCGATATCGCCGAGCACGGTGTATCGGCGTACGGTGAAATCGATGCGGAAACTGACACTCCGGCTCGTCTGCCGAAGATTCTCGGCTCGAGCGTGTCGGTCATGTCACCAAAAAAATAACAGCAGTCAAAGGGACACCCTCCACGCGGAAGGGTGTCCCTTATTCATTTCAACCGCCCTAAATAGTAACGGATGACAAGATAGCCGAGCACGACTCCCGCGACCGCGTCAACTCTAGCACCGAAAGCGACCGACCCGAGCGTCAGGACGACCAACTGACCAATCAGCAAGCGGTTCATCCACCATTTGTAACCCGCCAACCGTTCAAGACGCGTGATCGGCAACCATGAAGCGATCGACATCGTATCGAGTCGTTTGAAGAGCGGCACGAGTTGGAGTGCCGTCAAACCGACAAACAGCGGGACGACCAAGCCGACATACCAGCCACCCGACAGCCACATGACGATGAACGCCACGACAGAAAGGCGGAACACGAGGTCGAGCGAGTCTTTCGAACGGATGACACGTAAGCCATAGACATAACGTGCGGCATCCGCGCGTCTGAGCACCGAACGCTCGAGCGCTCGCACGATGACACTTCTCTCCTTCACTTCTTCCCGCATCGCCGGCAAGTCGACGAACCAACTGAT
Organism: Exiguobacterium sp. SH0S7; assembly: GCF_004337195.1. NCBI lineage: Bacteria > Bacillati > Bacillota > Bacilli > Caryophanales > Exiguobacterium > Exiguobacterium sp. SH0S7. Next base: position 579,169 of record NZ_SJVA01000002.1, read on the forward strand.
GACACGGTCGAACTGCGCCTTGCTCTTCTGCTCGAGCGTGAGCCAATCAAGGAGCGGGATGCGGTCGTGTCGTCTTAGATGAAGCAAGACAAGCGCGACAAGCGCCGGCACCGGCGTCAATAACGGGACACCGAAAATCATGATGACTCCACTCGCGAGCGCACTGAAGAGCACCACGTTTGAGACCAATTCGAGCTTTGCGAGGCGACCCGCTGCCGAAAGCAACACGCTCGCTGCGACGATGGCGCCTACTTCTGCCGGCGTGAGCGCTTGCGTCCGGACGATGAGCGGCAAGACGACGAGCATGGCGACGAGCGCCCGAACGCTCGCAAACACGACGTTGAACAGACGGACCCCGTTCATATACGAACGGATATCACCGAGCTCTGGCAACAAAAACACTTGGTCCGCTTCTTGAAGCAACGTCCGCGGCCGATGCCCGAGTGGCAAGAGCAAAAACACGAGCGCGACGACCCATTCGCTCGGAAACGCCGGGTCGAGTTCGTTTAAAAATTGATTGTAGACGAACCCTCCGTAAATGAGCGTGAAGTAGAGCGTGAACAAGAGACCCCCGTTCGCCACATAGCGGCTATACTTCACGACTTCTTCCATCCAACCATTAAACCGAGCGTTAAACACCCTCATTGCGCCCGCTCCTCGGCCTCGATCGCCTCGACATAAATGTCATCGAGCGTCGCGTCAGGACGGAGCGCATATTTTTCACGCAACTGCGCTGCCGTACCGGTCGCGATCACGACTCCTTGATGGAGAAACACGAACCGGTCACAGTGACGTTCCGCCGTCTCGAGGATATGCGTCGACATGAGAATCGCACAATCTTGTTTATACTCATCAAATAGGCGGAGCAGTTGACGTATCGCGAGCGGATCGAGACCGACGAACGGTTCGTCGACGATCAAGAGCGGCGTCTTCGTCACGAGCGCGCTCAGAATCATCGCTTTTTGGCGCATCCCTTTCGAGAAGACGGATGGGAACCAGTCCAACTGTTTCTCCATACGCATGTCGCGGGCCAATCGTTCCGTCCGCATCTCGAGGTCACGGCTGTCGATCTCGTACGCTTTCCCCATCAACAACAAATGTTCACGTAACGTCAACGTGTCATACAAAATCGGTGTCTCAGGTATATAACTTATTTTCTTACGATAATTTTTTTCGGATGATTGCAACGTTTCTCCGTCGACTTCGACTGATCCCGAAATCGGTTCAAGCAATCCTAAAATATGTTTGATCGTCGTCGATTTCCCGGCACCGTTTAGCCCTATCAGCCCAACGAGCTCACCTTTTTTTACTTCAAACGAAACATCATGTAGCACTTGTTTACCTATATAACCGCCGTTCAAGTGTTCGACGTGTAACATGAAAACTCCACCCCTTATTTTCAACTTTTTTTTGTGATATATGTTTTAAAAATTGTCACATGGGAATATTCTCTACTGTAAGGCATTTTAAAAACTTATTCATCACTTCCATTGTTCCATAAAATTGTTATTGAGAACAATGGACAAAACAGAGAGGAGAATGTTTGCATGGGTTTTATTCTTTATTTGATCGTCGGAGGTATCATCGGTTGGTTAGCAGGTCTTATTTTAGGTAAAGACGTACCAGGTGGCGTTATCGGTAACATCATCGCTGGTATCATTGGTGCTTGGCTTGGTGGATTGATCTTCCCTGATTTCGGACCAATCATCGCTGACATCGCGATTATTCCAGCACTTCTTGGTGCGATTATCTTGATCTTGATCGTATCGTTCGTTATGAAATCAATGAACAAAAAGCGCTAATCCAGTGCTACAAAAACGGGACCCTCGACACGAGGGTCCCGTTTTTCCGTTCAACTTAACAGTAAATACATCGCCCCGTCGCGTTCGATGAAGCGTTTATCCGTTTCTAAACCGAGCAACGTGAAAATCGATTCGAACAGCGAGCGATCGTAACGCCACTCGATCCCAAGCTCTGTCTCGATTCGTTCATTCGGTTCACCGAGGAGGGCGACCATATCGTCCGTCCGTTTGTCCAAATCGATGTCAATTTGGTTCACTTTCTTTTTAACAAATGTCACATCCATGCCGTCATACCGCCACACGTCGCCGTCCCGTTCAAGCGGTTCACCGAGCTGTTCGACGACCGCCTTCTCCCGCTTGTTCATAACCGACTCAATCGTTTCAAGCGAATGCCCGGTCCTCGCCTCGACTTCAATCTCGATCAGCTCGACCCGCTCGATATCGAACTGACCGGCGATCGTCTCGTTCGCTTCGGGCTGTAGCGCGAAAGCGAGCTGTTCCTCCCGAACGAGCGTCACCGTCTCCGTTCGCGTGACGGTCTCCCCGTTCACGACCGCGACGGCTTTGACGTCGTACCGGCCTGGCATCCGCTCGACCGTCAAGCTGTCGCCCGCCACATCAATCCGGCCTACTTGTGTCCCATCGACCCATATGTTCGTCAACGGCACGTCTGACGTCGCAACGAACGTTTGCGGTAACAGCTCAATCCGATAATCCGCAAAACCGAACCGGCCGTCTCCCGTATCAAGCAAGCGGAACAACCCGACTGACTCCATACCTTGACGTTCATCGGCGCGGTCCGCCGCCACCTCAGAGATCGCCTCACCTCGAATCGATTTCTCTTCGTTCAGCCAACGCATGAACCGGAGTGCCTCAGCGCGCGTAAGCGGCTCAGTCTCATATTCAACCGTCTGCTCAAAGAAAGCGACGTCTTCTGTCAACAGAGCCTCTTTGAATCGAACGTGGATTTGCGCGTTCGCCTCCGCCGGCTTATAGCCCCATATATAGATTGCCCCCGTCGCTAAGACGAGCAAAACGGCTAGGACGATGACGAGGCGAATCTTGCGCTGCCTTGTCGTCTTCTTCGATCGTTCATACGCCATTCTCTCCACTCCTATCACTTTCTCTTGTCCTTCTATTGTAGGATGACGTGAGAACGAGGACAATCATTCTTTCGCCTGAACTTCCGTGTTATGATGAAATCGATCAGTCATTTCATGAATGGAGGAAATACGATGCATACCGATGCCAATTGTATCTTTTGTAAAATCGTCAACAACGACATCCCTTCTTACAAAGTGTACGAAGATGATGACGTCGTCGCTTTTCTCGACATTTCCCAAGTGACGAAAGGCCATACCCTCGTCATCCCGAAACATCATGCCAAAAACATTTACGAACTTCCGAGCGACGTCGCAAGTGACGTCTTTAAAGCAGTCCCGGGAATCGCGAGCGCGATTCAACGCGAAACGGGCGCGATCGGGATGAACGTCCTCTCGAACGCCGAACAAATCGCCGGTCAGACAGTGTACCATTTCCATATTCACTTGCTCCCGCGATACGGCCACGAAGACGGCTTCGACGCGAAATGGGAAACCCATAACGATGCGTACACGCCAGAAGAAATGAGCACGCTCGCGGCTCAAATCAAACAACGTGTTTGAACGAAACAAGCGGACCAGACTCCTCCGAGAGCCTGGTCCGTTTTCTTGTGTGTCATGACGAGTTGATCGAATTGAAGTGCCGCTTCCGCTCTTCTTCAATTTGTGCCCGTTCTATTTGCAATTTGATCGCATGCTCATACAGTTGCTGACGAGATTTGACAGACTCCGCTTGTTCGAACTCTTTTCTTAATTCATTTAGACGGGTGTCGATTTCAAAAAGTCGCTTTTCAAGCAAAGTTTGTTTACGCGTCTGTTCGTTCTGTTCTGACGCTTCGTATCCCGCCTCGAGTGCTTCCATTATTTTATGTGCCCAAGGGTCATCTCCCAGTTGTTTCGCCGCGTTGTACAAGTCTAGCATGTCATCGAACCAACGCTTTTGCTTGTCCACTGGAGGTCACCTTCCTTTGACCTCATTTTAAAATAAAATGATTTTTCGGTCAAAATTGAATGTTCTGAAAAATTTTATTTGAGATATAGGTTTTTAATCTCTCTTTTTTGGTAAAATAATATGAAAAGAATGTATTCTAGCATTATCGTGCTTGAGGAGGGGAATGTATTGTCGAGTCACAATCGTCGCGAGTGGGTTGCTTTTGGCTTTGTCGTAGCGTTTTTAGGCGTAGCGACAGTGAAAAAGATTGCTCGTGGAACAGCCAACGATGCCGCATCGAATCAGCATCGGGCGTCTACAATCACTACGTTGAAAGAACAATTCCAAAAAGTTGCCAAAGATGCTTCACAAGTGGTGGCGGCTGGTAAGTTACAAGGCAAAGAATTGACGGATCAAGTGAAAGCCGAGGTCGAACGCTATCAACAAGACATTCAGCCTTCAATCGAGCAGATCCAAGGAAACCTAAACGAGCTTTCAAACGTACAGTCAGATATGACCGAAGCGAAAGCGAAGAAGACCGACTGACCGGTCTTTAGGCATCGTCCGTCGTTTTAGTCACTTTGTATCCGGAAAGGATGAATTGAGATGGAACATGAAAAAGAATTCTCTGGCCCTGAGGCCATGCTCTATAGCCATAAAATCATTCAGCTCAGTAAAGCATTGTGGAAGACGGTCGAAAAAGACTGGCAGAACTGGATCAAGCCTTTCGATTTGAACATAAACGAGCATCATATTTTATGGATCGCCCACGCGCTCGGTGGCGCCTCAATCTCTGAGATTGCGAAATATGGCGTGATGCACGTATCGACCGCGTTCAACTTTTCGAAAAAATTAGAAGATCGTGGTCTCCTCACGTTCTCTAAAAAAGAAACGGACAAACGTAATACTTATGTACAGTTGACACCTGAAGGCGAAGCGCTCTTGCTCGAAACGATTCATGCGTTCGATCCTGAAGAGAACGGTGTGTTCCGTGCCTCGCTCCCGTTACAGGAGTTATATGGGAAGTTCCCAGACTTGACGGACATCACGGCCATCGTCCGCCGCCTTTACGGCGATAACTTTATGGACATCTTCGCTGAAACATCAAAAATGATTTCTGAAGAGGCCGGACGTCGTCCCGAGGATGACGAAGTGACTAAAGAAGCTTGACGTGTGCATACAGGGGCTCTGTAACTTCGAGAGCAATCCCTTGTTTGACGCACGCCGCCAAGGTGACTCCAGGGTCTAACGACGGATGCAACATCCCTACGAAACTGACGAGCAAAGGCTCTACGGACGACAAGCCGTAACGCCTTTGCTCGTTTTGTTGATGGCGAATCTCGTCGAGCAAGCGATAGAAGTCCGCAACTTCTTCTTTCGTCAAGTTTGCTTTGATGACTTCATATTCAAATGGCCGGCTCGACCAATCGACTAGTCCGAGCAACAGCTCCATCTGAAAAGACAACTGATTAACTTTCTCTTCTAACGACACGTTTCCCACCCCATCATTTCACATTCTCTTTCATCATTATACGATACGTTTCTGTGCTATGATACTACACAGGTAACCGAACAGCTGTCATCATTAACAAAATGTGGTATAGTCGAACATAGAAACTTATAGATTTTTAGGGGTGGAATATATGTCAAACGGAATGACGAATGAACCAAACAAACAAAACAAAAAGTTTTCAACTGGTGCCCTTGTCGGCGCATCGGCAATCGCGCTTCTCATCGGTGCAGGTGGAACGTACGCTGCAACGAGCGGCGGATCTTCTGACAACTCAACTGTTGTCTCTTTCGAAGGTGGCGAAATCACGCGCGGTGAAATCGCGAACATGAGCTACGACCGTATGGTCCCACAACTCGCTTTCCAAGAAACGATGAACGCACTTCTCGAAAAAGAGTATGGCGACAAAGTCGAGCAAGAAAAAGTCGACGAAGAGTTCAGCAAGACGGAAGAGCAGTTCAACTCGAAAGAAGAGTTCGAACAAGCGATCCAACAGGCTGGCATGACAGACACGGATGAGTTCAAAGAGGCGCTCCGCGGCCAGATGCTCGTCGATGCTGCGAAGTCTGAACTCGTCGACGTGACGGACGAAGAAATTGAAGCTCAATTCGCCAAAGAGAACGTTGAAGTCAAGGCGAGCCACATCCTCGTCGAGACGGAAGAAGAAGCGCAAGCGATCATCAAAGAAATCAACGATGGCGCTGATTTCGCAGACGTCGCGAAAGAAAAATCGACAGACGGTTCTGGTGAAAAAGGCGGTGACCTCGGTTACTTCTCACTCGGCGCCATGGTTCCTGAATTCGAAAACTACGCGTTCCAAGAAGATGTCGTCGGTAAAGTCTCAGAGCCGATCCAATCACAATACGGATTCCACGTCATCAAAGTCGTTGACCGTAAAGAGAAAGATCTCAAACTCGAAGATGAGAAAGACCGCATCCGTGAAGAAGTGGCAACTGAAAAGGCAGCTTCAGTCGACGCCAACAAAATCTACGCTGAGTTGATTGAAAAATACAACGTTGACGTGAAAGACGCGAAAGCCTCAACACAGTTCGACGCAGTAAAAGACGCACTCAAAGCGGAAGAAGAAGGAACGTCAGAAGAAGCACCGGCCGAAGAGTCGACAGAACAATAAGCAACAGGCAGGCGTCCCGCGGGATGCCTGCCTTTTCTTATAATTTCGGTTTGTAAAACGCCCGGTTATCAAGCGCCATGACCCGTTCTGTGAACGTTCCTGGCTCAACACCTTCGAACGCCTTATCGAACATGTTCATCCGGGCATCGATGTTGTCGATGAAGAACAGCATCTCCGCTTCCGGAAGTTGCGGCGCGTTTGCCGAGCCCCACTCCGGCTTCCCGTGATGACTCAAGACGAGATGTTGTAACAACGTCGTGACTTCGCGGTCGGTCCCGAGCTCGCGGGCTACGACTTCAATCTCGGACGACATGAGCGACAAGTGACCGAGCAGCTTGCCTTCGAGCGTATATTCCGGAGTGATCGCGTCCGACAGCTCGATGACTTTCGCCAAATCGTGCAAGACGACACCTGAGACGAGCAAGTCACGGTTCAACTGTGGATACAAGTCACACATCGTTCCAGCAAGCTTGAGCATCGACATGACATGGAACGCGAGACCTGAATAGACCGCATGATGATGACGCACCGCCGCCGGATACGTGAAATACGTCTCTTCGTTTCGGTCGACAATCGTCGTCACGAGTTCCCGCATACCCTCGTGACTGATTGCGTCGATATACGCCCGGATCGTCGTCTCGAGCTCCGACCTCGGAATCGGCGCAGAGCGGACGTACGGGGCGATGTCCGTCTCCCCTTCGATAATCGAGATCTGCTTCAGTTTGAGTTGCGTCCGGCCCCGATAGTCCATGACTTCTCCTGAGGCGTGGACAATCTTTTTCGTCCCGTACTTCTCTGTATCGGCGCTATCCCACACCTTCGTCTCGATTTCGCCGCTCTCATCGCATAAAACGAGCGTCAGATAAGGCTTCCCGTTCCCGGCGAGCCCTCGATATGATTGTTTGATCATTACATATTGGTTTAACGTGTCGCCCACTTTGAGCTGACCGATTTTAGTCGTCAATGAAAGCACCTCTCTTCTTGTCAGTACTTCCATCTTAACGAAAGTTCGCCTTAGATGCCAACTTTCTCAGTAAACCGGGAATACTTGAGGAGAGAAGAAAATTGGGGGAATACAAGATGAACTGGACTTGGTACACACGACCTGAGGAAATCGTACACGTTGACGACTACTATATGGAAGCATACACGTATTGGCTCGAACAACTGACAACGGCCAAAGTGACGAAAATCATCGTCGAGCAGGACTACATGTACGGTTCGCTTACGCTCGACTATGAGCAGCTCGAACGCGAACCGCAGAAAATCGGTCATTACTTCGTGACGCGTGACTTTTTATGGACGATCGGGTTTGATGATCTGTATTGCGATAGCGTCGCAGCGAAACAATATGACACACCGATTGAAGCGTTCTATGACCTGCTCGCCGAAAAGATGGATTATTATTTCCACGGGATCGATGAATACGAGGAACGTCTGATGATGGCACAGCGTCAAATGAGCGGTCAAGTTCCGCCTGAGTTCATGAACGAAATATTTTGGCTGCGGAGCGAGATTGAACGCTGGTCAGATACCGTCGTCCCGTACCGCGAGCTACTGATGGCGGGACGAGAGGCGTTCCTCGACATAGAGTTGAATGAGCTGAAGTCTTATCGCCTTGCTGAGTACCGTGTCGACCGGCTGTTGACGTTGATCGAACACTACCAAGGCGATGTCATCGCCTTGACCGACCTCGCCTCGACGCTGTCAAATTTCCGTGGCAACGAGATCATGAAGGCGTTGACCGTCTTCACGGCGCTGACGACACCGGTCGTCGCCTTCGGTGCCGTCTGGGGCATGAACTTTAAACAGATGCCAGAACTCGAATGGCCGCTCGGCTATCTATTCGCTTGGGTCATGATTGTTCTCTTCACGGGCTTAGTTTACGCTTGGTTAAAACAAAAAAATTGGATTGGTTCTCTGTTACAATTCCCGAATCAAATCCGTAACCAAAAACAAATGGAAAAACAGAGGAAGAGAACAAAACAGTAAAAAAACGAACAAAAGTTCGCTATAATGAAAGGAGTCGATTGAAACAGAAAGGAGATGCCGATGGAACGTTTAATCATACATGTCGATATGGATGCGTTCTATGCATCCGTCGAACAACGAGACCGCCCTCATTTGCGAAATAAGCCCGTCGTCGTCGGTGGCGCCCCCCACAGCCGTGGAGTGGTCGCCACCTGTTCGTATGAGGCGAGGAAATACGGCGTGCATAGCGCCATGTCGTCACGCCGGGCGTTCGCCCTGTGCCCGCAAGCGACGTTCGTCAAGCCGCGCTTTCAGGCGTATCGGCAAGTGAGCCAAGACGTGATGGAGATCTTCAAGTCCGTGACGCCATTTGTCGAGCCGCTATCGCTCGATGAAGCGTACCTCGACGTCACCGAGAACTCACTCATGAGCACGTCGGCTCCTTACGTGGCGCGCTACATTCTTGGTGAGATCAAACGCCGGACCGGACTGACCGCTTCCGCCGGAGTCGCTCCGTCCAAGTTCGTCGCCAAAATCGCCTCCGGGTTCGACAAACCGAACGGCCTCACTATCGTCGCCGCGGACGAAGTCGAGTCGTTCCTCGCCCCGCTGTCAATCACGGCGATGCACGGTGTCGGGAAAGTGACTGCTCAAATCCTCTTCAAACATGGCTTTGAAACGATTGCCGACATCCAGCAATCGCGACCTGAACAGTTGAAGGCCATCCTCGGCCATGACCGTGGTGTCCAGTTATACGAACTCGCACACGGACGTGACAGCCGTCCCGTCGTCCCGACCCGTGAACGCAAGTCGATCGGCTCGGAGACGACGTTCGCCTTTGACCTCGACGACCCGGAGGAAGTGTATGAGCGCGTCATCCCTGAGATCGAAGACGTGTTGCAGCAGCTCGACCGCCGTGAATTGAGTTGTCAAACCGTGACGATCAAAATCAAAACGAGCGAGTTTCAAGCACGCAGTCACCAGATCAAGCTGAACCATCCGACCCATGACCATGATGAGATCAAACGGCTTTCCCGACGCTTGTTCGACGAGATGTCAATCAACGAGCCGGTCCGTCTAATCGGCATGACCGTCTCCGATTTGATTCCCCGAACGGAGACGGCCCGTCAGCTCACGTTCGACGAACTAACGAAACCATCGCTTGAAGAATGAATGGTGATTCAGTACAATGGAAAGAAAGGGGGGGATCCGTTTGAACATGTACACAGTCACTGCGTTCGAGAATGACGGCACGATTTTACTTAATGATTCATTCGAGGCAACGAACGACGAAGAAGGAAAAGCGACAGGGCTAGCGATGCTCCATGAGGCCGGTCACGACCATAAAGGAGCGCGCATCGTCCGCCAAGGGCAACTCATCTATTTCGAACGGTGCAAACTTCCTGGAAAACTAAAAGGCACGGCCTCATAACAGAAGCGCCCCGGGAACCCGAGGCGCTTGTTTATTCGCTATATTTAGTCTCCCATTGTTCGCGCCACGTCCAATAATCGGGATGTAGCTCTTCCGACGTTTTGCCGTCTAGCGAATACGAACTGCCGACGAGCGGCTCGGCCGAATCCGGGAACGACGTACCGCCGATGATTTCACCGTCCACCATCATCACAAAGACGTTCGCCTGACCGAGCGGATGGTTGCGGACGATAAAATGCTCTTGCCGAATGTTGCGTCCGATGTATTCATCCGGAGGCGTCGTCTGGACTTCCCACGTACTACGAGTCAGCAGCTCAAGCAAATCCGATTTCTCAAAGCTCGACGTCCGATTCCCTTTATAAGAGACAAGCTCATAACCTTGCTCTTCTAAATACGCTTCGGCCATTTTGGCGTCCGCCCCTAGCGTCGGCTCCGGCTTCCCACTCGCATCTGAACAGGCCGCGAGCAAGACGACCGCCAACAAGATGCCGATTCGTTTCCACATCATCTGTCCACCTCATCAGTTCATTGTTGATAACTTATTCGTCAACTAACAAAAATTTCCTCTTTCAGAATGGGAAGAGAGATAAAATCGAAAAAATCGCGACGACCGCGACAATCAATTGTAGCGGCAAACCAACTTTAACGAAATTGAAAAAGCGATAGCCGCCGATACTGAACACCATAGCGTTCGTCGGTGAGCCGAACGGCGTCATAAACGCGAGTGATGCCGCAACCGCGACGGCGACGACGAGCGGCACCGGACTGACTTCAAGTGACGCGGCGAGCGATAAGGCGAGCGGTGCGAACAAGACGGCCGTCGCCGTATTGGAGATGATTTGACTGAGCACCATCGTTGCGACGAAGATGGCGACAAGCACCCAGACCGGACCAGCACGTCCGAACGACTCACTGATCCATGTGACGAGCCAGGTCATGACACCCGCATTTTCAAGTGCGGTCCCGACTGGAATCATGGCGGCGATCAACAGGAGCGACGACCATTGGACCGACTCGTAGGCAACGTCCATATGCCGGACCGCTCCCGTCAGCACCATCGCGATGGCCGCGAGCCAAACGGCAACGGTCGGGTCGACCCATTCGAAGACGAGGAGCACGATCATGACGAGCATGATGAGACCGGCCGCGAGTTGATGGCGCTCGGACACAGCTCGGTTGGCGACATCGGTCACGCGCTCGTTCGCGAGCAACAAGTGTGTCTCGTCACCCGCTTTTTCTAAATCGCCCCACTCGCCTTGGGCCACGAGCATATCGCCTCGCTCTAACGGGACATCTTTCAACCGTGTCATCGCAATTTCTTCGTTCGGGCGGATGACTTGAAGCACGTTCAAGCGGTAGTCATTCCGCAACCGACTCTCCGAGAGACAGTGACCGATGAGCGGGCTATCAGACGGGACGGTGAAAATAGCGACGCCTGACTCTTTCCCGTAGACATCTTTCAGCTCCATCGGTTCAACGACCACCCCTTCTTGACGGGCGACGCGTCGAACATCCGCTTCTGCGCCGCTAACGAGGACACGTCCCTCATAGAGCACCGTATCGGCTCGGGCCGTGACGAGTCGATGCGCGATCCCTTTTCGCTTTTCACCGAGGACGATCAAACCGTCACGTGACCACTTCACATCTCGGAGTGTTTTCCCGACGAGCGGATGACCTTTCGTGAGCGTGAGCGCGTAGATGTTCAACTCGGGCATCGGCAGACGGGCGACGACGACCGAACGAACCTCGCCCGCATCGAGCAACCGGTTCCCGATGACATAAAAGTAGAGCAGCCCGACGACGGCGGCGGCGAACCCGATCGGCAGTAGCGAGAAGAAACCGAGCGTTCCGACTGAGGCACCACGGAGCGCCTCGGCGGCGACAAGGTTCGGTGGGGTCCCGATGAGTGTCATCGTCCCGCCGATGCTTGAAAAGAACGCGAGCGGCATTAACAGTTTTGCCGGATTCGTACCCGTTTGTCTCGACATGGCGAGAACGACCGGGATCAAGAGCGCGACCGTCCCCGTGTTCGACATGAGACTCGATAGAAACGTCACGGTGACCATCAGAACGAGAAATAGACGCACCTCACTCCCTTTCGCATAAGGAATGAGCCCAGCGCCAAGCCGTTCGGCGAGCCCTGTATGAAACAGGCCCGCTCCGACGATGAATAGTCCGGCGATCATCAAGACGACCGGATTCGAGAAACCCGCCATCGCTTCGACAGGCGACAGTTGCTGTGTCAATACGAGCGCGACTAGCCCGACGAGTGCGACGAGATCGGCCCGCAACCAGCCCCCGATGAAAAAGATGATCATGACCGCTAATATGAACAAGGTGACCATGACGTCCACCCTCTCTTGTGAATTGATGTACAAGGTTATTATACCCCATAATATGTAAGCGCTATCATAATGAATTTGACAAGTCGGTCAACAAAAAAAACGGATGGCTCGAAAGCCATCCGCACAGGTGTTATTGAACTTCGTTTTCATTAACCATCGGAGCGTATAGCTCTTCAAGTGGTTTCATGATAATTTTTGTCACTTCTGTGACCAGTTGATGCATGCGTTGCTCTTCTTGCATGAGCTCCATGATCAATTCGTTCTGTTGAACGCTCATCATTTTCGTTTGAGCATCCATCATCTCTTGTTCTGAGATTTCTTCGCCTTGCATTTGCTTTTGCTGAAGCGTCATTTGGATATCACGGAAGTCAGCGAACAACTGGTTCGCTTCTGCATCCGCATTGACACGATCGTATAATGAAGAGAGATTTGTGAACTCCTCAGATTCGCGAAGTGCTTTTTCCAATTGGTTAGCATGATCGTACAAGTTTGTTTGTGACATGTGACGTCCTCCTAAATACTATTAGGGCCGTGGCCGATCAAACGATGGCAATCAACCCTTGAATCAAACCAATCATACCACCTAACAGCGCCCCAAGCCATGTTATTGCCCGGAACTCCCGTTTCGAGATCGATAAGACGATCTCCTCGAGGTACGACGTATCGAGCGATTGGACTTGCTCTTGCACGATTTGATCGATTTTCAGACGGTCCATCACCGTCTCCATTTGATTGGTGAACCGCTCGATGACGAGCTGAACCCCGTTCGGGACGAGATCGTCGACGATGCGCGTCTCGACGTCTCGTGTATACGAATAGACGGTCCGGTCGAGCAATTCGCCGATCGGGAGACGGGTGATGACTTCTGTCGTCACCCCATCGATCAATCGGTCTTCTAATCGCTCATCTAAGAGTGTGTCGACCGTACGCTCACTGAACCGTTCGAACTCGCGCGTGATCATCGTCGCCATTCCAGACCGAGTCGACCCGCCACGTAAAATGTTGACAATCTCCGGGCGAATCATCTCGACGAAGTTCATATTTTGAATGAACCCGGCGATAAACCCGAGCCGGCGTTGGACGAACGAGTCGACCATATACCGCAGCTGAGCCTCTCCTTCCGCCGAATAGAAATACTCTTCTGATTTGACGAGCATCGCATCGACGATTTCCGGGATCACGTCACGGACACGGTCCATCCCGTCCTCACCGAGCAGTTCGTACAGCTTGCGTGACTTGACGTCAGCAAGTACGAGCCGGAGCTCTTGACGGAGTTTCGTGTCCGCTTCCGTCAACACACGCGACTCGGCGTCCGGATAAAGCGGTTCGACTAGTGTACGGATCGTCTTGTCCGAACGGAGCATCGTCCGGACTTCCTCTTGGACGAAATAGGTGATGTGGCCGCTCACTTGTTCGTCGAGCAGGCGCTTCCGCATCCCTTCAGGCGTCAACAAGTGTTTCACGACCGTCTTGCCGAGACTCGTCGCCAATTCGTCGCGGCGTTTCGGAATCAACCCCGGTGTGAACGGTACTCGGACTTTTCCGATGTACTTTGGCTCGTGGGGCCGAAATAACATTTTGATGGCGAGGAAGTTCGTCACTCCCCCGATTGTCGCCCCAATGGCGATCATGATGAATATTTTTAGTAGACTATCCAAACTGCCTGCCCCCGTTCTGAAATATGATACATTGTTGAAGAGGTGATTGTGTTGACTACGTTTGATCGTATTAAATCGATTTTCCCGACCGTTGTCCATCGGTCGGAAGACGCATCCGGAGACTATGCTTGGTATCAAGCACATGACGGGACCGTGTTCGGCTTGCCAAAAAGCGAGTTGAACGAGCGTGAACGGCAACTGCTCGAATGGTCGGCGACACCGTTTTTGACGACCGCCGACCCCCGTCAAGAAAAATGGCAAAACCGCCTGCTCACCGATTCATATCGGATCGCGCAACCGTTCCGTCTGTTGTCGCTATCGCTCCACTATCAAGAGAGGGAATCGCTCGAGCAATTTTTAGAGATATTACACGACTTCATGCCAGAAGCGGAGATTGTCGTCATGACGCGACATCACGTTGAAATCATTGAGATGAACCAACTCGTCGACTTGTCTGATTTCGAGGATGTATTGCGTGCCGGCGCGAGCGACTGCTACGTCGAAGCGCACGTCATCTTTAGTGAGCGGCCGCTCGGTGTGTTGGGGACGCTTTACCATCAACACATGACGTTGCGCCCGTTCGCGAAACTCCCTACTAAAACTTACCCTGCTAGTCAATTATTATACCATTACTTGCTACAAGACCATGAGACTTTTGCCACACGTCTCCAATTGACCGAGGCGGCGTATTCGATACTCGATAAGACGAGCGTCGAATTGTTAGAGGCGCTGTTCGCAAACTCGCTGAACGTGTCCCATACGGCGAAGGCGCTGTTCATGCATCGGAACACGCTCAATTACCGGCTCGATCGGCTCTATGAACTGACAGGATATGACGCTCGTCAGTTTTATGATGCGAGTTTACTCCAACTGATTGTCACGTTGCACAAATCTGAGTAACTGTTTTTGTGCAACGTGTACATATCTCGTGCAAGCGGTTTCATCGTATAATCAATCTTGTAAGCGCTATTATACAAGAACACATTCTCAGGAGGCTAACGACAATGGCAGAAATTCAATTGAATCATATTGATAAAATATACGACGGTGGTGACGGGAAAGCCGTCAGCGACTTCAACTTGCACATTAAAGACCGGGAGTTCATCGTTTTCGTCGGACCGTCTGGTTGCGGTAAATCGACAACACTTCGCATGATCGCAGGACTCGAAGAAATCTCGAGCGGCGACTTCATCATCGACGGCAAACGCATGAACGACGTGGCGCCGAAAGACCGCGACATCGCGATGGTCTTCCAAAACTATGCCCTCTACCCGCACATGAGCGTCTATGACAACATGGCATTCGGTTTGAAGCTTCGGAAGTTCCCGAAAGAAGAGATCGACCGTCGCGTCCAAGATGCGGCTCGTATCCTCGGACTTGAAGAATACCTCCAACGTAAACCGAAGGCACTCTCAGGTGGTCAGCGCCAACGTGTCGCCATCGGTCGTGCCATCGTCCGTGATGCAAAAGTGTTCTTGATGGATGAGCCGCTCTCAAACTTGGATGCAAAACTTCGCGTACAAATGCGTAAAGAGATCATCCAGTTGCACAACCGTCTCGATACGACGACGATCTACGTTACCCATGACCAAACAGAAGCGATGACACTCGCGACTCGTATCGTCATCATGAAAGACGGGATCATCCAACAAGTTGGTTCACCGAAAGAAGTATACGACAACCCAGATAACATCTTCGTTGCCGGCTTCATCGGTTCGCCTTCGATGAACTTCTTCCGCGGAACACTCGCAGACGGCAAGTTCGTCGTGAACGGCGAAGAAATCAACGTGCCTGAAGGCAAGATGAAAGGTCTTCGCGACCGTGGTTACATCGGTAAAGAGCTCATCCTCGGGATTCGTCCAGAATCGATCCACGATGAGCCGATCTACATCGACTCTCCGACGACACACACGTTCCAAACACACATCGATGTATCTGAACTCATGGGTGCCGAGTCTTACCTTTACGCCGAGCTCGGTGGACACCAGTTCACGGCCCGCATCGACGGCCGCTCGAACATCCGCATGGGTGACGACGTAGAACTCGCGCTCGACATGACGAAAGCACACTTCTTCGACTCTGAGACAGAGCTCGTCATCCGTTAATACAAAATCCCCTCGATTCTTGGAATCGAGGGGATTTTTCGTTTAGCGGGTCGCATAGCGACGTTCGAGCCGATGCTGCCCCGCTTGGATAAGTGTCGACAAGATCCAATAGATCGAGGCCGAGAACAAGAGGAGCGGCATGACCAAATAGGTCGTCGCTGCAATCTGGTCTGAGACGTACGTCAACTCCTGCACGGCGATGACCGACCCGAGCGACGTCGACTTGATGATATCAATCACCGAGTTCGACACCGGTGGGATGGCCCGTGATAACGCTTGTGGGAAGATAATGTCTTTAAAGCGCTTCGCCCGCGGAATCCCGAGGGCGACACTCGCCTCGACTTGTCCGCGATCGACCGAATTGATGGCTGCCCGGAACGCCTCCGAGATATAAGCCGCAAAGTGCAGACCCAATCCGAAGATGAGCGCCTGCATCCCACTCAATTGGACGAATCCGGTCAAGCCGACGTACAAGATGAGCAGTTGCAAGAGCAGTGGCGTGCCCCGGAAGAACGAGGTATACGTCCGAGTGAACAACCGCAACACTTTGATTGGACTGCTGTAAAGTAACGCGATGATCAGACCGAGCACCAAGGCGAGGATAATCGACAGGATACTGGCGATCAACGTCAATTGTACGGCTTCGATATAGGCCGAACGGTTCTCGATGACGGTCGTGATCAGTTCATTCATTGACTGATGTCCTCACCGAAGTACTTATCACCGATTTCAGCCATCGTTCCGTCTTCTTTCATTTCAGCAAGCGCCTCGTTCAACTGATCGAGCACGTCGCTGTCTTGGCGTGTCATGTAACCCGCCTCGCTCTTGTTGAAGACGTCACCGACCGCTTTCACGTCGTAGCCTGTCTTCTCGAGCTCCGTCAAGATGAAGAGACGGTCGTTGAGTGCTGCGTCGAGACGTCCGACTTGAAGGTCTTGCAGCACTTGGTTCGCGCCTTTATAGAACTTCACTTCAGCACCAGCTTCTTCAGCCATCTGGGCGTAAACCGATCCTTGTGTCGAACCGACAACTTTACCGTCAAGGTCGTCGATGCCTTGGATGTCTTCGTTATCTGAAGCGACGATGACTTGTGCACCTGATACCGCGTACGTATCCGAGAACGCATACTTCTCTTCACGCTCCGGTGTGATACTCATTTGGTTCGCGATCATATCGATGCGTTCCGCGTCGAGTGCCGGGACAAGTCCTTTGAAGTCCATCGGCTCATACTCGACCGTATAGCCGGCACGCTCTGCCGCTTCGTTCAACACGTCGATGTCAT
This sequence comes from Exiguobacterium sp. SH0S7, assembly GCF_004337195.1. NCBI lineage: Bacteria > Bacillati > Bacillota > Bacilli > Caryophanales > Exiguobacterium > Exiguobacterium sp. SH0S7. The sequence goes on from NZ_SJVA01000002.1 coordinate 596,437, forward strand.
ACCCTGTGATTTCACCTTTATCTTTGTATGTGAATGGCGGGTATGTCGCTTCCGTCCCGACTGTGATGACTGTTTCTTCAGATCCACTGTCCGTCTCTGTACCGCAAGCTGCGAGCACCCCGAACGATGCGCCGATTGCGAGAACTGCCGTTAATGATTTTTTCATGTGATTTCCGCCTTCCTGATAATCCTTATATGATTACATGGTTTTGAGCAATATACTCATCATACTGACGAGGTTAAAAGAAGTCAAACAAAAACCACCGCTCCCAGTTGAGCGGTGGTACACTAGTCAGTCGATTGCTTTTGCTTGCTTCATAACGTCTCGTTCAATCGCTTCACGTTTCGCCGTCGTCGTCTCGGCACTATCCGCGTGAACGCTGAAGTAGAACTTGATCTTCGGCTCTGTGCCAGACGGGCGGAGGCAGAACCACGACCCGTCCTCGAAGACGAATTTGAGCACGTTCGAAGATGGCAAGTCGATGTCATCGGTCGTATTTTGACGAAGGTCGGTCGCGACTTGCAGCTTGTAATCCTCGAAGCGGACGACTTCATAGCCGGCAACTTCTTGCGGCGGGTTGGCACGGAACGATTCCATCATCCGGCCGATCTGTTCAAGCCCGGCTTTCCCTTTCAACGTCATCGATTGAAGCGATTCCTCATAAAAGCCATACTTCTCATAAATCGCTTGGAGCGCGTCATACAACGTTCGTCCCTGCTCCTTATGGAAAGCTGCCATCTCGGCGCCGAGCACGCACGCCTGGACAGCGTCTTTATCACGGCAGAAGTCACCAATCAAATAGCCGTAGCTCTCTTCGTAGCCGAACAAGAACTCGTACTCGCCTGACTCCTCGTACTGTTTGATCTTCTCACCGATGAATTTAAAGCCGGTGAGCGTGTTTTCGAGATGCACGCCATACGCTTTAGCGATGGCCGCCCCGAGCTCGGACGTGACGATTGTTTTCGCGACGAATCCGTTCGCTGGCATCGTGCCGGTCTCGACTTTTTGCGATAGGATGTAGTCCATCAAGAGCGCTCCGGTCTGGTTCCCGGTCAAGACGAACCATTCCCCATCGCGGTCACGCACGGTGAAGCCGACGCGGTCAGCGTCCGGGTCGGTCGCCATGAGCAAATCGGCATCAACCCGGTCACCGTACTCCATCGCCAGCTTGAACGCCGCCCGCTCTTCCGGGTTCGGAGAACTGACCGTCGGGAAAGCGCCGTCAGGTTCGGCTTGCTCTTCGACGATCGTGACATGGTCAAACCCATACGCCTTGAGCCCTTCCATGACCGGTCGGCGACCCGTCCCGTGAAGTGGCGAGAAGACGATTTTGAGGGCGTCTGCTTGGACGTCCTTATGGATTCGAATCGATTGAAGAGCTTCCATGTAAGCCGCATCGACAGACGCATCGACGTTGACGAGCGTCCCGTCGGCGCGGAGCGTTGCTTCGTCTTGGACCGGGATGCTTAACTCGTCCTCGATCGCGTTGACGTAAGACACGAGCTCGTCCGCCTCGGCCGGCGGTAATTGCCCGCCGTCGGCGCCATACACTTTGAAGCCGTTATATTCAGGCGGGTTATGACTCGCCGTGATGACGACTCCTCCAAACGCGCCTAGGTGTCTGACGGCGAATGACAGTTCTGGCGTTGCCCGTAAGCTCGGGAACAAGTAAGTCTTGATCCCGTTCGATGCAAACGTCCGTGCCGACTCGAGCGCGAATTCAGGTGAATAGTGACGTGGATCATGGGCGATGACGACTCCGTGCCGTTTCGCTTCCTCGCCTGACGCCGAAATAAAGTCGGCAAATCCTTGCGCCGCTTTACGAATCGTATAGACGTTCATTCGATTGGCACCTGGTCCGATTTCACCGCGCATACCACCCGTCCCGAATTCAAGCGTCTTATAAAACGCCTCCTCGAGTGTCGTCTCGTTTTGTGACATCTCGTCTAATTCGGTCCGAAGATAAGGTTCAAGTTCCTCATATTGATTCCAACGCTCATATGTTTGTTGCCATGCCATGGTCAATTCCCCTTTCGACGTTCAAATTCAATCGAAGTACTCGCCAATTTGTTCCATCTTGTATACGATGGGAGTAACGAAACTTCGAGGTGATACTATGTTTCCAACTATGCGTGCCCAAGAATTGAAACAAATCGTCCATACGGACTCAATCCGATTTATTGATTGCCGCTATTCATTGAACGACGCTTCATACGGAAAATACGTTTATCGTCAAGGACATCTCCCGAATGCCGTCCATCTCGACTTGATGGAAGACTTGTCAGGCCCTGTGTCCGTTCACGGCGGACGTCACCCGCTCCCGTCAAAAGAAGCGTGGACGGAAACGCTCCGACGCATCGGTATCCAAAAAGACGACTTGATCATTATTTACGACGACGGTTTCCCATACGCCGCACGCGCTTGGTGGTTATTCAAGTGGGCCGGCCATGAGCGCGTCATCGTGCTCGAAGGCGGAATCCAGGCCGGCATCACTTACTGTGGTGAGACAACGACCGAGATTTCGACGTATCCTGCTTCGACATACGTCCCTGATTTCAACGACGATATGATCGCCACAATCGAAGACGTGCGCGCCGCAACGACAACAGGTGGCCTGTATGACTCAAGGACGGCCGACCGTTACGACGGAAGCCACGAACCGATCGATAAAAAAGCCGGGCATATCCCGAACGCCCTGCTTTGCCCATACGTAGACGCCGTCACGGAGCTCGGGACGCTTCAAGACTTTCACGATTTGCGCGAACTTTACGCCAACGTGCTCGATGTCCCGAACCCAATCTTTTATTGCGGCAGCGGTGTCACCGCCTGCGTGAACATTTTGGCATTACATGCGCTCGGTAAAGACGATGTCCGTCTCTATCCCGGCTCATACTCTGACTGGATCAGTTATCCAGAAAATAAGGTCCACCCATAACGGGTGGATTTTTTTATTTCACACTCGTCGGCTTGATGTTCCAAACCGCGTTCGCATATTCCGTGATTGTGCGATCGCTCGAGAAAATACCAGACTTGGCCGTATTGACGATTGAACTTTCCGCCCAACGCGCCTTATCTGCGAACACTTCATCGACGCGTCGCTGTGCCTGCATATAGGACATAAAGTCTTTCAAGACGAGGAAATCATCGTTATAGACGAGAAGCGAATCAAAGATCGCTTGGAACTGATATTCTCCGACTTTATCGAACGTCCCATTGACGAGACCGTCGACGACGTTACGTACTTCGGTGTTGGCATGATAAATATCGGCCGCATGATACCCGCCGAATTTTTTATAGTTCATGACTTCTTGCGGCGTCAATCCGAAAATGAAGATATGGTCGTCACCGACCGCATCGCGAATCTCGATGTTCGCCCCGTCAAGCGTACCGATTGTGAGCGCTCCGTTCATCATGAACTTCATGTTTCCGGTTCCTGACGCCTCGTAGCTCGCCGTCGAAATCTGTTCACTAACATCCGAGCCCGGGAAGATCCGTTCTGCCATCGAGACGCGGTAGTTCTCAAGGAACACGATCTTGATGAACTGACTCGCCCGTTTATCGTTGTTAATCATCGACGCGAGGGCATTGATGTAGCGAATGACTTCTTTCGCGTAATAATAACCTGGCGCCGCTTTCGCTCCGAAGATGAACGTCCGTGGAACCATCGTGAACGTCGGGTCTGTTTGAATCTTTTGATAGAGCGCGTGAATATGCATCGCGTTCATGAGCTGACGCTTATACGCATGCAGACGTTTGACTTGAACATCGAAAATCGAGTTCGGGTCGACACTGATCCCCGTCTCATCTTGAATGTAAGCCGCTAAGTCGAGTTTATTTTGTTGTTTCACTTCCATCACTTGCTCCTGGAAGCTCGTATCTTTCGAGACGTCCATCAACTTCTCAAGATCGTTCGGGTGCTCGATCCATGACGGACCGATTGCGTCCGTGATCAAGTTCGACAGCCGCGGGTTTGATTTCAAGAGCCAACGTCGATGCGTGATGCCGTTCGTCTTGTTATTGAAACGAAGCGGGAACATTTCGTACAAGTGGCGCATCTCGCGTTGTTTTAAAATATCTGTATGAATACGGGCGACCCCGTTCGTCGAATGTGATCCGACGACGGCAAGGTTTGCCATATTAATGTAATTGTTCGAGACGATTGCAATCTCACCCATATGCGGTTCAAGGTGTGGATAATTGACGAGCACGTCTTTACAGAACCGGGTATTAATCTCATTAATGATTTGATAGATTCGTGGTAATAGACGCTCGTACATCTCGACCGGCCACTTTTCAAGCGCCTCGGCGAGAAGTGTATGGTTTGTGAACGACATGACACTCTTCGTCACGCGCCACGCCTCATCCCAGCTATACCCGTGATCATCCATCAAAATCCGCATCAGTTCAGGGATCGCGACGACCGGGTGGGTATCGTTAATGTGGACTGCGTAGTAGTCACCTAAATGTTTGAGTGATTTGTTGTGTCGCAAGTAAGACGCAATCATCGATTGGACACCCGCTGACACGAAGAAGTACTGTTGTTTCAAACGGAGCACTTTACCTTCATACGTCGTGTCATCCGGATAGAGGAACTCTGAAATTGTCGCAATCGACTGCTTGTGTTTCAACAAGTCTTTGTACGACCCTTTCGTGCGTTCCATATACTCTTCGTCATCAAATGGCGACTCCGCGTTCCAAAGCCGGAGCGTGTTCACGACGTCGTTCTTGTAACCGATGACCGGCATATCGTATGGAACGGCGCGGACGACTTCGTCTGGGTGATGAACGACACGGAGACGGTCTCCGATCTGCTTCATCTCGATCCAGCCCCCAAAATTAACGTCAACGGCACGATCGGCGCGACGCGTCTCCCACATATTCCCATTACGGAGCCAGTTATCCGGCAACTCGACTTGATAGCCATCGACGATTTTTTGTTTGAACAAACCATAACGATAACGAATCCCGTTACCGTGACCGGGCAGACTGAGCGCGGCAAGTGAATCGAGGAAACAAGCGGCTAGACGGCCGAGGCCGCCGTTACCGAGTCCAGGTTCCGGCTCGAACTCCGTGATTTCCGTGAAATCAAAACCGAGTTCTTCAAGCCCTTCTTGGACAACTTCTAAAACGTCCATACTGAGTAAGTTGTTATAGAGGAAACGGCCTAACAAAAACTCGAGCGAGAAATAAATGACTTGCTTGCTCTGTTTGGCTTCTTGCTTGTCGCGTGTGTTGATCCATTTCGGAATCGCTTGTTCACGCACCATCGTTGCCAACGTTTGATACACTTCCTGCTCGGTCCCTTCATCGAACGATTTCCCATTTAAGGCGACGAATCTTTCTTGAAACGAAGTGACGAAGCTCTGTTTATCTGTAAACATATATGTGTAAATCTCCTTCCAGTCATGCGAATAGGTGATATAACTCACGGTATTGCTTAGCGGATTGTTTCCAGCTGAAGTCCGAAGTCATCGCTTGATGGACGAGCGCATTCCAAGTGTTATCCTCGTAGAAAACACGAATTGATTTTTCAATCGTCGCGAGCATCTCGTGAGCGTTGTAGTTCAAGAAACCGAATCCAGTCCCTTCTTGCGTGTAATCATTGTAAGGTTTGACCGTGTCTCGAAGTCCGCCTGTCTCACGAACGATCGGAAGTGTTCCATAACGCATCGAAATCAATTGGCTAAGGCCGCACGGTTCGAATCGAGATGGCATCAAGAAGGCGTCTGATCCCGCATAAATCAAGTGGGCCAGTTCGATATCGAACCCAATGTAAGAACCGATTTTCCCAGGGTGGGCTGCCGTCATCTCATGGACAATCGCCTCATATTCAGGTTGACCCGATCCAAGGAAGACGAACTGACAGTCCAAATTCCCCAACTCATGGTTCACCGCATGAATCAAATCGAGACCTTTTTGCTCGACGAGACGACTCACAAATCCGATCAACATGATATCATCACGCACTTCGAGACCGTACCGTTCTTGAAGCATGCGTTTGTTGGCAAGCTTTCCTTCTTTGAAAGTGTCGAGATCATACGTTTGTGCGATTCGTTTGTCCGTGCTCGGGTCGTTCGTCGCCAAATCGAGACCGTTCAAGATGCCGCGGACGTCGACGGCACGGTGGCGTAGTGCCGCATCTAAACCTTCGCCGTAGTAAGGTTCCATGATCTCATCGCGATAAGACGGACTCACCGTCGTGATTTGGTCGGAATGGACGATGCCGGCCTTCATGTAATTGACGAGGCCGTTATGTTGGATGCCCTCTGCCGTGAAATGCTCGTGCCCAAACTGCAGCAGTTCACCGAGCACAGCTTCTGGGAAAATCCCTTGGTATTGCAGGTTATGGATAGTAAAGACCGTTCGAATCTTTTGGTACGCTTCGATGTGTTGATAATGGATTCGTAGAAACGCCGGAACGACACCCGTCTGCCAATCGTGGCAGTGCAACACGTCCGGCACTTCTTCAATCTGTCCGATCATCTCAAGGACGGCCCGGGAGAAAAAGGCGAATCGTTCTGCATCATCGTAATGACCGTAGAGCACGCCTTCGCGATTAAAATAGTACTCGTTATCGATAAAGTAATACGTGATCCCGTCGCGCTCTAACTTCAAGACGGCCCCGAACTGCTTACGCCAGCCGACCGGGACGAGCAAATCGAATAAATATTCCATCTCATCGACATATTCTTGCGCAATCGAGCCGTACTTCGGCATTACGACACTGACATCTTCACCGAGGCTAGACACCGCTTGAGGGAGCGAGCCAATCACATCGGCAAGCCCCCCCGTTTTCATGAACGGTGCCGCTTCTGAAGCGACATACCATATTTTCATAATATCCTCCTTTAAACCGTTGTCCGTTTTCTGATGACGATCGGTTCATCGACCGTTCCACGAATGACCTGTCCACGTTTCACGACCACTTCTTTGTCTAAAATGGCGTTCTCGACGACAGCTCCTTCTTCGATGATCGACTTGGATAAAATGATTGAATTTTTGACGCGCGCATGTTCACTGATGACCACACCTCGGAACAAAATACTATTTTGAACTTCTCCACTGATTTTACATCCATTGGCGACTAGCGCTTCATTCACTTTCGACCCTTTCAAGTAGCGAGTCGGCGGCTCATGTTTGATCTTCGTGTAAATATGAGGGAAGTCGTAGATGATTCCTTCTTGGCGAAGTAAGCGCATACTTTCATTATAGTACGAAAGCACCGAATGAATCACCTGCATTTTACCCGTATAGTGATATCCATGAACGTGGAGACGGTGGAGCTGGGGAAGAATAACTCCATCTAACAAGTCATACTCCCCTTTTGACGTCGCTTCATCGACGAGGCGAAGGAATAAGTTTTTCGACATGACGATTGTTTCCGTATATGCATGCTCATCGTCCGGACTAAAGCCGCGCTCCCCGATTCCGACGACACGGTCATTCTCCCCGAGTCGAATCGGACGACAGTAGCCGCATTTTTGTTCATGCTCCGTATAGGCGAGCGTGATGTCCGCCCCCATCGATTTATGATGTTCGAGCATGTTTTGATAATCGATTGTCGTCAACACGTTCGAGCCGGTGATGACAACGTAGGCTTGTTTGCTACGCACGAAGTGTTCCCTGTGCATCGAGAAGTTCGCTAAATCTCCGAGATAGGCTTCGCCATCCGGTTTAAGCGCCGGCGGGAAGATATGCAATCCGCCTTGTGAGCGGTCAAGATCCCACTCTTTTCCTGATCCCACATGGTCCATTAAAGAACGATACTTATCAAGTGTAAAAATTCCAACTTGATCGATACCTTGGGTAATCATATTCGTCAATGTAAAGTCGATGAGACGATAACGCCCCGAGAACGGGACAGCTGCTAAGTTGCGATGTCCCGTTAACTCCGGGAATAACCCCTCTTCGGTACCTAAGTTGATGATTCCTAACAAATCATTCGTCAACAATAACGCCTCCTTGCGTCGGTCTATTTTATAATCAAGCACGTTGCTTGAAGACTGTTCCACTTTCGATATTTTCATGCGGCTCGATGACAACGATGTCGCCCCCCGGCTCACCAACTGTCGCGCCATCTTCAATGACGGCACAGCTGGCAACAATGGCTCGATGAATTGTAACGTCTTTCCCGATGCGGGCCCCTGGCATGATGACGGAGTCTTTCACGAGCGACCCTTCGCCGACACGCACGTCATAGAACAAGACCGAATGTTGGACTTCTCCTTCGATCCGGCACCCTTCATTGATGACCGACTGCTCGACACAAGCATCTTTTCCGATGAATTGCGGCGTTTGGTTCGGGTTGACCGAGTAAATTTTAAAGTCTGGGTCATATAAATCGAACGGTGGATCTTCTTCGAGTAGGTCCATGTTCGCTTCCCATAGCGACTGGATCGTACCGACGTCTTTCCAGTAGCCTTTGAATTTATAGGCAAAGACATTCAATCCGTCGAGGAGCGTGTTTGGAATGATGTTCTTCCCGAAGTCAAAGCTTGACGTCTCGTCTTCTGCGTCTTGAATTAAGTGTTCCCGCAACACTTTCCAGTTGAAGATATAGATTCCCATCGACGCCAAGTTGCTCTTCGGCTTCTCAGGTTTCTCATCGAATTCTTGGATCCGTAAATCATCGCCCGTATTCAAGATGCCGAAACGCGGTGCTTCATCCCATGGTACGGCCATGACTGAAATCGTCACATCGGCTTGTTTTTCTTTATGGAAATCGAGCATTTTCTCGTAATCCATTTTGTAAATGTGGTCTCCCGACAAGATCAACACGTACTCCGGATCGTAGGCATCGATATAACTTAAGTTCCGATAAATCGCATTCGCAGTACCTTCGTACCAGTTTTTCCCCGACTGAGCTTGGTATGGTGGCAGGATAGCTAATCCGCCATTGCGGCGATCCAAATCCCAGGCAGACCCGATGCCGAGGTAACGGTTTAATTCTAACGGCTCATATTGTGTCAACACACCGACTGTCGTGATTCCCGAATTCGTACAGTTCGATAGTGGGAAATCGATAATCCGGTACTTCCCTCCAAAGTTGACGGCAGGTTTCGCCGTCTTCCGTGTGAGAGGCCCAAGTCTCTTGCCTTCCCCGCCAGCGAGGAGCATCGCAACCATTTCTTGCTTCATAGTACTGCCTCCTAAATTCATAATATAATCCTCTATTACCCTTTTTCGCTGTTTCCTAATGTATTCCTGCTTAAATTATTATATGATAGCGTTTACATTTTGAATTTTATCGAAAGATTGACGATATAATGAATAGAGAAAGAGGTGAGACGATGAGAGCATGGCTCGGGGTTGTGTTTATTGCTGGATTGGTTGCCGTCGGCTTCACAGTCAGCGGAGCTTTAAAAGAAGAGATTGACCAAGCGAAAACGATTGTCGCGTGGGGCGAGGAGGCCGTCCGCTCCGCTCCGCTCTCATCGAAACATGCTGTCATGCTGACTTATAAAGGAGGGACGGAACAGTTGTATTTGAACGGTCGCCGCAACGATGTCTCCGTCGATGGGCTTCCGAATCACATCCGTGAAGCAATCATCGTCATTGAGGATCGGAAGTTCAACGCCCATCCCGGCTATGACCTCGGAGGGATTGCCCGAGCGTTCATCAACAACGCGAACGAATCGTCGGTCCAAGGCGGGAGCACGATTACCCAACAACTGGCCCGGAATGAATATTTAACGCACGAACGGACGTATGAGCGCAAAGTAAAGGAATTAATGATCGCGCGAGCGCTTGAAAAAAATTATAGTAAAAAAGAAATTATGACCGCTTACAGTAATGTTATTTTCTTCGGTCATAACATCTATGGTATCCAGTCGGCAGCCGATACGTACTTTTCCCGTCCACTAGACGATTTAAATTGGAACCAGATTGCTTTCTTGCTGACTGTACCGAACAATCCGTCCCTTTACGATCCGCTTGACCCATCTCCTGCCTTTTACGAGCGTAAAGATCGCATCCTAACGCAATTGAGAGATGCGGGTGTCCTATCGAAGCAAGCATATGATGCGTTTCACGGCGTCAAACTCAAGGCCTCTTATCGTAGCCACAAAGTCCGCTATCCAGACTATATGGACACGGTCATGAAAGACGCGGTCCGCCTCGTCCGTACACGTTATGACCTCGATGAAGAAGCGGCTAAAGATTACTTGGCGAGCAATAAAGCAACAGTCGAAACGTATTTGTCCGTCGAACGTCAAAACCAAGCGAAACAAGTGATGAGCCGCTTACCGAACGGCTTGAACGGCGGCTATGCCGAATTGACGCCGAACGGGCGCATCGTCGCCCTCGTCGATTCTGAGATGAAGCAGAGTGGTGAATTCAACCGGGCCACCCAAGCGTACCGGCAGCCGGGCTCGGCTATAAAACCTGTCCTTGTGTTTGCGCCTTACATCGAAGAGACCGGAGCGAAGCTCGATACGGTGCTTGACGGACGACCTGTCTGTTACGGGACGTATTGCCCGACGAACAGTGGCAACCGTGTCCTAGGCGACGTCACGCTCCAAGATACGGTCGCTTACTCGTATAACACACCGGCACTCGCCGCGTTCACGGCGATCGATCAAGAGCGAGCTTACGAGACGGCCGACATGATGTTCAGCCAGTGGGATCCCGACAAAGACAGCAATCTCGCGAGCGCGCTCGGCGGTCTGACACAAGGAGTATCTCCGAAGGAACTCGCTGCCGCGTACACGCCTTTTCTCAATAAAGGTGTGTACGTATCTGGTCAGACGATTAAAGAAATCCGCTTTGCTTCGGGCGCCCCGACAATCAGCCCGGGCATGATGAAACAAGCCGTCTGGTCGGACGAGACGGCCTCGGCGATGCAAGAAGCGTTATCTGCCGTCACAACGTACGGAACGGGACGTTACGCCGGCCAGATCAAACGCCCTTACGTCGGAGGCAAGACCGGCACGACCAACTCGCATAAGGACATGTGGTATGTCGGCTTGACCGATCAGACGATCACGGCGATCTGGCTCGGTGCCGACACACCGCGTCCGTTCCCGGAGCTTGCCAACCAGGCATACCCGGCTATCATTTGGACAGAAGCGCATCGCTAAAAAACAAGGCTAGAGGACGCGTCCTCTAGCCTTGTTTCGTCCGTCTGTATATTTTGACGGTAAATGCGCCCCAAGCTGCGCGTAGTTCGGTTTCGTCAATCACTTTCCACGGATTAAACATCGTCTGGCCGTTCTTGTTGAAGAACAGCTCATCGTCTATACGATACGTCGCATGCTGCAAACGTCCGGCGTCATCCCAAAAAGTGAGAACGTCCCCTGCCTCAGCTGCCGCATCGACTTGAGTATAAGACGCATGAGCCAGTGTCTGTAAAAACGTCTTCGGATGGACCCATTGCGTGATCAACCAGTCTTCCCCCGTCACAGCAAACAGTGTCGCCGCTAAGCAGTTGCTCCCCGCCTCCGTCGAGAACATGTTGGCGTATCTCGTCAAATGACTTGGTGCTTCAAGTGGTAAATCATGTGCGTCCCACACATCCCATTCTTTCGCGTAGTTCAGCACTAGCTGACGGCGCTCGAAGTTCGTCATCAGCGTCCATACATCTTGTTGCAAGACGAGGTGTCTCACCCCGTCCACGTTGATGATATAAGGCATCCACTCTCGTCTGGATTCGTCGTCCGTTAACCGAAAGACAAGTCCTCGGCCGACCGTGGCCTGAAATGTGAGCACATCGCTTCTCAACGCGTCCGGTAACGATGTTAGCCACCCGCTAGGCGCATGGACAACGTGTGTCGCGACCGGATCGACCGTCCAGTATGTGTAGCTGTTGGCGACGCTAATATCCCGATATGTCGGATGCTGACTGAACTCTTCTCTTGGTATGAGCAATATGCCTGGAGAATGATCGAGCCGCGATAGTAGCCGTTCATCGATAAAGTACAAATCATGAGCAGGCATAAACGACTTGATCCATTCGTTGATCACAGCTTCTGAAGGGGCTAGTTTTATGTGAGGCCCGTTCATAAGATGATATCCCCGACCGAGTTAAACAGCCTGAGGAGCGCCCAGACGAGCCCACTTAAAAGAATCGCCCACATCATCGCTTGAATCAACAAGAGCCCGATTGCACGAAGTGTCGACATCAACTGACTGACTTGCCAAATATAGTAGAATAAATAGACGACAAACGTGCCAAGCAAGACCGCAATCGCTGCCGGCAGTGAAGTCAAAAACAAAAAACTGACACCTGAACCGACCAAGAAAATCGTTGCTCCTGGCTTTAAGCGATGGAGCGAGCTACCGTTCGTCTCACGCGCAAAAAATGCGAAACCGAGTTGGTTGAACGTATCGGCGACGAGTTTGAAAGCGCTAAACAGCATGAAGTATATCGTGAAGAACATGACGAGCACGAGGATCTTCGTCTCTTGAACAGACAACAGAGCGATGATTTCACTATACACCCCGACACGCGTCAGCCATTGAATGGCGTATTCAGACGTGGCGATAGCGAGTGACATCGAAAAAAGAATGATCCCAATCAACGGGGCGTAGCTTAACAAGTACACATTTGTTTTCATATAGGCTCTCATTTCACAAGAATTTCTCATATTCAGTGCAAATCTATTATCAAGTATATTATAATATTCGTAGTCACGGAGAACAAAAGGGGGATTTTTAAATGGGATTATTATTAATGGTCGGAATCAGTGTCGTCTTCCTTGCGGCGATCTTAACAGCAGGATACAACAGAAAACCTGAAGGTAATCAATAAGAGCCTCGATTCTAACGAATCGGGCTCTTTTTTCTTACTTTAATCCCGCATAGCTTTGCTGGCGCAGTGCCTCATAGACGATGATGGCTGCCGTGTTCGAGACGTTGAGCGAACGGACGAGGTTTGACTGGGGCAAGCGGATGCAGCGGTCAAGGTTGTCCTCGATCACTTCCATCGGTAAGCCTTTCGTCTCACGTCCGAAGACGAAGAAATAGTCTTTCTCGACGTCAGACACGTCAAGGTCACTCGGATACTGTTCGCCGTACTTTGTAATATAGAAAAATTCGCCGTCCGGATGTTGTGCCCATAGTTCGTCAAGCGAGTCATGGTAACGGACGTCGACGAACTGCCAATAGTCGAGGCCGGCCCGTTTTAACATCTTGTCATCCGTCGAGAAGCCGAGCGGACGAATCAGATGGAGCACCGAGTTCGTTGCCGCACACGTCCGCGAGACGTTACCCGTATTTGCCGGGATTTCCGGTTGAAACATTACTACATGGTTAGCCATAATCTATTCCTCACTTCACTTGTTCGATATCGAGTAATCGTTGTTTTTGATCGAGCCCGCCCGCAAAACCCGTGAGCTGTCCGCTGCTGCCGACGACACGATGGCACGGGAAGATGACAGGTAACGGATTACGGTTCAACGCCTGGCCGACGGCACGGACTGCTTTCGGACGTCCAATCTGTTCCGCGATTTGTTTATACGTCCGCGTCTCTCCAGACGGGATCGTCAACAACGCATCCCACACTTCTTGTTGGAAAACCGTCCCGTTCATATCAATCCACACGCGGTCAATTTCTTGGAGCCCTTCCCGTTCGACCCGTTCGATCATGTTGACGAGCCACACCGGTGCGCTCCCATCTGCCTGTTTTGTTTCCGCAAAGTCTAACGCGATTAATTTTCCCTGCTCATTTAATTCGTACGATAACGTTCCCCATTTAGATGACACGGTCTTCACGTTCCCACTCCTCTCGGAATATACGAATCTCTTCTTTAACCAGTTCTGATTGTTCTACGCGTTCGATCTCTTGATAGATTGCTTCGGCGTCAGTACCGAGAATCGCGCCGATCGCCCAGACAGCCGTCGCCCGCATGTCTTCACGCTCATCGGTTCGAATGAATGTTTCGAGCACCGAGACGGCTGACGGTTCACGGTAATGTGCGAGCGCTAAGATCGCGTTACGTTGAATCGGCTTCTTGCCGCGCCACGAACCGGACAAGTGACCAAACTTCGCCTTGAACTCGCGGTTACTCAAGCTGAGCAACGGTTCGAGCAGCGGTTTTACGACTTCTGCCTCCGGCAACAGCTCTTCATGATGGCGCCAATCTTTCTTACGGTTATATGGACAGACTTGTTGGCACGTATCACAGCCGTAAAGGCGTCCGCCAAGCTGCGAGCGGAACTCTCGCGGCATGAGCGTCTTCATCTGGGTCAAGTAAGCGATGCACCGTTTGGCGTCAAGCACACCCGGTTCAACGAGCGCCGTCGTCGGACAGGCGGTCATGCATTTATCACAGTCCCCGCACCCGTCCTCGATTGCTGTATCGGGTGGCAGATACGTGTCTAAAATCATCTCGCCCAAGTACAAGTAAGATCCCTTCTCCGGCGAAATGATCGAGCAATTTTTTCCACTAAACCCGATTCCGGCCCGTTCGGCCACAGCCCGGTCAACGAGTTCACCCGTGTCGACCATCGAGCGCGTTTTGACGCCGGGAACGAGTTCTTCGATATACACTTGAAGCTGTTCAAGCCGTGAGCCGACGGCGCGATGATAATCAAGCCCCCATGAGGCACGCGCGAACAGCCCACGCCGTTCGCCCGCCACGCTTCGGGGCGCATCTTTCAATTTGCTCGGGTAGGCGACCGCAATCGCAATGATAGACTGGGCGTCCTCTAACAATAGTTCAGGCGTCGTCCGCTTATCAAGGTCGGGTTCTTCAAATCCCGAAGCGAAACCTTTCTCTTGTTGTTTGATGAGTCGTTGTTTCATGACGATGAACGGATCGGCCGTCGTCACTTTCAACTCATCGATCCCGATTGACGCAGCATACTCGACAATCTGTTGTTTTAGTATCTCAGGAGTCATCCCATTCATCACCTCACTCTTCTTATTTTCGCATACAAAAAATCTCTCCGCCACTAAGGGCAGAGAGATATGAAGCGGGTGAAGAGAATCGAACTCTCGTCATCAGCTTGGAAGGCTGAGGTTTTACCATTAAACTACACCCGCAGAGAGTACCGGTGGTCGGAGTCGAACCGACACTCCAGAGGAACACGATTTTGAGTCGTGCGCGTCTACCAATTCCGCCACACCGGCATATTATGTTGGAGGCGCCAGTCGGAATCGAACCGACGATAGAGGAGTTGCAGTCCTCTGCCTTACCACTTGGCTATGGCGCCAAAGAGATTAAATGGAGCGGAAGACGGGATTCGAACCCGCGACCCCGACCTTGGCAAGGTCGTATTCTACCACTGAACTACTTCCGCAAAATGGCTGGGCTGGAAGGGATCGAACCTACGCATGTCGGAATCAAAATCCGATGCCTTACCACTTGGCTACAGCCCAACAAAATGGGGCGACTGAAGGGAATTGAACCCTCGAATGCCGGAATCACAATCCGGTGCGTTAACCACTTCGCCACAATCGCCATGATAAACAGGGGCAGCAGGAATCGAACCCGCGCTGACGGTTTTGGAGACCGTAGTTCTACCGCTAAACTATGCCCCTAAGTGGTGGGGGGGGGCGGATTCGAACCGCCGAACCCGAGGGAGCGGATTTACAGTCCGCCGCGTTTAGCCACTTCGCTACCCCCCCACATATGGTGGCTTTGGACGGAATCGAACCGCCGACACAAGGATTTTCAGTCCTTTGCTCTACCAACTGAGCTACAAAGCCATGTATGTAGTAATTTAGTTAAATAAAAAAATGGCGGTCCTGACGGGATTCGAACCCGCGATCTCCTGCGTGACAGGCAGGCATGTTAACCGCTACACCACAGGACCACACAATTGCGGGGGCTGGATTTGAACCAACGACCTTTGGGTTATGAGCCCAACGAGCTACCAGACTGCTCCACCCCGCGACGATATAAAATTTAAATGGTGACCCGTACGGGAATCGAACCCGTGTTACCGCCGTGAAAGGGCGGTGTCTTAACCGCTTGACCAACGGGCCATACAATATGGATAAACTGGCGGAGAGCAAGGGATTCGAACCCTTGAGACGGTTGTGCCGCCTACACGAATTCCAATCGTGCTCCTTCGGCCACTCGGACAGCTCTCCAAAGAAGAGAAAAAGTGGCTCCGCAAGTAGGATTTGAACCTACGACCTACCGGTTAACAGCCGGTTGCTCTACCACTGAGCTATTGCGGAACGATCTTGCCTGGCAACGTCCTATCCTCACAGGGGGAGACCCCCAACTACTTTCGGCGCTGAAGCGCTTAACTTCCGTGTTCGGCATGGGAACGGGTGTGGCCGCTTCGCTATCGCCACCAGACAAGTATTATATTAACATCATTTAACAATGACGTCAATATGTTTTTAAGAGATTGAACTCTCAAAACTGAAGATTCATCAATACAAACCATTTCTAGATCAAAGCCTCGACCGATTAGTATCATTCAGCTCCACACGTCGCCGTGCTTCCACCCATGACCTATCTACCTCATCGTCTCTGAGGGGTCTTTCTTGATTGCTCAAAGGGAAATCTCATC